>CAWEFP010000029.1:0-70776 GCA_963808295.1 uncultured Actinomycetes bacterium | reverse complement strand
CCACGGTCACCCTCGCCCTCGACCAGCTCGAGAAGCGCGGGCTGCTCCGCCGCACACCGCACCCGACCGACCGGCGCACGATCCTGGCCATGCTGACCCCGGCCTGCCTTGAACTGCTGGACGAGGTCACCAGGGCGCTCGCGGACGCCGGTTCGCCTCTCGGAGCCGCCGCGAGCTGTCCGGCCGGGTCACTGGCGTGCTGCGTGAGGTGCGCGAGAAGATCGGGGACATCCCGTCATGACCGAACTCGTCCAGTACGAGGTCCGCGACCAGGTGGCGACGCCGCCCGCCGCGGTGGCCGTCGGCCGCGGAATGACCGCACGTACCCGCTTTATGTTCAGTTTCTGCTGTGGGAGCAGCAGAAACTGCAGACGAATGCCGGAGCGGCCCGGCATGGGGGTTAGCCGACGGGGGGCGGGCCGGGGCGGGAGTGGTCCCAGTCGGACAGGAGGGTCCGCAGGGCGGCGATGAGCGCGATGGGCTGGTCGAGCATGACGTGGTGACCGGCGGCGGGGATCTCGATGAGCGGGGCGACGCGGCCGAGCCGGTCGTACATGACCTCGCTCATCTGCCGCGGACAGGATGCCGTGCTCGGCCCGGAACAGCGCCACCCGGCAGTCCAGCCGGGTCAGCAGGGCGGCACCGAACTGCGTGCCGGGCGAAGAGGCGCGGGTCGAACTTCCAGCTCCAGCCGCCGTCGACGGCACGGATCGAGGTGGCGGCTACGTGCTCGGCGACGTAGGGCAGCACGGGCTGGTCGGAACGGGCGGAAGCGGCCAGCGCCCGGCTTCCGGGTGGGATAGACGTGCAGCGGCCGAGGCCCGTGCTCTCGGGCCGCGTGTTCCTCCGGGGTCATCTCCCGGACGGGGGAGTCCATGGCCACGGCCCCGGCGAGCCGGGCACCGTACAGGCTGGCCGCCCGCAGGGCGACGAAGCCGCCCATGCTGTGCCCGATCACGTGGGCGGGGTGCTGATCCCGGCGGCGGCGGCCACGGCGAGCACCTCACGCGCCCACACGTCCAGGCTGTAGGGGTCCCGCCGGCCGCTGTCGCCGTGCCCGGACAGGTCGAGCGCGGCCACCCGCCGGCCCGCCATCAGCGGGGCGATGTGGTCCCACCAGCGCGAATGCGCCGCGCCCCCGTGGACCAGCACGATCCCAGGGCCGCCCGGCCGCCCCCAGGCCCGGTACGCGATCGGGGTGCCTTCGACGTTCACCTGGGCACGTTCGGCTTCAGTGGCCAGCGCGGCGGTGAACCAGTCCGGCGGCGCGGCATCGGCGGCAGAGGTCATGACCAGTAGGGAACCATACCCCGGTCGCGGTGATGCGTGGCCATCAGGCGAACCTCGCCTGAGCCGGACAGTCGCCTGAGCCGCGCAGTCGCATGGGCCGGACCTTAGCGGACGGCCCGCCTGCCTGCCCACCGTACGGCCGCATGCACCCGACGCCAGGGACAGGACGCCGGGCGTAAGCTCGCTGTCAAAGTGTCCGCAAAAGGGCCTGCATCAGGCCAACGCGGGGGTGCAGGCACCGCGGCGCTCCGGACCCTGCCGTCGTGGCCAGTCACGGCCGGATAGGACCCAAGGTGCTTTTGCGATGCGCGAATCATCCAGCGTGCCCACGACGACGGTGGCGATGCTGCCACCGCCTGGGCCGGAGGTCCGGCTGACTCGCGGTCCTCCCGCCGCTACAGGAGCCTCGCCCGCTGGAGGCGGCAGGCCGCTTCTGACCGACGGTCACGACCGGATCGCCGCGGGCCTGAATGACATGGTGGTGCGCCCGCTGTTCTCGGCGGGACTGGCCCTCGAAGCCGTGGTGGGGCTGATGGGCGATCACCGCGCGGCCGGGACAGTCCAGGAGGCCATCAGCGAGCTGTACCTCGCGGTCAGGGACCTCAGGGACATGGTGTTGCATCTACGTCTGGCTGGACCTGCCCCAGCCTGCCGGTGGGGCTAGCTAGGGCGTTTCGGGCCCTGGAACGCTCAGCCGCCGACGCCGCCGGACTGGGCGCCCGCGATGCAGCCGGCCAGGATCGCGATCACCGCCAGCATCCAGGGTGCGCAGCGCCCGGTGTCACGATCAGCCTGGCCGACCTGACACGGGGACCGGACGGCCCTTGGTCACCTGGTGCCGGAACGACTTGCAGGAGCCGCGGCCGACCCCGGCGCCAGGGCGATCAGCCCAGCGACGCCCCGCCGCTTCGGGCGTGGTGGCCGCAGGAGTCGGATACCCCCGCCAGGTGACGGTTCGCCGTCACCGGCTAGGCCGCCCGCGCCCGTCTCCTGCACGATCACGTTCCCCGCCGGGCACGCAGCCAGGCCACGAACCGGGTCACGGCCGGAATGGCGAGATTCACCAGCGTACGGCACGGGCCCACGCCAGCGGATCGGCGGTGCCGTCTATGGCCGCCTCGGCGACATCGGTGAGTGGTAGTCCGCTATTGCGGGCGTAGGCCCGCAGCCGGGAGAAGGCCTCGGCCAGGTCGACGCCGGCGCGCTCTGCGAGCACGCCTTTGGCCTGCTCGATTACCACGCGGCTGGTCAGGGCAGCAGAGAGCTGCTCGTTCACGCGCTGGGCCCCGGCGCTGGCATGATGCTGCACGATGCTGAGGGTGGCGAGGTCCGCGAAGGCGCGGGCGACGATGACGTCCGCCTCGGCCATCGGGGCCTGCGTGACGCTGAACAGGTTCAGGGCGCCGAGGGTGACGTCACGAAACCGCAGCGGCAGGGCGGACACCGACTGGAAACCCTCCCTGAGAGCGGCGGCGGAAAATGACGGCCAGCGGCCGGACTCGGCCTCCAGATCCGCGTGCTCGACGCACTCCCCGGTGCGGAAGGCATCCAGGCAGGGGCCTTCCTGGGCCTGCAGCTCGAACAACTCCAGCAGGCGCATCGCCTCGCTGGAGGACGCGATCAGCCCCAGGCTGCCCGCGGGAGAGGCCAGCATCACTCCGGCCGCGGAGACGCCGAGCACGTTTACGCACCGGTCCGCGAGCCCGGTCAGCAGGTCAACGACGTCGTAGTCGTCAACGAGGGTGTCGGCCATCTCGGCGACTGATCGCATCGCGTCGGCTTCTTCGATCATCTCAACTCACCTCCTGCACGCCCGGCGGCCCGTCAGGGCCGCCCGGGCACCAGATCGAGAGCGGGGCCGCGGCATCCATCCTTGTGGCGGCCTGTCCGCGCCCGGCTGCGCCGGGTGAGCGGGGCTCATCCCAGCCTCAGCCTGCGGGCGACAACGTCATCGGCCACCTCGGCGAGCAGGCGATCGTTGCCGAACGCGAACGCCCGCAGGCGGATCAGCGCCTCGGCGACGCTGATCCCCTGCTGGACCGAGACCATGCCCGCCGCGTTGTGCACCGCGAAATGGAAGTCGGCGCCAGCCTCCAGCTCTTTCGCCACCGCGCCGGACGGCGCCCCGGCCTGGGCGTCCAGCACCCAGCGGGCGGCCACGTCGGCCACGACCAGCGCGTCAGCATGCTGCTCGTCGTTCAGCGGGCCCGGCCGGTCGCGGTAGAGGTTGAGCGCCCCCAGCCGCACCGTGCCGACCCGCAGCGGGAACCCGAACACCGCCCGCACGCCCGCCTGCAGCGCCGGCGGGGTGAACGCGGGCCACCGGCGGGCCACCGGCTCGGCCAGGTCAGGCTCGGCCACCACCCAGTCCTGCTGGTAGGCGTCCACGCACGGGCCCTCGCCCAGCGTGTACTGCAGCTCCTCGATCAGCTGGCTAACATCATCGGTGCTGTTCAACGACCCGCGCGGGATGTCACCCGACATCAGCATGACCCCGGCACCGTTCACCCCCACGATCCCCGGGCACACCGCGCACAGCCGGGCAGAGGACCACCCATCTCCCCCGGCAGACAGCGCAGCCAGTATCCGGCCAAGCCGGTCGCCTGCCATCTCAGCGACGCAACCGCGGGCACGAATACGTCCCTCTGCCCGCACGATCAAGGCGATCATTCACCTGCCGGCTCCTTCGGCTAGAAAGGAAAGCGTCAGCAGGGACTGGACTCAACGCCCTCCGGGGCCCGGCCCGCCGGGCCTCGCATCACTAACGCTACGCCAAAAGAAGGGCCAAAGGCAGCCCGGCCCCGGCCTGTGGACAATCCCCAACCCCGGCAATCTGCCCGCCACCGACCGAAGCGACCGCCGTCACCCGAACGTCTCACACCCCGCCGTACCCCCGTCGCAGACGAGGCAGACGGAGCGGGCCGTACGGGGCGTGCTCCAGCGCGCACCCGGGCGGGCCGCCGTGGCGTGCTCCGGTACCCTCTTGAGGGGGCTTGCGGCGAACACGCCGTTTTCCTTCATGATCCTTTCACTGTTGTGTCGCATCCTTGTCCGGGTGACCGCGAGGCAGGAATCTCCCGCCCGGCCCGCCGCCCCGGCGCGCCGGCCTGGCGGGCTGCGCCGTTCCCCGCGCCGCGCCCGGGCCTGGTCAGGGCGGGCCTGGTGGCGGCGGGCGTCGGGCTGGGGGCGACCACGGCCCTGGCCATCACGGCGGAAACCTCCGGGCAGCTGACCGCCGCCGGCGGCGTGGCGACCTTCGCCGGGAACCTCACCGGGCTGGTCGGGACCTATCTGGCGCTCATCATGGTGCTGCTGGTGAGCCGCATCCCTTTTGTCGAGCACGTGGTCGGGCAGGACGGGCTGCTGCGCTGGCACCGGCGGCTGGCCCCGTGGCCGATCAGCCTGCTCGTGCTGCACGCGATCCTGCTGACCGCCGGTTACGCCCAGGCCGCCAGGACCGGCCTGTGGCACCAGGTGGGCGTGCTCATCCTGTCCTATCCGGACATCCTCAGCGCCACGGTCGGCCTGGGCCTGATGTGCCTGGCCGGCGTGATCTCGATCCGGGCCATCCGCCGCCGGGTGCGGCGGGAGGTCTGGTGGACCGTGCACCTCTACCTCTACCTGGCGCTGGCGTTCTCCTTCGCGCACGTCATCGTGCTGGGGCCGTCGTTCGTCGGCCATCCGCTCACCCAGGCCGTGTGGTCCGTGGCGTGGGCGGCCACGGCCGGGCTGGTGCTGGCCTACCGGGTGGGGCTGCCGGTCTTCCGCAGCCTCCGCCACCAGCTCCGGGTGGCCGAGGTGCGGCCCGAAGGCCCCGGGGTGGTGTCGGTCATCTGCCAGGGCCGGCACCTGGACCGGCTGCCGGTGTCGGGCGGGCAGTTCCTGTTCTGGCGCTTCCTGACCCGGGACATGTGGTGGCAGGCCCACCCCTACTCGCTGTCCGCGCTGCCGCAGCCGCCGTACGTGCGGCTGACCGTCAAGGGCGTCGGCGACCACTCCGCCGCGCTGGCCCGGCTGGAGCCGGGAACGCGGGTCGCGGTGGAGGGACCGTACGGGACGTTCACCCGGTACGCGCAGCGGCGCCGGCGGGTCCTGCTGATCGCGGCCGGGATCGGCGTGACCGCGGTGCGCTCCCTGCTGGAGGACCTGCCGCGCGGGACCAAGCCGGTGGTCATCCTGCGGGCCGGCCGGCGGGAAGACCTCGCGCTCCGCACGGAGATCGCCGACCTGGTCCAGCGCCGCGGCGGCCGGCTGCACGAGCTGACCGGCTCCCGCGCCCAGGCCGCCATCGACGAGCGCTCGCTGCCGCGCATCGTGCCCGACCTGGCTGACCGCGACGTCTACGTGTGCGGGCCGGAAGGATTCGTGGCCGGCGTCGTGGCGGTGGCGGCGCGGCTCGGCGTGCCCAGCGAAGCCATCCACCACGAGGCCTTCGCCATCTGAAGACGGACGGGAGAAACACACATGAAGCGGGCGCCGCTGCTGGTCCTCGCCGGGACCGTGGCCGGGTTCGTGGGGGTCCTCACCTTCCACACCCGCCCGGTGTCGGCGACCACGCCGGGCACCTCCGGCGCCCAGCCGGCCGGTACGCCGTCCGCGTCGGCCACGGCGCCGGCCCCGGCACGGACGGCGGCGGCCGCCCCGGCACCGACGCACCCGGCCGCGGGCAGCGAGGCCGTCCGCAGCGCCCTGGGCACCAGCGTGAACTTCAACTACGGGGTCCTGGACGTCAGGGTGACGGTGCGCGGGACCCACATCACCGATGTCACGGTCCCGGACATGCAGACCGCGGAGCCGACGTCTCAGCAGATCAGCGAGCAGGCCATCCCCATGCTCCGCGCCGAGGTGCTGTCGGCGCAGAGCGCCAACGTCAACGGGATCTCCGGCGCCACCTTCACCAGCCAGGCCTACGTCCAGTCCCTGCAGGCGGCCCTGGACAAGCTGAACGTCAAATGACCCGGGCCGGGGCGGGGGCCGGACAGCCGGGGGCCGAGACGGCCGGCGGCCGGGACAGCCAGCCGCCGGCCGTTACGCGTACCTTCGCGGTGATGGGCACGGTGGTGTCGTTCACCGTGCTCGGCCTCGCCGAGGCGGCGGCGGCCGCCTGCGTCGGCGAGGCCTGCGACGTGCTGCGCGAGGCGGACGAGACGTTCAGCCTCTGGAAGCCGGACAGCCCCATCAGCCGCCTGCGCCGCGGCGAAACGGACCTGGCCCGGGTCCCGCCCGAGGTCGCGGACGTGCTGGAGCTGTGCCGGACGGCCCGGGCGTCGTCCCGGGGCTGGTTCGACCCCTGGGCGATGCCCGGCGGGGTCGACCCCACCGGGCTGGTCAAGGGCTGGGCCGTGGAACGGGCGCGGGACGTCCTGCGCCGGGCGGGCGCGGCCGCGGCCCTGGTCTCCGGGGGCGGCGACCTGGCCGTCTTCGGCCGGCCGGCCCCGGGCCAGGAGTGGCGGATCGGCATCCAGCACCCCTGGCGGCGGGACGCCCTGGCCGGCATCATCGAGGTCCGGGCCGCCGCGGCGACGTCGGGAACCTACGAGCGCGGCCCGCACCTCATCGACCCCAGGACCGGGCGGCCGGGCCACCGGGGCATCTCGGCCACCGTCACCGGTCCCCGCCTCGCGCTGGCCGACGCCCTGGCCACGGCGGTGGCCGTCGGCGGCGACGACGCGCTGGAGGCGGTCGCCGCGCTCGACGGGTACGCCGGCTACCTGATCCGCCCCGACGGCAGCGAGGCGTGCACCGAGGGCATCGAGATCCTCTCCCGGTGATGGCCGGTCGGGCAGGATGGTGCGTATGGAACAGCAAAGAGTGCGCACCGCGGTCGAGGCGTGCTGGGCCAGCCACGTCCTGCCCAGCCTGGCCGGGCTGGTGCAGATCCCCGCCCTGTCACCCGCCTTCGACACGTCCTGGCCGACCAGCGGCCATCTGCAGGCCGCCGTCGAGCACGTCCGGGGCTGGGTCATCTCCCGGAACCTGCCCGGCGCGCGCACCGAGGTCGTTCAGCTGGCCGGCCGCTCGCCGCTGCTGCTGGTGGACGTGCCCGCGACCGCCGGGGCCGGGGCGGACACCGTCCTGCTGTACGGGCACCTCGACAAGCAGCCGCCCGCCGGAGCCTGGCCGGAAGGGCTCGGCCCGTGGCAGCCCGTCGTCCGCGACGGCCGGCTGTACGGCCGCGGGTCGGCCGACGACGGGTACGCCGGTTACGCCGCGATCGCCGCGCTGGAGGCCGTGCACGCGGCGGGCGGTGCGCACGCCCGGGCGGTCCTGCTGCTGGAGACGGGCGAGGAGTCCGGCAGCCCCGATCTGCCCGCGTACATGGAGCACCTGCGCGGCCGGCTGGGCGACGTGACCTTCGTGGTGTGCCTCGACGGCGGGGGCGGGGACTACGGGCGGATGTGGCTGACCAGCAGCCTGCGCGGCGCGGTCAAGGTCACCGTCACGGTGCGCGTCCTGGACTCGCCCCAGCACTCCGGCCTGGCCAGCGGCATCGTCCCGAGCTCGTTCCGGATCATGCGCCGGCTGCTCGACCGGCTGGAGGACTCCGCGACCGGTGCGGTCACGGTGGCGGAGATGAACGTGGCGATTCCCGCGGACCGCCGCGCCGAGGCGGAGGCCGTCGCGGCGCTCGACCCCGGTGCGGCCAGACGGGCCTATCCGCTCGCCGGGGGCATGCGGGCGGCGGCCGACGACGACGCCGAGCTCATCCTCAACAACACCTGGCGGCCGACGCTGTTGGTGATCGGGGCGGCCGGGCTGCCCGAACCCGCCGTCGCCGGGAACGTGCTGCGCGCCTGGACCTCGCTGACGCTGAGCTTCCGCACCCCGCCCACGGCCGACGTGCAGGCCGCCGCCGACGCGGTGACGAAGATCCTGACCACGGACGTGCCCTACGGCGCGACGGTCGAGCTCACCGACGTCGAGGCGGACGGCGGCTGGAACGCCCCTGCGCTCCAGCCGTGGCTGTCGGGCGCGCTGGGTCAGGTCAGCGAGCGCGTGTTCGGCGCCGCGTACCGCAGCGTGGGCATCGGCGGCTCGATCCCGTTCATGGGGCTGCTGGGCCGTCTCTACCCGGAGGCGCCCCTCCTGATCACCGGCGCGCTGGGCGCGGACTCCAACGCGCATGTGCCCGGCGAATGGCTGAACATCCGGTTTGCCGGGCAGATCACCGAGGCCGTCGCCCATCTTCTCGACGCGCACGCGCGCCGGTGACCGGCGCAATTCCGGCCCCGGCCGGGTGTTCGGATGCGGGCCCCCGAACTTCATGTTTCCTTCATCAACCAGTGCTTCATGCCGCCTTCACAAGCGGACCGTACTGTTCTCGCGGGAATACACTGGTTGCGACCTGCCTGGAGGCCGAAAAGTGAACGTTCCGCTGGAACGGAAGTGGGATAAGCGCGTTCAGCAATGGCATTCTCACGTCACTTCGGCGGCGGCATTTGAGAAGGTGCTCGCCAGCCTCCTCACAATGGCGGCGCCGCAGCCGGCCGACACGTGCGTGGATCTGGGCGCCGGCACCGGGTTCGTGACGACGGCCCTGGCCCCGATGGTGTCCTCGGTGCTGGCGGTCGACATCTCAGCCGCCATGGCCAGGTCGCTGACCGAACGGGCCGCCGACGCCGGGCTGGCGAACGTGGCCACCGAGGTCGCCGACCTCGCCGGATTCGACCTTCCCCCGGCCGGTGCCGACCTCATCGTCTCCAGCTACGCGCTGCACCACCTCGTGGACGCCGACAAGCGCGCCCTCGTCGCCCGGGCCGCGCAGTGGCTCCGCCCGGGCGGCCGTCTCGTCATCGCCGACATGATGTTCGGCCGGGGCGGGAGCCAGCGGGACCGCGAGATCCTGCACCAGAAGGTGGTCGCGCTCGCCGCCAAGGGGCCCGGCGGATGGTGGCGGATCGCGAAGAACCTGGCCCGCTACGGTCTCGGCGTCGGCCAGGAGCACCCGGCCACGCCGGATTTCTGGCTGGCGGCGCTCCGGGACGCGGGGTTCACGGACGTGGTCTTCGAGCCGATCGTGGCCGAGGCCGGCGTCGTGCGCGGCGTCCGCCCGCTGGCGGCCTGAGCCGCGTGATGCGCAGGCTCTGCAGCGCAGCCGTGCTGGCCGGCGTGTGTGTCACGGCGGCGTGCGGCACCTCGGCACCGGCGGGCGCACCCGGCGGCGCGCCGGCCACCGCCGCCGACCCGGCCACCGCCGCCACGCCGGCCGCCCCGGCCGGCGGGATCGCCCCGGGGCCGCCGGGGGTCACCGTCTCCCAGCTACAGACGGCCGACGGATCGGTCGTGACCGTGGCGGCCTTCCAGGGCCCGGTGCGGTACGTGCTGCACAACGGCGGCCAGGACCCCGGCCCCGGGTACGCCGGGCTCGTGCACGCCGGCCCCGCCGTCACCGCCGCCGAACGGCCTCGCCTGCTGGCCGCCTTCAATGGCGGCTTCCTGCTGCGCTCGCGGGCCGGCGGCTACGAACAGGAGGGGCACGTCTTCCGTGCCCTGCGGCACGGCCTGGCCAGCCTGGTCATCGACCGCTCCGGTCACGCCCGGATCGGGGTCTGGGGCGTCAGCCTGCCCGTCCCCGGCGCGAGCGTGTACAGCGTCCGGCAGAACCTGTGGCCGCTGGTCCTGAACGGGAAACGCACCCCGGAGACCGACAAATGGTGGCGGTGGGGCGGCACCATCGGCCACGTCGAGTACGTGGCGCGCAGCGCCGTGGGCCAGAACGCCGCCGGCGAACTGATCTACGCCGCGAGCATGTCCACCACCCCCGCCGACCTGGCCGGCGCGCTGGCCAGCCGTGGTGCGCGGATCGCCATGGAACTCGACATCAACCCCGAATGGGTCCAGTTCGACGCGGCCCGCGCACCGGGCGGCCTGCTCACCGCCGCCATCCCCCGCCAGATCCGGCCAGCCAGCCAGTACCTCATCGGCTGGACCCGCGATTTCATCGCCGTCCTGGCCCCGCCCGCCGGGATCCCGGCCCGGGCGGCCAGCCACCCGTCTCCTTAACCTGGCTTTCACGGCCGAACAGCCTGGACAGAAGGGGCGATTCCGGGCTTGTATGGCTATGGAGAAAGCTCAGCCAGAGAGGGACAGGCACTCAGCCCTGGCCGCTCGTCTGCTGCTGCTACTGGAGGACTCATTATGAGCGGCGAAGACGAGGTGTACAGCGCCAGCCGGCGCATCCGTGAATCCGCCACTGTACAGCCGGAACATGACCGTGCGGCCGGGACATGACCGGCAGCCGGGACATGACCGGCAGCCGGGACATGACCGGCAGACCGAGCCGCAGGGCGAGGTGGCGCGCCCCGATACCGAGAGCCGCCGCCGCGAGATCACCGTCATCGAGCAGGACCGCATCGTCGCCCAGCTCCAGGACCAGGTCATCCAGCGCGTCTTCCGGGCGGGCCTGACGCTGCAGGCCGCCGCGAAAACGAGCGCCGATCCGGAGGTGCGCAGCCTCATCGACGCGGCTACCGATGAGCTTGATCACGTGATCCGGGAAGTCCGGGGCGTAGTCTTCAGCCACGACCAGCGCGTGGGCCGCCCCGGGCTGCGCGAGAAGATCATCGACCTGAGCAGCCGGCTGGTCACGGCCGCGGACATCAGCTTCGCCGGCCCGGCCAACGGCACGCTGGACGCCGCGACCAGCGCCCAGCTGCTCGACAACCTGCGCCAGGCGCTCGCGCTGATCGGCGAGTACGCCACCCCGACCCGGATCGACATCACCGCCCGCGACGCCGCCCATGACATCGTGATCGAGGCCGCCCCACTCGGCTCCGAGGCCGGCGAGCCGGACCGGCGGTTCGCCAGCCTGCGCGCCCGGGCCACCCAGGCCGGGATTCCCGTCCAGATCGAGTACGTGCCCGGCGGCGCCCGGTTCACCTGGCACGCCCGCATCCCCCCCGGGACGCAGGGCCGCTAGGCCCGCAACCAGCCGAGCTAGGGCAGGCCCCAGAACAGGGCCGTGTAGTAGGCGGAGCAGATGCGGGTCCGCGAACAGCGGGCCGGTCTGGCCGCACTGGCTCGGGGCCGGGCCAAGATTGACGGCCAGGGCGTGCCCCATGCCCGCGATCAGGTAGGTCTCGACCACGGGGATGCCGCCGGGGCCGTCGCGGGCCTTACGGCAGGATGCCAGGTTAGGCGTCCTTCGGGCGGTATTTCAGCCGCTTCCGCGCCATCTCGCAGACGCCGCGCCGCTCGTTGTCCGCCGCGACCTGCCGGGCCTCATCGAGGTCGGCCGGGGTCAGCAGGCCGTGCGAGAGCAGGAAGCCGGGCAGGTTCCGCGTGTGGCCGCGCTCCTTCCAGATGAGGCCCTGCAGCAGTTTCTTGTAGTCCGACATCGCGCCCTCGCCGCTCAGGTCCAGCGCGATGACCACGTCCATCATCGGCGGGGTCTGCGGGGCGGCCAGGCCGAGGATGAACTCCCGGTAGTAGTAGGCCATCGCCATCCGCGCCGTGGCGTTGCGCTCGAAGTAGCCGCGGACCCGGGCGGCCGCTTCCTCGCCGGGCGGCGCGGACCCGGCGCCCCGGACCCTCCCGTCCTGGGTGGACGGGCCGGCCGCGTGGCCGCCGGGGGTTCCGGGCGCGCCGCGACGTCCAGGCGCAGGCGCAGGACCCAGGTCCCCACGCTGACCAGCCATGAGCCCGCTTCGAGCACGACCGGCTGGGCCTCGTACCGGGCCGGGGCCGCCGGCAGCACGTGGCGCGCGGCCCGCTGTACCGCCTCGGCGCTCACGGGTGTCCCGTCGGCCTGCGGCGCCAGGTACACCCGGTAGGTCGTGTCCCGGCTGAACAGCTCCCACCGGCGGTGCACGTAGCGGAGGCCGGCGCAGCGCGGCGCCCGGTGCAGGGTGAGGTCCTCGTTGCCGCTGAGCATCTCCCGGTCCAGCCAGGTGATCTCATCCGGCGGGCAGGCCACCCACTCGCCGCGTGCGGATGACCAGAGCATGAGCCGGCCCGTTGCCACTGCGTCGCCACTCCCGGGGACGGCGCCTGATCGGCGCGCCCATCCCGTCTCGCTATTGCTGGGATGACAATTGTGACACTTACCCGATCTCGACCCGGGACGCCGGGGCGTCCGGCCGGGTGCCCCACCGGATCGCGTCGCCGTCGCCGACCGGATGCTCACCGGCCACGGGCTGGCCGTTGAGGGTAAGCCCGTTCATGCCCAGGTTGGCGATCCACCACTGGCCGTCGGAGAAGGTGAACCGGGCGTGCTCGCGCGAGACCGTCGGCACCCCGGGCAGCGCCAGCTCGACGGGCCCGCGCCCGGCCCGGGCCCCGGATGTCCGGGTCTCGGCAACCAGATCACCGGTGATCAGCCGGAGCACCGGGACCACGGCGTCGCGGCGTTCCATGACGGTCGGCATGCCGTAGCCATCGGTCCCGTCCGTATCCGGGTCGTGGTGCGCGCGGGTCGTTCCGTCGTGCCCCACGAAGCCCCGGTAGGGCGGGCCGCCGGGAGCCGGCTCCAGCCCGGCGAAGGCGGGGTAGGCGTGCGGCCCCGCGTGCGCGTAGGCCGGGCTCCGCCGGCGCGTAGGCCGGCTCCGGTACGGCCGGCCCGGGACTGACCGGCTGCCCCTGCCGCAGCCGGTAGCGGCCCGGCGGGACGGACGGGTCGGCGATCATCCGCACCTCGGCCGGGGCCGGGCGGGCGAAACGGGCCCCGTGTTCGGCGACCTGCTCCTGGTAAACCTCGGCGGCACTGGACATGACCAGGGCCGGCTCCATCCGCTCGCCGAGGGACCGGAGGTCATCGGGATGCATGCGCAAGTCGACGACGTTCGGCGCGAGCAGCGTCCCGCTCGGCGTGACCACGAACACCTCGGACAGGTGCCGCAGGGCGAGCGCGAGCACGTCCTGCCCGTCCCGCCAGGGGCGCGCCGCCATCCGCTGCACCCACGGGTGATCCCTGGTCACGCCCAGGGCCCGCAGGCCGAGCACGCTCGCGACGCCGAGTCCCGCGATGACGATCAGCAGCACCGTCGCCCCGGTGAGCGAGCCCGTCACGGCCAGCAGAATCACCCAGCACGCCGCGACGCCGGCCGCGATCTTCCACCGTTTCCGGCTGCGCGGCGGCCGCGGCGGCCGCGGCGCCCGCGCTGGGCGGCGCACCGCTTCCCCGTGCTCACTCATCCAGCACCGTCCCTGACTATGTTTGACCGGCATGCGTCATGTCCTGGCCCGCACGCCCGGCTGCCTGGTTCTCCCTTCGAGGATGCCGGCCCGTTCGCGCGCGCGTCAACGAATCGCGGGCGGCTTCCAGACATCTGGAAATTACCGGCGGGGCGGCCCGGCGGGATCCTGGGGATGAGCTGAAAGGTTTCTTCAGGCGGTAACGGCGGCGGACCGCCGTCAGCTAATTTAAATGCACGGGAGAAAGTTTGCAGAGAAAAAGAGATCCGTTCCTATTCTCCGCATCCGGCCCGTTCGGCTGCTCGAAATCTCATAGGCGGCACATAAACGGCGTTCAGGATCAACCCAATACGGCGGCCGAAGCTGAGCAGCATGAAGCCACTTGACATCGTTGCAGACCCCGGACGTCCCGTGGCTGATCGCGCTATCCCTTCGCCGCAGGTGGACATCGTTGTCCCGGTCAAGGACGAGGAACGCGATCTGGCTCCCAGCGTCCGGCGGCTATGCTCCTACCTGCGGGAGCAATTCCCTTTTACCGCCCGAATCACCATCGCCGACAACGGCAGCACCGATAAAACATGGGCGGTCGCGACGGCACTGAGCCGGGAATTCGCCAGCGTCAGCGCCATTCATATGGAAGAGCCGGGGCGGGGCCGCGCGCTGCGGGCTATCTGGGCCGCCAGCGACGCCGACGTGCTCGCCTATATGGACGTCGACCTTTCCACCGATCTCAATGCGCTTTTGCCGCTGGTCGCCCCGCTGCTGTCGGGGCACAGCGACATCGCCATCGGCACCCGGCTCGCGCGCGGCTCCCGGGTGATCCGCGGGCCCCGCCGCGAGGTGATCTCGCGGAGTTACAACCTGCTGCTGCGGGCTTCGCTCGGCGCGGAGTTCACCGACGCGCAGTGCGGCTTCAAGGCGATCCGGCGCGACCAGGCGCGGGCGCTGCTGCCGCTCACCCAGGACACCGGCTGGTTCTTCGACACCGAGCTGCTCGTGCTGGCCGAGCGGGCGGGCCTGCGCATCCACGAGGTCCCGGTGGACTGGATCGACGACACCGACTCCCGGGTCGACATCCTCGCCACCGCCCTGGCCGACCTGCGCGGCATCGCGCGGCTGGGCTGCGGGCTGATGCGCGGCACGATCAAGGTGCCCGCACTGCGTCCGGCGTCCGTCCTCGACGGCCCCCGGCCGGGCGGGTCCCGGACGCGCGGTGAGCTGGGGTGGCAGATCGCCGGGTTCAGCGTCATCGGGGTGGCCAGCACGCTGGCTTACATCGTGCTGTACCTGCTGCTGCGCAACGTGATGCCGGCCCAGGCCGCCAACGCGCTCAGCCTGCTCGTCACGGCCGTGGCCAACACCGCCGCCAACCGGCGGCTGACGTTCGGCATCCGCGGCCGCTCGCACGCCGCCCGGCATCAGGTCAAGGGCCTGATCACCTTCGCCGCCGGGCTCGCGCTCACCTCGGGCGCGCTGGCCGGGCTGCACGCGGCCGTCGCGTCGCCGGGCCGCGGCGCGGAGGTGAGCGTGCTGGTCGCTGCCAACCTGGTGGCCACCGCGCTCCGGTTCGTGCTGTACCGGACCTGGGTGTTCGGCCGGCGGGAGCCGCCGGCCAGCCTGCCGCCGCACCCGCGGACCGTCCCCTCGCGGGCGCCGACGGCGTCCTTGCCGCTGCGGAGCCTCTTCCATCCATTCAGCCCGACGGGAGCATGAAATGACCGCCACGACGACATCCGCTGCGCACGCGGCCGGAGGCCGGCGCCTCCCGGCACACGGCCGCGCGAGACAGCTGCTGCGCGGGCCCGGCCCCCGCTGGGAGCGCCCGGCCCTGTTCGGGCTGCTGGCCCTGACCGCGTTCCTGTACCTGGTCAACCTCAGCCGGAACGGCTGGGCCAACGACTTCTACGCCGCCGCGGTCGAGGCCGGGACCAAGAGCTGGAAGGCGTTCTTCTTCGGCTCGTTCGACTCCTCCAGCTTCATCACCGTGGACAAGACCCCGGCCTCGCTGTGGGTCATGGAGCTGTCGGGACGGATCTTCGGCGTCAACTACTGGAGCGTGCTGGTCCCGCAGGCGCTCGAAGGGGTGGCATGCGTCGCCGTGCTGTACGCGGCGGTGCGCCGGTGGTTCGGCCCGGCCGCCGGTCTCATCGCGGGGCTGGTCATGGCGCTGACACCGGTCGCCGCGCTGATGTTCCGGTTCAACAACCCGGACGCCCTGCTCGTCCTGCTGCTGACCGCCGCCGCGTACACGATGGTCCGGGCCCTGGAGAACGGCCGGTCCCGGTGGCTGGTATTCGCCGGCCTGCTGCTCGGCTTCGCGTTCCTGGCCAAGATGCTGCAGGCGTTCCTGGTCGTGCCCGGGTTCGCGCTGGCCTACCTGTGGGCCGGGCCGCCGAAGCTCGGCAAGCGGATCTGGCAGGTGCTGCTGGCCGGCGCCGCCATCGGTGTGGGCGGGGGCTGGTGGGTGGCGATCGCCGAGCTGGTCCCGGCGGCCGACCGCCCGTACTTCGGCGGGTCCACCAACAACAACATCCTGCAG
This sequence comes from uncultured Actinomycetes bacterium, assembly GCA_963808295.1. Lineage (GTDB taxonomy): Bacteria > Actinomycetota > Actinomycetes > Streptosporangiales > Streptosporangiaceae > Bog-532. The sequence continues at coordinate 54,815 of CAWEFP010000029.1, read as the reverse complement.
CTGGCCATCGGCTACAACGGGCTCGGCCGGCTGGACGGCACCGAGACCGGCTCGATCGGCGGCGGGGGCGGGCGCGGGGGCGGCTTCGGCGGCGCCACCGGGATCACCCGGCTGTTCTCGTCAGAGTTCGGCGGCCAGATCAGCTGGCTGCTGCCGGCCGCGCTCATCAGCCTGGCGGCGATGCTGTGGGTGTCGCGGCGCGCCGTCCGCACGGACCGGACCCGCGCCGCGGCGCTGCTGTGGGGCGGCTGGCTGGTCTGCACCGGCCTGGTCTTCAGCTACATGAGCGGCATCATTCACCCGTACTACATGGTCGCGCTCGCCCCGGCGATCGCCGCCCTGGTCGGTGTGGGCGCCATGGCGCTGTGGGAGCGGCGGCTCGGCTGGTTCGGGCGCCTCGTCGCCGCCGGCGCCGTAGCGGTCACCGTCTGGTGGGCGGTGGAACTGCTCGGCCGGTCGCCGTCGTGGTACCCCTGGCTGCGCTGGGTGATCATCGTGGCCGGCGTGGCCGCGGTGGCTTCGATCCTGGCCGGTCCCCGGCTGGCCGGTCCCCGGCTGGCCTTCCCGGCTGGGCGCGCGGGGCGGCCGGCAGCTGGGGCTGGCCGGGGTTCCGGTGGTGTGCGCACTGGTCGCGGGGCTCACCGGGCCCGCCGCGTACGCGATCGACACGGTGGCGACCACGCACACCGGGTCCATCCCGAGTGCCGGGCCGCAAACCACGTCCTTCGGCGGCCCCGGTGGCGGGGCAGGCGGTGGCGGCGCGGGCGGCCCCGGGCAGGCGGGCGGCTTCGGGACGCGCGGCGGGACGTCCAGCGGCACCGGCACGGCCGGCGGGCACCGGCGGTCCGGGGCAGGCCGGCACAGCCCCAGGCGGTGGCACCGGCGGGACCGCGACCAACGGCGGGCCCGGCGGCCTCAGCGGGAACACCCAGGTGAGCAGCGCGCTGGTCAAGCTGCTGGAGAACGGCGCGTCCGGCTACACCTGGGTGGCGGCCACGGAAGGCTCCCAGGAGGCCGCGCCCCTGGAACTGGCCACCGGCGGCGAGCCCGTCATGGCGATCGGCGGGTTCAACGGCACCGACCCGGCGCCCACGCTGGCCGAGTTCAAGGCGCTCGTCGCGGAGCACAAGATCCACTACTACATCGGCACGAACAGCCAGAGCTTTGGCGGCGGCCGGGGCTCCTCAGCCATCGCCAGCTGGGTGGCGTCGCACTTCACCAAGGAGACCATCGGCGGCACCACCGTCTATGACCTCACCAAGGCCGTGAGCTCATGACGGGGTGAGCTCGCCCCACCAGACGTGACGGGGAAGCATCTCCGGATCGAACTCGACGCGGATGTCGACGTTCTCCATACGCCGCCGCACGGCGCGGCGGTACTGGCACAGGTCGCCGCTCATCTCCCCGGCCGGGACCCGTTCGCTACTTGAAGCTCGTCACATACTCCAGGGTCAGGGTCTCATACTCCAGGGCCAGGGTCTCACCGGCGCCGAGCGTCTTGACCAGGAGCATGTCCGTGGCGAAAAAGCCGCTGGTGACCTCGGTGAACCGCTCCCCCAGGCCGGTGCAGCCCTGGATGAGGTCGACGGCCAGGGCGTCGGTGTTGTAGATGTACGGAATGCGGCCGACGTCACCGGTGATCGCCTCGACGACCTGCAGCGTGCGCGTCCGGCCGGGCAGGCCGTCCGCCCCCACGTAATGGTGGTCGTGCACCGACAGCGTGCGGTGCACGGCGGGCCCGAGCGCGGTCTCGATCTCCGCCCGGGCGCGCCCGGCGAAGGAGCGCGGACCGGACAGCACCCTGATCCGGCTCGATCCCTCCCACAGCTTCCAGAGCTGATCCCGCTCGAATGCCGGGATGCTGAACGGGGCCCGGCGGTCACGGGCGTCAGCGGGGCGTGGCACCGAAGGCGGCGTTGCCGAGCAGCGCCTCCATGTTGGCCACGGTCTCACGTGACTCGCTGTGCAGGCGGCCGACCTTCAGCTCCTCGTTGCCGGTGAGGATCAGGACCGCCGTGCCGCCGACGGCGTAGATCGCCACGTAGCCGCCAGTGTTCCGGGTCACGGCGTCCCGCAGCAGGCCCTGCCCGACCTCCTGGGCCATGCGCTGAGCCAGGCCCAGCGACGCGGCCGCCAGGGCGGCAAGGTTGTCCGGGTTGACACCCGTGTCAGCCTTGATGATCAGGCCATCGCGGCTGGCCAGCGCCGAGCCCGTGATTCCCGTCACCCGGTCACGCAGCGCCTGCATCTCAGCGAGCAGCTTGTCGGCAGCCACCGCGCCCCCTCTTCGATGGATTTGTCTTACCCTCGCGTGATCCTAGACGCGGGCGGCCGGGCATGACGGTCATGCGGGCGGCCTACCGGGGAGTAGGCGTCACAATCCGGTCTCGGGCCGTGCACAGGGGGCCAGATCAGGCCGAACGGACCTGGCTGACGGGTTGGCCGAGGACCGAGGACAGCACCGCGGCGACCATGCCGAACAGCAGCCGGGCGGCCACCGCGGGGCCGACGTCGGAGCGCAGGTCACCGTCGGCGGCCCGCCGGCCGGGGAAGTTACGCTTATTTCCTGAACGTTCGGTTGGTAATTAGGCCGGGAGGTCAGTTGGTAATTAGGCCGGGAGGTCAGCGGATGAGCCAGGGGTCGGTGCCGATGCTGCGCAGCTACACCGGCGGCGCGTGGCGGACCGGGAGCGGCGAGGGCGTGCCGCTGCACGACGCGGTGACGGGTGAACCGGTCGCGCGGGTCTCATCGGCCGGGATCGACATGGCGGGCGCGCTGGACTACGGCCGCCGGGTGGGCGGCCCGGCCCTGCGCGAGCTGACCTTCCACCAGCGGGCGGCGCTGCTGAAGGCGCTGGCGTCGCACCTGCGCGAGCACCGCGAGGAGCTGTACGCGCTGTCGGCCCGGGCCGGCGCCACCCTTTACGACGCAAAGTTCGACGTGGACGGCGGCATCGCCGTGCTGACCGCCTACGCCTGCAAGGGCCTGGGAGCTGCCGAACGCATGCGTCTATGTCGACGGCGACGTCGAGCCGCTGAGCCGGGGCGGCACGTTCGTCGGCCAGCACATCGCGACCTCGCTGCGCGGCGTCGCGATCCAGATCAACGTGTTCAACTTCCCGGTGTGGGGGCCGCTGGAGAAGCTGGCCCCGGCGTTCCTGGCCGGGGTGCCGAGCCTGGTCAAGCCGGCCAGCCAGACCGCCTACCTGACGGAGCAGCTCGCGGAGCTGATCATCTCCTCCGGGCTGCTCCCCGACGGCACCGTCCAGCTCATCTGCGGCAGCACCGGTGACCTGCTGGATCACGTCACGGGCCAGGACCTGGTCTCGTTCACCGGCTCAGCGTCCACCGCGCAGCGATTGCGCGCCCAGCCCGGGCTCGTTCGCAATTGCGTGCGGTTCAACGCCGAGGCCGATTCGCTCAACTGCTCCATCCTCGGCCCGGACGCGGCGGCCGCCACCCCCGAGTTCGACCTGTACGTGCGGCAGCTGGTCACCGAGATGACGGTCAAGGCCGGGCAGAAGTGCACCGCGATCCGCCGGGCGTTCGTGCCGGCCGCCCGATCGACGAGGTGAGCCGAGGCGGCCGCGGCTGGCGGAGGTCACCGTCGGCAACCCGGCCAGCCCCGGGGTGCGGATGGGCGCGCTGGCCAGCCTGGAACAGCGCGAGGAGGTCCGGCGGTCGCTGAAGGCGCTGGAAGGCGCGGGGACGATCGTGTTCGGCGACCCGGAGCACGTGGACGTCATCGGCGCCGACGCCGAGCGGGGCGCGTTCCTGTCGCCCGTGCTGCTGCGCGCCGACGACCCGGACCGCGCCGAACCGCACGAGGTCGAGGCGTTCGGCCCGGTCTGCACGCTGCTGCCGTACAACTCCACCGGGCAGGTGATCGAGCTGGCCGCGCGTGGCCAGGGCAGCCTGGCCGGATCGGTGGTGACCGGGGACACCGCGTTCGCCCGCGAGGTGGTGCTCGGCGTCGCGCCGTGGCACGGGCGGCTGCTCGTGCTGGACACGCAGGACGCGAAGGAGTCCACCGGGCACGGCTCGCCGCTGCCGGCCCTGGTGCACGGCGGCCCCGGCCGGGCGGGCGGCGGCGAGGAGATGGGCGGCATCCGCGGCGTGCTGCACCACATGCAGCGCACCGCCGTGCAGGGCAGCCCGGCCGTGCTGGCCGCGGTGACCGGCCGCTGGGTGCCCGGCGCGCCGCGCACCGAGGGCGTGCACCCGTTCCGCAAGCCGCTGCGCGAGCTGCGGACCGGCGACACGGTGGTGGCCGGTCCGCGCACGGTGACCCGCGCCGACATCGACCACTTCGCCGAGTTCACCGGGGACACGTTCTACGCGCACACCGACGAGGCCGCCGCGGCGGCCAACCCGCTGTTCGGCGGGATCGTGGCGCACGGCTACCTGGTCCTGTCGCTCGCCGCGGGACTGTTCGTCGCGCCCGAGCCCGGCCCGGTGCTGGCCAACTACGGGCTGGAGAACCTGCGCTTCCTCACCCCGGTCAAGCCGGGCGACGAGCTGACCGTCACGCTGACCGCCAAGCAGATCACGCCGCGGGAGGCCGCCGACTACGGCGAGGTGCGCTGGGACGCGGACGTGACCAACGGCCGCGGCGAATCGGTCGCCCAATACGACGTCCTCACCCTGGTCGCGAAGGAACCGGCGCCATGACCGTCACGGACGCCGCGCCGGGCCAGGACCTCGCGGCGCAGTTCGAGCGGACGATCGCGCGGGACCAGCGGATCGAGCCGCGGGACTGGATGCCGGAGAAGTTCCGGGCCACGATGATCCGGCAGATCGCGCAGCACGCGCACTCGGAGATCATCGGCATGCAGCCCGCCGGCTGCCCGGCCATGGACGCGATGCGCGACGATCTCGTCTGCGCGCTGCACGGCGCGGGCTTTCCCGACGTCGAGGTGCGGGCCGTGCTGCGGCCGGCCTGGAGCACCGACTGGATCAGCGCCGCCTGCCGCCGCAAGCTGGCCGCGGCCGGCATCGCCCCGCCCCGGGCCGCCCCCCGGCCGGTGACCGGGCCGATCCCGCTGACCCTCGGCCCGCCGGCCCGCGCGTCGCTGCCCGCACTGCGGGAGCGCCCAGACCAGGCTCGTTTCGTATTTCGGCGCCACCGCATGCCGGTCACTGCATCGCTGCCGCGCCTGCCAGGAGCCATTCGAGCACGTCAAGGAGATCTGAGCGGTGACCACGACCACCGCACGGCGGGGTGATTTTCACACCCTGGCCGTGGGATCACGCCGGGGAGGCAGGAGCCCGCCTGCGGGGCTGTCACCGATGCCTGATAGGTGGCCGGGACTCCGCCCACGGCACGGGCCGTGACCACCGTGGACGTGCAAGCGGGCACGGCGGACTACGATGCCTGAGGCCTGGCCGGGAGGGTGGCGTGCCAGTGGCCGTGGCTGAGGTGGATGGCGCCGTCGGGGGTGATGGTGGCGTCGGCCCCGTAGACCGGCAGGGAGCCGTCGCGCAGCCAGGCGAGGCGGATGCCGTCGAGGATGTCCCAGAGCCGGCGCGGGCCGCCCTGGTGCACGGTGGGCGGGTCGTCGCCGGTGCCGGTGGCGCGGGCCCACGAGCCGTCCGGGTGCACCATCCAGGCGGTGCGCTGGCCGTCGGCGGATTCGGCGAACTCGTGCTGGACGCCGGGCGCGACGATGCCCAGGACGGAATACAGGTCCCAGGCGTGGGCCACGTTGACCACGGGATACCGGCCCGTGGTGACCTGCTCGCCGTCCGCCGCACGGACGGTGGCGAACTGCCCGGGCTGGACCGCCGGGGCATCCAGCTCGGTCCCGGCGGGCATGAAGGCCCCCCGGTCCCATTCGGTACGCCCCACCGCGCCGCCATCAGGCGTCTTGTCGGCGGTGAGGATGAGCGTGGTGCCCGCGAGCGGCGTCACCAGCCGGCCACCGGGGCGCAGCCCGGCCAGCCAGCTGGCCGGGACCGGCCGGACGGCCACCATGGACGCGATCCGGTCGTAGCTGTCCGGCAGCGGGCCGGATGGATCGCAGTGGGTCACCCGGGGGTGCAGGCCGATGCCCGCCAGCCGCTCGCCGGCCGCCTTGACCAGGTACTCGTCGGTCTCGATGGTGGTGACCTGCCGGTAGCCGGACCGCTCACACAGCACCGCGGCGGCGTAGCCGGTGCCGGCGCCGACCTCCAGCACGTAGGCGTCGTCGGTGAGCCGGGCGTGCCGCAGCATCCGGACGACCACGCTGGGGGCGATGGCCGAGGCAGTGGGCAGCCCCGTCGGCCGGTCGTCCGGCGTGGCGTGGTCAGCGTGCAGCGACCCGACGCGGGTGATCAGCGGCTGATCGCGGTAGGCCGCGCGAATCCAGGCGCCGGGGTCCGCGGGCCCGTCGTGAAGTGCCCAGGTGGCAACGCCGAAGCCCGTGCCGGGCCCGCTCCGTTCCCACCACCTCGGCACGAACAGATGCCGGGGCACGGCGCCGACCGCCGGCCGCCATCGCGAGACCGGGTGCGTGACCTCGGCGGCCAGCCGGTCCGCGTCAGACTTCCACTTGACCATGGGAGATGGTACCTAGCCCGGGATCGGCGGGGGTACGCCGCCGCCGGCGTCACCCGGCCGTAGCATTATCGTCGGCTTTCAGGTGGGCCGACCGGCCGGCCTCTGGTGGCAGGGAGGAACTGTGGACATCACCCAGCTGATCCTTGATGACCATCACGAGCAGCGGCGGCTGTTCGCGATCCTGGAGCAGATCGACCGCACGGACACCGACGTGCTGTCGGCGGTGTGGGGGCGGCTGGCCGCGTTTCTCGAGCTGCACGCGGCGGCGGAGGAGGAGATCTTCTACCCCGCCCTGCTGCAGGCCGGCCTGGCCGCCTGCCGCCGCGCCGAAGTGGAGGACGAGACCCTGGACGCCATCGGTGACCACAACGACATCCGGGACGCGGTGACGGGAACCGCGAATCACCAGGTCGGCAGCGACGCCTGGTACGCCGCCGTGGCCGCGGCCAACACCGCCAACAGTGATCACATGGCCGAGGAAGAGCGCGAGGGCCTGACCGGCTTCCGCCGCCTGGCCAGCCTGCAGCGCCGCCACGAGCTGGCCGTCGCCTGGGCCGCGTACGAGGCCCGCAATTACGCCGGCGTCACCCCGGTGGACAAGGACCCGGAAACCTACGTCCGCGAGGAAGAGCAGATCGTGGGCCCGGCCGCGGATGGGTCGCTCACCGTCGGCAGCCTCAGGGGACACTGACCCGGCGCAGGCTGGTCCGGGGTCAGGCGGGTCGCCGCGACGTACCCTCGGATTGTGGAGTTCAGCAAGGAACTGCGCGACGACGTGATCGCGGGCGACATCACCGTCTCGTTCCGGCTGTGGCGGCGGCCCAAGGTGAAGGCGGGCGGCCGGTACCCGGTCGGGCCCGCGCACATCGAGGTCGACTCGGTGGAACTGCTGCCCTTCGCCGCGATCACGCCCGCCGACGTACGCCGGGCCGGCGAACCGGACCGGGAGACGCTGCGCCGGCGGGCCGCCCACGCGGGCCCGATCACCGACGACACCCTGCTCTACCGGATCGAATTCCACCTCGCCGGGGACCCGCCAGGCTGAAAGGCCCGCGGCCGATCAGCCCACGCACGCGCACACTGTCCGGATGGCCGCCCCCGTCCCGGGCTCAGGTCAGGCGACGAAGACGTTCTGGCGGTGCCAATCGAGATATTTACGGCCAGCCGCCTGTGCACCCGTGGGCAGCAGAAGCGCTTCCTGCAGGGGCGGCCGCCCGTAGTACTGCCTGGCGAGCGGATACTCCCCCCGGCACGTTGCGCGGCAGGGTGACATTGAGTGCTGACGTCGTGCGCCCTTGTGTTATGGCGCGGTATGACGGCAAATGTTTACCTTGCTGTTGCTAGCGGGCCATCCGCTCTTGACTGCCGCGCCCGGCCGCACCACTAAGGACGTAATATGACGTTTTCGCGCACAGGTCATCGCCTTCTGCGGACCGCTGTGGCGTGCGGGGTGGGACTGTTTTCCGTGGCTGGCGTCGCGGTTCCCGCATCCATCGCCTCGGCGGCTGCCGCCAAGCCCACCGGATACACGATCTCCAGTACCGGGCTGAAGCCCGGGGCGGTCAAGCACGTTTGGCTGATCATCCTGGAGAACAAGTCCTACGACGCCACGTTCACCGGCCTCAACCAGAACAGCTACCTCTGGAAGACGCTCCCGCAGCAGGGTGTCCTGCTGAAGAAGTACTACGGGACCGGCCACTCCAGCCAGGACAACTACCTCGCCATGGTGGCCGGGCAGGCGCCCGAGGAGGACACCCAGGAGGACTGCAGCGTCTCGAACAAGACCATCGGGCCGAACTCCGGCATCCTGAACAAGCGGCTCGCTGCGGACCAACCCCAACTACGGACAGATGAACTCCCCGGCCAACGCCGCCCAGCCCAGCGGGGCCAACGCCCCGCTCGGCCAGAACGGCTGCACCTACCCGACCGACGTCCCGACCCTGTTCAACCAGCTCAGCGCGGCCGGGAAGACCTGGAAGGGCTACGCCCAGGACATCGGCGGCGCGCAGACGCCCGGTTCCACCCAGTTCCAGGCGAACACCGTGCCGAACCGTGAGGCCGCGGCGTGCGCAGGCCCGGGGACATCGGCCAACAACCCGGACACCAACCCGACCAGCATGTCCACCAACCTGCCGGCCGGGGTCACCTCGCTGACCGCGGCGCAGCCGAACGACCAGTACGTGGCCAAGCACTTCCCGTTCCCCTGGTTCCAGTCACTGACCGGCTCGGTCAGCTCCCCGGCGCTGAACCAGCCGTCCAACGGCGGCACCAACTGCGACCCGAACCACGTCGCCAACCTGGACAACCCCAGCACCGGCCTGGTGCACGACCTGCAGAAGACCAGCAGCACGCCGGACTTCAGCTGGATCACCCCGGACAACTGCAGCGACGCGCACGACGCGCTCTGCAAGGGCAACAACCTGTCGGGTGCGTTCACCGCCAGCGGGACGCCGGACTACAACTCGCCGATTCCGTACGTCCCGGAGTCGACCACGCCGAAGAACTTCACCGGCGGCCTGTACGCCTCCGACCTGTTCCTGGAGTACTACATTCCGCTGATCGAGCAGTCCCCGGCGTTCAAGCAGGGCGGCCTGATCGACGTCACCTTCGACGAGGCCTTCCCGGCCTTCACCTACACCGGCAACAGCTTCAACAACGCCAACGCCTACCCGCCCACCTCGGCGGACCAGCCGAACTACACCAGCTCGATCACGTCCGACACGGCGGGCGAGAACCTCTACGGCCGCAACGTCAACTACGAGCCGACCGGCCCGAACTCCACGCTCGGGACCAACACCAAGGGCGACCAGCTCTACCCCGGCCCCGGCAACAACGCCTTCGTCGACCGGCCGCCGGTGTGTACCCAGACCAGCCCGACCCTGGTGCCCGCGGACTGCGTGCCCGGCATCGTGCCGGGCGGCGCGGGCAGCCCGCCGGCCGCCCGGACCGACACCGTGACCCGCGGTACCGGCTCCAACGTCATCGCCGACAACTCGATCCTGGCCGACGACACCGGCCGCGCCGTGACCGGGACCAACATCCCGGCGAACTCGTTCGTGGGCGCGGTCACCGACACCGGGCCGAACTTCCCCACCACCAACACCGGCTCGGCCACCACCGGGTCGTTCCAGCTGGTCGGGCAGAACGGCAGCCCCGTCGACCCGACCGGGCCGGTGAGCAGCATCACGCTCAGCGCCGAGGGTGACCCGTCGGACCTGGCCGCCGGCCAGACCCCCGACCCGCTGTTCAACGCCACCCTCCCGACGACCGGCGGCGGCGACACCGGCAGCGTCCTGATCAGCCCGTTCATCAAGCCGGGCACGTCCACCGACACCTACTACAACCACTACAGCTGGCTGCGCACGATGGAGGACATCTTCAGCGTCGGGGCCGGCCACGACCACAGCCCGCTGCCGGCCGGAACGGTGTCCGGCGGGCTCGATGGCCAGGGTCACCTCGGCTACGCGGCGCAGCCCGGCCTGCGGGCGTTCGGCCCGGATGTGTTCAACAACCCGAGCGGCTACGGGCAGGGCGGCAACCGGCTGGATGCCCTCACCATCCCGAACGGGCCTGGCCCGGGCTCGCCCTGGGCGCGGACGTCGCTGGCCGTGGGGGCACCGCTGCTGGCCCTGGCCGTGGGCGGCGGCTCCGTCTGGTACCTGCGCCGTCGGCGCGGGGGCCAGTCCAGGCAAGCACTGTCCGGGCGGTCATGAGCCCGGTCATCCTGAAGGCCGGGCTGGTCCGGGTCTCCGCCGTGATGGCGGGGACCCGGGCCGGGCGGCCCGGTCGCGGCCGTCAGGCGACCGGGCGCCCTGGTCGCCGCCGTCTTGCGCCGCTGCCTCTGCTGCTGGCGGCGCCCCTGCTGCTAGGGGCGCCCCTGGCGCTGGCCGGCTGCGGGACCGCGGCCAAGCCCGCCGCCAGCCCCGCCGCCACGTTCGGCGGCTATCCTTCCTACCTGCCGAAGGACACCCTGCACTACCACAGCGACACCGTGCTGACCGGCACCGCCCAGCGGCCCGCCCTGACCAGCCAGGGCGACGAGGTGCAGGTGAAAACGCCGGACTGGTCGGTGCTGGTGACGGTGACCGGCCCGCAGGTGCCCGGCGAGGGGCTGCCCTACCAGGCGGCCGCCACGACCTGCACGTGGGTGGTCACCCTGTCCGGGGCTACCGCGCCCGTGCCCATCGCGGTGCCGGACTTCACCAGCATCGACGACGCGAACCACGTCTACCGGCCGGCCCTCGTGCCGGGCCAGCCGCGGCCGCCGGAGGTGCTCCGCCCCGGCCAGCGGGTCAGCTTCGAGCTGCGGGCGGTCGAGGCGGTCGGCGAGGGCCTGATGCGCTGGGCCCCCGGCGGCCGGAACATCGTCGCCAAATGGGACTTCGTTGTCGAGAACGACTAACCCGGGATGTACGCGATGCGGGCAGCGTTCCCAGTGAATCCCTGTACCGGAAGAAACCGAAAAAAGGCAGGCCCGGCGACTCGTCATCGAGTGGACGGCTCAACTTAACGACGCTTGCCGCTGGCGCTCAGGCACCAGTGATCAGAGCGTTCCACGTCTGCGCCCCGACTACGCCATCCTGGGTAAGACCGTATTGAGCCTGGACTGCTTTCACGGCAGTTTCCGTGGCCGGGCCGAAAATCCCGTCCGCGGTCAGGTTCTTGTGGTAGACGCTGTTGCAGATTGCCTGGACGCGGCGGACATACCAGTGCGGGAGGCTCGCGTCACTCATCCCGTTCTGGAGGATGGGAAGCTGTCCCATGATTTGCTCCACTTCAGCAGCGGTAAGGTAGGTAACAATTGGCGGCGGCGGGGCAGTGTCGAAAAAGTCATCCGCCAGCACTGATTCATCAAGGTTCCGCCCGAGGGCGACATCAGTCCATTGTGTGCCATCCGCGCTGGTTGATATCAGCCCGCAGGTGGCAGGCCCGCAGATATGCGCGCCGCTGCCATAGTGAGCTGACCAGAGGCGGACGGAGTTACGGGGGACACCCGCAGCGTTCATCAGGGAGATAATGGAGTCAACGACGCTGGCGCTTGCGTAAATGCAGGGCCGTGCGACACCTCGTGCAGCCTGCCGGACAAACCAGCCAGCCGCTTGGCCGGGGGTTGCGTCCCCGTTTTCAACATCCAGGCAGTCGGCGTCGGCACCCGCGTTCACCGCGATTGACAGGACATGATGACCGGGGAAAGTGGCAACTACCTGATCGTATGTTGGCCAGTTGCCATTCACGTAGCCCGCATAACAGTATCCCGCCCCGGCGGGGAGCTGGGAAACGTCAATGCTGTCGAACATTACAAGGGCCATAATTTACCTCCTAATCGGGAATGTGCGGCGGTCATTGAACCTGTCAACGCCCGGCCCGTAGAGGTGTACGACTCAGCGAGGTGTCCTACCGAAGGCCGTGGGACGCGGCCAGATAGGACTTCTGCGCGAGAAGAGTCTCGAGCTTGGTCTCCGGCCAGAGCTCTATGAACGGCGCAGCAGCATCGTTGTTGTGCCACTCTGCCCAGTCGACGGCGTTGGCCGAGAAGCGTCCGCTAGCCGGGGCCCTTCGCCATGCGTACGAGCGCCTAGACCGTAGCTTCCATCCCTGGTGTCCCGGCTGCCGCCTGGGTCTCCTCGTGCCTCGCCTGCCGTTACCGGTGCGGTATGAACGACGTCGAGCAGGTGCCGCGGCTCCTGCCCGACGTGACTGTTACGCTCACATTCACCTGGTAGCCGGGCGTCGCGCCGCTGATGTAGTAGCCGATCTTCGCGTTTCCCTTAGCGTTCGCCTTGCCGGTGTGCTTCGTGTTGACCGTCTTGTAATGGGCGATTGTGGTGACGCCGGCGTACCTGATGGTGCCCACGTTCACGTAGATGGTGGTGTAGTCCTTCGGCCGGCTGTTGCTCATCGAGGCGTGGCACCGCAGTGCAGCCGCCGGGGCCGCCGTCGTGGCGACAGCCGCCGTCGCCGGGGATGCCATGAACATCGTCCCGGCCGCCGCCGGGGCCGCCAGCGCGGCGAGTGTCCCTCTGACGTAACGCTTCATATCCGCTCCGATCGCTGCGAGTCCGACACGGCGCAACTGTCATGTCGCAGCACCGTGACACCAGGAGGAGTCCCCCGGTAACTCGACGTCTCACGTGTTCGCCCGGTTGACGTGACCGGATATCGGTTTCGCTTACGCGGCAGCGGTATCGTCGGCGGGCGCCAGGACCTCACCGCCCAGCGCGAGATCCTCCTCGGCCTGGGCGTCCCCGAAGACCGGATCTACCTCGACAAGGGACTTACCGGCACCAACCGCGACCGGCCAGGCCTCGGCCAGGCACTCGCGGCGGTACGAGCCGGCGACACGCTCGTGGTCCCGAAGCTGGACCGGCTCGCCCGCTCGGTCCCCGACGCTCGCGACATTGGCGATTCGCTCGTCGCCCGCGGCGTCAGGTCAGGCTGTCGCTTGGGGACACCATCTACGATCCGGCCGACCCGATGGGCAAGATGTTCTTCAACATCCTCGCCACCTTCGCCGAGTTCGAGGTCGACCTGCTCAAGATGCGCACCCGCGAGGGTATGGCCGTCGCCAAGGCCAAAGGCAAGCTCAAGGGCAAGCAGCCCAAACTGTCGGCCCGCCAGCAGGCCAAGCTATGCAGGATGCATGCCACCGACGAGTACACCATCGCGGACCTCGCCGAGGTATTCTCCGTCTCGCGAGCCACGGTCTATCGCGTCCTCGAACGCGCCGACAAGGCCAAGAACGCCTGATCCATCAGCGCTAACCCTGTGTTCGCGCAGGCCAGGGATATCCGACCAAAATTTCCCGCTTGCTACTCGGACCCCTGGTTTGCCCAAATGCGCTGGACACCACACGGCGCCACCTGCTGCTCCAGGTCCGCACCCGCGTCCTCAACGACCAGCTCGCCGACGACTTTCACCGCTGGCACCCCGGCCTCAGCCGGACACTGGACCCCGTGGCGCTCGCGGCGTAGCCTCCCCACTTTGTCCCGCTCTCCGTCCTACTAAATTAGGCCGCGGTCCGCGCTCGTTGGCTTCTTTGGCGTACCGGCAGATAGTGCCTACACCGTTTCAGGTCTCAGGCACCCTCCCGCATCTCTGACCAGCGGAAACGGTCATGACCAAGCTCTGGAATGCCTACGAGCTGCGGAAGTCCAGGTAGTACAGTCAGGGACTTCTGCCTGTGTGGCACGGGCCTTTGTACCCTTTCATCACTTAACTGTGAGGGCAGTGTGGAAAGTAGCTCAGTCACGTATGGCGGGGACGAGGTGCGTAGACATGATGGGCTTTATAGCACGGCGGATCACACGCTTCTCCTGGATAGGAGCGCTCCTGGTGTTCACGGTCATGTCGGTAGGAGGCACGTCGGCAGGAGTTGCGCCCTCAGCGTCAGCTTCCCCGGGTTATAAGATCGCGCCTGCAGCGACGCCCGACTTCTTCCACTACTGCGTGGCGCATGGCTATCCTAAGGGGGCCACCGACCCCGTGAATGGAAATGCATATGATTATGCGTGCATAGCCGCCGATGGCAGCCTGCATGGCTTCAACGGCAGTCCGCCCCTGGGCACTGTGGGTGATGTGTGCCGATGGTCGAATCGCAACGCAAAGACTGTCAACGTAGCTAACGTCGTTGAGAGTCTGTCCGAGTATAATTTCTACGCGCCTTGGGAAGCTTGGGGGTGCCAAGAACTCCAGGTCACAGCCCCCCAGGATCCAGGGCTCGGGGTAGATGTCGGTAAGTTCTGTACCCTCGGGGGCTATGACGGGGTTGAGTTGCGTGGTAACACTGCCCGAAGCTGGTACTGCTACTACAACGCGACGAAGACTACTCCACGACGCTACTCTTATCTACCGATAGATATGGCTCAGGCCTGCGCGAGGCTGCATCCTGGGTATCTAGATAACACGTCGAACTTCTACGATCCGTATTCACCCAAGTGTCGGCTATGAAGCTAAACCAGCCGTAGCTATTCACCAAGCGTCAGCGGCGTGATGTGACAGGTCCGGGCGTTGCGGCGTTATACGGTGGGTTCGAGGCCGGGCGGGAGCCAGGCGTTGCCGTTGAGTAACTGGATAGGTGCCCGGCGCCGGATGAGTAACTGGATAGGTGCCCGGCGCCGGATGCCTTTCCCGTCAGGGCGTTTTGCGTAGCTGGCGGGGGTGCAGGGATTCGTCAAAGTCCTGGGGCCTGTTTAGCCTGGTCGGAGGGCGAGTAGCTGGAGTGGCCGGCGTGGATTCTGGGCGTTGAGGCGTGTCTCGGCCTTGATCTTGGTTACTCCCTGTAGCCGGAACAGGCTGATGACGAGGTTGCCTATTGAGGGCGGACATCACCTGGGGGGCGTTGCCGGTGCGGATGGTGGATTTGTCCTCGCGCCAGATCACGTCGCGTAGCTTCTCCGGGGGTGCATAACCGGACAATAAGGGTGTCTGCCTGGTCTTGCCAGGTCAGAGCTTCATTAATGTCGTGCGGGGGTGCCACAGGTGTGGTGCAAGGTTGCGGGCCGGTGTGTCACCGTCGGCCTGTCGTGGCGTTGAGCTGGGCCATGAGCTCGCGGTTGGCGGCCCGGGCGGCGGCGAGGTCTTCGTCGCGTTCTTCGAGCCGGAGGCGCAGGTCAGCGGCCTGCTGCTCAAGGTGGGTGATCTTCTGGTTGAGGGCGTGGATGTCGGCGGGCGTGCCGAGCCCGGATTCACGCCAGGCCTGGTTGCCGAGCGTTTCGGATAGACGCCTTTCGAGTTGCCGGACGCGGGCGGTGAGCCGGATCGCGCGTTCGTGGGCGGCGAGCAGGTCGGCTTGCAGTGAGGAGAGCGGGACAAATTGGGGGAGGCGGCTCTGGCTCGACGCTACCGGGGCGGAGAGCGGTGGCCGTGTCCGCATTCTCGGCGGCCGCGCGCTGAGCTGACGGGCAACCGTGGCATCGGGAACCTCACCAGCCAGCCGGGCTGCGCCGCGTCCCACCGTCGCCACCCGCCGTCGGGGCCGTCGCTGAGCACTCATCGCCGGGCTATCCTCAGATGGGCTGACGCGCAGAGGAGAGTGCCGACACATGACGCGGCAGGCCGTGGGATACGAGGACTCCGACATCCCGCTGGAGTCCGGAAGGCTCCGGGTGCGGCGGTGGGGTGCCGCGGATGCGCCGGCGGTGGTGTGCGTGCCCGGCCTGTCGGCGAACCTGTGCGGCTTCGACCGCCTCGCCGAACGGCTCGCTGGCGACACCCTGCAGCTCGTGGCGATCGACCTGCGCGGCCGCGGCCGCAGCGAGGTGACCAGCGCGGGCACGTACGGCTGGCGCAACCACGCGCGCGACGTGCTGGGCATCGCGGACGCCATCGGTGCACCGTCGTTTGCGATCATCGGCCAGTCCAGCGGCGCGGCCATCGCCATGACCTGCGCGCAGCTCCAGCCGTCGCGGGTCGAGCGGCTCGTCCTGGTCGATCTGGCGGGCAGTCCTGACGAGCGGTCGGCGGGGCCCGTGGTCGCCCTGGTGAGCCAGCTCGGCACGGTGTACCCGTCGGCGCAGGCGGCCATCGCACTGGTAAAGCAGATCGGCATCATTCCCGAGTGGGACGAGTACTGGGATCGCTACTTCGGGTACGAGCTGCGCGAGGTCAACGGCGGCGTGGCGTCGAGCAGCGACCGAGGCGCGGTGCTCGAGGATCTCGGCTACGGCAACGCGATGTACTGGTCGGACCCGGATGCGCCGATCCACGCGCTGTGGGACGCGATCACCATGCCGGCGCTGGTGCTGCGCGCCCGGCAGGAGATCCTGCCGGGGTTCGGGTCCATCCTGCCCGCCGCGGAGGCGGAGCGGTTCGCGGCGGCGGTGCCGTCGGCACGCGTGGTGGAGATCGACGCGAATCACTTCACGATCACGATGCACGACGATTCCATCGCCGCCATCGGTGCATTCCTGCGCACGAGCTGACGCCCTCCGGGCGAAGTCGCCCCGGCGCTGGCCGCGCGGGTGGCGGACCTCTCCGGTTCCGTCGGCTCAGTGGCTCGCGGGCACAGCGCGGCAGACGCAGAACTCGTTCCCTTCGGGGTTCGCCATCACGGAGAGCGGGACAAAAATGGGAAGGGCTACGCCGCGAGCGCCACGAGATCCGGTGCCTGGTGTGTCGTGCTGGGGTGTACCCCAGCACGACGTCAGCCGCCCTTCCTGATCACGTCCAGTTAGCTTTTGTATCCCTGCGGGGACGCCCGTTCCGGGGTGAAAATTGGGGGTGGCTGCCCGCCGACGCCGAGTGCCTATGGTCGCTGGAGGCCGTCAGTTAGCTGGGTGCCGGGAGCCGCGCGATGGGACCTTCATTGTCGCCTTGAGCACGCGGATTAGATTCTGCTGTCCCCTTGCGGTTCCCGCGGGCAGCCACCTGCCGTTCACCGCTGAGGGCCAGGGAGGTGCCGGGTGCTGCAGGAGACACACGACCGTGAGGAGATCATCGAGCGGGTCGCGGCGCTGGATATTGGCAAGGCGGAGCTGATGTGCTGCGTGCGGGTGCCCGATGAGGACCGTCCTGGCCGGCGGCTGCAGGAGGTGCAGGCCTGCCCGGCGATGACCCGGTCGCTGCTTTCCCTGGCAGACCGGCTGCGCTGCCTGGGGGTGACCCGGGTGGTGATGGAAGCAGCCGGACTACTGGAAGCCGGTGTTCTATGTGCTGGAGGCGTCCGGGCTGGAGACCTGGCTGGTCAATGCCCGGGACGTGAAGCACCTGCCGGGCAGGCCGAAGACCGACAAGCTGGACTGCATCTGGCTGTGCAAGGTCGCTGAGCGGCAGATGATCCGGCCCAGCTTCGTGCCGCCACCGGCTATCCGCGGCTGCGGGATGTCACCCGGTACCCCATCGACCTGGTCGGGGTCCGCACCGCGGAGAAGCAACGGGCGGAGAAGCTGCTGGAAGACGCCGGCATCAAGCTGCCGGTGGTGGCCAGCGACATCTTCGGGGTCTCCGGGCGGGACATGATGAACGCGCTGATCACCGGGGAGCGCAACCCAAGGCGCTGGCGCAGCTGGCCCGCACCTCGATGCGGCGCAAGACCGCGGCGCTGGAGGAGGCGTTCACCGGGCAGTTCACCGGCCACCACGCGTTCCTGCTGGCCCGGATGCTCGCCCGCATCGACGGCCTCGACGCCGACATTGCCGGGCTGGACGAGCGGATCAAGGAGATGATCGCCCCTTTCGCGGACGCGGCGGAACGGCTGGATGAGATCCCCGGCATCGGCCCCATCGCCGCCGCGGTCATCCTCGCCGAGATCGGGCTGGATATGACCCGGTTCCCCACGCCGGGTCACCTGGTCTCCTGGGCGAAGTTCGCGCCCGGGGTGAAGGAACCGGCCGGGAAGAAGAAAGGCAAAGGCTCCACCGGGCACGGCAACTGACTCGCGGTTCCCGCCGCTTTCGGGGGGCGGCCACGCCCCAGCCGCGCAGCCGGCAGGTCTGGCCGCACGCGGCATGGCGCTGATGCCGGATCTGCGCCGCCAGGTCATCCGGTAGCCGGCGGCCAGCCGCCGGAAATCCGTGACGATATCCGGGATTTCCCGGATGCGGGGCGGGCAGCCCGGCGCCATCGTCGGTAGCAGGCACGCGCCATGCGTCCTGGCCGGCGTGGGCCGTCCGGTGAGGAAGATCGTGGCTGATGAGACCGACCGCCGGCTCTACCTGGTGGAGCTTAACCTGCGCGGCCTGTCATCGCCCCAGCTGGCCAGCGTACACCGGGCCCTGGACGAGGCGGTCCGCCGGGAGAACCGGCACGGCAGCCAGATCCGCTACGTGCAGCGCATCTACGCCCCCGATGAGCAGCGGTGCATGTGCCTGTTCGAGGCGGCCGGCCCGGACCAGGTCCGCAGCGTCAACGACATCGCGCAGTTCCCGCTGGCGCGCGTCATCGCCGTGCTCAGCTCGGTGCCGGATGGGACCAGCCGGATGGCTGACATCGGGGACGACAGGCCTGATGAGCGGTGCTGACCGCCAGAGGAACCCGAGGGGAATCGATGAACGGCATTAGAAAGCTCGCCGAGATCCCGGCCGGGAGCTGGACCAAGTGGGTGGTTGTGGGCTTCTGGGTGGTCGTGCTCGTTATCATGCTCCCGCTGTCGACGAAGCTCATGGGTGCGGAGAAGAACGACGCGAAGTACTGGCTGCCCGGCAACGCGGAGTCGACCAAGGTCCTGGACGTGCAGTCACGCTTCCAGTCACCCAACGTCTACACCGGGGTCGTCGTCTACGTGCGTGCCTCGGGTATCACCGCCGCGGACCGGGCCAAGGCGGCCGCGGACGCCCGCAGGTTCGCCGGGGTTCCCGGTGTCGTGCCCGGCCGGATCGTGGGCCCGATCGTGTCGGCGGACGGCAAGGCCATCGAGACCATCCTCCAGGTCAACCTGGGCTCGAAGGGCTATGCCGACGCGAACAAGGCCGTCGATGCCATCCGCGCGATCACCAGCTCGAACGCGAACGGCCTGGTCTCTCACATCACCGGCCCGCTGGGGAGCGCGGCCGACAGCAACAATGTGTTCAAGAGCATCAGCGGCACGCTGCTGTACTCGGCCGTGGCGGTCGTCATCGTGATCTTGCTGATCACCTACCGGAGCCCGGTGCTGTGGCTGCTGCCGGTGATCTCCTCCGGGGTGGCGCTGATCACCGCCCAGGCGGTGATCTACCTGCTCGCCGCTCACGCTGGCCTGACGGTCAACGGGCTGAGCGCCGGCATCTTGGAGGTGCTGGTGTTCGGCGCGAGCACCGATTATGCGCTGCTGATCGTCGCGCGGTACCGGGAGGAACTGCGCCGCCACGACCGCCGCCACCCGGCGATGGCCGAGGCGCTGCGGCGCGCCGGCCCGGCCATCATCGCCAGCGGTGCCACCGTCATCGTGGCGCTGCTGACGCTGTCCGCCGCGGACCTGAACTCGACCAAGAGCCTGGGGCCGGTGCTGGCGATCGGCGTCGCGGTCGGCATGTTCGTCATGATCACCTTGCTGCCCGCCCTGCTGGTGACCTTCCCCCGCGGGGTCTTCTGGCCGTACCGGCCCACCTACGGCTCGGCCGAGCCGACCCACCGGGGGATGTGGGCGCGGGTCGGCTGGCGCATCGCCTCCCGGCCGCGGCCGGTATGGATCACCACCGCCGTGATCCTCGGCGTGCTGGCGCTGGGCCTGACCGGGCTGAAGGCCAGTGGCCTGACCAACGCGCAAGGCTTCCGCGGGCATCCCGATTCGGTGGTCGGCGAGACCGTGCTCGCCGAGCATTTCCCGGCGGGCGCGGGCGAGCCCGTCATCGTGATCGGCAACCCAAGCGCGGCGGCCCCGCTGCGGTCCGCCTTCGCCGCCACCCCGGGGATCGCCAGCGTGACGCCGCCGGCGGTCCGGGGGGGCTACGCCTACCTGGAGGGGACGCTGACCGCGCCGCCGGACAGCCAGGCCGCGTACGCCACGATCGACCGGGTGCGGGCCGCGGTGCACGCCGTCCCCGGCGCCAGCGCCCTGGTCGGCGGCGCCACGGCGATCGCCCTGGACGTGGAGCGCGCGTCCGCGCACGACCGTAACGTCATCATCCCGCTCATCCTGGCCGTGGTGTTCGATCATCCTCGGGCTGCTGCTGCGGGCGCTGGTGGCGCCGCTGATCCTGACCGCCACGGTGGTGCTGTCGTTCGCCGCCGCCCTCGGCGTCAGCGCCTTCTTCTTCAACCACGTGTTCGGGTTCGGCGGCGCGGATACCAGCGTTCCCGCTGTTCGTGTTCGTGTTCCTGGTCGCGCTGGGCATCGACTACAACATCTTCCTGATGACCCGGGTCCGGGAGGAGGCGATCAAGCGCGACGCCCGGCACGGCGCGATCATCGGGCTCGCCGCCACCGGCGGGGTGATCACCTCAGCCGGCTTCGTGCTGGCCGGCACGTTCGCCGTCCTGGCCACGATCCCGTCCACGCAACTGACCGAAATTGGTTTCGCGGTCGCGTTCGGCATCCTGCTCGACACGATCGTCGTGCGGTCCGTACTGGTCACCGCGCTCAACCTGGACGTCGGCCGGTGGATGTGGTGGCCCAGCAGCCTGGCCCGCAAACCAGACCCGGCACCGGAGGAACTCAGCCAGGAGCGCGCCGCAGCCTTGACCGCGGGTTGACCTGGTCCGCCGCGAAATCGCGAGAGCTCGGCCCCAGGCTCCCGTACGCGGCCGATGTTTCCCCAGTGCCATTGCATCTGGCCAGGATGGCATCCGGGTGTGACTGTTCCCAGGTGCCGTGCTTGACCGGGACCATGGGTGCATGGGTGCATGGGATGACCTGCCTGCGGATCACTCGCCGTTCAAGCTGGTGTGCTCGCTGCATAACGGGGTGCTGGTCGAGCGCGGGGGCGCGCGGCCGGATGGCAGCGTGGTGTGGCAGCCCGGCCAACAGTGCCAGCCCGGCCAATGGCGCGAAGCCCCGGGGGAGCGGGGGCACCGGCCCGGCCGGTGCCGCTATGACCCTGCTCAAGAACGAGGACCGGCAAGACTGACCCGGGCCGGGGTGAGCCGGGCGATTAGCGCCCGGACCGAATCGTTCCCGCACGCCGTGTCGAGGAGGAGGGCGGTGAGCAGGGCGGTGCCGGCACCGAGGGCCGCGCCGCCCACGATGTCGGTGAAGTAGTGCAGGCCGAGGCCGACCATGGCGGACGGGACGGCCACCGCCAGGAGAATCGCGCCGAGCATGAGCAGTCGCCGGGCAACGGCGGGCACCCGGGGCCAGGACGGTGCGGCGAGCAGGATGACGCTGATGGTGGCGAGGGCGAACGAGCTAGTGGCGTGGCCACTGGGGTAGCTGAGCCAGCCGCGCAGCGTCCGCCCGATGGCGGGCTTGAGCACGCCTTCGGCGAGGCCTGCCGCCACCGGCACCGCGACCGCGGCCAGTACGGCGCCGCGCCACCGGCGGGCCGTGGCGCAGCCGAGCACCAGGGCCGCGGTCATCGCGGTCACCAGCGGCAGGTCACCGAATCTGGCCAGGAATTCCAGCACACCGTGGTACGGGGCGAGGCCGGACCGGAACGCCGCGTCGATGGCCGCATCGAGCCGACCCGGCCTGGGTATGCCCGGCGAACCGCACCCCGAGGACGGCCACGACCGCCACGCAGGCCACCAGCAGCGCGACCGCCACTCCGCGCAGGCGCGCTGGTCTCCAGCGGGCGCGGCGCGGGACGCTCCCGGCCGGACCAGGGCCGGGCGCGCCGCGGCCGCGTGGGCGCGGCCCGCGCGGGCCCGGCCGACACAGGCCCAGGCTCCGCAAGGCCCGGCGGCCCAGGGTCCGCAGGGCACGGCGCCGCGGATGGGGGCGCGGGCCCGGTGGGGCCGGTTCTGGCCGGGCCAGAGGCCTCAGTGCTCGAGCTGGGCGTCGAGGGTGATGTCGACGCCGGTCAGGGCCTTGCTGACCGGGCAGCTGGCCTTCGCTTCCTGCGCGGCCTGGGCGAACTGCCCGTCGGTCAGGCCCTCGACCTCGCCGCGCACGGTGAGCTTGATGCCGGTCAGCCGGACGCCGCCGGCCGGGTCGGGACCGAGCGACACGTCGGCCTGCACGTCCAGCCTGCGGCGTCCCCCCGGCCCGGCCGATCAGCGCGGACAGCTGCATCGCGTAGCACGCGGAGTGCGCGGCCGCGATGAGCTCCTCGGGGCTGGTGGCGCCCCCCGCGTCCTCCGCCGCCCGCTTGGGGAAGGACATCTCGTAGGTCCCGAGGTGGGAACTCGTCAGCTCGACCTTGCCCGAGCCCTGCGTCGAAGGTTCCCGTCCAGCCGGTACGCGCGGTGCGGGTTGGCATTGGTTCTCCCCTCGTCGGGATCATCGCTGCGATCTGCTATCCGTTCTGGACTTCATTACCACGGCTCCGCTGCTCCCCGACGGCGGCCGGTCGCCCGTGGGGCCAGTGAGCTGGCACGGGAGAATCGGTGACCATGACAGGAGGGCCCCCCGGCAGCGGCCGGAGACGGTCACCTCGCGCAGCGCCGCGCACGGCCGCCACCGGGGGCGAGTCGCTAGGCCAGGCTGGAGACGGATCGGGATGCGCCCGCCCGCATCCGGGCGTGGTCGGCGGCCTGGGCCTGCTGCGGCTGGCCGGCCCGGCCCCGGTACCGGTCGGGTGCGACCTCGCCCCGCTCGTAGGCGGTGATCGCGGCCTCGGCCGACGCGCCCGCGACCGGGCCGTAGTACAGGCCGTGCGGGAGGAGGACCAGGTTGGCCGCGAACCGGTGGCCGCCGACGTGGGTGGTCTCCCACACCTGGCCCGGGTGCCGCTGCGCCAGGTTGCGGGCCAGCGGGCCGCCGAGGCGCGCACAGCAGACGTCGCGCCGTCCGTGCGTGCAGACGAGGAAGAGCGGCTCCGTGACGGGGACGCCAAAGGCGGGCACGCGGCCCTCGGCCAGGCCCGGCAGTTCCGTAGCAAGCTGCCCGGCGGCGGTACCGTCGCCGCGTCGCAGCCACGGTGATGCACCGGCCGTCCAGCCGGCCAGCACGGACGGGGCGGGGGCGGCCGTTACGCTGCTGGCCGCCTGCTGCTGCTGACGGCCCGGGCGGCGGATGAGCTGAAGCCGGACGCCGAGCTCACCAGCGCGGCCGGCCAGCGCCCGGAGCGGGCCGGGCAGCTCGGCCTCGGCCGCATCGTGCGGCCACGGGCCGTTGTGCTCGAGCAGCAGCCAGGCCCGCGCGTTGGCGGGCGCGGACGCCGCGGCGGATTCCGTTCCGTCATGGCACGCGGCGCCGTGCTCGCATACGCCGGGCGCCAGTACCGTTCCCGCGGCCATGCCCCTCCACCCCGATTCGTTCCGCCGCGGCACGTGCTGTGAGGTTGAGGCAACCCGGCTCACCCGTCCGCCAGGTAGTGGAAGCCGGGCGGTGGGTGCATGCAGGAAATCGTGGTGCGAGATGTTCCATGCGTAGGCGCCCGCCAGGCCGAAGGCCACCAGGTCACCGGCCCGCAGTCGCGGCACCGTGACGCGGCGGGCCAGCACGTCTTTGGGCGTGCAGAGCTGGCCGGTGATGGTCACGGGCTCCGCGGCCACGCCGGGCCGGGGCCAGCCGGGCACCCAGGCCGCCACGGGGATGACCGTGCACGGCTGGTCGTGTCCCTTGGCGGCAGGCGTCCGCAGATGATGCGTGCCCCCGGCCACGACGGCGAACGCCTGGCCGTGACTGCGTTTCACGTCGAGGACCCGGGTCAGGTACCAGCCGCAGTAGGCGGTGACCGACCGGCCCGGCTCGATCCGGAGGGTCTCCCCCCGCCGGGCCAGGGCGGCCAGGCCCCGCCCGTACCCACCCCAGTCGAACGGCTCGTCCGGCCGCCGGTAGTCAACCGCCATCCCGCCGCCCAGGTTGAACTCGGGCCGGGTCACGCGGTGGCGCGCGCACCACGGCCGGCCGAACCGCAGGATCTGGCCCGCGGCGCCGAGCATGGCCGGCGCGTCCAGCCCGCTGGCCATGTGCGCGTGCAGCCCGCGCAGCCGGATCGAGGACGCGGTCAGGTCACCTCGCAGGCCGGGCCCGGGGCCGGCGAGCAGGCCGGCACAGTGGTCCAGCAGCGGCGGATCCATGCCGAACGGGCTCGGGGCGCCCCCCATCACCAGCGTGTCCCCGGTTCCCGGCCGCGGCGGGGGGCACGGCGGACCCGCGGCGGCCAGGTTGACCCGGAGCAGCACGTCCACGGCGCGGCCGGCGGCCCGGGCGGCCGCGGCGAGCGCGCGGAGCTCGTGCGGGCTTTCCACGTGGAACCGGGCCACTCCAGCCTGGACCGCCCCGGCGAGTTCGGCGCCGGTCTTGCCCGGGCCGCCGAACGCCAGGGCGGCGGCAGGCACCGCCGCGGCCGCGTGCCGCTGCTCGCCGCCGGAGGAGACCTCCAGCCCGTCGGCGTACCGGGCGACCGTGCGCAGCACCGCAGCGTCGGGGTTGGCCTTGACCGCGTAGTAGAACTGCACGATCGCGGGGCAGCGCGGCCCGGATGCGGCCCGCGTGCGCGGCCAGGGCCGCGAGGTCGTAGACGTACGCGGGCAGCCCGGCCGGTTCGCGGCCAAGCTGGCGGGCCAGTTCCCGTACCCGGCCGGGCAGCCTCATCCGGGGACCCGTTCCCGCAGCGGATTGGGTACCCGCACGTACGCCGCCTCCCGGTCGGCCGCGCGGGCCCAGCGGACCGTGAGGTTGGCCTTGGCCGGCAGCGGCACGCCCGCCATCAGCGCGCGCAGTTCCGGCGTCCAGCCGTGGTCGCGGCCGAACCCGGCCAGCACCGCCCGGGCCCGGCTCCACAGCGCGGCTTCGAGCCGCTTCTCGCGCGCCGGGCAGCAGTCGGCGATGGCCGCCGCCATCTCGGCGAGATGGTTGACGATCAGGCAATACGCGACCCGGTTCCAGCCCCGCTCCCGGTCGTAGGCCAGGCCGCGGGCCACGCCCGGAGCCAGGCTGGCGAGCAGCGGCCCGTGCTGGGCGGAGACCAGCTTGACCCCCTCCAGGTCACGGAAGATCACTTGCTGCGGCCATCCCTCGGCATCCACGCCGACCAGCACGTTCTGCAGGTGCGGTTCGAGCACGACGCCGCAGGCGAACAGGACGTGCAGCACCGGGGGCGCCAGCCGCCGCAGGTACGCCTCCCACCAGCCGAGCAGCCAGGCGGCGTCCCGGCCGCCGAACACCCGGCGGCCGGGACCGGGCCCGGTGTGGCCGGCCTCGACCATCGGGGCCGACGGCCCCGGAACCGGCGCCGGCCCGGCCGGCCGCGCCGCCGGTCCGGGGTGGTTCGGCCAGCGCCGCCGCGAGCAGCGGGGTCACCCCGGCCGCCAGGCACCCGCGCAGTCCTTCACGGACGATCACGGCCAGGCCTTCGAACGCATCCCGGGAGGCCAGCGAGACGGTCCGGTAGCCCGGCTCGGCGAGCAGCACGGTGCCGGGGAAGCGGTCGGCCAGGTCGTCGAAGACCGGGCGCAGCAGGCCGGACAGGACGACGGACCCGGCCAGCTCGTACCAGGCGCTGGTGCGTACGCAGTTCGTGATCCGCACGTTCAGGCTGAACTTGCCGAACACGTCGGCGTCCGGGTCGTAGACGGTCCGCACCGACGAGGTGGGCACCACCTCCCGGGAGCCCGGCCCGAGATCGACGAGGAACCCGCCGCGCCGCGCCGCCGCGAACCAGGGCTGCTGCTCCAGCAGCCGAAGCTGCCACGGGTGGGCGGGCAGCAGCCGGTAGCCGGGCGGGGCGGGCGGCCCGCCCAGGAGTTCCAGCGCGGCGGTGTCACCCTCGGCGGCCAGCACGTCGTCCCGGACACCGAGGAATCGCAGCGGGAACCGGGCCCCGGCTTCGGGGGCGTACCGCAGCCAGTCGCGGGAACCGCCCTGGCGCGCCTTCGGGGCGGGGTGGAATCGGTGCCCCGCGACGAGGGCCTGTTCACTGGCCAGGTACCGGTCGACGTGATGGTCGCCGGTGCCGTCCGGGACCTGCCGGGCTCCCAGGATCGCGGCGAGCGCCGCGTGGCTGCCGCGCACCTGCCCGGCGAACTCATCGTTGGTCACTCCGGTAGCCAGCGTCAGCTCGGCCGCGATCAGGGCGGCCAGATCCTCCCAGCCGATCGGCTGCCAGCGTCCCTCCCGTCGCACCTGGACCTGGCCGGCCAGGCGCGGCCCGAGGCCGGCTGACCCCCGCCGCAGCGTAGCCCGCAGCAGCGGGCCGGACCGGGCCAGCCGGATGACCAGGTGACCGCCGTTCTCCCAGGCCTGCTGCTCGGGGACGGACACCTCGCGGATCAGGCAGTTCAGCAGGGCCTGGCAGGTCAGCAGCGCCCGGGTTCACCGCGCACCTCGTGCGAGCGGTACTCGAGGTAGTTCGGGTACTTGAGGTAGTTCGGGCCGGTGGTGCCGTAGAACTTGTTGATGTCGCGGGCGCCCGTGCGGGCCTTGGCCACGAGCGTTCCGGCGGTCACCATCGACTTGCCCGGGAGGCGGTCCGCGTCCAGGACCCGCGCCCGCAGCAGTGTGGCCGCGGGCTCGCCGGCGTGCTGGTCGAGCGCGTCGGTCAGCTCCTCCCGGATCAGGGCGAGCAGGGCGGGCAGCGGGGCGGCACGCCGCTCGGCGAGCCCGAAGGCCAGCGCGCCCGCGCACAGGTGCACGATGATCGTGATGAACACATCGGCGAGCGCGTCGTCGGAGTCGGTGAGCAGGCGGGCTCGGCGAACGCGGGACGGCGTGGCCGTGCCCAGGCCGGGCCGCAGCGCCGCCCCGAGCCGGGCGCGGTTGATGAGCGCGCCGTCGAAGTCCTTCACCAGCAGCCGGAGCCACGGCCGGCCGCCGGCGGCCGACCACCAGTGCGGCGTTCTGCTGGTGGGCTTCCAGGGCGATCCCGTACCGGACGAACAGCTGGACGTGGATGCCGAACAGGAGCCGAGGTACTGCCGGAACAGATCCATCAGGCCGCCGGCCCCAGACCAGCGGGCGAGTTCCTCGATGACCAGGGGGCGCCCGCCGCGGTCCGGCCGCATATCCGGGGCGAGGAGCGCGGCGATCGGGACGATGCGGCACTGGTCAAGCCCGCCGGGCAGGCGCCGCAGCAGGTAGGCCAGGTAGGGATGCCCAGCGTGAGCGTAGCTGCCCTCGTCGGCCAGCAGCAGGGCACCGAGCCGGGAATCGCTCACCACGGCCGCGGCCACGAGGCAGCGGACCAGCGCGCCGTCGGCCAGTGTGCCGGGCACGATGCACCGCCGGTTGCGCAGCCCCAGCGTGCTCGTCGGCAACGGCAGCTTGAGGTGCCTCCCGGGCTGGCCGGTCACGGCCACCGTGCGCGTCGACAAGGTTGGAGTCACCCGCAGACAGGTGCCCGGCGCGACCACCGCCCGGGCCGGCCCGGCCAGGTCGCGGCCTGCCGGCGCCGGGGCGGGTGAGCCCCCGTTCGGTCAGGGCCCGGGTCAGCTCGTGGCGCGCGGTGAGCGGGTGCACGGGGAGCAGGTCGTGCGTCTCGGCCAGGCGACGCCGGCAGTCCCAGGTCGGCCGGCTGCGGCCACCACGGCGGATCGCCCTGGCCGGCCCGACCAGTGCGTCGCGGGGTACGGCCACCCAGTTCAGCTCGAACGCCGGCCGGTACTCCGGCGCGTATCGCAGCGAGTCGGCGTCGGTGAAGCCGAGCCGGCACGGCGACGTCGGGTAGGCCGGATGCGGCATGGCGGCGGCCAGCGCGTCGTAGCCGAGCTGCCCGGCCGGTCCGGGGCCGGGGCCGGCGGCGGGCCGGGCGCGGCCGGACGGCGGGCAGTTCACGGCGGCGCAGCCGGAGCGCGGCCAGCGCCTGCCGGCACTCCGCCGCGAACGCGGCCACGCCCTCGTGGTCGGCCGGATCGGCGACGGCCGCCAGCATCGCCGCGACGTCGTCCAGGGTGAGCGGCGGCCCGGGGCGGCGGATGCGCAGATCGGTGAGGAACCCATCCGGTTCGAGCGGTACGGCGGTACTGCCCTTCCCGGGCCCGCGCGGAAGGTCCAGCACCGGGCCGGCCGGCCCGGGCCGCACCCGCCGGGTGAGACCGCCGTAGTCCTCCCGCAGCAGCGTGTCCACGACGGCGGCGGCCAGCTCGTGCTCAGTCGCCTCGGCCCGGCCAGCTCATGCCC
The DNA here is from genome assembly GCA_963808295.1 of uncultured Actinomycetes bacterium. GTDB lineage: Bacteria > Actinomycetota > Actinomycetes > Streptosporangiales > Streptosporangiaceae > Bog-532. The sequence goes on along the minus strand of CAWEFP010000029.1, from coordinate 26,700 downwards.
GGCGGCCTGCTGCACGCCCGGCGGCCTGCCGGTCGCTGCCGCCGTCCCGGCGGATGTCATGGCCGGGCTCCCCGCTGATCTGCCAGCGGCCGGAGCCGCGCAGCGCCGCGACCGAGCGTTCCACGGCCGCGGGATCGGGGCCGAGGGCGCTGATCACACCGAGGTAGTCCCGGTTGGTGTGGGTCAGCGGGACGCGCGTCCCCCGGTTGCCGCAGCGGCCAGTACGTGAGCGCGACCCCGGGCTCCGCCCCTGGCTGCGCGCCGCCCCGCGGCGCCGCCACGAGCGCGCCGGCGCGGCCCGCGACCACGCAGTCGGTGATCGCGTGCCCCCCGGCCTGCGGCGGGGCCGGCGGCAGGGAATCGCCGAGATAGACCCGCAGGGTGAGCTCGAACAGGTCCACGCCGAGCAGGTCGGCGAGCAGGAAGTCACCATGGTCGCCGATCAGCCGGTCGTTCACCTCGATCAGGCGCGGGTCGCCGCCGGCGCCGAGGACGTACTCGGTGTGGCAGGCGCCGAACGAGACGCCCAGGTCATCCAGCGCGGCCAGGACGTGCCTTTCGGCCGCGGCCGGAACCGGCGTGTCCCAGGTGAGCCGCTCCTCGATGAAGAACGGCGGCGCGGACAGGTCGGTGCGGAACCCGCCGAGCACCCATGTCGTCGTCCCGTCACCGAGGGTCTCCAGCGTCCGCAGCGTCCCGGGCAGGTACTCCTCGGCGATGAGCCGCTCACCGGGCCGCCGGGCGAAGATCCCCGCGCTGCGCCGCGCCAGCTCTTCGGCGCCGGCGACCAGCACGACGTCTTCGCTGGCCACTCCGGTGGCGGGTTTGAGGACGACCGGATAGGCCAGGCCGCGCTGCGGATGCCGGGTCGCGGCGGTGATCGTGACCGCGCCGACGCGCTCGGCGCCGGTTTCGGCGAGCCGCCGGCGCATCAGGGCCTTGTCCTTGGCGCGCAGCGCCGAGCGCCAGTCCTTGCCGGGCAGACCGAAATAGTCGGCGGCCAGCGCGGTCTGGGTCTGCAGGTGATCGGAGTTGGTGAACACGGCGTCCGGGGCGGGCAGCGCAGCGATCTGGGCGATCAGCGCGCGAGCGTCCCAGGGATCGCATCGCACCATGCGCACGGGACCCGGGCCAGCCCCGCTCAGGGCACGGTCAGCCTGGCCCGGAGCGGTGCCCACGGCCGTATCGCAGCGCGGGCCCGGGCGCGCCGGCCGCGCGCCCGCGCGATGGCCCGCTCGTGCGCCTCCGGCTGATCGGTCAGCAGGAGAACGTCCAGGCCGAGCCGGGCGGCGGCGGGCAGGAAGCCATAGATCACCGAATCGGTCGGCTTCGAGGCGATCAGATGCAGCCGCACGCTCACTCCATTGAAGGTTAGCCTTACCTAACTTGACGGATCGTAGCGCATCGGCGAACACATCGTGGTCACGTGGCCGCAATGAGCCGGAGATAACGCAGCATGCGGCTGAGGCCGACGCCAGAGCCCGGTTGAGGCCGACGCAAGCCGGCTGAGGCCGACGCCGCGGGAAGGTCCCGGAACCTATTCGCGGGTGTCGGCCGGGCGGGCGTCCCACTTCTGCTCGATGCGGCCGAAACGCCACACCCCGAGGGCGATGGCCCAGGTCACGACGAAGACCCCGACGATGACGAACCCGGCCGTGTTGATGTTGAAGTTCTGCATGAACGTCCAGAACGAGCCGTTCAGGTTCGTGTCGTGGGCGAGCAGCCCGAGCAGCTCGGTCGCGCCGACGAACACCGCCACGAACACGGACAGGCCGGTGATGGTCAGGTTGTAGTAGACCTTGCGGACCGGCTTGGCGAAGGCCCAGTCGTAGGCGAAGTTCATGAAGCAGCCGTCGATCGTGTCGAACAGGCTCATCCCGGCGGCGAACAGGATCGGCAGCGACAGGATCGCGTAGAACGGCAGCCCGCCGACCACGGCGGTGCCGGCCAGCACCAGCAGGGCCACCTCGGTGGCGGTGTCGAAGCCCAGGCCGAACAGGAACCCGATCGGGTACATCTTCCACGGGGTGTCCACCCGGCGGGCCAGCGGGCCGAGGAAGCGGTTCATCAGGCCGCGCTTGTTGAGCTGCTCCTCCAGCTGCTCGTCGTCGTAGGCGCCGGAGCGCATCTCACGGAACACCCTGAGGATCCCGGCCAGGATGACGATGTTGAACGCGGCGATCAGGAACAGGAAGAAGCCGGACACGCAGGTGCCGATGATGTTGGTCGTGTACTGCAGGTTCGAGTGGCCGTTCCGCAGCTGCTCACCGAGACCCCGGATGCCGAAGTTCAGCAGGACCGCGAGCGCGAACACGACGCTGGAGTGCCCGAGGGAGAAGAAGAACCCGACCGACAGCGGGCGCTTGCCCTCGCCGACGAGCTTGCGCGTGGTGTTGTCGATCGCCGCGATGTGGTCGGCGTCGAACGCGTGCCGCATGCCGAGGGTGTAGGCGAGCGCCCCCGTGCCCACGCCGAACACCGTCGTCTTGCCGATGTGGTAGTGGCCGCCCAGCGCCGCGGCCAGCATTCCCCAGCCGACGACGTTGAGCCCGACGACGACGGCGGCCATCGCGCCGACCCTGGTCCACTCCGCCGGGCTGAGCCCTCGCCGGATTTTGGCCAGACGGCCGAGCGGATCAGCCACGGGCTCACACCTTCCGCAGATTGTCCTGGTCAGAGCTGCTTATCAGGGCCAGTCTAGGGAAGCCTGCAAGTCAGTTGCAATAACAAATCTGCCGCAACTGTGTCGTCACGCGGCGCTGGCGCGGACGCTCAGATCATGATGATCAGCATGAGGGCCATGGTGACGCCCATCGCCACCCGGCAGCCCTTCACCATGGCGGGTGCGAGCAGCAGCCTGCCCGCCGCCAGCGGGCCGGCCTCGCCCCGTCCTTCCGTCCGGTCGGCCGGCGATACCTCTGCCGCCTGGGTAGCCTGGGCCTGCGCCATGGCGGCTACGGCGGTCGGGCCGTCAGCGCCCTGCCAGGCCGGAGCACCGGAGGCGGGCCCGGTCGCGGGCGCGAGCGAGGCCGTGGCCAGCGCAGGCCCGGCAGGCCCGGCGAGCCCCGCGGGTGCCAGGCCCCCGCCCACGACGTGGAAGTACCCGTCCGCGAGGGCCTGCCGGTCCAGGTCGCGGACCGTGTAGCCGACCAGGAGCAGGACGAAGACGAACGCCAGCGTGGGCAGGCGCAGCGTCTGCGTCCCACCGGACGAGCCGCCCATCCCGGCCATCCCGGAGCCGCCCGCCGCCGGGGCGGCGAGGGCGGCGAACATGTAGAGCATGGCCGCGCTGTGCACCAGGTGCGGTGCGTGGTGGCCGCGGGCCAGGGCGCCAGCGCCGCGGCCCCTCGCCTCCGGCCACAGGCGCCAGGCGAACCAGGCCGTCATGACGGCGAAGATCACTTCCCAGGCGGCGCCCGGGAGGGTTCTCAGGCCGGCCGCCAGCATGCCCGCCATGGCGATGCCCATCAGCAGATGGGAGACGGTAATGTCGGCGTCCGCCGCGCCGCCACGCCGCCAGGGGCGGGCCACGGCCAGCTGCCCGGCGCTGACCGCGGCGACCAGGAGCATGACCGTGGCGAAGATGTCCAGGATCCAGGCGGGAATGGTCATGCCGATATCCCTTCGTGTCCGTCGTCAGCCAGCGGGCGGCCGGCCGCCCACGCGGGCGGTACGCCGGTCGCCGCGATGGGCCAGTAGGCCAGGGCCAGCAGGGCGAGCAGCGGGCCGGAGTTGGGATCGGTGCCGCCGCCGGTCAGGATGGTGCCGAGCGCCTCCCCGACCACCCAGATGACCGCGGCCACCACCAGGGCCAGGATCAGCGTGGCCCGGGCCGCCGGGGGCGGCAGGTAGACGCCGACGGCGATGAGCAGGAGCGCGGCGGCCAGCACGATGGAGGCGGCCAGCCCCTGGTCGGCGACCAGTGCGGCGGAATGCTTATCCAGGGCGGCCAGCCAGCCAGGCTCCCCGCCCGCCATCCCCGCGATCATGTCGTGCAGCGCCTGCGGCGCCCGGTTGGCCGGCGTCAGCGCGAAGTAGGCCAGGCTGCCCCAGAGCACCAGCCACAGCACACGGGCCACGGTGGCCCCGACCGCCCGGGCCGCCACGAACGGGGCGGTCACACCGGGCCGGTCGCCGGGCCACAGCAGGACGGCGAGCAGCGCGTAGATGATCACCGCGCCGGGGCCGCCGTTCACCGGGCTCGCGGCGCCGCTCAGCACCCCGCCGAGGCCCTCGCCAAACCACCACACCCCGAGCGACCACACGATCGAGGCGGCGAGCGCCAGCCGGACCGTTGGCCGCCAGGCGATCCCCAGCCCGATCAGCAGCTGGATGGTGGCGAAGCTCGCGTTCGCCAGCACCAGGTGGTGCTCGACGAGGTTCGCGTTCCAGTTGATGGGGTGGGCGACGACACCGGGGTTACCGGACGACGTGGACCCGATCATCTGGCCGAAGGCCTTCGTGAACATGAACGACTGGTACTGCAGCACGCCGTCCAGCAGCCAGATCGCCGCCAGGCCCAGCTGCAGCATCCGCCGTGCGCCCGACGCCGCTGCGGCCGTGCCCAGCCGGCCCCGCCCCACGGCGATATCGCTCATGCAGGTCTTCCTCGCTCGTCGTACCGGGACCCGGCGCCCGGCCGGGAATGCCGGGAAGCTGACCGGGATTCCCGCGGGACACGAAGGACAATTCGATAAAACAGTAGAGGGCGTTTAAGCGCGCCGCAACGCAGACCGGTCAGCAAGTTATTGAATGGCCCTGATCCCGGGTAAAGTACCAGTTCATCAGGCCTTCCGAATGACTGCTGTAACCTCAGAGGGAACGGCCCGGTAAACCCCCAGGCCGTATTCCGGTAACCAGGGCCGGGTATGCGGAAAACCCTCGGGGGGTATCGCATTAACCCGGCGGGGGTATCAATGGCGTTTTCGTCAAAGGAACGGGTGACGGATTTCCCGGCAGCAGAGGGTTGACGAACCGTTTATGGCGTGTGACGCTCGGTTCGGAATCGCCGAGGAATGGAGCCCGGTTATGGATGACACCGAGCGTCTCACCCGATTCGCCCTGCTGTGCGGGCAGTGCAGCTGCGGCTGCCCGGAGCTGTTCGTCGACCATGAGGCGCCCCCGGAGCGGAAGATCGTCATCACCGACGACTTCGGCCAGCGGGTGCAGATGAGCGCGGACCAGTTCGCGGTCCTCATCGAGGAGGCCCGCTCCGGCCGCCTCGACCAGGCCGTCGCCGAACTGATCGCCCGCTGAGCACGCCTATGGGCAGAGTCTTGGGCCGATAATGCCCGCCCCCAAAACTCTGCCCATAGTGGGCTGATGGCGGGGATCAGGCGGTGAGAAGGTAGCCGCCGGCCTCGTCGAGGGCTTCGGTGACGGCTTCGGCGCGCAGCGCGCGGTCGCTGGTGACGGTGACCAGGGAGACGCCGTCCGGCACCAGGTCCACGGTCACCGCGGACACCCCGCCGAGGCTGCCGAGCTCGCCGGTCACCGCGCTGGCGCAGTGCCCGCAGGTCATGCCGGTCACCTTGTAGGTCATCGTCGCCATCGAGGCCCCTTCCATGATCGTCAGTATGTTAAGACCGAACGGAACGCCGCGGGGGCGTTACCCGGCCACGTCGGCGGTTCGGGCCGGACGGGCGTCGCGGATCGGCGGCGGTGCTCAGGACCGGACGAGCCGGGCGATGGCCTCGGAGGCCTCGCGGACCTTCTCGGTGGCGCCGTCGCCGCCTTCGGCCACCGCCTCGGTGACGCAGTGACTGAGGTGCTCCTCCAGCAGGCCGAGCGCCACCGACTGCAGGGCCTTGGTCGCCGCCGCCACCTGGGTGAGGATATCGATGCAGTACTTGTCGTCCTCGATCATCCGCTGCAGGCCGCGCACCTGACCCTCGATGCGGCGCAGGCGCCTGAGATAGTTGTCCTTGTCGTGGCTGTACCCGTACACGCAGCCCTCCGGCCTGGTGATTCGTCCGCGCCATTGCCCAGTCAACTTCAGTATGACGACGCTTCTGCCCTGATCAAGCCGCTCGGCCCGGCGCAGCGGCGGCCACCGGCCGGCGGGACGGCGCGGCCCGGACCCGGAACCGGCCGAGCCGCAGGCTGTTCCAGACTACGAAGACTGAGGAGAGGGTCATCGCGGCCGAGGCCACGATGGGGTTGAGGAAGCCGAGCGCGGCCAGTGGCAAGGCGGCCAGATTGTAGCCGAACGCCCAGGCGAGGTTGCGGCGGATGGTCCGGAACGTACCGCGCGCGAGCCTGATCGCGTCCGCGACGACGCCCAGGTCATCGCGCAGCAGGATCAGGTCCGCGGCGCAGATCGCGACGTCCGTGCCGGAGCCCAGGGCGAGCCCCAGGCTGGCCGCGGCCAGCGCGGGAGCGTCGTTGATGCCGTCCCCGACCATGGCCACGCGGCGCCCCCGGGCCTGGAGATCCCTGATCACGGCGGCCTTGCCGGCGGGCAGCGTCCCGGCGATGACCTCTTCGATCCCGGTGGCGGCCGCGACGGCGCGGGCGGCGGGCTCGTTGTCGCCGGTCAGCAGGATGGGATGCAGCCCGAGCGCGCGAAGATCGGCGACGGCGGCCGCAGCGGACGGCTTGACGGTGTCGGTGACCGCGACCGCGCCGCGGACGAGGCCGTCCCAGCCGATCAGCACCGTGGTGCAGCCCGGCTGCCATGCCGGGCTGAGCAGGTCCGGCGGGACCGGCAGGCCCCGTTCGGCGAACAACGCCGCGCGCCCGATGACGACCTCGCGGCCGTCGACGAGACCGCGGGCGCCGAGGCCCGGCAGCGCGGTGAAGCGCCCGGCCTGAGGCAGGGGACCGGCTTCCGCCTGGGCGGCGGCGGTGATCGCCGCGGCGACCGCGTGCTCGGACGCCTGCTCCACCGCGCCCGCGTAGCGGAGCAGCTCCGCCCGGCCGGTACCGGGCATGGTCTGGACCCCGGCCAGCGACATCCGGCCGGTGGTGACGGTGCCGGTCTTGTCCAGCACGACCGTGTCGACCGACCGGGACGACTCCAGCGCCTGGTAGCCCTTGATGAAGATGCCGAGCTCGGCGCCGCGGCCGGACGCCGCCACCAGGGCGGCCGGGGTCGCCAGGCCGAGCGCGCACGGGCACGCGATGATCAGTACCGCGAGCGCGGCGCTGAACGCATGCCCGGCCGGGCTGCCCGCCAGCAGCCACCCGGCCAGCGTGAGCACAGCGCACGCCAGGACGGCCGGGACGAACACCCCGCAGATGCGGTCCGCCAGCCGCTGGATGGCCGCCTTCTCCGCCTGGGCCTGCTCGACCAGCCGGATCAGGTGCGCGAGCTGGGTGTCCGGGCCGACCTTGACCGCCCGGACGACCAGGCGCCCGGTGAGCGCGATGGTCCCGCCGACGACGCTGTCGCCCTCGGCGGCCTCGGCAGGGACCGGCTCTCCCGTCATCATGCTGCGGTCCACCGCGGTCCGGCCGAACAGCACCTCGCCGTCCGCCGCGATGGTCTCACCGGGGCGGACGACGAACATGTCCCCCGGCCGCAGCCGGACGGCCGGGATCTGGCGCTCGGTCCCGTCGGCCGCCAGCAGGCACACGTCCCTGGCGCCCGCGGCCGCCAGCTCGCGCATGGCCGCCCCGGCGGTCCGCCGGGCGCGCGCCTCATACAGCCGCCCGGCCAGCAGGAACGTGGTGACCGAGGCGGCGACCTCCAGGTAGATGCCGCCGCCGTTGCCGTGCGTGAGCTGCCACCGGACGCCCTCGGCGGACGGGCCGCGGTCGAGGGCGAACATCGCGTAGCCGGACCACCCGCAGGCCGCGATGATGCCCAGCGAGACGAGCGTGTCCATCGAGGCGGCGCCGTGCCGGGCGTTCTTCAGCGCGGCCCGGTGGAACGGCCACGCGGCCCACAGCGCCACCGGCGCCGCGCAGCCCACGAGGACCCACCGCCAGCCGGGGAACCGGTCGGACGGCACCAGCGACAGCAGCAGGGAAAGATCGGTGAGCGGAACGAAAAAGACGAGGGCGACGATCAGCCTGCGGCGCAGGTACGCGGCGTCCCGCCCGGCCGCCAGCTCGCCGGCGTCCGGCCCGCCGTTGTCCCGGGCGGAGTATCCGGCGGCCTCGATCGCGGCGGTGAGCGTCTGCACGGGCAGGACGGACGGCGCGGTCACGCGGGCCGTCGCGGTCGCGTAGTTCACCGCCGCCGTGACGTCCTCGATCTTGTTGAGCTTCTTCTCGATCCGGACCGCGCACGCCGCGCAGCTCATCCCCTCGATCGTGAGCTCGATCTCTCGCGTTTGCGGGGAAACGGGGGCTCTCGTGGCGGCGGGGCGGGGGCGCAGGGGGTACAGCATCTGCGCGTCTGCCTCCTCCGTATAACCGGACCGGTCTCCAGGGTCACGGACGGCCAGCGTTCCGTGTGATCTGGCCGCGTTCCCGCAATGTGGCAGCATAACCCCTGACAGGATGATCGGCAGCGGCGGCGATGACGCAGCGGCGGTCACCAGTGTGCAGCAGGGAGGAAGGCGATGTCCCGGTGAGCCCGGCCGCGAAGCTGTGCGGCTTCCTGCTCCTGCTCGCGGTGATCTTCATCGGGGCGTACGCCGCCGGGGCGCACCTGGGGCCGGTCACCGTGGGCTCGTCCTCGTCCGGGACGTCCAGCCCGGGGCCGGCGAACCCGGGCGGCGGGGGCACGGGCGGCTCGATGAACATGGGCGGCCCCTGAGATGAGCGGCCGTGACATGAGCGGGCGGGTCAGGCGATGAGCGACATGCGGACCGGGGAGGCCGGGACCGGGACCAGCGTCCAGGCCGAGCTGATCGTGGGCGGGATGAGCTGCGGCGCGTGTGCGGCCCGGATCGAGCGGCGGCTGAACCGGCTGGACGGGGTGACGGCGAGCGTCAACTACGCCACTGGGCGCGCCTACTTCGCGAGCATGGGCGGGCGGGCGGCCGGCGAACTCATCGGCGTGATCGAATCGTGCGGGTATTCGGCGACCGCGCCCGCTCCGCAGACTGGAGCCTCCGGGCCGGACGACCTGGCCGCCGACCAGGCGGCCCGCGCGCTGGGCCGGCGGCTGGCCGTCTGCGTCCCGCTGGCCGTCGCGGTCGTCGTGCTGGCCATGGTTCCGGCCGTGCAGTTCAGCGGCTGGCCGTGGGTGAGCCTCGTGCTGGCCGCACCGGTGGCGGTATGGGGCGCCTGGCCGCTGCACCGGACGGCCTGGGCGGGTCTCGGTCACGGCGCGGCGACGATGGACACCCTCGTCAGCATGGCGGTGGCCGCGTCGTTCGGCTGGTCTCTCTACGCGCTGTTCACCTCCGGCGGCAGCGACCTGTCCATGCGGATGTCGTTCGGCTCGACGTTCGGCCTGGCCGGCAGCCATCCGCTGTACCTGGACGTGGCTGCCGGGGTCCCCGCCGCGGTGCTGGCCGGCCGCTACCTGGAGGCCCGCGCCCGGGCCCGGTCCGGGGCCGCGCTCACCGCGCTGGCCGGGCTGGGGGCCAAGACCGTCGCCGTGCTGCGGGACGGCACCGAGCAGCGGGTCGCGGTGGACACGCTCACGGTTGGAGAGCTGTTCGTGGTGCGGCCCGGCGAGAAGATCGCCACGGACGGGGTCATCACCGAGGGCAGCTCCGCCGTCGACGCGTCGCTCGTCACCGGCGAGTCCACGCCCGCCGAGGTGGGCCCGGGTGACGAGGTGACCGGCGCGACGCTCAACATGAGCGGGCGGCTGGTGGTGCGGGCCACCCGGGTGGGCGCCGGCACGCTGCTGGCGCAGATCACCCGGCTGGTCGGCGAGGCGCAAGCGTCCAAGGCGTCCGCGCAGCGGCTGGCGGATCGGATCGCGGCGGTCTTCGTCCCGTGCGTCATCAGCCTCGCGGTGGTCACGCTCGGATTCTGGCTGGGCGCCGGCCTGCGCGTGACCGCCGCCGGCGGCGCGGCCGTGGCCGTCCTGGTGGTCGCCTGCCCGTGCGCGCTGGGTCTGGCCACCCCCACGGCGCTGCTCGCTGCGGTGGGCCGCGGGGCCGAGCTGGGCATCCTGGTCAAGAGCGCCCGCGCGCTGGAGGACGCCCGGCACGTCCGGGTCGTCGTCTTCGACAAGACCGGCACGCTGACGACCGGGACGATGCGGCTGCACGCCATCACCACGTCACCGGGCACCGGCGAGGACGAGGCGCTGCGGCTGGCCGGGGCGGTGGAGGACGCGTCCGAGCACCCGATCGGGCAGGCGATCGCGCGGGACGCCGCCGCCCGTCTCGGCGGCCTGCTGCCGGTCACCGGCTTCGAGCCGCTGCCCGGGGCGGGGGTCCGCGGCGTGGTGGGCGGCCGCGCGGTGACCGTGGGCAGCCCGGAGCTGTTCGCGGACCTGGGGCTGACCGTACCGGTGCCGCTGCGCCGGGCCACCGCGGCCGCCGAGAGCGCCGGCCAGACCGCGGTGCTGGCCGGCTGGGACGACGCGGTACGCGCCGTGCTGGTGGTCGCCGACACGTTGCGGCCCGGCAGTGCCGCCGCGGTGGCCCGCATCCAGCGGCTCGGCCTGGCCACCGCGCTGCTCACCGGCGACAGCGAGCGCACCGCCCAGGCCGTGGCCGCCCAGCTGAAGATCCCGAAGCAGAACGTGTTCGCCCGGGTCCGCCCGGAGGAAAAGGCGGAGAAGGTCCGGCAGCTGCAGGGCGAGGGGTACGCGGTGGCCATGGCCGGCGACGGCGTCAACGACGCGGCCGCGCTGGCCCAGGCCGACCTCGGCATGGCCGCCGGCACCGGGACCGATGCGGCCATCGGCGCCGCCGACCTGACCCTCGTCAACGGGGACCCGAACACGATCGCCGAGGCGCTGCTGCTGGCCCGGGTCACGCTGGCCGTCATCCGGGGCAACCTGGTCTGGGCGTTCGGCTACAACGTGATCGCGATCCCGGCCGCCGCGCTCGGCTACCTCAACCCGCTGTTCGCCGGGATCGCGATGGCCGCCAGCTCGCTGATCGTGACCGGCAACAGCCTGCAGCTGCGCCGTTTCGGCCGGCGGCGCGCCGCAGCGGCCCCCGCGGGCGGGCCAGGGGCCGGTACCGGGTGAGCGCGGCAGCCATGGCCGGCCGGACGGAGCGGCCGGACCCGGGTCAGCCCGGGCCGCCGGACGGGGAGCGCCCGGCGGGCCCGGACGGCCGGGCGGGCGCGGCGGGCTGGCTGCGGGATCTGGCCCGGGCCGGCGCCGGGCCGGTAGCCTGCGCCGCGGTTCTCATCGGGCTGCTGTCTGCCTGGGTGGCCACCGGCGGCGCGGGCAACATCACCCCGGTGCGGATCCAGATCACCCAGGCCGCGGTGCCGATGCGGAGCTATCCCGGCGCGGCGGCCGCCCCGTCCGGGCCCGCCGGCACCTTCCTGACCATCTGGAACCCGACCGGCCAGCCGGACGAGCTGCTCTCGGTGCGCAGCCCGGCCGCGCGGCACATCGTGCTGCGACGCAGCAGCGGGCCGGAAGACCCCGGCTCGCTGGTGCCGGGGCTGGCCATCCCGGCCAGGACCACGGTCACACTGACCCCGTTCGGTAATGATGTGGTCCTGACCGATCCGGTGCGCTTCGAGGGCGACCGCACGGTGCCGCTGACCCTGACCTTCCGCCGCGCCGGGCAGGTCACGGTGAATGCGGACGTGACGGCGCCCGGGACGCCCTGACCGGCCGGCCGGACTTACTACGGCTCGTAGTTGTAGGCTGACCGTGCCAGACTGCTGATGGGCCCCCGAAAGATACGTAAGCCGCGGAGGTTGGCGGACGCCATGCCCGGGATGAACACCGGCCTGAACGCCGACGACCCCACGGTGGTCGCCGCGTTCCGCGCGGCGCTGCTGCACCAGGGGCTGATCGCCCTGGCCATCTTCGCCGTGCTCTCGGTGGTGTGGGTCAGCGTCCGCGGCCGGGCGGAGACCGCCGCAGCCGCCCCGGCCCGGGCCGCCCGGCACGAGCCCGCCGGGCATCAGGTGCTGCGGATCGGCTTCGGGCTGCTATGGCTGCTCGACGGGCTGCTCCAGGCGCAGCCCCGGATGGCCGCGGGCCTCCCGTCGCAGGTCATCGAGCCCGCCGCGGCGAGTTCCCCGCACTGGGTGCAGCACCTGGTCAACTGGGCCGGGACCACGTGGTCCTATCATCCGATCCAGGCCGGCGCCGCGGCGGTGTGGATCCAGATCGGGATCGGGCTGTGGCTGCTGGCCGCGCCGCGCGGCGTTTCCGGGCGGCTGGCCGGGCTGGCCAGCGTGGCCTGGGGCCTGGTGGTCTGGATCTTCGGCGAATCGTTCGGCGGGATCTTCGCCCCCGGGCTGACCTGGCTGTTCGGGGCACCGGGGGCGGCGCTGCTGTACGCCGTCGCGGGCGGGCTGCTCGCGTTGCCGGACCGGAGCTGGCGGTCGCCGCGGCTGGGGCGGACGATCCTGGCGCGGCTTCGGCCTGTTCCTGATCGGCATGGCGGTCCTGCAGGCCTGGCCGGGCCGGGGCTTCTGGACGGGCCACTCCGGAGGCCGGCCCGGCACCCTGACCGGCATGACCGCCACGATGGCCGGGACGTCGCAGCCGCGCTTCCTGGCTTCGCTGGTTTCCGGCTTCGGCACGCTGACGCGCGACCACGGCTTCGCCGTCAACCTGGTGGCGGTGGCCGCGCTGGCGGTGATCGGGGTGGCCTTCCTGACCGGCCGGCGCGAGGTGGCCCGCCCGGCCCTCGCGGCGTTCCTCGTGCTGTGCTTCGCGGACTGGGTGCTGATCGAGGACTTCGGTTTCTTCGGCGGCCTGGGCACCGACCCGAACAGCATGATCCCGATGGTGCTGCTGGCGGCCGGGGGCTTCCTGGCGCTGGCCCCGGCCCCGGAGACCGTCCCGGTGGCTGGGGCTGCCGGGAGCGGCTGGGACCTCGCGGAGCCTGGCTGGCGGGGGCGGATGCGGCCCGCCGCGCTGCGTGCGGCCATGGGGCGGGCCATGCGGGCGGCTACCTTCGGCACGATGACGTCGGTGGCCGCGTTCGGTGTGATCGTCCTGGGTGCCGTCCCGATGGCGGCGGCCCAGACCACCCCGGCCGCGAGCACCATCCTGGCGCAGTCCATCGACGGGAGCGGCAGCCCGATCAACATCCCCGCGCCCGGCTTCGGGCTGACCGACCAGAACGGCCGGCCGGTCGCGCTGTCCGGGCTGCGCGGCAAGGTGGTGCTGCTGACGTTCCTCGACCCGGTGTGCGTGACCGACTGCCCGCTCATCGCCCAGGAGTTCCGGCAGGCCGCGCAGCTGCTGGGGCCGGCCCGCGGGAAGGTGGAGCTGGTCGCCGTCGACGTCAACCCGCTGTACACGCAGCTGCCCTACCTCCAGGCGTTCGACCGCCAGGAGGGCCTGACCGGGACCCCGGACTGGCGGTACCTGACCGGCAGCACGGCGCGGCTGAAGCAGGTGTACCGGGCCTACGGCCAGCCGGCCGAGACGCTGCCGGCCGGTGCGATGGTGGGGCACAGTGACATCGCCTTCGTCATCGACACCCACGGGGAGATCCGCGAGGAACTGGACATGGATCCCGGGCCGGGCACCGCGGCCACCCAGGCGTCGTTCGCCACCGAACTGGCCGACGCGGCGACCCAGACGCTCCGCACCTCATGACGCGGACGAGGCGAGCGGCCTGCCAGCGGGGAGCGGCCCAGCAGGCGGGGGTGGCCGGTGAGCGGGGCGGGGCGGGCGGTCAGCGGAGCGCGGACGACGGTCGGCCGCGCGCGGAAGCCGGTAAGCGGGGCGTGGCGGACGGCGGGGGCTCTGGCGGCGGGGCTCTGGCGCTGGCGGCCGGCGCGGCCCGCTGCGGGAGCGTGTCCGGCGGGCCGGTGACGCCGGGCCCGGCGGCTCCCGCGCCGCTGTCGCTGAGCACGTCGGCGGACGCCGCCGGGGCCACCTGGGCGACGGTCCCGATGGGCGCGGCGTCCGGCGCGGACCAGTTCTGGCAGCTGTTCGTGCTGCCCTCGGGAGGCCACCGCTGGTCCCTGCAGACCCCGCCGGACATCGCGACCAACGGCGCGATCGTGCTGGCCGCGCCTGGTGCGGCCAGCGGGGGCTGGCGGGGCTGGCGGGGCGAGCGCGGCCGGGAAGACAGCGGCGAGCGCAGCCGGGAAGACCCTGGTGGCCGGGGTGCGGCCGAGCCTGGACCTCGGCTTCTCCCCCATCACCAGCACCACTGACCTGGGCCGCAGCTGGACGACGAGCCCGCCGCAGGCGGGCCTCGCGAATGTCCCGGACGCCCTGGCCGCCGCGCCCGGCAGCCAGCTGATCGCGCTCGGCCAGGGCGGCCAGGTCACCGTGGCCGCCACACCCGGCGCTCCCTGGACCACGCTGACCACGCAGCGGGCGCTGGCCGCGAGCCCGGCGGCCCGCGGCTGCGGGCTGACCGGGCTGACGGCCGCCGCCTATACGCCGGCCGGGACGCCGCTGCTGGCCGGGACGTGCGGCCGGCCCGGCACCGTGGCCGTGCTCGGCTACACGGGCGGGGCGTGGCACCGGGTCAGCCCGGCCGTGCCGGTGCTCGGCGGGCGCCAGGTCCGGGTGCTCCGGCTGAGCCGGACCAGCGACGGTGACGTGGCGCTGCTGGAAGCGGGCACCGCGCCGTCGGTGAGCCTGCTGGCGGCGTGGACCAGCGACGGCGGGCGGCACTGGGCGCTGTCCCCCGTGCTGCGGGCCGGCGGCTCGGCGGCCGTTTCCGCCTCGGTGGGTGACCGCGGGCTGGGTGTCGTGCTGGCCGGGAAGCGCGCCGAGACGATCGCCGGTCCCGGATCGTCCTGGCGGCGGCTGCCCGCGCTGCCGGCCGGGCGGACGGTGACGCTGGCCCTGCCGGCCGGCGGCGGCACCGAGGCGCTGGCCGCGAACGCCGGCACGCTAACAGCCTGGCAGCTGACCGGGGGCAGGTGGGTGCAGGCCCAGTCGGTCAAGGTGCCGATCCAGTACGGCTCCTCCAACTGACCGGGCGGGGACGCGGCAACCCGCGCACCCGGGGCCTGCGCCGTGGTGCCATCGTCCGGATGCGCCCTGGTTTCACCACCTGAAGCTGAGATTATGGTTCGTGTAACCACGCTACGTCGGCGCCGCCGGCCGCTGACCGTCCGCCCGGGAAGGACACACATCGATGACCGCGCAGGCGGATCCGGAGAGCTTCAGCTTCCAGGCCGAGGTTGTCCAGATCCTCGATCTGATGGTGCACTCGCTGTACAGCAACAAGGAGATCTTCCTGCGGGAACTGATCTCCAACGCCTCCGATGCAATCGACCGGCTGCGGCTGGAACTGATGTCCCAATCCGAATCACCCGAGGACGAGGGGCCGCTGCAGATCCGGGTCAGCTACGACAAGGACGCCGGCACGATCACCGTGGCGGACAACGGCATCGGGATGAGCCACGCCGAGGTGATCGAGCACATCGGCACGATCGCCAAGTCCGGGACGCGGGAGTTTCTGCACGCGCTGACCGGCGACCAGCGGGCGGACGCGTCGCTGATCGGGCAGTTCGGGGTGGGGTTCTATTCGGCGTTCATCGTGTCCGACCGGGTGGTGCTGACCACCCGCCGGGCCGGCCTGACTGCTGGCCAGGGGGCCCGCTGGGAGTCCGACGGCCGGGGCACGTACACGCTGGAGACGGTGAATGTGCCGTCCCGCGGCACCACGGTCGTGCTGCATCTGCGCGACGGCGAGGACGACCTGCTGAACGGCTACCGGCTGCGCTCGATCATCCAGAAGTACTCCGACCACATCAGCCTGCCGATCCTCATGCCGGCCGAGAAGCCCGTCGGCAGCGACGAAGAGGCCGCCGAGGAGCCGGTCAACCAGGCCTCCGCGCTGTGGGCCCGGTCCAAGAGCGAGATCAGCGACCAGGACTACCGGGACTTCTACAAGCATCTGACCGGCGACGTCGCGGATCCGCTGGCCTGGCTGCACGCCAAGATGGAGGGCACCTACGAGTACACGCTGCTGCTGTTCATCCCCGGCAGCGCCCCGTACGACCTGTGGATCCCCGACTCCGGGCATGGCGTCAAGCTGCACGTCCAGCGGGTCTTCATCCTGTCCGACACCGGGCAGCTGATGCCGCAGTACCTCCGGTTCATCCGCGGCGTGATCGACTCCAGCGACCTGCCGCTGAACGTGTCGCGGGAGCTGCTGCAGGGCAGCCGGGCGGTCAGCCACATCCGGTCCAGCGCGGTCAAGAGGATCCTGAAGCTGCTGGCCGACCTGGCCGCGGACGAGCCGGACAAGTACGCCACGTTCTGGACCCAGTTCGGCGCCGTGCTCAAGGAGGGGATCCCGGAGGACTACGCCAACCGGGAGGAGCTGGCCAAGCTGCTGCGCTTCCGCACCACCGCGTCCGGCGCCGAGGAGCTGAGCTCCCTCAGCGACTACGCGGCGCGGATGAAGGACGGCCAGGACAGCATCTACTACCTGCTGGCCCCGGGCCCGGCCGCCGCCAGCAGCCCGCACCTGGAGGCGTTCCGCGCCAAGGGCGTGGAGGTCCTGCTGCTGAACGAGGCCGTGGACAGCTGGGTCGTCTCCAGCCTGCACGAGTTCGGCGGCCGGCGGCTGCAGTCGGTCGCGCAGGGCACGGCGGATCTGGGCGCGCTGGCGGACGAGGCCGAGAAGGCGGCCGCCGAGCAGGCCGGCACCGACTTCGCGGCCCTGACCGGGAAGCTGAAGGAACTCCTGGGCAGCCAGGTCTACGACGTGCGGGTGACCAGCCGGCTGACCACCTCGCCCGCGTGCATCGTGGCGAACGAGCCCGACATCGAGATGAACCTGATGCGGCGGATGCGGAACTCGGGCCTGCCCAGCCAGCCGGTGCTGGAGATCAACCCGGGGCACCCGCTGGTGAAACGGCTCAACCACCGGCTCGACGATCCCCGGCTCGGCGACTGGGCGCACGTCCTGTTCAGCCAGGCCGTCCTCACGCTAGGGGCCCGGATCGAGGACCCGGGCGCCTTCGTCACCCGGATGAACGACCTGCTCGAAGCGCTGACCGCCGGCGGTGACGGGGCCTGATGGCCGACGCGCCGCCCGCCGCCCCGGGCCCCGGCGCGGCGGGCGAACCCCGGCCGGCCGACGCGCCGCCCTTCCGTTACGACGCGTGGCTGGCCGGCGAGATCGAGGCGCGCTGGCAGCAGCGCTGGGAGGCCGACGGCACGTTCCACTCCCCCAATCCGTCCGGCCCGCTGTCAGCCGGGTTCGGCCGGGTCGAGGGCCGGCCGAGGTTCTACGTCCTCGACATGTTCCCCTATCCCAGCGGGGCGGGGCTGCACGTCGGCCACCCGCTCGGCTACATCGGCACCGACGTGCTGGCCCGGTACCAGCGGATGAACGGCCGGCATGTCATGCACGCCCTCGGCTATGACGCGTTCGGCCTGCCCGCCGAGCAGTACGCGATCGACACCGGCCAGCACCCGCAGGTCACGACGCAGGCCAACGTGGCCACCATGCGCCGTCAGCTCCGCCGGCTCGGGCTGGGGCACGACAGCCGGCGGGAAATCGCCACCACCGACGTCTCGTTCTACCGCTGGACCCAGTGGATCTTCCTGCAGATCTTCAACAGCTGGGTGGACGAGCGGACCGGGACGGCCCGGCCGATCAGTGACCTGATCGCCGAGCTCGAGGCCGGGCAGCGGGCCACCCCGTCCGGCACGCCGTGGGGTGAGCTGGCGGAGCGGGAACGGCGCGCCGTGATCGACGGCTACCGGCTCGCCTACAGCTCCGAAGAGCTGGTGAACTGGTGCCCCGGCCTCGGCACCGTGCTGGCGAACGAGGAGGTCACCCCGGACGGGCGCAGCGACATCGGCAACTACCCCGTCTACCGCAGGCCGTTGCGGCAGTGGATGCTGCGCATCACGGCCTTCGCCGAGCGGCTGGTCGCCGACCTGGACGGGCTGCAGTGGCCGGAGTCCATCAAGCAGCTTCAGCGCAACTGGATCGGCGCCAGCGACGGGGCCCTGATCAGCCTGCCCGTCGCCGGGGCCGGCAGGGCGGGAGAAACTGGCGGGACGGGCGGGTCCGACGGGACGGGCCGGGTCGTCGAGGTCTTCACCACCCGGCCGGACACCCTCGCCGGCGCCACCTACGTGGTGCTCGCGCCGGAACATCCGCTGGTGGACCAGCTCCTGCCGGAGGCGTGGCCGGCCGGAACGCCGCCGGCGTGGACGTACCCCGAAGGCCGGGACGCCGCCGGGGTCCCGGACGGCCCAGGGGTCCCGGACGGCACGGGCGCCTGGACGCCGCGGGCCGCGGTCGCCGCGTACCGGGCCGTGGCGGCGCGGCTCAGCGACCGGCAGCGCACCACCGGGAAGGGCGCCAAGACCGGCGTCTTCACCGGCGCGCACGTCGTCAACCCCCGCACCGGGCAGCAGATCCCGGTCTTCGTCGCCGACTACGTGCTGATGGGGTACGGGACCGGCGCGATCATGGCGGTACCGGCCCACGACCAGCGTGATCTCGATTTCGCGGCGTCGTTCGGCCTGAACATCCGCCCGCTGCCGGAGCCGCCCAGCATCGCGGCCGCGATCGCCTGGCTGGAGCGGACGGGCACCGGGCGGGGGACGCGGGCCTACCGGCTGCGTGACTGGCAGTTTTCCCGGCAGCGCTACTGGGGCGAGCCGTTCCCGATCGTCTACGACTCCCGCGACCTGCCCGTCGCCCTGCCCGAGACGCTGCTGCCGGTGCGGCTGCCGGAGATGACCGACTTCCGGCCGGAGCCGCAGGCCGACGAGTCCAGCCCGCCGGTGCCGCCGCTGGCCCGCGCCCGGGACTGGGCGGACGTCGAGCTCGACCTCGGTGACGGCCCGAAGCGGTACCGCCGTGAGCTGAACACCATGCCGCAGTGGGCCGGCTCGTGCTGGTACTACCTGCGCTACCTCGACCCGGGCAATGAGCAGGCCTTCATCGACCCCGGGATCGAGCGGTACTGGATGGTCCCGCCGGACGCCGCCTTCGACGGCGACGGGGGCGTCGGCCTGTACGTCGGCGGCGTCGAGCACGGCGTGCTGCACCTGCTGTACGCGCGCTTCTGGCACAAGATCCTCTACGACCTGGGCCACGTGTCCACCCGGGAGCCGTTCCGCCGGCTGGTCAACCAGGGCTACATCCTGGCCGACGCGTTCACCGACCAGCGCGGGATGTACGTCCAGGCCGCCGAGGTGGAGCACGAGGCCGACGGGTACACCTTCAACGGCCGCCCGGTGACCCGCCGGGCCGGCAAGATGGGCAAGAGCCTGAAGAACAGCGTCAGCCCGGACTTCATCTACACCCGGTACGGCGCGGACACGCTGCGGCTGTACGAGATGGCCACCGGGCCGCTGGAGGCCGACCGCCCGTGGCGGACCGGGGACATCATCGGCGTGCACCGGTTCCTGCAGCGGCTGTGGCGCAGCATCATCGACGAGGCGACGGGGGCGCCGCGGGTCAGCGACGAGGATCTGGACGACGGCACGCTCCGGCGGCTGCACCAGACGATCACGGCGGTCCGCGGGGATCTGGAGACGCTCCGCTACAACACCGCGATCGCCCGGCTGATCGAGCTGACCACACACGCCGCCCAGGTCGCGGCCGCGCGCGGGGCCCTGCCGCGGGCGCTGGCCGAGCCGCTGGTGCTGATGGTGGCGCCGCTGGCTCCGCACATCGCCGAGGAGCTGTGGGCGCTGCTGGGGCATCCCGCGTCGCTGGCCTACGCCCCGTTCCCGGTCGCCGACCCGGCCCTGGCCACCGAGCCGACCGTGCAGCTGCCGGTGCAGGTCAACGGGAAGGTGCGGTTCACCATCGAGGTGCCGGCCGACGCCGGTGAGGACGAGATCCGGCGGGTACTGACCGGGCACGCGGACTTCGGCCGGGCTACCGGGGGCGCGCCCGTCCAGCGCATCGTCGTGGTGCCCGGGCGCATCGCGAACGTGGTGACGGGCCCCTCCTAGCGCCGTTCCGGCGATCTGGGCAGCGTTCTCAGTGGATAGCGCGGAGAACTCTGCGCGGCCAGCAGCCTGGGCAACCTTCGGGACGAGGCCAAAGCCTCGCCTAGTACAGTACGTGCTCACCGCGGAGGTGAGCGTGATGTGGTTCGTCGCCGTGCTGCTGGCCTTCTCCGTGGCCTATGCCGCGTTGCGATATGTTCGCCCGGCGGCACAGTCGCGACTGCCGCTGCGGCCCGGCGCCCTGGCCGCCGTCTGGGGCGTTTCAGCCACAATTCACCATGAAAGTTGATCTGTCGGGATTCACCATGAATAGTGGATCTGTTTCGTGATCAAACTGACACATTGCACTGATCGGCAAAAGCGGGACGGCTGTAAGTCAGATACGATACAGTGCCATTTCAGCAGGGAATTTCTGTACTAGCGGGAGGATTCTCGCAGTTTCAGAGCCTGTTCGGAAACAGGTTGGTGGGGGACTGTGGCGTCGGTGTCTGGTGAGGGGACTGCAGCCGTGGCTGGACGGTGCGCGGCTCAGGTGCTTGGGCGGGGACCGGCTGCCCGCGGTGGCTGGCGCCGGGAAACGGCCTCTGAGCAATTAATGTCGGGCAGCCGGAAAGGCCCGATGGGTCACTCAGATGCGCGGGCCCGCCGGTGGACCGCCGGGGAATCCGGGGGGCAGCCAACCGGGGGGGCATGGGCCGCGCGGCGTTTCCGAATCGGCTCTCAGCCAGGAAGTGATCGCATGGATGCTCAGCGTCTTAAAGACAGCTTCGCCAAGGTCGCGGTGCATGGCGACGAGGTGCCGTTGTTTTTCTATTCCGATTTGTTCTTGCGGCACCCGGAGACGCGCGAGTTCTTTCCCGTGGCGATGAATGCGCAGCGTGATCGCCTTGTGCAGGCGCTTATGCAGATCGTCTCCAACGTGGATAACCTAAGCGAGCTTGTGCCGTTCATCCAGGGCCTCGGCCGGGACCACCGGAAGTTCGGCGTGGTCGTCGGGCATTACAATGCCGTCGGCGCCAGCTTGCTCGCCGCGCTCGCTCACTTCAGTGGGCCGGACTGGACACCTGACCTGGAAGCCGAGTGGCGGGATGCATACGGCCTGGTGGCCAAGGTCATGATCGAGGCAGCGCAGGCGGACGAATCGCTCCACCCGGCCTGGTGGGATGCAACGGTGATCAATCATGAGCTCCGCTCGTTCGACATCGCCGTGTTCCGCGTTACCACGCACCAGCGGCTGCCGTACGCGCCGGGGCAGTCGGTGGCGATCGAGTCGGCGGACATGCCACGGATCTGGCGGTTCTATTCCATGGCCAACGCGCCACGTGAGGACAGCACACTCGACTTCCATATTCAAATGACCGACGGCGGGGCGCTGAGCAGCGTGCTCGCCCGCGGCCTGCGCGTCGGCTCGCGGCTGCGGCTTGGGCAGGCCGTCGGCGGGTTCACGCTGGACAAGCTGCCGGAGCGGGATATTCTCCTGGTGGCCGGCGGCACCGGGCTGGCTCCCGTCAAGGCCATCGCGGAGCAGGTCGCAGAGCTGCCCGACCCGCCCCGCGTTCACCTGTTCCTCGGCGCCCGCCGCGCTGAGGGCCTGTACGACCTGCCTGACCTGGAGAAGATGGCCGCCCAGCGGCCCTGGCTTACGGTCGTATCCGCCGTATCCGATGAACCTGACTACCCGGGCGAACGAGGGCTCATCTCCGACGTCGTGGCCAGAAGCGGATCGTGGGACCGCCACGAGGTGTACGTGGCTGGCCCCACCGCTATGGTCGAGGCGACGGTCGGCAAGCTCACCTCGGCCCGCGTCCCCGCAGCACGGATCCACGTCGAAGACTTCGGTTGGAGCACGTCATGAGCGATAACTCCGGCTATGACGGCCACCTGACTCCCGATCAGGTTCATTCCATGATCTTTCCCCACGCCAGGCTGGGCCGCCGCGGATACGATGAGGAGCATGTCCGCGCCTTCTGCGCCAAGGTCGAGGAGGAGCTCACGTGGCTGCTCGTCGAGCGAGCGTCGCTAGGCCAGCAGGTGTACCGGCTGCGCCAGCAGATACGCGATGCCGGGAATGGTGACCCGGGCCACGACCCAGAGAACGCCCGCCTCCAGGCGATTCAAATCATGTCACTGGCACAAAAGACCGCAGACCACTGCGTGAGCGAGGCGCACCAATACTGCCGCCAGCTCGCCGCGGGTGCCAAGCAGCGCCGCGATCAGATGCTCGACGAGGCCAGGTCCAGGGTCGCGCGGATGCTGGAGCAGGCGCAGGCCGAGGCCAGCATCGCTGCGGAGGCGCACATCAGCGACACGGCCTTGGCCGACGATCGCGGGAATCCCCACACGGAGCTTGCCTACCTGCGCACATACAGCGAGGTTTACCGTACGCATTTGCGCGCCTATCTCGAAGCATTGCTGCACAACGTGGAGGAATGGGGGCGGGCCGAGCAGTCAACCCTCCCAGCCCAGCACGAGGGAGTCTGGCGAGCGCATCTACCCTCCGAACGTTTCACCCCGGCGCCCGCTCGTCGCGGTGCTCCAGGCTAACGATCTATCTGCCCTAATCCGCAGCGCTGCCACCCGGGCTGCCACCCGGCGGAATCTCCGCCCCCCTGCGAACCGCTCCGAAGCCTCCGCCCACCGACCGGGCAGCGGCATAGGCCAGACGCTGACCGGGGCCGCCGCAGGCGATGTCGGCGCAAGACCGGACTTCCGGAGATTACAGGCACATGAGGGCTTGATCGAGAGCGTCTGCCCTGGTCATGGGCCTGCGGGTTAGCGCTGGCCACGAATTGCCCGCAGCCGGACCGGCTGCACCGCCGTCAGCCGCCGGGCCATCCCGCAGCCATCAAATCTTGCAAAGATCTTCTCACGCGATGGCTCGCGCTGACACGCAGCGACACGCTGAAATCGCAGACCAGCCCGCTAAAGGCACCCAAACGGCGCGCTCTACATCAGGAGTTCTGGTCCCGGGCTGCTGCGATGGCTTGGCTTGCAGGCGTGTACCAAGACTTCCGGATACTTACAAGTAATGTAATTTCCGGATACTTACAAGTAATGTAATGGCTGCCTGCCGGGTAACAACATTCTTACTTTTCCTCGGGTACTGATTGTGTTTAAATACGGGTAAATTTCGTTTGTGATTCTTTTGCCCATGGGTGCCATGATGGAAAGCAAGAATGCGAAAAATATCTCGTAGCTCCGGGGCGGATGGTCAGCACATCCCTGACGCAGCACACAAAAACTCAGTGACTGGCTGCTTTCCCGGCCCCGCCGCCAGGCACCATCACGGCCCCCTGGCCATCGGCGGACTCATCCTATTCGCGGCAGGAGGCACCGGCCTCGCCCCCGATCAAGGTCCCTCGTGGAGGGGACCATCCGCCCGCATCGCCAGCGACCGTCGCCCCGTCCACTCTTGCGGTGCTGATATGGCTGCCCTCGATCACCAAGCAACGTCGAAAGGACCGAAAGGACTCGTAGCGCACGCCGTATTTGGTCTCTGGGACAGGGCCCAATGGCCTTGCGTTAGGGACCCAACCGAACCGATCTCGGCCCATTACGTAGCAGTTTCTGCAGGCCGCAGGGTTGCAGCACAGCTTAACGCAAGGCCATTGGGGATAGGGCCAGGATTGGGGATAGGGCCAGGGCCGGGTTCGCATGGAGGGCTGGCGTCCGTGAGCTGCTGCGGCGTCCGGCCACGTCCCCACTCCGCCTGGTGGCAGACCAGGACACCAGACCCGGATCGGCGTAGCCACCTCGACGTCTCACCGTACCTGGGCAAGGACGTGCGAACAGACAGCAAAATAGTCCGCCGCATTCGGCAATGGAGGCTCTAAGGATGACAGCTCAGTCACCCGCCGTGGCAGCAGGGGCGGCAGACGCCGCAGGGGCGGCAGACGCCGCTGAGGCGGCCCAGTTCATCCGCGCGTTCCATGCGGAACATCCCGCCGCGGGGCCGTCCGGCCAGCGTGTCAGCGAGGTCCTGGAAGCCATTCACATCACCGGCACGTACTCGCACACACCGGCCGAACTGGCGTACGCCTGCAGGGTGGCGTGGCGGAACTCCAGCAGATGCATCGGCCGTCTCTATTGGCAAAGCTTGCGGGTTCGTGACCGGCGGGACATTACTTCCGTCGCTGGGGTGGCGGCGGAATGCGTCACCCATCTGCGGGAAACAACCAACGGCGGGCGGATCCGGCCGCTGATCACCGTGTTCGCCCCAGACGCCCCCGGGCGGCCAGGCCCGCGAATCTGGAACTCACAACTTATCCGGTACGCCGCCTACCCGCGGCGTGACGGCACTGTAACCGGTGACCCACTCAACACCGGCATCACGGAATTGGCTCACCGACTCGGCTGGGCCGGGCCCGGTGGCCGCTTTGACCTGCTGCCGTTGATCATCCAGGCGGCCGGGGAAGGGCCGCAGATTTTCGCTATCCCACCGGACGCCGTGCTCGAGGTACCGCTCACCCATCCCAGCTACCCATGGTTCGCAGACCTTGGGTTACGCTGGCATGCCGTCCCGGTGATCTCCGATATGTTCCTCACCGCTGGTGGCATCCGGTACCCGTTGACGCCGTTCAACGGCTGGTACATGGGAACCGAAGTCGGATCCAGGAACCTCGGGGACACCGGCCGGTACAACAAATGCCCCACGATCGCGCGGCACATGGGCCTCAACACGTCCACGGAACGCAGCCTGTGGCGCGACCGGGCACTCGTGGAGCTGAACACCGCGGTCCTGCATAGCTTCGACCAAGCTGGGGTGACGGTCACCGACCATCACACCGAGTCTGAGCGGTTCCTCACCCACCTGCAGCGAGAGGAACGCGCGGGACGGATGTGCCCCGCGGACTGGAGCTGGATCGTTCCGCCCCTGGCAGGCTCCGCATGCGGCGTATTCCATCGCTACTACGACAACCCAGACCTGCGGCCCGGTTTCTACCGGCACCCACCGACGCCTATGCCCTACCCGCAAAGCGAGGACCCATGACCGTCACCCGCAGCGAGCCCGGCTCAGCCGGCGAGCACGTCCTCCAGGAACGATGCGGCAGCACGAGCCGCGCCGTCAAGTTCTACGGCACCCAGGTCCTCGGCTACCTCAACGAGCGGATGCAGGCGTTCGTCGCGGCAGCCGAGACGCTCTTCATCGCCACCGCCAATGGCGCAGGAGAATGTGACAGCAGCTTCCGCGCCGGCCCGCCAGGGTTCATCAAAGTCCTCGACGCCCACACCATCGCCTACCCCGAATACCGGGGCAACGGCGTCATGGCCAGCCTGGGCAACATGCTGCAAAACCCGCACATCGGCATCCTCATCGTTGACTTCGTGGAGGCTCTCATCGGCCTGCACATCAACGGCGCCGCGTCCGTGCTTAACCCTGTGCAGGCAAAGCGCACCTTCCCCGCGCTAACCGCTGACACCGGCGCGCCCGGCCGCCAAGCTGAGCACTGGGTGGCGGTCGAGGTGCACGAGGCGTACATCCACTGCCGCAAGCACCTTCCCCGTTTCCAGCGGGTACCGCAGCGGCAGGACTGGGGAACCGATGATCCGCACCGCAAAGGCGGAGACTACTTCGGCGCCGCCACCTCGCCCAGGCTGCATGCATGAGTTCAGAGGGGGCCGCCTTGCGCACGAGCGTGGTCGCACAGAGCACCCCGTTCTGGCGCGGGACGAGCGGCCACGCTGGCGACCAGTTCGGCGCCCAGATTAGGCGGCTACGGAATACTCGGGTGGATGGCGTTCAGCCACGGAACGTGATGTCGGGTGTTATGGGTGGTCGATGTCGATGTGGCGGCTGACGGCCGCAGCGATGGCGGCCAGGTCGCCTTCGTCGGAGCTGATGATGAGGTCGCCGCGCCGGAGGGCGCTTTCGACGACGTTGGCGTCGACGATGTCGGTGGTGCGGGCGCGGCCGGCGAGGGTTCCGGTGGCCCTGGCCCTGGTGTCATCGAGAGTTTCGACTTCGCATCCGGCCAGGAGCCGGGCGATCTGTGCCTGGCGGGGTGTGCCTCGCCAGCACTGGGCAACGACGGGGGCGGGGACTGTCGGTACGACGCGGCGGAGCAGCAGGGCACGATGGCGGGCCCACATTAGCCGCTCACCCCGTTCGGCGGCGATCAGCGCCCCGGAGTCGTAGGTGACCCCGGTCACGCGGTCCGCCGGGCGCCGGATGGCTGGGTGACCCTGGTGGCCCATTCGTCGGCCTCGGCAATCTCGTCCGGGGTGAACGGGCCGTGCTCGGCCTCGTACTGGCTGACCGCTTCCAGGCCCGCCCGGATGATGAATTCCTTCCGCGCGGTCTGGGCGACCCAGGCGCTGTAGCTCATCCCGGCGGCCTGAGCGGCGGCGGCGATCTCGGCGTCGAGCTCGGGCGGGATGGAGATGGAGCGCTTCTTGCGGACGGCCATGACACGACGGTAGCACAGCGGTACGACAGTCAGGGGATCTGCGACGGTCGCCGGTGCGAGTGACGCCGGGCCGGGCAGCGGGGAGGCTGGCCCGGCGCGCTGAGGGTTCCGGCTGCTCGACGACCCTGCCGGGCGGGGAAGGTTATTCGTCACCCGGCGGCTCCGGCTACATAGGCGGCGACGATATAGGTCGCGTGCCGGTCTAGCTGAGAGGCCGCACGTCGGTGTCAGTGATTCGGTCATCTCAATGTCAGTGCACTGGTCAGGTCGGGATTCGATACCTCCGCGAGGTCGGCTCGCTGGCCCCGGAGTCGGCACTGTGGCCATCACGCAAAGTGAGCGGGCCTCGGTTGCCGCGCTTCGCGAGTTCGCCGCCGAACG
>CAWEFP010000028.1:0-61313 GCA_963808295.1 uncultured Actinomycetes bacterium | reverse complement strand
CGGCCTGACCCGGCCAGCGGCCAGTCGATCAAGGTAAGTGCGCTGGCCCGGGTGGAGGGCGAGGGCGGCCTGCAGGTCGTCGTCCGCGACGGCCAGGTCACCGACGCCCGGCTCGACATCTACGAGCCGCCGCGGTTCTTCGAGGCGCTGCTGCGCGGGCGCCGGCATACCGAGGTGCCGGACATCACCTCGCGGATCTGCGGGATCTGCCCGATCGCCTACCAGATGAGCGCGTGCCAGGCCATCGAGGACGCCTGCGGCGCCGTTATCCCCACACCGATCCTGGACCTGCGCCGGCTCATCTACTGCGGCGAGTGGATCGAAAGCCACGCCCTGCACATCTACCTGCTGCACGCGCCGGACTTCCTCGGCTACGAAAGCGGCCTGGACATGGCCCAGCACCGCCCGGACCTGCTGCAGCGCGGCCTGCAGCTCAAGAAGGCCGGAAACCGGCTGATGGAGGTCATCGGGGGCCGCGCCGTGCACCCGGTCAACGTGCGCGTCGGCGGCTTCTACCGCGCACCGGACCGGCGCGACCTCGACGGCCTGCGCGCCGGGCTGGACCAGGCCCGCCAGGACGCGCTGCATACCGTCCGCTGGGTGGCGGGCTTCGCGTTCCCGGACTTCAGCCAGGACTACCAGTTCGTCTCGCTGCGCCACCCGGCCGATTACCCGATCACCGTCGGCCGCGTGGTGTCCAGCCGGGGCCTCGACATCGAAGTCCGCGAATATGACCAGCATTTCACCGAGGTGCAGGTCCCGCACTCGACGGCGCTGCACTCGCTGCTGCACGGCAGCGGAACCTACCTGGTCGGGCCCATGGCCCGGTACAGCCTGAACGCCGGCCTGCTGCCCACCACGGTGAGGGACGCCGCGCGCGCCGCGGGGCTGGGCGACACCTGCACCAACCCGTTCCGCAGCATCATCGTCCGCGCCATCGAGACCCTCTACGCGTGTGAGGAGGCGATCCGGCTGATCGACGCGTACGAGCCGCCCGAGCCCGCCTGGGTCGAGGTCCCGCCGCGCGCCGGGACCGGGTACGGGGCCACCGAGGCGCCCCGCGGGCTGCTCTTCCACCGCTACCAGATCAACGCGGACGGCACCGTCGCGGCCGCGACCATCATCCCGCCCACGTCGCAGAACCAGCGCGTCATCGAGTCCGACCTGCGCGTGTTCGTCGAAGACCGGCTGGAGTTGCCGCACGACCGTCTCACCTGGCAATGTGAGCAGGCCGTGCGCAGCTACGACCCGTGCATCTCCTGTGCGACCCACTTCCTGAACCTGACGGTGGAACGCTCGTGACCGCGCCTGAGCCCGCCGCCCGCCGCGTGCTCGTGATCGGCATCGGCAACACCTACCGCGGCGACGACGCCGCCGGCCTGGCCGTGGCGGAGTGGATCCGCGCCGCCGCCCCGCCGGACGTCACCGTGGTGCGGCACGAGGGCGAGCCGATCTCGCTGCTCGAGAAGTGGGACGAGGCCCGCGACGTGTACCTGGTCGACGCGGTGTCCTCCGATGGCGAGCCGGGCAACGTCTACCGGTTCGACACCGCCGCCGAGCCGCTGGCGGCCCGGCTGCGCCCCCGCGGCACGCACGCGCTCGGCGTCGCCGACACCATCGAGCTGGCCCGCGCCCTCGGCCGGCTCCCGCGCCGGCTGGTCAGCTACGGCATCGAGGGCCGGTGCTTCGCCCACGGGGCCAGCCTCTCGCCCCCGGTCCGCGAGGCGGTCGCCGTGGTGTCCGAGCGGCTGCTGGCCGAGCTCACCCCGGGCCGCCCGCCCGCCGTGGCCGGCTGACGGCTGCCCGCCATGGCCGGCTGACGGCCGCTGCGCCGCCTGCCATTGCCGGGTGAATTCATCGCACGTAGAATTCAACACGCGATGACATCAGCGGTCCGGCGCGGCAGCGGAGGAGCACCCGATGAAGGCCATGATCATCAAGGAGTTCCGCCAGCTCCGGCGGGACCGCCGGACGCTCGCCATGATGATCGTGATGCCGGTGATCCTGCTCGTCATCCTCGGCTACGCGGCCAGCTTCGACGTCTCCCGGATCCCCACCGTGGTGGCCGGGCCGTCCGCCCGCCAGGTCGCCGCGACCCTGCCCAGGCCGTTCGAGGTCGTCGGCACCGTCCCGGCCGCGCAGGCGCAGTCGGAACTGCGTGACGGTCACGCGGCCGTGGCCATCGTCACCGGCGGTGCCCGGCCGGTCGTTCTCATCGACGGCAGCCAGCTCTTCACCGCGCGCGCCGCGCAGCAGGCACTGGCCACGCTGGCCCGCACCGGGCCGGCCTCCGCTGCTCCCGGCCTGACGCCGGCCGCGGCGTCGGTCCGGGTGCTCTACAACCCCGGCCTGAAGACCTCCGACATCATGATCCCCGGCATCGCCGGCGTGATCCTGGTGTTCGTCGGCACGGTGATCACCAGCCTCGGGGTGGTCCGCGAGCGGCAGTCCGGCACGCTGGAGCAGCTGGCGGTGATGCCGCTGCGGCCCCGGGACGTGTTCCTCGGCAAGATCACGCCGTATTTCGCGGTCGCGGCCGTGGACCTGGCGATCGTGCTCGCCGTCGGCGTGGCCGTCTTCGGCGTCCCGTTCCGCGGCTCGGCGGCGGTGTTCGCGCTCGGCGCGCTGCTGTTCGTGTTCGTCACGCTCGGCATCGGGGTGCTGATCTCCAGCGTGTCGCAGAACCAGGGGCAGGCCATTCAGCTGGCCATCATGACGCTGCTGCCGCAGGTGCTGCTGTCCGGCCTGATCTTCCCGCTGTCGTCGATGGTGGCCGGCGTCCGCTGGATCGCCTATC
Organism: uncultured Actinomycetes bacterium; assembly: GCA_963808295.1. Taxonomy (GTDB): domain Bacteria; phylum Actinomycetota; class Actinomycetes; order Streptosporangiales; family Streptosporangiaceae; genus Bog-532. The sequence goes on along the minus strand of CAWEFP010000028.1, from coordinate 58,516 downwards.
TGCTGCCGCTGACCTACTTCAACGAGATCGCCCGCGGCGTCATGCTCCGCGCCGAGCCACTGACCGCGCTGTGGCAGCCGTTCTGCTACCTGGCGCTGCTCGGCGCGGTGGTCGTGACGCTGGCGACCCTTCGGTTCCGCGCCTTCCTCGCCCCGGCGCCGCGGGCCACGGCGGTGCCCGCGCCCGCCTCCGGGCCGGTCCTGGCCGGGACCCGGGAGCAGTCATGAGGGCCGGCCAGCCCGCCCGCGCGGCACGCCAGCCGAAGCGGGGCCAGGACCGGAGAGCGGGACCAGGCGGAGGGCGGCCAGCGGAGCGGGACCGGATGGAGCGGGACCAGGCGGAGGGCGGCCAGGCCGGATGGGGCCTGTCCGGCGTCTCCGTGCGCTACGGCCAGAGCCTGGCCCTGGACGGCGTCACTCTCCGCGCCGCGCCGGGCCGGATCGCCGCTGTCGTCGGCGGCGACGGCGCGGGCAAGACCACGCTGCTCCGCTGCGCGGCCGGGGCGCTGCCGCCCAGCCGCGGCCAGGTGCGCACGCCCGGAATCCGTGAGATCGGGTATCTGTCCCGGCCGGCGGCATCTACCCGGACCTGACCGTCGAGGAAAACCTCGGCTTCCGCGCCGCGGCGTACGGGCTCCGGGCGGCGCAGGCCCGGCAGCGGGTGGCGGAACACCTCGACCGGACCGGGCTGGCCGCGGCGCACGGGCGGCTGGCGGGAAATCTGTCCGGCGGCATGCGGAAGAAGCTCGGCGTCATCGCGGCCATGCTGCCCGGCCCGGCGCTGCTGGTGCTCGATGAGCCGACCACCGGGGTCGACCCGGTCAGCCGCGCGGACCTGTGGTGGCTCATCGCGCAGGCGGCGGCGGGAGGTGCGGCGGTCCTGTTGTCCACGACCTACCTCGACGAGGCCCAGCGCGCCGGGTACGTGCTGGTACTGGACGCGGGCCGGCCGCTGGCGTCCGGAACGCCCGCCGAGATCGTCGCCGCGGTGCCGGGCGCGATCCGCCCGCTGCCCGCCCGGCCCGTCGACCCGGGCCAGCGGCGGCTGGCCTGGCGCCGGGCCGGCCAGTGGCGCATCTGGGATCCGCCCGGCGTGCCGGGAACGGCCCGGGCATTGCGACCGGACCTGCAGGACGCTGTCGTCGTCGCGGCGCTGGCCCGCGAGCAGGCCCACGTGACCGGGGCCGGTGCGGGCGCCAGTGTGGGTGGAGGTGCGGGCTCATGACCCCGCCGCTGGCCGAATGCGCGTCCGTGACCCGCACGTTCGGGCCGATGGTGGCCGTCGATCACGTTGACCTGCGGGTCGGCCCGGGTGAGGTGGTGGGCCTGCTCGGCGCCAACGGGGCCGGGAAGACGACGCTCATCCGGATGCTGCTCGGGCTGCTGCGCGTGTCGTCGGGACAGGTCCGGCTGTTCGGGCAGCCGCCGTCCCGGCTGACCCGGCGGCGCATCGGCTATGTCCCGCAGGGCCTGGGCCTGTACGACGATCTCACCGTCGCGCAGAACCTGGAGTTCGCTCGCGCCGTGTTCGGCGCCCCCGCGCCCGGTGCGGCTGTGCCTGGTGCGGCTGTGCCTGGTGCGGCTGTGCCTGGTGGGGCCGCGTCCCGCGCCCAGATGCCCGGCGGCGCCCGGGCGGAACTGCCCGCCTCGCTCCGGCCGTTCGCGCAGACGACGGTGGGCGAGCTGCCGCTGGGCGTCTCCCGCCGGGTCGCCTTCACACAGGCCCTCGCGCACCATCCGGACCTGCTGATCCTCGACGAGCCCACATCGGGCGTGGATCCGCTGGCCCGGGCCCGGCTGTGGGAAACGATCCAGGATGCGGCCGAGGCTGGCGCCGGGGTGATCGTGACCACGCATTACATGGAGGAGGCGGAGGAGTGCACCCGGCTCGTGGTGATGGCCGCGGGCCGGGTCGTGGCCGAGGGCACCTCCGCCGGCATCGTGGGGAAGCGCCGGACGGTCGTCGTGGACAGCGCGGACTGGGCGGCCGCGCTCCGGCTCATCGAGGCGGCCGGCCTGCGCGCCGTCCTGGCCGGGACCACGCTGCGGGTGCCCGGCGCCGCGCCCGCGGCGGTCGAGCGGGCGCTGGCCGGCGTACCGGGTGACGGCAGCGGATCCGTCGCGGCCCATGTGCACCAGGAGGCGGCCACGCTGGAAGAACGATTCTTCGAACTGGCCGCCGCGCCGTCATGACCGGAAAACCGGGCGGGACGGGCGCCGCGGCGGGCGTGCAGGCCGGCGGGCGACAAAGGGCCGGTGCGGGCCGGGAGGCCGGTGCGCGCAGCGGGCGGCGCGCCGGGGACAGCGGTACCCGGGCGGCGATCCTCGCCGCGGCGAGACGCCGGTTCGCCCAGAACGGATACGACGGTGCGACGATCCGCGCGATTGCCGCCGACGCCGCCGTGGACCCCGCCCTCGTGCACCATTTCTACGGCACCAAGGAGCGGCTGTTCGCCGCGGCCATGCAGTTGCCGGTGGTGCCCAGCGAGCTGATCACTTCGGTGCTCGCCGCCGAGCGCCGCCGTCTCGGAGATGAGTTCGCCGGCCATCTCGGTGAGATCATCGTGCGGACCATGCTCACGGTCTGGGACGTGGAGGACGCGCGGGCCAGCTTCGTCGGCATGCTGCGCTCGGCGGCCACGAACGAGCAGGCGGCCCGGACGCTGCGGGAGTTCCTTACCAGCACGATCATGGCCGCCCTGGCGCAGGCCGTCGGCCCGGACGGAGGCGAGCCGGATCCGGTGCGGCGGCGGTACCGGGCGTCGCTGGTGGCCAGCCAGATCATCGGCCTCGGGTTCACCCGGTGGGTCCTGCGGCTCGAGCCCATCACGTCCGCGAGCGCGGCCGATCTCGCCGCCGCGATCGGCCCCACCGTCCAGCGCTACCTCACCGGCGACCTGACTTAGGGATTAAAGTCCCGGCCCCACAGGCCAAAGGTCGGTAGGCCCGGAGAAATATGCCCCTGATACTCGCCCCGGGGGGCTTGTAGCGTCAATATTGCTCATAAAGCGTCCCTCACCGAGGAGCGAGAAAATGTCCGGAATCTTCGTAGGCGTCGACGGTTCCACCTGTTCGCAGACTGCGCTGGACTGGGCCATTCGAGAGGCCGGGATCCGTCACGTACCGCTGACCGTCATCACCGTTCAGGAAGTCGCCACGAGTGGCTGGGGCGGCTCGCTCGAGTTCCCGGCCGACCAGGTAATGCGCGACGAGACCAAAAAGGCCGTGCAGGAGGTCGTGGACAAGGCGGTGGCCCAGCTCGGCGACGCCGCGCCGCCGAGCGTCACCGTGCAGGCTACGATTGGCCAGCCGGCCGAGATACTCGTCGAGGCGTCCAAGGGCGCCGACCTTCTCGTCGTCGGTTCCCGGGGCACCGGGGGCTTCACCCGGCTCCTGCTGGGCGCCGTCAGCTCCCAGGTCGTCCACCACGCCGAATGCCCCGTCGTCGTCGTCCCGCACGACCGCCGCTCCTAACCAGCCGTAGCGTTCGGTGAGCGGGCCGCCCCCCGGGGTGACAGGGGCGTCGTCCGTGCCGGGTAACGCAGCACGTCGCCCCGCCGCTGCGCGAAGTGCGCGTGCGGCCCGCACAGCGAGGAACGGACCGGATTGCCAGCGGATGCGTCCCGCCCGGCCCGTCGCGCCGCCCAGCCCCGTCCTGCTGCGCAGTGCCGTCCCGCTGCGCAGTGCCGTCCCGCCGCCCAGCCCCGTCCCGCGCCCCGGACGGGCCGGTCATCAGGCGACCTCGATCACGATCTTGCCGCGGGCGTGACCCTCCTCGACCAGCCGGAGCGCGTCGGCCGCCCGGTCGAGGGGGAACGTGGCGGTCACGAACGGGTTCAGGATGCCGTCGATGACCAGCCGCGCGACCGCGTCCAGCACGGCCTGGCTGCGGGCCCGCGCGACCGGCGCCCCGCCGAGCCGGGCCACCGTGCCCCGGTCCGCCGCGGTGATCAGCTTCGACCGGTCGTCCAGCAGCACCGCGACGTCCGCCAGGGCGCTCCCGCCGACCATGTCGTAGATCGCGTCGATCCCGTTCGGGGCGGCGGCCCGGATCCGGTCGTCCTCGCCGGGCCCCGACTCGACGTGGATCACGCCGAGCGACTCGACGAAGGCCTTCTTGCCCGCGCTGGCGGTGCCGATCACGGTCAGGCCCTGGTGCCGCGCGATCTGCGCGGCAGCCACCCCGACCCCGCCGCCCACCCCCGTGATCAGCAGGGTCGCGCCCGGCGGCAGCCCGAGCTGGCGGATCCCGTCGTACGCGGTCGCGGCCGCGACGGGCAGCGTGGCCGCGTCGGTGAACGACAGCGCCGCGGGCTTGTGCGCGGCGATCGCCACCGGCAGCAGCGTGTACTGCGCGAAACTCCCGGTGTCGGGGTTGCCGAAGACCGCATCCCCGGGCGCGAACCCGGCCACGCCGGCGCCGGTCTCCTCGACCACCCCGGCCGCCTCCCGCCCGAACACCACGGGGAACTGCTCTGGCGGGCCGCCGGGTGCCATCATGCCGTCCCGGCGCTTCCAGTCCGCCGGGTTCACCCCGGCCGCGTGCACCGCGACCAGCAATTGACCAGGCCCGGGCGCCGGGCGCGGCAGGTCGGCGAACGACTCCACCTCGGGGCCGCCGTGCGCGGTGAACACGTACGCCTTCGGCATCGAAGACTCCCTTCGCTGGGCCAGGCCGCCTGCCCGCCTCCCGGGGCGGCGACCGGTACAAGTCCCTGACCGCCCGGCTTATTGCCGGGGTAACGCCGGCGGGGAGAAAATTCTGTCCGAACGGAACTGACCAGGCGCGGGTCCACGCATCGGCACGTTTCCGCGGCGAGGGATACGAGCGACCCGTACTCGACTTTCCCTATCGGAACAGCCTAGTTTGGGAAGGTACCCCGAACCGACGGGAGCACGTCCTGACCACCGCACCGTCCCCCGCCCTGCACCTGTCCGTCGCGCTCGACGGCGCCGGCTGGCATCCCGCCGCCTGGCGCGAGCCCCGGGCCCGCCCGGATGAGCTGTTCACCGCGCGTTACTGGGCCGACGTCGTCGCCGAGGCCGAACGGGGCCTGCTCGACTTCGTCACGATCGAGGACGGCCTCGGCCTGCAGTCCGCCCGCTACGGCCAGCCGGACGCCCGCACCGATCAGGTCCGCGGGCGGCTGGACGCCGTGCTGATCGCCGCGCGGGTCGCGCCGCTGACCCGGCATATCGGGCTGGTCCCGACCGTCATCGTGACGCACACCGAGCCGTTCCACGCCTCGAAGGCCATCGCGACGCTGGATTACGTCAGCACCGGCCGCGCCGGGGTCCGGGTCCGGGTGTCGTCCAGCCCGCACGAGGCCGCGCATTTCGGCCGGCGCGACGTCCTCCGGCTGAACCTCCGTGACCGCGCCGATCCCGCAGTCCGGGAGTTCATCGCCGGGCTGTTCGGGGAGGCCGCCGACTACGTCGAGGTGATGCGGCGGCTGTGGGACAGCTGGGAGGACGACGCCGAGATCCGGGACGCCGCGACCGGGCGGTTCATCGACCGGGACAAGCTGCACTACATCGACTTCGCCGGCGACTACTTCAGCGTCAAGGGCCCGTCGATCACCCCGCGGCCGCCGCAGGGCCAGCCCGTCGTGGCCGCCCTGGGGCACGGCACCGGGCCTGCTGAGACCGGGCAAGCTCGAGACCGGGCCTGCCCAGACCGGGCCTGCCCAGACCGGGCCCGTCCAGACCGGGCCCTACCGGCTGATCGGCCGGGCCGCCGACGTCGGCTTCGTGACCCCGCACGACGCCGGGCAGGCCCGGGGCATCGTGGCCGGGATCCGCGCCGCCCAGGACGCCGCCGGCCGGGCGGGCGAGACGATCCACATCCTCGCCGACCTGGTGGTGTTCCTCGGCGAGGACGCCGCCGGCCGCAAGCACCGGCTCGACGAGCGCGCGGGGGAGGAGTACGCCAGCGACGCGGCCGTCTTCACCGGAACGCCCGCGCAGCTCGCCGACCTCCTGCAGGAGTGGCAGCTCGCCGGGCTGTCCGGCTTCCGGCTGCGGCCGGGCGTCATCCCCGACGATCTCGAGGCCATCACCCGGGACCTGGTGCCCGAACTCCAGCGCCGCGGCGCGTTCCGCACCGCGTACGAAGCCGGCACCCTGCGCGGGCTGCTCGGCCTCGGCCGGCCCGCGAACCGTTACGCCACGGCCGGGAGGAGCCGACCATGAGCAGGCCGCGCAAGCAGATCCACCTGGCCGCGCACTTTCCCGGCGTGAACAACACGACCGTGTGGAGCGACCCGCGGTCCGGCAGCCACATCGAGTTCAGCTCCTTCGCGCACCTGGCCCGGACCGCCGAACGCGCCAAGTTCGACTTCCTGTTCCTGGCCGAGGGGCTGCGGCTGCGCGAGCAGAACGGCCAGATCTACGACCTCGACGTCGTCGGGCGCCCGGACACCTTCACCGTCCTGGCCGCGCTGGCCGCGGTCACCGACCGGCTCGGGCTGGCCGGGACGATCAACTCCACCTTCAACGAGCCGTACGAGGTCGCCCGCCAGTTCGCCAGCCTCGACCACCTGTCCGGCGGCCGGGCCGCGTGGAACGTGGTCACCTCCTGGGACGCGTTCACCGGCGAGAACTTCCGGCGCGGCGGCTTCCTGCCGCAGGACGCCCGGTACGAGCGGGCCAGGACGTTCCTCCAGACGACCTGGGAGCTGTTCGACTCCTGGCGCGGCGGCGAGATCGTGGCCGACAAGGAATCCGGGGTGTTCCTGGCCGATGCCGGGGCTGGCCGGTTCACCCATCACGACAGCCACTTCGACATCAGCGGGCAGTTCAGCGTGCCGCGCAGCCCGCAGGGACGGCCGGTCATCTTCCAGGCGGGCGACTCCGAGGAGGGCCGCGAGTTCGCCGCGTCCAGCGCCGACGCGATCTTCACCCGGCACGGCACGCTGGACGGACGGGCAGGCGTTCTACGCCGACGTGAAGGGCCGCCTGGCCCGGTACGGGCGGACCCGGGACCAGCTGCTGATCCTGCCCGCCGCGACCTTCGTGCTCGGCGACACCGACGCCGACGCCCAGGAGCTGGCCCGCGAGGTGCGCTTCCAGCAGGTCAGCGGGCAGACGGCGATCATGTTCGCCGAGCAGCTGTGGAACCGGGACCTGTCCGGCTACGACCCGGACGGCCCGCTGCCGGACATCGACCCGGACCCGGGGGAGAACACCATCGCCCGCGGCCGGGCCAGCGTGCGGATGTACCGGGACCCGCTGGCCGTCGCGGCGCAGTGGCGGGCCAGGGCGGAGGCGGGGAACCTGTCGATCCGCGAGCTGATCATCGAGGTCACCGGGCGGCAGACGTTCGTCGGCGCCCCGGCCACCGTCGCCGAGGCGATCAACACCCTGGTCCAGGCGGACGCGAGCGACGGGTTCATCCTCGTCCCGCACATCACGCCCGGCGGCCTGGATGACTTCGCGGACCGGGTCGTCCCGCTGCTGCAGGAACGCGGCGTGTTCCGGTCCGATTACCAGGGCAGCACGCTGCGGGAGCACCTGGGGCTGGCCCCGCTGCGGACCGGCTCAGCGGGGCGGCCACGGCGGTCAGCGGGGCGGCGTCGTGAGCCCCGTCCCGCTCGCCGTGCTCGACCTGGTGCCGATCAGCTCCGGGTCCACCGCCGCCCGCGCGCTGCGCAACAGCATCGACCTGGCCCGGGCCGCGGAGAGCTTCGGCTACGCCCGGTACTGGTTCGCCGAGCACCACCTCAACCCCGGCGTGGCCGGGACCTCACCGGCCGTCGTCCTCGCCCTCACGGCGTCCGCGACCGCCACGATCCGGATCGGGTCCGGCGCGGTCCAGATGGGCCACCGCACCGCGCTGTCGACGGTGGAGGAGTTCGGCCTGATCGACGCGCTGCACCCGGGCCGCCTCGACCTCGGCCTGGGCCGGTCGGCCGGCCGCCCGAAGCCGGGGGCGCCCCCGGCCGGGCCTGCCGCGCCCGATGGGCCCGGCGCGCCCGATGGGCCCGGCGCGCCGCCGGCCGCGAACCGGCGGGCCCCGAACGGCCTGCTCATCCCGCCGAAGTTCACCCCCGAGCACCTGCTCGGCTCGCCGCGCTTCGCGCTGCAGAAGACGCTGCTGCAGCTGCCGGGCGCGCAGTCGCCGGACTACACCGAGCAGGTCAGCGACGTCCTGGCCCTGCTCCGCGGCACCTACCGCTCGGCCGAGGGCGCCGACGCGCACGTCATCCCGGGCGAGGGCGCAGACCTCCAGGTGTGGATCCTGGGCAGCAGCGGCGGGGAGAGCGCCCGGGTGGCCGGGGCGAACGGGCTGCGGTTCGCCGCGAACTATCACGTCAGCCCGGCGACGGTGCTGGAGGCGGCCGACGGGTACCGGGCCGCGTTCCGGCCGTCCGGTGACCTCGACCGGCCCTACGTCAGCGTCTCCGCCGACGTCGTGGTGGCGGGCGACGGGGCCAGCGCGCGGGAACTCGCCGCCGGCTACGGCGCGTGGGTGCGCAGCATCCGGTCGGGGGAGGGCGCGATCCCGTACCCGGCCCCGGCGGAGGCGCGCGCCTACCGCTGGAGCGACAGCGACCGGGCCATGGTCGCCGACCGGGTGGACACCCAGTTCGCCGGGTCCGCGAAACAGGTCGCCGACCAGCTGGAGCAGCTTCAGGAGGCCACCGGCGCTGACGAGCTGATCATCACCACCATCACGCACGACCACGCAGACCGGGTCCGCTCCTACCGGCTGCTCGCGGAGGAATGGAGCCGTCGGTAGGAGCGCCGTTGGGCTCCGACGGCGAGCTGCAGCGGGCCGGTCACCGGGGGTGGCGCCGACGGGAGCGCCACGCCGCCGCCGCGCCGGCCACACCCGCGGCGCCCACCGCGGCGGCGGCGAGGCGGCCCGGGGCGCGGTAGCCCGGCCGCCGGGCGAGGGACATCGGCATGGGGCCCATGTGCAGGGTGACCCGGCCGTCGTCGCCGCGGCTGAACGCCACCGGCCAGGTGCCGAGCCCTTCGCCGGTGAGGTCGAGCCGGAACCGGTACGGATCGGCCGGGTCGTCCGCATGCAGGCGGTATCCCCGGCGCAGCCGTGGCACCGGGGTGAACGCGCGCAGCGCGAGGTGGTTATGCCGGACGAGCACCTCCGCCCCGCCCCCGATGAGCATCCGGGTCCGCGCGTTGGTGAGCGGGCCCGGGTCGGGGCCGTACCAGCCGCACAGCCCGTCCCACACGTCCGGCCGCTCGGGCACGTCGAGGCGCGGCTCGTCGGCGCGCACGCCGAGGATCTCGCGCAGCAGCGCGTCGCTGACCCGTTCCGGGGTCATGGTCCCGGTGTTGCTGAACGCCAGCACGGCCACCCCGTCGTCGGGTGCCACCACCATGGCCGAGATGAAGCCGGGCCAGCCGCCGCCGTGCCCGACGGTTCGGTGCCCGCCGACGTCACCGAGCCAGAAACTCAGGCCGAGGCCCGGGATCCGGGGGTCGGGCTGGTACTGCGGCCGGAACATCTCGCGGAGGGTCGCGGGCTTCAGCGGCAGCCCCGGCCCGCCGAGCAGGGCCGCGGCGTACCGCGCCATGTCGGCGGTCGTGGCGAACACCGAGCCGGCCGCCTGCACCACGACGTCACGGTCCCGGACCGGCTTGAGGCCGTGCCGGCGCAGCGTGTACCCGGTCGCCAGATGGTCCGCGATCGGGCCGGTGCGGACGAAATCGGTGTTCCGCATCCCCAGCGGGCCGAACACGTGCGCCCGCATGTAGGAGCCGAACGGCTCACCGGACACGTCCTCGACGAGCTGACCGAGCGCGGCGAACCCGTGGTTGGCGTAGGCCCACTTGGTGCCCGGCTCGATCTCGATGCGGAGCCGGCCGTGGTAGTAGTCCGCCAGCGGCGGCGACGGCCGGCCTGCCGGGACCGTCAGCCCGATCGTGGGCCGGAACAGATCGCCCACCCCCCGCAGCTCGCCGATGCCGCCGGTATGCGTCAGCAGCTGCCGGATCGTGACCGGGCCGAACGACGCCCGCGCGGGAGTCAGCCGGAAAGAACGGAGATGCCTGCTGACGGGGTTGTCGAGGTCGAGCAGGCCCCGGTCCCGCAGCTGCATGACCGCGATGGCCGTGAAGGTCTTCGAGATCGAGCCGATCCGGAAGACCGTGTCCTCGGTGATGGGGGTTCCGCTAGCGGTGTCCGCGACGCCGGAGCCGCGGAAGAACTCCAGGCCGCCGGGTCCCGCCACCCCCGCCGCCAGCCCGCCCGCCGGATGGCGGTGCAGGACCTCGCCGATCACTAAGACGAGCCGTGTCTCCTCAACCGACGTAGCGACCATGCTCCATTCTCCCCTTCCTGCTGCGCCGTGTCATGCCCTGGTTACGTTCCTGGGCGGCGATCGTGGCGGATCAGGGGAGCGCGCGTCAGCTGCGCTGGATGGCGTACTGACTGGCCAGGAAGGGCAGCAACTCGCGGCGCACGTAGTACTCCTGGTCCCTCAGCTGGCGCCCGATCGCGGGGATTATTCCTTATAGGCCGTCCACAGCGACGGGTAGGCGGGCGCGCAGTCGTGCTTGATCTCCTCGTGCAGTTCGGGCAGCCGGTAGTACGGGACCATCGGGAACATGTGGTGCTCGACGTGGTAGTTCATGTTGCAGTAGAGGAACCGGTTGACCACGTTCATCTTCACCGTGCGGGCGTTGAGCCGGTGGTCGAGCACGTTCTCGCCCATGCCCGCGTGCTGGCGTGGAGCCGTAGACGTAGAACAGGCACGCCGGGCGTGACCGGCCCGGTTTGTACCCTGGGCATCGACCTTGGCACCAGTTCGGCCAAGGCGGTCGTGATCGGCGCGGACGGCATGGTTCTCGCTCAGGCGTCGGCCGGTTACGCCGTGACCTCGACGATGGCCGGCTACGCGGAGAGCGAGCCCCGGCACTGGTGGGGCGCGGTGACCGCCTGTGTGCGGGAGGCCGTCCAGGCGGCGGGCGCACGGCCCGCGGCGATCGGGCTGTCGGGGCAGATGCACGGCCTGGTCATGGCGTCCCGGGATGGCGAGGCGCTGCGCCCGGCCCTGCTGTGGGCCGACAGCCGCGCAACCGGGTGTCTTCGTGCCTACCAGACCCTCGGCTCGGCTGCGCTGGCCAGGCTCGCCAACCCGCTGGCACCCGGCATGGCCGGGCCGATGCTCAGGTGGATCGCCGTAAACGAACCCCGCATATACCGGGACGCGCGCTGGGCGCTGCAGCCCAAAGACTGGGTGCGGGCCCGTCTGACCGGCGAGTTCCACGCCGAGCCCAGTGATGCTTCCGCCACCCTGCTCTACGACCTCGTGGGCGACCGCTGGGATCTGGAGGTGGTGAGCGCCCTGGGCCTGGACGCCGGAATGCTGGCGCCGCTGCTGCCCTCAGCCGGAGCACTCGCCGGCACGCTCACTCCGGCTGCCGGGACCGAGCTGGGACTGCCTGCGGGCATTCCCGTCGCGGCCGGCGCCGGTGACACGGCGGCGGCGGCTCTCGGCAGCGGGGTCGTCAGCCGCGATGACGTGCAGCTGACGGTGGGCACCGGCGCGCAAGTCATCCGGCCGCTCACCGAACCGGTCAGCCGGGCGGACGCCGGGATCCACCTCTACCGGTCGGCGGCTGCGCACGGCTGGTACCACATGGGGGCCACCACCAGCGCGGGGATCAGCCTCAACTGGGTGCGGGAGGTCCTGAACGCCACCTGGCAGGAGCTGTACGCGAGTGCCGATCATCCGGGCCAGGCGCATGATCCGATCTTCGTCCCGCACCTGTCGGGAGAACGGACGCCGTACCTCGATACGGCGCTCCGCGGGTCCTGGACCGCATTGTCGCTGGCGGATGACCGGGGATCGCTGCTGCGGTCCGCGCTCGAAGGGGCCGCCTTCTCGATCCGCGACGCGCTCGATGCCCTGCTCGGGAAGCACCGCCCGGCGCGCCTGCGGCTGGCCGGCGGGGGCACCCTCGCGGCCGGCTGGCGGCAGCTGCTCGCGAATGTGCTGGAGCTGCCGCTGTACGCCGTGGACGTGCCCGCAGCGTCTGGCCGGGGCGCGGCGCTCCTCGGGGCCAATGCCGCCGGCCTGCTCAGTTTTGACGATATCCAGGGACCGCTGGCGCCGCCCGCAGACCTCGTGGCCGAGCCGGACCCGGCGATGGCCGGCTTCTACGCGGAACGGCACGCACGGTTCCGGCGCGTCGTCTCCGCACTCGGTGCTGGCCGCACATCGGCGAGCCGCACATCGGCTGAGCGGAAGGGCGGCTCCGAGAAGGGGGCCAGCCCCGACAGGGAGTTGCCGTGACCACCATGCAGCGTGTCATTGTTCACCCGGACCGGATCGCTTGGTCGAGATGCTGCACGCTCCGGTCAACGAGGTCGCAGCGGCCGCTCGGCTGGAGGTGCGGCCCGGCCGGGAAGTTCTCGAGATTTGCATCCCGGGCATCTAGCCAGGGCCGGCCGCTTATGTCTGGCGAGCGTGCTTGCTGCGGCCAGCCTCTACCGACCTGCATGCCTCGATCAGCACTGGATTGAACAGCTGCGGCGTTGTGATGCACACCGCGTGATCGGCGTCCACCTCATAGACCGAGGCGCCCGGGACCGCCCGGGCCAGCTCAAGCTGGTGGCTGGCCGGCAAAATGCGGTCCCGGGTCGTGACCACGACCGCGGTGGGGACATCGACCTGGCTGATCCAGCCGTATGAGTCGAACTCGCAGACGGCCTGGATGGCCGAGACGGCGGTGGCGAGCGTGGTCCGGCTCAGCTGGGCGCGGACCCAGCTAGCTGTGGCCGGGTCATCAATGGGGCCCAGTAGCGCCGGTCCGAGGATCTCGGCACTGAGCAGCCGCAGGGCCGGGTTCCACCACATGGCGGCCGCCGGCAGCGCACGGGCGGCCAGCTGCTCCGCCGGCGACTCCCCGACGTTGCCCGCGGTGGCGCACAGCACCAGGCCTGACACCAGCGAGGGGTGCCGCTGGTACAGCAGCTGGGCGACCATGCCGCCCATGGAATAACCCACGGCGGCAAACCTGCCGATACCGAGGACACCGGCCAGCGCGGCGATATCGTCCGCGCAATCCTCAAGCCGGAACTGCGACCCGGCGCTCATCCCGTCACCATGGCCACGCAGGTCGGGGGCGACGACACGGAAATGGCCCGCGAGCGGCGCGAAGACCTTCCCCCAGTTCAGCTCGGCCGTGCACGCCACCCCGTGGATAAGCAAGAGCGTCTCAGCGCCGCGCGGGCCGGCGCACTCCCACACCCGCGTGGTCCCGCGGCCCGGCAGCTCCACCAGGCGCGTAAGCGGATCCGCTGGCTCCCTGCGCACCTGCCGCACTACTGTCACTCTCCTGCGATGCCAGCCGACGAGAGTCGGCGACCGGCGCCGGCCAGCGATTGGCCACCAAATCTGGGACATGTCTACCGGACCTCGTGCCGCGCCCACAGAGCCGAAAGGCCCGGACACTATGCGGTGTGGGTTGCTGAATCACTTCCCGACCCACGAGGCTGCCGTCGGCGGTTTCGGACATGGGTGGTTTCGGCGGGATCGACGACGTGAACCTCGCGTCGATGAGACGCCCGCGTTCTTACCGGACAAGCGCCGCACGGAGTTCGGCGGGGTGCCGGGTGGGGGCGTACCAGGTGGGGGAGACCGTGTATGGGTCGGGCCGGGAGGGCTTGAACCAGTAGCGCTGGGTGTCGGGTGGGCGGAAGTCCGGGACCGTGGCCTGGCCGAGGTCGACCTGGATCACGAGTGCGGCCGTCATGAACGGGGCCCACAAGGTGCCCAGGGCGAGTATCCCGCCGTCCGACCGGGACCTGGCTAGTTCACGCATGCGGGGCCGGCCGGTGACCACCTCGATGTGGCGGATCGCTGGCCAGGGGCAGGAGAACACCTGCGTGCGCTGGGCGCTGGCGGGCGGCAGCGACCCAGAGCCGCCGCCGGGGTGGCGCTCGTGCCGATGGTGCTGGCGGCGGACCCCGCCGATGCTGACCCCGGCGTGGGTGACCCGGATGCCGGTCGGCCGGTTGATGACCGTGCCGATGATCCCGAAACCGGTGCCGCCCAGCGGGATCACCAGCAGGAAGCCCAGGTTCGGGTTCGGGTTCACGATCAGCACGACGATGGTGGCGGCGAGCAGGACGGGCCAGACGACGGCGTGGAAGACCAGTGGCCAGCGCAGGGCGCAGTGGTCTTCGGCATACAGGACGGTGCTCTGGGTGAGCGGGGCTGGATCGGTCCTCACGGGCACGCTCCTGTCAGAGTGTGGGTGAGCAGGCTGGTAAGGACGTCATCGTCACACGGTAGCGGGTTTGTGACGTTTAGTCCGCTAGGTTCACAACGGACGTGCAGGTTTCCGCCGCTGCCCGCGACGGCGAACCGGCGGGCGGGCCGAATGTTCCTGGTGCCGGGCAGGTGGATGTCGATCAGCCGGGACCGGTCCTGCCCGGGTGGCGCGGGCCGGGGGAAGCAGCCCAGCGGGCCAGCGCGCGTCCGGCCGCGGTGGTGCTGGCCAGCCCGAACTCATACGCCGGCCCCGCCCAGCCGGCCTGCCCGGTCTTGGCGTTTTCGATCAGCACCGCACGTACCCCGGACTCACGGTCACCGATCCCGTACATCCGGGTCTGCTCCGGCTCACCGGCAACGCCGGGCCGGCACGCACGATGAACGCGGGACGGGTGCGCCCGGCCGCGACCAGGGCAGCCGGGGGAGCGACGCGGACCCGCCCCGGACCGGTTGCCTCGTCGCCGCCAGTTCCGCCGATGCCAGCGACGTCGGACTGTTCCCGGCGGCCTGAGCGCTCTGGATCGCCGCGGCGTACGCGGCGACCTTCTGCTGAGCGGCACGCAGCGAACCCGCGTACTCCCGGACCGCAGAGGCGATCTGAGCTAAAGGCGCCCCGGTTTCGGCGACGCCGTTGGCCAGGTTCTCGGTGAAGGCCGAATAGCCGTCGGCGGCATCCCCGGTCCACTCGGCCGCCGACCGCACGCCCGCCGTCACCTGGCCAGTGCTATCCGCCAGGCTCCCGGCACCCCGGGCCGCGGTCTCGAGCCGCGCGGCCATCTGATCCATCACCGCCGGATCTCCGTCCGGCATCACGATCGCGCCGCTCACAGCGGCCCGCGCGCGATGTCCTCGGACCTTTTCACCAGATCATGCTCCGTCTGCGCGTACGTGCTGGCCGTCGTGGTCAGGCCGCTGGCCACGTGGCGGTAGGCGCTTCCCAGGTCCAGGAACGCCTTCGTGCCCTGTTCCGCGGCACCACCCAGCGCCGACGCCAGTCCCGCGTGACCGGCCGCGCCGCCCATCGCCGGGGCGGGTGGCCCGGCCGGAACAGAGCAGTCGGGTGCTGCCGCGAGCGGGCTGCGCAGCCGCCGGTGCGCAGTACGGGTTCTGGTGGCGGTGGGGGTGGACATGACGGGCTCCCTCCGGCGGGGAGCTAGACCGCTCTTATAGCGTCAAGTCAAGCGGTCTAGCACCGGGATGCTTGCCGGGACATCCCGTCGCGGGGAGCCCTCCCGGTGCCGCGAGGGCGGCGGAACCGGTACCCTAGCTGCGATCCCGCCGTCGGCGGCCATCGCGCGGCGCGGGGGCGCATAGCTCAGCGGTAGAGCACTCGCCTTACAAGCGAGGGGTCACTGGTTCGAACCCAGTTGCGCCCACTAGGAGGTCTTTCACGTTTCAGAAATCATGCATCGCTGCGCGCTGCTGCCGTGGGGGACGAAAACTGGGTCCCTCCGTTGGCGGGCGGGTGCAGGTCCGGGCGCGGGCCGGGGTTTTCCGGGTGGTTCTGGCAGCGGCGGGCGGGGCGGAAGGTGCATAGTCGTGCTGGCGTGCCGCCGTCGTCACCGGTCCGCACTTGGACCGTTCGAGGCCGTGTTTTAGCTGGGTGCTGGGGCCCTCCTGGTGGGGAACCACCGTTGCTGCTGCGTGCGCGTGTGTCAGTCTCCTGTACTGACGGGGGCCCTGGCGGGCGGCGCGCCTTGTCCCTAATCCGGACGGGGGTTGCCGCTGCAGGAGGTGGCTGCGCATGAAAGTGATGCATGAGCGCGTCGCGGGGATCGACGTGCACAAGAAGATGATCAAGGTCGCGATCCGGTCCCCGGGGATAAGCCGTGGACCCGCAAGACCGAGATCCTCACGTTCCGCACGTTTTACGGGGTGCTGCAGGCGATGGCCCGCGAGCTGCGCCGCCGGGGGGTGACGCACGTGGTGATGGAGGCCAGCGGCATCTACACCGAGCCGGTGTACTACGCGCTGCTCGAAGAGGACTTCACCGAGGTCCTGGTGGTCAACCCGGCGCACGTCAAGGCGCTGAAGGGGCACAAGACCGACGCGAAGGACTGCGCCCGGCTGGCGGAGCTGCTCGAATGCGGGCTGCTGCAGGGCTCGTACATCCCGCCGCTGGAGCTGAAGGAGGTGCGGGACCTGACCCGGTACCGGGTCAAGAAGGTCCAGGCCCGCACCTCCGAGATCCAGCGGCTGGACAAGACGCTGGATCGGCCGGCATTAAGCTCGGCTCGGTCGCCTCCGACATTACCGGCAAGGGCCCCACTGCGATGATCGAGGCGCTGATCGACGGGGAGCGGCGCGGCAAGGTGATGGCAGACCTGGCCATCGGCCGGATGCGCACCGCCGGGAAGCTGGCGGACCTGTCGATGGCGCTGGAAGGCCAGTTCACCGGTCACCACGCGCTGATGTGCCGGCTGATCCTGGACCAGATTAAGCTGCAGGATGCCGCGATAGAGGACCTGGACAAGCGGATCGCCGCCCTCGCCATTCCCTGGCAGCGCGAGACCGGCCTGCTCAAGACCATCCCCGGGTTCGGGGACATCGTGGCCTGGGCGTGGATCGCCGAGATCGGCCCCGCCCCGCATCAGTGGTTTGCCTCCTGCGAGAAGCTCGCCTCCTGGGTGAGCCTGGCCCCGGGCAACTACATCAGCGCCGGCAAGCGCAGGCACGGCCGCACCGGCGACGCGGGCACCTACATCAAGCCGATGCTGGTCCAGGCAGCATGGGCGGCGATCCGGGTCAAGGGGCGGCTGCAGGCCCGCTACAACCGGCTGGTGCGCCGCATGGGCGGGGCAAAGAACCCGGCCGCCAAGAAGAAGGCCATCGTGGCGATCGCGCATACCCTGCTCAAGATCGCCTGCTCAGTCCTCAAGACCGGGACCCCCTACCAGGACCTGGGCGAGGACTTCTACACCAGGCGCGACTCCCCCGTTCAGCGCCAGGCCTGGCTGGAGCGCCAGATCCAGAAGCTCCACCCCGGCTGCACCGTCACCATCACCATCAGCCCGCCCCCCGGCCACGCGCCGGAGGCCGCCTTAACCATCGGCGCCTGACCCGTCAGCCACGCCCCGGACCCTGAGCCCGGAGCCGCCGCCAGCACGGCACCCCGTGCCCCCGCCGGACAAATCCAGCACTAGACACAGCCTTCGCAGCCGAACGGGGCGAAGGTTCGCTGCCGCGCGCCCAGCGGGACCCAGTTTTCGTGTCAGTGAGGCCTATTTTCACGTTTTGATCTGACATTCCAGACGCGCCTGTGGTTTCGGCGTGGGTGACGGCCATGCCGGATGCAGTGAGGTGCGCATAAGTGAGCAGTGTTTCAGCAGGTCGGCAGATGAATGGCCAGGTTGCGCGCATACCTGTAGCTCTCTACGGATCAGCAGGTCGGAGGATGGCCAGCTGAAGGGCAGACGCGCTACGCTTTGTGTGCGTCGTGCTCGTGGGGGAGGTGCCGGGGATGGCAGGGCCTGGTAACGAGATGGCAGCAGGCGCGGCGGGCCGCGGACGCCTGCGGGCGTCGCACGCCGACCGCGAGCAGGTGATCGACACCCTCAAGACCGCGTTCGTGCGGGGCGTGCTGGCCAAGGATGAATTCGACCTGCGGGTGGGCCTGACGTTCGCGTCGCGGACAAGCGCGGAGCTGGCCGCCCTCACCGCTGACCTCCCCGCCAACCTGACCGCAGCGCAGCCGCCCGAGCCCGTCCGTGCCCAGGGCGAGCGGCCAGTTCTGCGGCCCGGCCCGGTGATCACGGTGGCGACCGCGCTTTGTGCAGGCATGTGGGCGTTCGCGCTCCTCTTTCCCTGGCCTAGGAATTCCGAGGGCGATCCCACGGGGGCAATCATCCTGGTTTCCATGCTCACCCTCGCCTACTTGTACCTTCTGCTCGTAGTTGTGGGGGTCGCGGTTGCCGATCGGCGTGAGAAGCGTTCCGGCGGGCAGCCACCGGGGCGGCCAGCGCCCGGCGCGGGCGGTCAGGCATCCGGGCGCCCGCCATCAGCCGGCCCGGGTGGACAGCTTCCGCCGGTCGATCGCAGTCACCAGGACACCGCCGAAGCTGCACGAAGCCGTCCTCCCCGCACGCCATTGCCGGGCTCGCGGTCACTGCGCCGAGGGCATTCCCTCGTGCCCCGGTACGCGATCGGCTACACCGGCCACTGACCCGGCGATCGCGCCGCGTTAGCACTTCCAAGGACAGCCGATCCCGATCCTGCTAACGCGGTTGCTAACAACAGCTATTGAAGAAGATCACCAACTTGCCAAGCAGAGCACCTGAATTAGCGGTTCATGTGGCTTGTGCCGTCACCGTTTCGGAGGATGGTGCTTTGGCGTTGATGAGGGCGACGGCGGGGATGGCGGCGACGAGGAGGATGCCTGCACCCCAGGCCATGGCTGTCGTGTAGCCGTGGACGGTGGCGGCCACGCTGGCTCCGGCGTGGGTGGCGAGGTAGCCGGCGGTAGCGGTGGCGGCGATGGTGTTGAGCAGGGCAGCGCCGATCGACGAGCCGAGCTGGCTCGCGGCGCTGCCGGCTGCGGAGGCGGCCCCGGTGTCGCTTGGCAGCACGCCGCGCAGCGACGTCTGGAGCATCGGGGGGCCGCCGATGCCGGTCCCGATCCCTTCGATGATGGTGGCGGTGAGGATGAGCGGCAGGTACCGGCTGGTGGGGGTGAGGCCCACGAGGGGAAGCAGTCCTGCGGCGCTGAGCACGATGCCGGCGGCGATCAGCCACCGGGGCGCGATCCGCTTTTCGAGCCGCGGGGCAAGCACCGCGGCTGCGAGCGCGGCGCCGATGGCGAAGGGCACGAGGGCCAGGCCGGTGCGAAGCGCCGAGTAGCCCATCACCGACTGGAGCTGGTAGGTGAGGATGAGCATCATGCCGAAGGTGCTGAGGCTGTTCACGATCAACGCGATGAGCGCCCCGCCGCGGTTGCGCTCGCAGACCACACGCAGCGGGAGCAGCCGGTTGGGGTGGCCGGCCTGGCGGCCCGCGAACCCGGCCAGGGCAGCCGCCGCGGTAGCGAGGGAGCTGACGACCTGGCCTGATCCCCAGCCAGCCGAGGCGGCCTCCCCCAGCCCGTAAACCAGGGCGGCCATCCCGGCCGAGGCGAGCAGGGCGCTGGGCAGGTCGATGCGGACCTCGCGCCGGGCGGGCAGCGCTGGCAGCACCCGTGGGGCGGCGATGATGGCGATGAGCGAGACGGCGACGTTCACGTACAGGCACCAGCGCCAGCTCAGCTCGGTGGTGAGCACACCGCCCAAGATGAGACCGGCCGCCGCGCCGGCCGTGAGGGTGGCGGAAAAGATGCCGATGGCCCGCGCTCGTTCCTCGTCGCCGGTGTAGACGGTGACCAGCAGCGACTTGGTGGACGACACCAGCAGAGCCGCCGACGCGCCCTGCACGGCACGGGCCGCGATGAGCATGGCGCCGGTGACCGACGCGCCGCCGAGAGCGGACGCCAGGGCGAAGCCGGCGACGCCGGTCAGCAGGGTGCGCCGGGCGCCGAGCCGGTCGGCCAGGCGACCCCCCACCAGCAGGAGGGCGGCGAAGGCCAGCGTGTAGACAGTGACGATCCACTGGCGGGCCGTCACCGACAGCCCCAACGCGTGCTGCACAGAAGGCAGAGCCACGAACATGACCGTGGTGTCGAGGATCGCCATCAGGTGCGCGGAGGCGATCACCACCAGCGGCCACCAGCCGTGCGCCGGCGTCCGTTGCTTCGTGCCCGGCGTTTCGGTCGTGCTGGCCATCGGCCCGCCCCTCCTCTATAAGATGCGGTTCGCATCTTATGTCAGCATAGCGGGCCCGACTGATAAGATGCGGGGCGATTCTTGGAGGAGTGACCAATGACCCGGCAAGCTGCACCCCCGCCGAGCCCAGCGGCTCCAAGTCTTGATCTCGCTTCATCCGATCCGATCCTCGTAAGAAACAGTCTGCATCTAGTGCTCGGCAAGATAGACTAAGAAACGAGATGCATCTAATCCAGGAGGGCGAGTGCCAGCCGACACCGACCGCGTGATCCGCCGCCGGCGGCGCGGCGCGGCGCTAGAAGAGGCCCTCCTCGACGCGGCCTGGGACGAGCTGCGCGCCGTCGGCTACGCCAACTTCACCGTCGATGCCGTAGCCCAGCGGGCACGAACCAGCAGACCTGTCCTGTACCGCCGCTGGCCCAACCGTGCCCAGCTCGTACTCGCCGCCGTACGAGCGCACGTGCCCTCACTGCGACCAGACGACTTCCCCGACACCGGACAGCTACGCGGCGACCTGCTCGCCGAGCTGCAGCTGCTTCGCAACCGCTACGAACACATCGGCCCGGAGATCATGAACGGGCTGGCCAGCGAACTGGACCACCTGCCCCCCGACGTCCTCGACGTCCTGCCGGCCAGCATCACCGCCACCATCGTGGCCCGCGCCGCCGGCCGCGGCGAGATCGGGACACATCCTGTGCCGGCCCACGTACTCGCCGCCCCGCACGCCCTGCTCCGCCACGAACTTGCGATCCGCCACCACCGGCCCACCGATGCCGAGCTCGCCCGGATCGTTGACGACATCACGATTCCGGCCATACAGCACGCCTCCCATCACCGAGGACCCAGCCAGCCGGGAGAAAGCTGAGCAGCGCCAACCGCCGGAGCCCCCCGGAGCGCTACACGGTCAAATGCGATGCCGCCGAGCAGATCGAGTGAGACAGGACACCGAGACAGCACCGTGATCACAACGAACTACAGCTGCCGTAATCAGTGCATGGTGCCGTTCACCCCGACGGACATGGCCAGGCCGACGACGACGATCAGGACGATGCCCAGGATCACGGTCGCCCAGCCGAGTATCAAGCCCGCGAGCGCCAGGCCAGCCCCCTGCTCTCCGGTGCGCTTGATCTGGTGCCGGGCCACGTGGCCGAACACGATCGCCGGGATGGCCGCCAGCGGCCCGAACACGAACTGCGCGAGCCCGCAGGCGAGGCTCGCTATCGCGAGCCCGTTGGTCTTGGCCGCCAGGGTCAGCGCAGGCGCCCGCGCGGCAGGCAGGTCGGTCACGAGCTGGTCCAGGTCGGCGTAGGTGCGCGCGGACAAGGCGTTCTCCAGGCGGCCGTCGTACTCGTCCTTGGACAGCCGGCCTTCGCTGTAGGCCGTGTTGAGGAATTCCACCACGCGGTCGCGGTCCGCGTCCGCGGCCCGCATCTTCCCCCGTTCGCCACCGGCGGCGACCGCCCGGGTCCATCCGGCGGATTGGACCACGCGGGGCACAGTCGTTCGTAGTCCGCGCTCATGGTCCGCGATCCGCTGCAACCTGTCGGCGAGCGGCGAGTTGTCGGGGATGAGCGTGGTGTCGTTGTCATTCATCTGCACCACCCACTACTTGGACGCTGCACCCGAGGCGACGCTGCACCCGAGGCGTTAGCGCGGCAAGTGCCGTTAGTCCCGGCGATAGTCCTGACGGAGATGACCGCTCACACCTACTGGGGCTACTTAGCCGCTCCAGCCCGGCAATGTGGCGCATCCGCTGCCCGGGGTAACGCCATCGTTCGGCAGCGGCTGGATCACCTATGCGTCGTGGACGAACGCTACCGGCACGCCGGTGTCGTCCTTCGCCACCACCTGGGTCGTCCCTGACCCGCCGTCGACGCAGTCGGGACAGGTGATCTTCCTGTTCCCCGGCATCCAGAACTCGACGATGATCTACCAGCCTGTCTTGCAGTGGGGGGTGTCCGCGGCCGGCGGCGGCGACTACTGGGCGGTCGCGAGCTGGTACGTCGACGGGCAGGGCGGCATCGCCTTCCACTCCAACCTCGTCCAGGTGAACCCCGGCGACACGCTCGTGGGCGTCATGACGCTGACCGGCCAGTCCGGGAGCCTGTTCAGTTACAACTGCAGCTTCCAGGGGATCGCGAACGCGAGCCTGCCGATCAGCAATGTCGAGCAGCTCACGTGGCTCATCGAAACGCTCGAATGCTACGGCATCACCAAAGGCTCGGACTACCCCGATGCCGCGCTCACCGAGATGACGAACATCGGCATCGCCACCGGGGCCGCGCACCCGGCGATGACCTGGGGAGGCCAGTCCGACTGGCGGTGGTGCAACAAGTGCCAGGGGCTGGCGTTCGCGGGCAACCCGTCGCCGGGGCCGTGCCCGGCCGGCGGCCAGCACGACCACTCCGGCAGCGGCGACTACCTGCTGGCGGACGTCTGACCTCGGGATAGCTGCTCCGCCGGCGGTGACCCTGCGCCGGCGGTGACCCTGCACCGGGAAGGTGGCTGGCAGCGGGCCCGGCCGGGCCCGCTGCCAGCACGCCGGCCTGGCTATCTGTGACCTGACGGGGGTCCGGGAACCGGCAGGGGGCGGTCAACGCGGGTGATGAGGTCCTGCCGGGACCGGATGCCGAGCTTGTCGAAGATATGGCCGAGGTGGAACTCGACGGTCTTGACGCTGACGTAGAGCTTGCCGGCCGCCTGGCGGTTGGAGTGCCCGGCGGCGACGAGACGCGCCACCGCCTGTTCCGCCGGGGTGAGGCCCGGCAGGGCCGGCAGGGCGGGCGTGGCCGGTGGCGGTGCCTGCGCCTGGGCCGCGGTGAGCTCCCGGTCGCAGGCCTGCAGGGAGGGCCCGGCGCCCAGGGCGGTCAGGCGCTGCCGGGCGGAGCGCAGCCGGGCCACGGCCGCCTGCGGCTGGCCGGCGGCGCGCAGCCGGCGGGCGTCGGAGATCTCGAGCTGGGCTAGTGCCAGCGGCACCCGCAGGCCCTCGGCGCGGCGCCAGGCGGTCTCGAACGCCACCGCGGCGGCAGCCTGGTCGCCGGTCGCGGTGGCCAGGTCGCCGCGCAGCCGGGCGATGGCCACCAGGACCGACGCCGGGCCGGCCGGGGACAGGGCCGCCGCAAGCTCCGCCAGCGCCGTTTCGGCCTGGCCGAGACGGGCCAGGCCGATGAGGGCGTCGATCTCGAGTGATCGCCAGTCGTAGCGGCCCTGGAGGCTCACGACCTCCGCCTTGCCCGTGGCGCGCGCGGCCTCGGCGGCGTCGGCGACGCCCTCCAGATCGCCCCGGGCCGTGGCCAGGAACGCCTGGGCGATGGCGCCCGCCGTGATCGCCTCCGGGTCACCGGAAGACTGCCCGGCTTCGGTGGCCAGCCGGACGTGCGTGCCGGCCACCTCCCAGTCGCCGCGCAGCGCGGGAACAACGGCGGCGACGCTGTGCACGAAGCCGAGGTCCTGCACCCGGTCGGCGTCCTGGGCGAGGGAGACGGCCAGCTCGGCGTGCGTGACGGCGTCGTCCCAGTAGCCGAGGCGGTACTCGGCGCCCGCCAGGTAGCACAGGCAGTGGCTGGCGTGCCGCAAGGGGACGCCGGCCCGCAGCCTCGCGGCCCCGGTGGAAAGATCCGCGATCGCCCCGGCCAGGTCCTCGGCGAGGAACCGGGCCATGCCCCGCAGTACGAGCGCGTCGGTGTCCTCCCGCGACACCTCGGAGGGGGCGGCCGGCAGGCACGCCAGCCGGGCAAGACCCTGCGGTCCCCGCCCGTCGGCGGAAAACGCGATCGCCAGCTCGCCCAGGGCCCGGTGGCGCACGGCGGCCGGGGCGACGCTGGCCGCCGCCCGCTCGCCCCAGCCGATCGCCTCCTGGATCCGCCCCGCGACCAGGCACAGTCGCGCCAGCTGGGTGGCGGCCGCGGCGCCCACGGACGCCTCCCGGACCCGGTCGTGGGTCTGCCACGCCTCGCACAGGCGTTCCTCGGCCGCGCCGGCCCGGCCCGCGAGGAAATCCAGCGTGCCCAGCAGCCAGCTCCGCCGCGCGCCGGGCCCAGCGGCCCCCATCCGGGCGGCCAGGACCTCCGCCTCGGCCACCTCGCCGCATGCGACCAGGATCTCCAGTGCGTCCAGCAGGCGGCGATCCGCCGCCGCGGGCTGGCGGCTCGCCGCCGCCGCCTGTGCCAGCCAGGCCGCCGCCTGCGCCATCCGGCCCAGGCGGTGGGCCTCCCAGCCGGCCACCTCAAGGTCGCTGGCCAGCTCATCGTCCGGGCCGGCCGCCGCCGCCACCCGGTGCTCCAGCGCCCGGTGCCAGCCCACCAGGCCGGCCGCCTGCTCGTGCAGCCGGCGCCGCCGGACCGGGCTCAGATCGCCGTACACGGCCCGCTGCACCAGCAGGTGGCTGAACCCGATCCCGGCCCGGGCCCCGTCACGCTGCTCGACCAAGATCCCCACCGCCGCCGCTTCCCCCAGCGCCGGCAGCGGATCATCCAGGCCCGCCAGCGCGGCCGCCGCCGCGAGCTCGCAGCGGTGGCCGAGTACCGCCGCCGCCACCACCAGCTCCCGGGCCGCCGGGCTGAGCGACCCCACCCGCCGCAGCACCGCCCCGGCCAGGGAATACGGGACCCGCGGCACCCCGCCGGGCCGGCCGAGGCCCTCGATCCCGAGCTCTTCCAGCACCGCCCGGCAGTACAGCGGGTTGCCGCCCGTCTGCTCGAGCAGACGGGCAACGGCCCAGCGCGGCAGCTTCCCCATCCCCAGCGCCCGGCCCAGCTCCACCACATCCCCCGGCCCCAGACCGCCCAGGCGGACCCGGCTGACCCGGTGGTCTCCCGCCAGGAAACGCTGCCACCCCTCGCCCAGCCGGGACAGCTCCCCGGTGCGGGCCGACACCGCCACCAGCACGTGATCGGCCTGCAGACGGCGCACGGCGAACAGTAACGCGCGCGCCGACGGCCCATCTGCCCACTGCAGGTCATCGATGACCGCCAGCACCATCTCCCCGCCGCGGCACAACTGACCCAGCCACCCCAGCAGCTCGGCGCCCGCCGCAAAAGGCTCGACGCCCTCGTCAAGCTCCGCGGCCACCAGCTGATTCATGATCCCGTACGGCAACCGCAGCTCAGCCTCGTCGCCACTGGCGTGCAGCACCGTCGCACCGGGCAGCCCCGACGCGAACCGCGCCAGCAGAGTCGACTTGCCGATGCCGGCCTCACCCTCGACCAGCACCACCATGGGCTGGCCGTCGCGGGCCGCCACCGCCGCCGCCTCGAGCTGGTCCAGTTCCGCCGCCCGGCCGACGAACACCCCCGGGGCAGCAGCCACGGCAGCTGACGGCAACCTGCGCTCGGAAAAGGTCAACGCTCGCCTCCCCCTGGTCGCGGCGCGCAAACCTGATGGGCCCACCCGGTGGGCCGGTCCAGCCGATCCGTCTATGTAGAGAGAGTTACGCCCCCCTTGATACCTCACAATCACCGGCAGCGGGAGAGCCCCCTGCGGTCCGGCACCACGCTGCGCCCCGCGACGATCGACCGCACCAGCACGGCCGGCGATCCGGGACATTCCCTCATGACGTGGCTAGAACGGGTTGTCAGACGTCACCGACATCCCCGACACGGCCGCCACCAGATCCTGATAGGCCGAGCTCTGGCCGGTCAGGCTCTGGTAGTTGTCCGACAGCGTCGCGCCGGCCGCCTGGACGATCTGCGGAATGGTGAATCCGAGCGAACGCATCCAGTAGATGTAAACGATGGAGCACCCGGTCGACACGGCATTTCTGTCGGTCGGCTCGGTCTGCGTCACCCAGTCCGGGAAACCTGCTGCCACCCAGGCCGGTCCGGTGGCGAACCCGCTCAGCGTGCCCGGCGGCGTTTCCTGCTCGGCGCAGAAACGCGACAGCCCCTCGCCGTTGCTGAATCCGCAGCCCCATCCGCCGCCTTGCGCTCCCATGAACGATTCACTCAATTCGGCCACGTACAGGCCGGTTTCGAGGCTCAGGGGGTCGACGGCCGCGCTCGCGAACGTCGCGTCGAGGTACAGCGCGCCGCCCGCGGTGAAGTCGCATCCACGGTGATACGCGCCGCCCGAACCATCGTTCCTCCCGCTCAGGGGCGCGATGATGACATCAACCGCGCCGCCGGGAATGCCAAAAAAACCCTGCATGTCGTCGTAGGGGGCGGTGGCAGCGCCCAGCATCCGGGTGGCGATCGATGATCCCGCATCGCCCAGCGCCGGGTCGTAATAGACCGTGACGTTGCCGACGACGCCGACCTGGGTAGCCGGGTAGTCGAAGCCGGTACCCGCGGCCGTCGTTATCTGTTCAGCAGTTCTTTCCTTGCGCTGTCCGCCAGGCGGAAGAAGTTCTCGCATGATATTTCCCCACGGGTGATGCCGGCCATTGGCCGGGCTGGATCGCCAGACAAGGACTGAGGCCGGAGAGGCGATGTCAGGTCACCCGGTCATCGTCACCCGGTCACGGGCGCCGCGTCGCTAGGGTCTGGCCCCCGGGACGGACCTAGGGTTGGCCTAGGGGCGGACCCTAGCGACACGGGCTGCTGCAGCCGGTGACGATAACGGAGCGGCACCTGAATCGGGTGCCGCTGCGGAATCGTAACGACAGGAGCGCGAAATGACCGAAACTGACGTAACGCCAGTGCTGGATGGGACCGCGGAACAGCCGCCGCTGCCCCCGGGCACTGAGGCCCTGGCCGGCCTCGTTCCGGCGACCCTGGCCGGCCTGCCTCCCACCGCGCAGGCATTCTTCGCGGTGGTCAACGCGAACGGCACCCTGGCCAGGGGCTTTCAGGCAGTGTCGGCCACCCATCTGGCTACCGGTCAGTACCAGGTCCTGTTCAGCCACGACATCACCGGATCCGCCTATATCGGGACGATCGGGCTGTCGGTGAGCATCGGCATCTCACCGCCCGGGCAGATCGCCGTCGTCGGTCGCTTCGGCGCGCCGAACGGCGTTTTCGTCCAGACGTTCAACGCCGCCGGAGCCCCAGCCGACCTCGCTTTCCACCTCGCCGTCCTTTCCTGAGCCGGCATACCGCGGCAGGGTGCGGGAATCTTGCTCGCCGGGTCCGCTGACGCCGGAGACGTCAGCGGACCGACCGGGGCCCCGGGCCGCCGCGCGCGGCGGCCCGGGGCCCCGGGCATCGCTGCGGCGACCTTCAGCCGGAGCCCGCCCGTTGCGTTGCGCACGCGAACCTCGCGGTAACGTCCGGGCAGGATTCGGTCGGTGAAAATCCGGGCCGCACGCGCCTTGGCGCGGCCCGGCAGCGGGGTGAAGGCACCGAACAGGACCGCGCTGCGATACCGGAACGACGACTCGAAGGCTGATCGCGCGACCACGATCCCGTCCAGGGCGGTGACGGTGACACACGCCGGGCGCCCGTCGGCCGCGAGACGCTGCCTGACGGTGCGGACCGGCTAGGTCCCCCCGCCCGCGGTCACGATTAGCCGGCCCTGGCGGTGTATCACGCCGCGGGGGTCTGCCTCCTTACTGACACAGGGCTGCGATGAGCGGGGGCATCGCAGCCCCCTGGCCGGCTGAGTATCGGGAGGATCCATGGGCACGGCAACGGCGCAACGGACGGCGGATTCGGAACGGGCCAAGGACGAGTTCTTCGCCGCGGGCATGTACATGTTCCACATCACGGGCTTCCCGCAGCAGCCCGGCGTGCTCCCGGGCGAGGTGGACGCGCCGGCGGGCGCGCGGCTGGACGTGTGGGGCACGGACCCGGCCAGCCAGACGCACATTCCCGGCCCGGGCGCGGGCGGCGTCCTGCTCAGCACGCCAGGCTTTTCCCTGGCCAACAGCGGCAACCGGACGCTGCACGCCCCGAAGCGGTCCTGGAAGGTCACCGTCGGCAAGGGCCACCACCTGGCCGGAATGGCCCGGGTCAACCTCAAGTCCATGTACAACGACCCGTCGCAGATGCGCGAGGCCCTCGCGTGGGGCCTGTTCCGATCCGCGGGCGTGCCCGCGGCCCGGCACACCTACGCGAAGCTCGCCTTCGACGCCACCTACTACGGCCTGTTCTCCGTCATCGAGCAGGTCGACAAGCACTTCCTGGCGGAGCACTTCGGCGGCAACGACCGCGGCAACCTGTACAAGGCCTACTGCGGCGACGTCGGATGCGCGACGCTGGAACACCGGACCGGGCCCGGCGGCGACGACAGCGGACGGCAGTACTTCACCGCCGACACCGACGACCGCACCTACCGCCTCAAGACCAACAAGGATGACCACGCCGCCGGGACCTACGACGACCTGGCCCAGCTCATCCGGACGATCAACGGCGTCGGGCTGACCGGCGGCGACGGGCGGTTCGGCACTGACGCGTTCCGCGAGTCGGTCGACGCCATCATGAACGCGTACGCCTTCCTCCGCTGGGCCGGCGTGAACCTGCTGCTCGGCAGCTGGGACAACTATTACGCAACGCCGTCCAACTACTACCTGTACAACTCGGGGCGGCTCGGCGCGGAAGACGACTTCATGCACGCGCCCTATTTCACGTTCATCCCGTGGGATTACGACAACTGCCTGGGCATCGATTACTTCGGCACCAAATGGCAGTACACCGACATCCTCGACTGGCCCAGCAACACCGAGAGCTACTGGCGGCACCACGCCCGGTCGCGCATCCCGCTGGTGCAGAACCTGCTGCGGAACGGGCACTACCGCCAGTACTACCTCGATCATCTGGAGTACCTGCTCGACACCCGGTTCAATCCCGGCGCCATTTCCGGCCTGATCGCGGCCGACTCCGATGCCGGGCTGTGGGGCCGTGTGTGCCAGGCCGCCTACCTGGAATCCGTCACGCCCTACGGGCCGCCGTTCACCGGCCGCCAGTTCAGCAACGACGAGGTCTACCAGGCCGGGTGCAAGCAGAACGGGCTCCGGCACGGCCAGGAGAAGGCCGACGGCATCATCAACTACGTCCGGATGCGGTACGACAGCGCGCGCCAGCAGCTTGCGCAGCTGCGGGCCACGACACCGCGCGGGACGGCCGCAGGCTTTCCCGCCATCATGGAACCCCTGCCCCGGCCGGCCTGACCGGCGGGCGGACGGAACGACACCAGGAGGCCTGCCGTCGTGCCCACCACCCATACCCCGATGCAGCAGCTTGAGCTGGTCCGGGAAGCCAAGGTCTACGACATCCTCGGCGGCCTGCTGGATCCCCGGCTGGAAGCCAGCGGCGTGCTGGCCAAGGACGGCGCGTTCTACGTCATCTTCGACAACATCCCGCACATCGCCCGGCTCGGCGCCGCAATATCGCCGGGCCAGGCCAATCAGGTCATCCGGCAGGACCGGGGCCACCGCAGCGGCTTCGAGGACATCGCCTACGACGCCGAGAACGGGCGCTACTTCGTCCTGATCGAATCGCTGCCCCGGGGCCGGTCGACCTACATGGCCATGGTGCAGGAGTACGACGCCGGATTCGGCTACACCGGGCAGGCCTGGCTCGATTTCCCGCTCGACCGGCCGAACAAGGGCCTGGAGGGGCTGGCCTGCGTGCACCGGGCGGGGGAGGCCTACCTGCTCGGGCTGTGCGAGGGCAACCGGTGCCGGGGAGGCGCGGAGGGCCGCATCCCCGGCGGCGGGCGGGTACACGTCTTCCGGCGCGGCCCGCACCACTGGGAGCGGGCCGGGAAGATCCGGCTGCCCGGGACCGTCCTGTTCGAGGACTACAGCGGCATCGCGGTGGCCGGTGACCGGATCGCGGTGATCTCACAGGTCACGTCGGCGCTGTGGATCGGCCGCCTGGACCTGTCCCGCTGGGAGATTATCGACGCGGGCACGACCTACCTGCTGCCGCGGAACATCGACGGCGAGATCATCTACGGCACGGCCGAGGGAGTGTCGTGGATCGCCCCGGACCAGCTCGTCATGGTCTCCGACAAGGCCAAGCCCGAGCAGCCCCGCCGGTGCCGGGCCAAGGACCAGTCGATCCACATCTTCCGCATCCCGGCCGGGACCGCCTGCTGAACCGGCCAGATCAATCAAGCCGAACGGGCCTCGCCGGGAGCCTCACCCCGGCGGGAGCCCGGCCCGGCCGAACGGGCCTCGCCGGGAGCCTCACCCCGGCGGGAGCCGGGCCCGGATGAGCTCGGGCAGGTCGGCCAGGCTCCGGGAGATCAGCAGCGCGTTCTCGGACAGCACGTTCAGCCAGTAGTTCATCCGCTCGGCGTTCGTGATGTCCTGCCAGTTCGGGAACAGGTCGGCGGCGTCGCCGAGCGGCAGCCGGCCCTCGGCCTGGTGCACCTCGATGGTGAACGAGACACCGCGCGGCCGGCAGGCCTCGACCGCGGTCGACACGAGGGAGGCCAGCCCGCCCGGCCCGTACAGCATGCTCAGCGACCGGCGGCCCTCGTAACTGAACGGGACCGGCAGCCGCGTCACGAAGCTGAAGTGATCGGCCAGGCCCGGCACCAGCGGATGCCCGTCGTGCAGGTGGAAATGCACCGGCTTGCCCAGCTTGCCGACCGAGCGGATGAGGTCGCGCACGTCGTCCACGGCGCCGCTGACCGCGTCCTGGACATCTCCCGCCAGGCCGGGCAGCCGGTCGTCCGTGACGCCCAGGTCCCCCAGCTTCAGGTCGGGATGGCGGCGCGCGAACCGGGCGCCGGCCTGCCGGATGCCGACGTGGCCGACGTCGATGCAGAAGCTCACGTGCGCCGCGTCCTGCAGGCTCTCCGCCAGCTCGGCGAAACGGCCCGGCTCCATGCCCGCCGCGTACTCGACGAACAGCATGACCTCGGGAGCCTCCTTGCCGAGGAAGCCGTCCAGGTCCCGCATGGCGGTCAGCCACTCGCCGGGCAGTTCCCCCATCTCGCGCCGATCGTGGGCGACCAGGCCGGTGATCCGCCCGGCGAACCGCCCGGCGAAGTCCCTGACCGTCCCCAGGCCGCGTTCCTGCAGCAGGCTGACGCCCCGGTTCAGGTGCACCATCGGCAGGCGCGGCTGGGCGGGGGCGAACCGCAGCACGTATTCGAGCTGTTCCGGCGTGTCGGCGTACACCTCGGCGGACACGCCCATCTGGGCGAACCGGAGCCGGGCCAGCCGCAGCAGCGCCTCGTCCCCGGACACGCGCTGCTGGAACAGGGCGTGCACGGGCCCGATGGGCCCCTCGGGCTCATCGGGACCCGTGGGCCCATTCGGCCTGGCCAGCTCAGACTCCGTGCCGGACTCCTCATTTCGGGGTAGCGCCCGGTACTGGAGCGCCACAATGACCTCACGGGCAGAATACCCGCCGGTTCCCGGGATGGCAGGGGGGCCATGGCCGCAGGCGACGGCGCGGACGGGCCGATCTGGGCAGCGTTCTCAGTGAATAGCGCGGAAAACGCGTGTTTTCCCGCTCGCCGGCTCCCGGATGGGGGCCAGGCGGACCAGCAGGTTGTAGGTGATCAGCGCGATGGCCAGGTGCATCAGGGCCAGGAACAGCACCGCCTGGCCCGGCTGGCCCTGCATCCAGATGTACAGATCCGGCAGCAGCAGGACGATCGTGACCGCGATGGCCAGCCGGAAGAAGACCCACCGCGGGTCCGACGTCACCCGGGCCACGACGGGCCAGCCGATGCCCGCGATGATGACGCCGATGGTGGTCAGCTTCGCGTAGTCGGAGAACTGGAAGTGCGCGTACCCCTTGGTGGCGGGGAAGGCGGCCACGCCCGCCCGGGCCAGCAGCCAGTCGGCGAGCAGGCACAGGACCAGGCTCGCGGCGGTGGCGAGCGCGACGGCGGCGGCGCTCGGGCCACGGTGGCGGGGCGAGAGGTCGACGCGGGCCAGTTCCATGGCCCGGTCCATGACGGGTGACGGCATCGTGCGGTACTCCTTGGGCCTCTTCGGGTTACCGGTCGCCCGGGCCGGGCTGACCGTGCCGGGCCGGCCTGACCATGCGGGCCGGGCTGATCGTGCGGGCCGGTTCTGGGCTCCTCGCCGAGCAGGCTGGCGAGCAGTTCCTCATCCTCGGGACTGAGGTCGGCCACGAACCGGGACAGCACGCCCGCGCGGTCCTGGCCGCCCTGGAGCAGCTGCAGCATCCGGTGGGCCGTCATCGACGCCTCCGCGTCGGCCGGTTCGCCGGCCAGCTCGTAGGCGAACCCGCGCCCGGACGGCCGCCGGGCCACCGCGCCCTTGGCGTGCAGCCGGGAAAGGGTCGTCATAATCGTGGTGTACGCGAGCTGGTCGCCCAGCTCGGCACGCACCTCGCCGGGGGTCAGCGGCCGGCCCCCGGCCGCGAGGCAGGCCAGGACCTCCCGCTCCAGGGCGCCGCGCGGCCTTCCGTGTGGTCTGGGTGGCACGGCAGCTCCTATCTACTACCATCAGTGTAGTACGACATCATGATCGTAGCAATCCTCCCATGCCCGCGTGCGCGGACAGCCCTGCGGCCCAAAGGAAGTCAATATGGACCCGATCTACCACATGACCTATCTGCAGGCCGTGGTCATCGGGCTGATCCAGGGACTCACCGAGCTGTTCCCGATCTCCAGCCTCGGGCACACGGTGCTCATCCCCTCCTGGCTGGGCGGCACGTGGGGCACCCTGGTCCGCCAGGAGAGCAGTGCGGAAAGCCCGTACCTGGCGTTCATCGTCGGCCTGCACCTGGCCACCGCCCTGGTCCTGGTCGGGTATTACTTCCGTACCTGGGTGCGGATCATCGGCGGCCTGATCAGCAGCATCGCGACCCGCCGGGTGCGGACCGCCGACCAGAAGCTGGCCTGGCTGCTGGTCATCGCCACCATTCCCGTGGGCGTCGTCGGGCTGGTCCTGGAGCACCCGTTCCGGGTCCTGTTCGCCAAGCCGCTGGCCGCGGCGATCTTCCTGACCATCAACGGCGGCATCCTGTTCGCCGCCGAGATCCTGCGCCGCCGCCGCCTGCAGGCCCCGGTGGCGGGGCGTGCCCCCCGCGAGCAGGCGGCCCAGCGGGAGCAGGTGACCCAGCCCGCCGGGGTCACCCCGCCCGCGCCCGCCCAGGGCCGCGGGCGCGCACGCGGCTGCGGCGGAACCGTCCCGCTTCCGCGGTGAGCGCGACGAGCGCGACGTGGTGCTCGACGAGGAGGCCGACCAGCGGCTGGCGGGCGTCGGCCTGAAGTCCGCCCTGTGGATCGGCGCCTCGCAGATCCTGGCCCTGCTGGCGGGGATCAGCCGCGAGGGGGTCACCATGGCCGGCGGCCTGGTGCGCGGGCTCAGCCACGAGGACGCGCTGCGTTTCTCGTTCCTGCTGTCCACGCCGGTCATCCTGGCCGCCGGGCTGCTCAAGCTCAGCGACCTGACCGGCTCGCTCGGCGCAGGGCATCCGCGGCCAGGTCATCGCGGGCAGCATCGCCGCCGCGGCTTCGTCCCTGTTCGCGGTGGTTTTCCTGTCCCGGTACTTCCGGACCAGGACCCTGACGCCGTTCGCCATCTACTGCGTGGCGGCCGGCCTGTTCAGCATCATCCGGTTCGGGATCTTCTGACCGGCTGCGCCGTCAGGACTCCCAGGATGCGATCGTGGGACACGACCGCCGGCTGGCCCCGGCGGGAAGGGAGGAACGATGAGCGGTGTACGGGTGCTGGCCGGCACGCGGAAGGGCGCGTTCATCCTCAACTCGGACGGTAAGCGCGAGAAGTGGGACGTCAGCGGGCCGATCTTCCCCGGCTGGGAGATCTACCACGTCAAGGGGTCACCGGCGGACCCGGACCGGCTGTACGCGTCGCAGACCAGCGGCTGGTTCGGCCAGGTCATCCAGCGTTCCGGCGACGGCGGCCGGACCTGGGAGCCGGTCGGCAACCAGTTCAGCTACGACGGCGACCCCGGCACGCACCAGTGGTACGACGGCACGCCGCATCCCTGGGAGTTCGCGCGTGTCTGGCACCTGGAGCCGTCGCTGGACGACCCGGACACGGTCTACGCCGGGGTGGAGGACGCGGGCCTGTTCCGGTCGACGGACGGCGGCCGGCAGTGGCAGGAACTGCCCGGGCTGCGCTGCCACCGCTCGGGGCCGTCCTGGCAGCCGGGCGCCGGGGGGATGTGCCTGCACACGATCATCCTGGATCCGCACCACCCCGGGCGCATGTTCACCGCCATCTCGGCCGCGGGCGCGTTCCGGTCCGACGACGACGGCGAAACATGGCGGCCGGTCAACCACGGCCTGCGGTCGGACGGCCTCCCCGACCCGGAGGCCGAGGTGGGCCACTGCGTGCACCGGCTGGCGATGCACCCCGCGCGGCCGGGCGTGCTGTACATGCAGAAGCACTGGGACGTGATGCGCAGCGACGACTCCGGCGAGTCCTGGCGTGAGGTGAGCGGGAACCTGCCCACCGACTTCGGGTTCCCGATCGACGTGCACGCGCACGAGCCGGACACCGTCTACGTGGTCCCGATCACCAGCGACTCGCACCACTTCCCGCCGGACGGCAGGCTGCGCGTCTACCGCAGCCGGACCGGCGGGGACGAGTGGGAACCGCTCACCCGGGGCCTGCCGCAGCAGCACTGCTACGTCAACGTGCTGCGCGACGCGATGGCCGTCGATTCCCTCGACTCCTGCGGGATCTACTTCGGCACGACGGGCGGGCAGGTGTACGCCTCGGCCGACGCGGGGGACACCTGGGCGCCGATCGTCCGGGACCTGCCCGCGGTGCTGTCCGTCGAGGTCCAGACGCTGCCATGATCCGGGTGGTGCTGCCCGCGCACCTGCGGGCGCTGGCGCAGGTGGACGGCGAGGTTGAGCTCCCCGTCACCGGGGCGGTCACCCAGCGCGCGGTGCTCGACGCGCTGGAGGCCCGGTACCCGATGCTGCGCGGCACGATCCGCGATCACCCCAACGGGAAGCGCCGGGCGTTCGTCCGGTTCTTCGCCTGCCAGCAGGACCTGTCCCACCGGCCGCCGGACGAGCCGCTGCCCGGCCCGGTCGCCGCCGGGACCGAGCCGTACCTGATCGTCGGGGCCATGGCGGGCGGTTAGCCCGGCCAGCCCCAGCCGGCCGAGCCCCGGCGGGGCCCGTGAGGCCGGTGAGGCCTACTGGTCGGCGGTCCAGTTGCCGTGGAAGCCGAGCGGGTATCCGGGGCCCGGCAGGTGGACCCGGGCCACTGGTTCGCCGCCGAAGTCCTGCGCGGCCAGGATGACCAGGTCCGCGGCGCCCCGGTCCGGGTTGTGGATGAAGGCCAGCACGTAGCCGTCGTCCTCGCCGGCGCCGGGCGACGCGGGCGCGAACACCGCCTCGCCCGCGGTCGCGTCCTTGCCGAATTCATGCGCCTCGGCGGTGCCCGCCGCCAGGTCGTGCCTGAGCAGCGCGTTGGCGAAGGCGGCGTCGGCGAAGTCGCCGCTGAGCGAGACGGTGTCCCGGCTGACCTCGCCGATGGCCGCGCTGTACCCGTAGCGGTGCGGCTGGCTCACGATCCGGTCATCGACGCGCGGGAACTCCTGGGCGCGGTCGTCATGGCTTGCCAGCGCCGAGCGGGCGACGTCGTTCGGGTCCAGCTCGAAGCGGAATGCCTGGTAGGCCGCCGTCACGCCGCCGCGTTGCCCGCCGTGGCCAGGGCCATCTCTGCCCGGCGCCTGGCCGGGCGCCGCCCGTACAAGCGGGCGCAGAAGCTCGCAAGCACCTCCACCGTGTCGCGCACCAGATCGTCGGTGACCACCGTGCCTGCGAGCTGGCGGGCGGCCACCGGCAACACTCCGGCGTGGAACCAGGGAGCAGCGCTCTGACGGCTCACCCCGTTGGACCTCGCCCACTCGGACAGCTTCACGCCCACCATCATGACGAGAGGGTGTGACAGTCATGCTCGCCCGGGACAGAATCACCCGTTCCGGTCAACAGTTCGCAACCCTTTCCAGCGGTGGATTTTCCTGCGACGTGACCTATCCTCATCGGACCCGTGACGAGGGTCGATTACTTTCCAGGTAAGGCAGGCTCCGGCGGAGCCCTACTATTCATCGCATGCAGGCGCGCAAGCTCGGGCTGAAGCCCGGCCAGCGGGTTTCCCTCGATGAGCCGCCCGGCGGCTGGAGCCTTTCCGATCCGCCGAACGGCCTTGAGTGGGTCGGCGCCCCCGGTGCGGCCGACGTGATCATCGCGTTCTTCGCCCGTGCGGACGAAATCGGCGCACGGCTCCCGGCGCTGGCGGAACGGATCTATCCCGACGGGGCGGTGTGGGCGGCCTGGCCGCGGCGGGCGGGCGGTCACACCAGCGACATCACCGACAACGTGGTCCGCGAGCACGCGCTGGCCATCGGGCTGGTCGACGTCAAGGTCGCGGCCATCGACCCCGACTGGTCCGGCCTGCGCCTGGTGTGGCGCGTCGCCAACCGCATGCGCTGACCTGGCCGCCCGGTGCCCGTGCCGCCCGGTGCCCCGATCAGGGCGCTAGCCGATGGGGGTGGCGAGGCCCTCGATGACCTCCGCGCCCGGCAGGCGGGCCAGGAGCGCTCCGGGGAGCCGCAGCTTGGAGCCCCGAATACCGGAGCCGATGATGACGTGCGGCTGCCGTACGACCGCGCCGTCGATCAGCACCGGCCAATCCGGCGGGAGGCCGATCGGCGTGATGCCGCCGTACTCCATGCCGGTCGCGGCCAGCGCGTCGCCCATGGGAGCGAACGACGCCTTCCGCGCGCCCAGCCGCCGCCGGACGACACCGTTCACGTCGGCGCGCGTCACCGCCGTGACCAGGCACGCCGCGAACGTGGTCTCGCCGCCGCGCTTGGCCGCGATGACGACGCAGTTCGCGGACTCCTCCAGCCGAACGCCGTAGTGCTTGCAGAACGCCGCCGTGTCGGCGAGATCCGGGTCGATCGCGGCCACCTCGACGCCCCCGAGGCCCCCGGCGCCCCCGGCGTCCCCAGCGGGCCCGGCGCCCCCCGCGGGGCCGACCCATTCGGCGAGCGCGACGGCGACCGGCTTGGCCAGCAGTTCCGGGTGCGACAGCGCGGGCCGCAGGTCCAGGTTCATGCCCCCATCCAACCAGCCAGCCCGGTCTGGGCCGTTACGGGTGCAGCCTGGCGCCCGTGAGGACCTTTGTTGATGGCGTTGCGCGGGCCGTAGATGGCCACTCCGACCAGGTTGAGCTCATCGGCGGAGACAGCGTTGACCGCGGCCCGGTTGTCGTCATCATTGCCGGTGCCGAAGAGAGATCCCTCGGTGTAGATCATCATCGGCAGGCCGCGCCCGGCGGCGCGTTCCCGCACGGTGGTGAGCAGGGCGCCGTCCGCCGCGTAGACGAGCACCGGCCGCCGGAACATCTCCAGGTACCGGTTCCCCGAACCGTCCTCGTACGGCTTGCCAGCCGTCTCCGGGACCCCGAAGGCGATGGCGCTGGCCAGGAAGGCGGTGACGTTCAGTTTCTGCCACTGCTCCAGGTCGTCACGCACGGTAATGGCGATCTTGGTATCGAAACGCATGGCACGATCCTGCCGCCCGCCGCCGCGCCGGTCTTGAACGGTGGTGCGGCGGTTTTAGCCGAACGGGCCCTGGTGGCCCAGCCACGTCCGCCGGGACGCGCCCCGCCGCGGGTTACGCGGGTATGGACCGCGGTTGAACGTGCGGACCGGGCCGTTGTTCCGGCCGTCCTGTGGTGCAGCCCGGTCGCCCTGGAACCCCTTGGCGATGAACGCGCCGAGTTCCCGGCGGCTAGCGCCATGGACCGCGACGTCACCGGTCAAGTACCGGTGCACGATCGCTGGTCAGCCTGCCTGACCGCCCCGGCACTTCACGATCTGGTCCCCGTGATGAGCCGCTCACGGCCGAACATCGGGGCACGATCCGCCAGCCCAGGCCGTCGGCAAGCAGCAGTGCGGTCCCGGGCCCGAGCGCGAGGCCGAGCGTCCCGTGGACTCCGCGGGTCGAGATGACAGTGGTCACGACGATCGAGGGAGACGACTCGCGAGCACGCTGAGCTGCGTGGCGACCGGGGTCGCTCGACCAGGCCGAGATGCGATGACTGGTCGTCCGGTGGAAGGATGCCGAAGATACAACTGCCGCCCGGCTCGTCCCTGACGCGGCGAGGAGCCAGGCCCGTCACGCCGAAGCGGCCGAGACGGCGCGCTCGATCAGGTGAGCCGGGACACCGGCCTGCTCGCCGTTCCAGCGAACCCACTCCGGAAGCAGGGCCAGCGCTGCGTCCGTGACAGGGTCGTCCCTCCAGTCGCCGATGAGCGCACGGTAGAATTGTGACCGGTGGGGCGAGACCGCGTGCTCGGTACCGGGCAGCATCCCCTCCAGCCACTCCTCCGCCAGCGCCTCCACCGCGTCTCGGCTGGGAGTATGGCCGAACCGCGCCGAAAACCAGCCGGTAAACCCGGCCGCCATCGGCTCGAAGTCGATGTCGTGGTACAGCGGACGCGGGCTCGGCAGGTCGACGCCCTGGCCGCGCAGCGCATCGGTGACGTCCCGCATCCGGCGGCGGCCACGGAACCAGTTGTCATCAGCGCTCGTTGCCGCTGCCGCTGAGGAGTTGCTCGGCATGCTCGCAGTACACCAGGCAGGTCAGTGATCCGGCCGTCGCCGGGACAGGCACCACCGCCTCCGCGCCGACACCGGCCTGTTCCCGCCAGGCCGCGGCTGCCTGCTCCACGTCGTCGAACACGCCAGCTCCGGCGAGACGGATCGTCCCGCACGCATCAATGTCGAACAGGTACACCGATGGATCGATACCGCCCGGATAGCAGAAGCCCGCGATCACCGCGAACCGCGTCCCGTTCGCGTCCTGCATCACCCGCACGTCACCGGTGGCCTGGATGTCCGGCAGCAGCTCCAGCCAGGCCTGCTGCGCGGCCAGCCCGTCGCGGCGCAGCTTCTTCGCGGCCTCCGACGCCTGCTGGCTGGCGAACGCGCCGAGCCCGTACGACCCGATCGAGGCGAGACCGCGCAGCAGCCACCATGGCCCCTGCCACATGCCATCGCCCCGGTCGGCGACAGCTACCAGCCGGTCGACGGCGCGGCCGGTAAGTTCCGTCGCCCACAGATCGAACCGCAGCCCGGAACGCTCCGCGCGCACCGCGCGGTGAAGCTCGGCGCCGATCAGTTCGGCCGTCGCCTGTTCCAGCGCCCGCGGCCCCCGCGCCGCGAGCAAGCCACGTGAGGCCGCGAGCACGCGCTCCTGCGACGGCGTGAACCACTCCGGACGGTCAGGCAGCCCGAAGAACGTGTTCATCGATACCTGGCCGATACTCAGCCCGGAGAGCCAGGGTTCCCCCGCGTTCACCCGCCCCGACACGGGAGATGGCGCGGAATGCTTCGTGCGCTGCTGCGACTTTCCTCTCTTCTTCGGCCTGCGAGCAGACACCGGCGACATGCGGCGAACCTACCCCCGCCGGCAGCCGCGGTCACTCCTCCTCGCCGAGGGCGGCCAGCCTGCCGTTGACCGTGGCCAGGCTGAACGGCCGCAGCTCTTCCGGCTCATCCTCGGACCAGTACTCGACCGGTGAGTCGCCCTTGAACTGGACGCAGACCGGGTAATGCCGCCCGGGTCACGCTCAAGCGTCTTCTCCAGCGTGATCTTGCGCTCCCAGCAGGCGCCGAGGTCATACGTATAGGTGATCTTCC
Source organism: uncultured Actinomycetes bacterium (assembly GCA_963808295.1). Classification (GTDB taxonomy): domain Bacteria; phylum Actinomycetota; class Actinomycetes; order Streptosporangiales; family Streptosporangiaceae; genus Bog-532. The sequence goes on along the minus strand of CAWEFP010000028.1, from coordinate 19,009 downwards.
TGACGCCCGAAGTCAGGGCGTCCTGCACCCGGACCTCCTCCTCGTCACCGGCCCCCTCCAGGTCCGCGAACGGGTATGTACTGCTTCTTCCTCCACGGCGAAGACGTGCAGATGGTCGCCGTCCCAGCCGAACAGGACCTGGATGGCTTCGTGCAGGTCACCCAAGGTGGGCGTCACCGGCAGTTGCACCCGCCGCCAGGTCGGCGGCCGGGCTGCCTGCCAGCGAACCTTCAGCTCGGCTACCTGATCGATGCTTCGCGGCGCGCCGGACGCGGCGAACTCGGCTGCCGCCGCGCGCGACTGCCCCGCCGTCCGGATGACCGGTGGCCCGCAGGGCCGCAAGCCGGGCGTCGAGGTCGGCCCCGGCATGCTTTCCCGCACCCGGCTGAGCGCCTCGTCGGGACCCTTGCCCGCCAAGGCGGCCGCGGCAGCCTCCACCCCGAGCCACCGCCAGTCCGCGTCGCCAGGCTCGGGGCCCTGGCCCCAGTCCGCCAGCACGGCGCGGGCGTGCGGGCCGACACGCGGCGCCGCCGCCAGCTCGCGCCAGGCGGGTAGCGCGTCCTCTCCGAGCCGTTCAGCGATGCGGATCGCTACGCCGCGCAACAGCGGCGGCAGCTTCTCGGCCGCGGTGAGAATCTCCCGCGCGGCCTCGGCGGCGTCGCGCTTCCGCCAGCCACCCCCACGCGACATGATCCTGCTGTTCGGCGTCGCTGAACTGGGCAGCCGCCGCGATCGTCTCGTCGGCCGGCAGCCCGGATCGGCCAGCGCGGGCAGGCCGGCCGACAGATGCCCGGCCGCCCAGCGGCCCAGGGGCGTGATCACCGGCGTGCCGACATCGCCGGTCACCGCACCGAACTCGGCCAGCAGCGTGACCACCCCAGCCAGTGGGTTCCCAGTGTCCGGGTCAAGATACCGGTCAACCGCATGCATCGGCTCCCAGAACGACTTGTCGTACAGGTCGCAGAGGCCGCGCAGCGCCTCGGTCACCGCGTGCCAGAGACCGCCCTTCGCGGTAGCCGGCTTGCGATCCCCGCCCAGGACCGCAAGCAGCGCGAGCACCAGCAGGCGCACGCTGTCCTTGTCCTGCGGGTACGACTCCGCCGCGCACACCGCGCGCAGGCCCGCCAGCCATCCGGCCAGCAGCTCAGCCTCACCCGATGGCCAGCATTCCAGGGCGGGACCGCCCGTGACCTTCCCCTCGCCGACCTGCAGCAGGCCGGTCGCAACCGCGGAACTCGCGCCAGGCTCAGTGCAACGCCCGGACGTCAGCCATCGTGCGCACCCGCGGCGGGGGCGGACACGCCCAGCGCCGCGCCCGCCGCCTGCACCTCGGCCTTACGCAGTACCTGCCCGGCTGTCACTGGCCGCGCGCTGGTCCCGATCCACTGGCCCAGCGCGACCGCACGGCCCGCCACCATACACTCCCGCGCCAGGCGCGCGGCATCACGAAGATCATCCCCGGAAGTCACCGTCTCCACGCCGGGACTCTACCGCCATGGACCACGGACGGATCTGGCAGCCTGCTCGGGCGTGGCCCAGGGCTTGACCCGCAGATATTCGGCCACCTTGGCCTTGAGGGCGGAACGGTCCTTGTTCGGGCTGCTCACGCGGTCACGTCCGCCCAGGTGGTGGTGGTCCCGGCCGGGTCGCGGCCGCAGTTCCACGCGGTGGCGAGGGCGTCCACGAGATGCAGGCCCCAGCCGGTGACCGTGCCGGAGTCGACTGCGCATAGCACCGGCAGACCGTCCGCGCCGTCGTCGGTCACCTCGACCCGGATGCTGGGTGCGCTTAAGCCGTCGCCGGGGAAGCTCCGCAGCGTGATCGTCACCTTCCCGCCGTCCAGGCGCGAGCGGCTGTGGACGACTGAGTTGGTGACGAGTTCGGTGACGATGATGGTCAGTGGCTCGGTGCACGGATGCTGATCACCGAGGGCGATGGTCACCAGATCCCGGGCCCGGGCGACGTACCTGAGCTGGCCCGGAAGCGTGACCGCCGCCCACAGCGGGATCGGCCGCGTCACCGGACGGGCTTCAATGCCGGGGCGCCGCTTGCGCGCGTTTGCCGTGGCGCTCGCTTCATGGGTACCGCCTCGAGTTCGGAGTTTCCGGCCGGGCGGGTCTGGCTGTAGCCGGCCCAGCCCGTAGCAAGATATATGCGTACTTATGCATAGCATTATCTTTGACTGTCATGCCATCGGAATCACCGTCGTCCGCTGAGATCAGTTCGGAGCGCCTTGCCCGTAAGGGATCCGTATTGCCGTGCAGGCAGCAGATCCCTTGTGTTTCACGGTCGGTTGCCTACCATGGCGGGATCGTGACCGTCGGTATGGGCAAGGGAGCGCCTGTTGGGGTCCTTCGACCGCCACGTCCATCCGGACGAACCCGGCCGGCCGGACCGTCGTGACGCTGCGGCCAGCCGGCCTGGAGCCCCGCGCGAAACAGAAGCCCAGCTGGCCGAACGCCTCGGCCTTTCGACCCTGACCCGCGCCGCCGCCTACGAGTCGCTGCACGCCGAAACGCACGCCCAGGACGCCCCCTTCCGCGAGCGCCTGGCCCGTGAGGGGCGGGGCGGCAAACGGGAGTCATTAAGCGAGCCCGACGACTCCCGCCAGACCCAGGACCCACCCAAGCCCCCCGCAGACAAACCCGAAAACGCCCCAGAAACCCCCCGCAACTACTGGACCGAAGTCCCCCGCTTCCTCGCGCTCTGGCGGGATCACGTGGAACGGTGGCCCTGGATCCAGCGCCTGAAAACAGACCGCCCAATGGCTGCAGAAAAGCGGGCGGAGGCGACCGATTCGGTCATGGAGATGTCTCGGGCGGAGCTTGCAATCAGTGGAAATGTTAAAGATATTGAGGCAGCAACGCTAAGGGCGGATGGCTCGCAGGATTTCAATTCCGGTTGAAAGGCCATGATCGACTCATGGACAAGGTTGCTGAAAGGCTTTCGGCTGAACCGGAGCTAAAGCCAAGCGATATAGCTCATGAGATTCCAGATGCGATCCGTTATACTTTCTGTTTTGAGCGAGATAATTACTCAGATGGATATTTGGACGTTAAGGAACGCCTTGAGGACTGTGGTTATAAAATGTATCATTGGAAGAACTGGTGGGGCAGTCCGGAGTATAAGGGGGTTAATACGCGCTGGATAACGGCCGAAGGGCAAAGGTTCGAGGTTCAGTTTCATACGAGAGAAAGCTTCCACGCCAAGCATGAGGTCACGCATCAAGCCTACGAGCGGGCGCGCAACCCAGTGACTAGCAGGGCTGAGCTTGCCGATACTGAGAGATTTCAACGGGAAGTTTCGTCGTGGATCCCTGTCCCGCTGGGCTAGGAAAATCAAAGACTATAAGGAGGAACGTTCGTAATGCCACATATAATCACTTACTACGCGATCGTTGGAGGCGAGGCAACGATCGAAAATCCGTACGGACTCGTTCGGCGTCTAGAGCATGACGACGGTCCCTCGGACGAAGCGCTACATAAGGATTTCAGCTGGTCGCACACGCCAGTCATCGTGGAATGGAAGCATGGCGACTTTGAGGATGAGCTAGTTGAGGTTAGTCATGAGCAGGCTGAGTAAGATTATTGAGTATTTTCGGGGGCGGTGGGGGGCTTCGGGGGAGCCGGGTGGGGCTTGACGGCGTTCTGCTTACTGGCTCCTAGATGACGGCCCAGCGGGCTTGTCCGCATGACCGTCGCCAATTCGTCCGGGGAGAGGTCCCGCCAGGCCGGGGCGCAAACGTCCGTCCCGGCCGGCCAGCCCCAGGCAGGTCCGTCCGTCCAGGCCTAAGTCACGTCTGAGCCCCGGTGCCCAGGCGAGACACCGGGGCGGCCGGATGACAGGTCGTCCTGGGCGCCGGGGGAGTCCGGCAGGCGGGGCAGGACGATCGTGAACGTCGTCCGGCCGGGGCGGCTCTCGACGCTGACGGTGCCATGGTGCGCGGCGACGACGGCCTTGACGATGGCCAGGCCGAGCCCGGTGCTGCCGGCCGCACGGGACCGGGACGAATCGCCACGCGCGAAGCGCTCGAACAGCTCCGGCACCAGGTCGGGCGGGATTCCCTGGCCGTTGTCGCTGACACTGAGCTGGACGGCGGACTGCTGAGCCCCGGGACCGGAGCCGTTGGGCGGTCCGGGGCTGCCGGGCGAACCAGCCTCCGCCGAGGACGACCCCGAGGACGAGGAGGACGCGGACGAGGAGGACGCGGACGCAGAGGACGCGGACGCGGGGGAGCCGTCCGTGGCCGCCATGGCCACGGTGACGGTGGAATCGGCCGGCGTGTGCTTGGCGGCGTTGCTCAGCAGGTTGCCGAGGACCTGGCGCAGCCGGAGTTCGTCACCCCGCACCATCAGCGGCTCGTCGGGAAGCTCAAGCTGCCACCGGTGCGAGCGGCTCGCCACCTGCGCGTCGCTGGTGGCCTCGATGGTCAGCCGGGTCAGGTCGACCGGTTCCTGCTCCAGCGGCCTGCCCGCGTCGAGGCGGGCGAGCAGCAGAAGCTCGTCCACCAGGACGCTCATCCGGGCCGATTCGGATTCCACCCGATGCAGCGCGTGCGTCACGTCCTCGGGAACCGGGCCCCGGTGGCGGAGGGCCAGCTCGGCGTACCCGCGGATGGCGGACAGCGGCGTCCGCAGCTCGTGGCTCGCGTCGGCGGCGAACCGGCGCAGCCGGGTCTCGCTCGCGGCCCGGCGCGCCAGCGCGGACTCCACGTGCTGGAGCATCCGGTTGAACGCGGCGCCGACCTGGCCGACCTCGGTCCGGGGGTCGTCGTCGGGGACGCGGGCGGGCAGGCTGACGTCGGTGTCCAGCGGGAGCTGGGTCACCATGGTCGCGGTGGCCGCCACGCGCCGCAGCGGCCGCAGCGACAGCCGGACCAGCCCGACGCCGGAGCCCGCCACGAGCAGGACCACGATGGCGAACACGGCCGCCTCGGCGATCTCCACGTTGCGCAGGGTGTTTTCCACGCTCTTCAGCGGCAGGCCGGTGAACAGGACCGGGCCGCCGCTGTACTGCTGGACGGCGGTCAGCTCATAGTCGCCGCCGAGCGACGGGAGGTACCGGGTAAATGTCGGCACGGAAGGCGGCGGGGACTTGTCTGTATCGCCTCCCTGGTCGGCGGGCAGCGTGGCCACCGGGAGGCCCTTGAGGGTCGCCTCATCCGCCGTCGATACGTCGCACTTCCCCGAGACGATCGTCGCCTCGGTGATGGTCCCGTTCCGGTCCCACGCGCCGAAGGTGCCGGCCATCTGGCCGTTGATGACGCCACCGCACGGGGACGATCCTGGCCCAGGGTCGATGTACGCCGAGGTGTGGGTCTGTGGCGGAGTAGTTCCCCCGTTGTTGTCACCCATGCACTGCGCGTACTGCCGTTGCGTCGCGGCCTGGAGCGACTGGCTGAAGTTGGCCATCAGCGAGTTACGCAGCACGGTATAGGTGGCGGCGCCGACGACGGCGCAGGTCACGATGACCAGCGCCACCAGGCTGGCGATGAGCCGCGCGGTGAGGCTGCCGCGGAGCAGGGAGCGCCACGGCCGGGCGGCCCAGCCGGCCAGGGCGCCGGCGCGGCCGCGCGACGCCGCGGGCCGGTCGTCCCGCGCCGTGCCCGGCCGCTGCGGGACCGGGGCGGCTGCGCCGGAGCCAGCGCCCCGGTTCATCAGGTGCCCGGCTTCAGCACATAACCGACGCCGCGGACGGTGTGGATCAGCGGCGGCCGGCCGGCGTCGATCTTCTTCCGCAGGTAGCTGATGTACAGCTCCACGACGTGCGCCTGGCCGCCGAAGTCGTAATTCCACACGCGGTCCAGGATCTGCGCCTTGGACAGCACCCGGCGCGGATTGCGCATGAGGAACCGGAGCAGCTCGAACTCGGTGGCGGTCAGCTCGATCAGCTCACCGGCGCGGCGGACTTCACGCGCGTCCTCATCCATGGTCAGGTCGGCGACGGCCAGCGAGCCCTCGCTGTGGGTCCGGGTGAGGTCGGCGCGCCGCAGCAGCCCCCGGAGCCGGGCCAGCACCTCCTCCAGGCTGAACGGCTTGGTCACGTAGTCGTCGCCGCCCGCGGTGATCCCGGCGATGCGGTCCTCGACCGCGTCCCGGGCGGTCAGGAACAGCACGCAGATGTCCGGTATCTCCGCCCGGAGCCTGCGGAGGACCTCGAGCCCGTCGAAGTCCGGCAGCATGATGTCGAGAATGACCGCGTCCGGCTGGAACTCCCGCGCGAGTGGTCACCGCGTCGGTTCCGGTTCCGGCGGTACGGGTCTCCCAGCCCTCGTAGCGCAGCACGCTGCCCAGCAGTTCGGCGAGGCTCGGCTCGTCGTCCACTACGAGCACGCGGATCGCGCTGCCGTCAGGCCGCCGTGCACCGGCCTGCACCTTGGCGGCGGCCGGGGTCTGCGGAGTATTCATGGCCATCCATCATCAGATTTGCTCGGCTGGATTCAGTATGCCGTGGTGGGCGGCCGGCCCTTCGCGTCGGCGGCATACGGTCCGCTCTCTATTCGCTTAACAATGTCTGACGGGGCACAGCGCAGCTTCAGCGCGCCTTATGAAATTCCTCTGAGTCGCGGGGCTGGGGCCCCCGAGCGGGACATGGCCCCGGCGGGTTAACGGGACATGGCCTCGGCGGGCCAGCGGCCACGGTTTCCACCTCGCCGCCGACGCCGACCAGGCGGGCCGGCAGCCCGATCCCGGCCAGCCAGCCCGCCGCCCGGTCGCCGCGGATGATGGCCGCGGTGCTGGCCGCGTTGGCGTCCGCGCACGTCGCGGCGGTCACCGAAATCGTCCGCCAGACGGGGGCCGGCGGCAGGCCGGTGCGCGGATCCAGGATGTGGTGCAGGACGCTGCCGCCACGCCGCCAGCGCCGGGCCGTGGTGCTGGAGGTCGCCAGCCCTCCGCTGGTGATCGCCACGACCGTGGACGGCCCGTCGGGCACCTCCTCCGGGCGGCCGGTGACGTCCTGCACGCGGATCCGCCACCCGCCGTCCGGGGCCGGTCCCGCGACGGCGATGTCACCGCCCAGCCCGACGAGCACGCCGCAGCCGAGCTCGCCGGCGATGCGCGCCGCGGCGAGGTCGGCGGCCCACGCCTTGGCGGTCGCGCCGAGGTCCAGCCGCGTTCCGGGCGGCATGGCCAGCGTGCGGGTGGCCGGGGTCCAGGTGCACCTGCCGCCAGCCGGGAACCGCCCTGACCACGAGATTGAGGGCCGGGCCGTCCGGCGGGACCAGGCTGAAGTCACGGTCGTAACCGGCCGCCACGATGGCCTCCCCGACCGTCGGATCGACGTCGCCGTCGGTCAGTTCGGCCGCGCGCAGCGCCACGGCCACGGCGCCGGCGAGCAGCGGGCTGAGCCGGACCGGCGGCCGTCCGCGTGGTCCAGCGCGACGAGCTCAGAATCGGCCCGGAAACGGCTGCACGCGGCGTCCAGGTCCGCCAGGTCGGCCGCGAGCATCGAGCGGGCCGTCCCGAGCGCCGCCGGGTCGGTCACCACGAGGTGCACCCAGCAGCCGAGCGCGGTCCATCCCGCGAAGCCGTGCCGCGGTCGTCCGCCGCCATCGGCGCCTCCCCGTGTTCCTGTCGTCACGATGCCCATTGAACCGCCGGGCGCTGACCGGTCGCTGGACGTCAGCTCTGAGCCGCCTGTAACGCTCAGCGCCCTGCGAGGAAACTGGGGGAACCCCTCAGCCAGGCGCGCGGCAGCGCGGCGGCGCGTCCCCCAGTTTCGTCCATCCGTGAGCGTCACGTCAGTGACATGGAGTCTGTAACGCTCAGCCCGCGGCGAGGAGGCGGCCCAGCTTGGACGCGGACGCGGACGGGCGCGCCCCGGCCGCCCGGAGCAGGTTCCCGGCGGCCGCCAGCACGCTGGGCGGCCCGGACACGAGCTCGACCTCGATCTCGTGCCACCTCATCGGACTGCCTTCCTGCCGGGGGGCCTCCTGCCGGGGGCCCTCCTGCCCGGGGGGCCCTCCTGACCGGGGGGCTCCTCCTGGCCGGGGCGCAGGCGGCGCGCGGTGACCTCGTCGTCGGCCACCTCGGCGAGCACCTCGCCGATCGGTACCGGCCAGCCGCCGGACCGTTCGGCCGGTTTCCAGCCGCGCGATCGGGTGCAGCGGGCGGCCGCCGGTGATGTCGGCCACCATGGCCTGCATCTGCGGCGGGACCGTATCGGTGCCCTCGCTCAGCGGCAGATGCAGCTCGCGCCGCGTGCCGGGCCGTACCGGCAGCTTGAGGTGCCAGGCCGCGTCGGTCCCGCCGGTGCGCCGCCGGAGCGTGACGTGGCTGGCGGCCAGCCGCAGATCCTCGGTGTCGAAGTACGTGGCGGACAGCTCATAGCGCTCCGGTCCCACGACCGAACACCCTGGCAGCGCGCCGAAGTCCGGCATGGTGAAGCCCTGATCGGCGTCGTACTTCTGCTCGGTTTCCAGATGACTGGTCGGCCCGGTGTCCATGACTCCAACCTAGGCGAGGTCGCCCGGAAAATCGGCGGGGCGCCTCAGACAGGCGGGGCCGCCTCCAGACAGGCGGGGCCGACGCTGAATCAGGCGCGCCGGCGGGGAAGCAAGGTGCGCCGGACGACGAACGTGGTGTGCGGCCGCTCGATGACGGCTCCCCCCGGGACGGCCGGAACACCCCCCGCGCGGCGATAGGCGCTGATGCGGAAGCTGCCCGCCCCCGGGCGCCCGGCCGCCGCCCAGGCCTGGACCGCACTGGCCAGCTCGTCGGCCAGGTCCGCGCCGGCCGGGCCGTACCCGAGCACGCTGAGCGGGAAGACCAGCGCGCCGGGCGGGCGGGAACCGGGCTGGCCCGCCCGCACCGCCCGCACCGCCAGCGACCGCCCGCACCGCCCGCACCGCCCGCGCCGGGCGCGCTCCCCGCGCCGGGCCGCGGGTCAGGGCCGCGAGAATGGCGAAACTGCCCTCCTCGAAGATCCCCGCGGTGATGCGCCGGTCCGCCACCAGGACGGGCGCCCGGGCCAGCCCGCTCGCGGGGCCCCCGGGGGCCTGGGCCGATTCGCTGAGCAGGCCCCAGCGCGGCTCGTTCAGGGCCAGCCAGAGCCCCAGCCCGTCGAACAGCTGCGCCGGGCCGGCCATGACCCGGGTGGCGCGCTCGGCGGCGGGCCCGGCGGGCCCGGCCAGTGCGTCGGGCGACGGCGGTGATGCCGACGTCCCGGCCGTCCGGGAGGGTGAGAGCCAGTTCCTGATCGTCACGGGTCACCTGGGTCCGTTCGGGACCGGCGAGCGACCCGCGCATGCGCATGAACCCGCACGGCACCACCGAACGGCTCTGCCAGCACTCGCCGTCCCACTCGAACGCCACCGAGCGCTGCGATCCCCGCAGGTCGAGCGGCACGACGATCCGGCCGCCGGGGGCCAGCTGGTCCAGCCAGGCGGGAGCGAGGTCGCTGACCCCGACCGTCGCGATCACCCGGTCGTACGGGGCCCCGGGCGGGTATCCCGCGGCCCCGTCGCCCGGCACGACGGTCACGTCCGGATAGCCGGCCCCGGCCAGGTGCGCCGCGGCCTGCCGCGCGACGTCCTCGTCGAGATCGACGGTGACCACGGCGCCCCCGGCGCCCACGAGGTGCCGGAGCAGCGCGGCGTTGTACCCGGTGCCGGCGCCGATCTCCAGCACCCGCTGGCCGGGGGCGATCCCGAGCTGATCCAGCATGTACGCCATGATGGTCGGCTGGGACGAGGAACTGGTGGGCTGGCCGTCGGCGCTGCGCCGGGTCACGATGGCCTCGTTGCGGTAGGCCAGCCCGGGCTCCAGTTCCGGCAGGAACAGGTGCCGCGGCACCACGCGCATGGCCTGGGCGACCGCGTCGCTGACCGGCCGGCCGCTGGCGATCACCTGTGTGACCATGCGGTCCCGCATCGAGCTCAGCTCAGCGCCGGCCACTGACCCGCTCGTAGACGCCGCCCGACGCGTCGGTACGGATCAGCCGGAAGTTCGCCGAGAAATACGACGCGATCGCATGGGTCCACGGGATGCGCCGCGCGTAGAGGCCGGACAGCCACACGTACTGCGCGTGTGACAGCGCCGACAGCCACACCCGGCGCACGGCGGGCACGTTGCCCGCGCCGTTCAGGCCGTTCCGGCCGTGCGACAGCGTGTAGTCGGTGCCGATGGTGTCGACCATTGCCGGGCAGCCGGGCACGCCCGACACGAACCGGTCGGCGGCGATCGTGTAGGACACCGTGTCGGCCAGCACGCATGAGCCCGCGGGGATGATCTGCTCGTCGGCCACGATGGCGTCCGCGACGCCGTGGTAGTTCGGGTCGGGCCTGGTCCGTGCCTGCAGGACCGCCAGCACAAGGACCACCACCGCCGTGGCGGCCACGGCCACCCGGTACCCGGCGCCGGGCGCCGGGCGGGGGAGGGCGCTCCGGGCGCGGCAGAGCCGCGAGACCGGCAGCACCACCGACAGCGCCATGAACGGGCCGAGGAACGCGGCGTAGTGGTAGTAGTAGTCGGCCGGCCACAGGAAGGCGACGACCACCAGGGCCCCGCTGACCAGGGCGAAGATCTCCAGCGGGGGTGGCAGCCGGCGGGTCGCGAGCGTCGCCAGCAGCGAGCACCCGGCCGCCACCGCCGCGGTCGCGCACACCACCGCGAGCAGCAGTGCGTGGGCCAGGTCCGGGCCGTGGCTGAACCCGATGATGCTCGCCAGCCGGAACCACGGCGAGATACGGAACATCGTCGGTGCGGGACCACTGGGCCACGATCACGCTGTTGAAGAACGCGTGCGGGGCCAGCACCGCGAACGGCAGCACCGGCAGGGCGAAGCCGGCCACGGTGCCGCCGAGAAAGACGAGCGCGCGGCGCGGCGCCCGGAGCAGCCCGCCGCCGGGGATCAGCAGGGCCAGCAGGACGAGCACCGGGATGACCGCCCAGGCCTTGCACACCCCGGCGAACCCGAACGCGGCACCGCCCGCGGCCAGCCGCCGCCTGCTGCCGGTCAGCTGGTCGCCGTCCATCACCGCCAGGGCCCCGGCCAGGCAGAACAGCACCAGCCACGGCTCGATCAGCACGGTGTGGGCGGCGTACACCCCGTCCGGGTAGACCGCCAGGAACCCGCAGGCCGCGGCCACAGCCAGCGCCCCGTGCCGCCGGATGAGCAGCCCGGTCAGCGTCACCCCGGACGCGCAGGCGCAGGCGGTCAGCACCCGGCCGATGGCCAGCGCCTTGGCGGTGCCGAGTGGCCCGGCGAACAGCGCCACCGGCGTCATCAGCAGCATGACCCCGGGCGGCTGCACGGTGATGAAGTCCCGGTACGGGACCGAGCCGTGGATCAGGCGCACCGCGCTGCCGACGTAGAACCCCGTCGTCGTATTCGGTCACCCCGAGCAGGTAGCCGTGCTTGGTCAGCTGCCACAGCCGCAGGAACAGCGCCAGCGCGGTGGCCGCGATGATGGCCAGCATGGCCGGGGACAGGCGCCGCCGGGAGCCCGCGGTGCCCGGCGCGCCGGCGGGCGCGGCCGCGGATCGCTGCGCGCCAGGCACGGCCGGGACATTGCCCATCATTTCCCTGGCACCTGGACCCTCCGGCATCCTCCCCCCGAGACAGGTGAGATTATCACGATCCGCACGATGCGGTCCCGCGCTGCGCAGCGGGCGAGGGGGTTGCGCGGCCGTGGCAGCGGGGCGTACAAAAAGCTCAGCGCTCGGTTGCGGCGCACGGGGCCGCTGGTGACGGCTGGGCCCAGGCGCAGGGCACGGCGACGCGGCGCCGGACGAGGTGGCCGCCCACCCGGACGTGCTCGCCGCGGTCGGCCAGGCCGTCGCGGCCGCCAACGCGCGGCTGGCGCGGGTCCAGCAGATCAAGCGCTGGCGGCTGCTGCCGCACGAGTGGACCAGCGCCACCGGCGAGCTCACCCCCACGCTGAAACTCCGGCGCCGGGTCATCCACGCCAGCTACGCGGACATCATCGACGAGCTGTATCAGGCATAGCAGCGGTACCGGACAGCAAAGAGGTGGCCGGCGGGCGTCCCGCCGGCCGACCTCTTTGGGCGAGGCCGCCTGAGCAGGGTCAGGCGCTGGTGCTGTCGCGGGTGCCGGACGGCTGCACGGCACCGGCGGCGGGCAGTATCTCCAGCCAGAGGCGGCCCGTGGTGCAGGTGAACGCCTTGTCCGGTGTGTATGCGTATCGCGGCTGTATGCACGCCCCGTACCGCGTGGTATGCGCCGCAATGCGAGCGGTAAGGTCACGTCCGTGGACACCCGGCGCCTCGTCCCGCGCACCGACGTCCTGCTCGCCGACCCGAGGCTGGCCGAAGCCGAGCGGAAACTCGGCCGGGCCCTGGTGAAGGCCGCCGTCGCCCGCGCGCAGGATCAGGCGCGGGCCGGGATGATCGCCCCGGACGGCGTGGCCGACGCCGCGGTCGCCGCGCTGCCGGCCCGCGCCGCCACGCTGACCCCGGTGATCAACGCGACCGGGGTGCTGCTGCACACCAACCTCGGCCGGGCCCCGCTGTCCGGAGCCGCCACCGACGCGCTGGCCGCCGCGGCCGGCTGTACCGACGTGGAGTTCGACCTGACCAGCGGCACCCGGGGGCGCCGGGGCCGGGGGACGCTGGCCGCCCTGGCCGCCGCGGTGCCGGCCGCCGAGAGCGTGCACGTGGTCAACAACAACGCCGCCGCGCTGGTGCTGGCCGCGACCGCGCTGGCCGCCGGGCGGGAGATCCTGATCAGCCGGGGCGAGATGGTCGAGATCGGCGACGGGTTCCGGCTGCCCGACCTGCTGGAGTCGACCGGCGCGCGGCTCCGCGAGGTCGGCACGACCAACCGGACGACGGTCGCCGACTACCAGGCGGCGGCCGGCCCCGGCACCGGGTTCGCGCTCAAGGTCCACCCGTCGAACTTCCGCATCGAGGGGTTCACCGCCCAGGCAGGCGTGCGTGACCTGGCCCGGGCCCTGGGCCCGGCCATCCCGGTCGTCGCCGATATCGGCTCCGGGCTGCTGGCGCCGCATCCGCGGCTGCCCGACGAGCCCGACGCGCAGACGGCGCTGCGGGACGGGGCGTCCCTGGTCACCGCGAGCGGTGACAAGCTGCTCGGCGGCCCCCAGGTCGGCCTGCTGCTCGGCCGCGCGGGCCTGGTCGGGGCGCTCGCGCGGCATCCGCTGGCCCGCGCGCTGCGGGTCGACAAGCTGACCCTGGCCGCCCTGGAGGCCACCCTGGCCGGCCCGGCCACGCCGGTCGCGCAGGCGCTGGCCGCCGACCCCGCGGAGCTGCGCCCGGCGGGCCGAACGGATCGCGGCGAACCTGCGCACGCACGGGATCGACGCCGCCGGGGTGGCCACACGACGGAGCGGTCGGCGGCGGGGGTGCCCCCGGTGTCCCGCTGCCCAGCGCCGCCGTGAGCCTCCCGGAAGATCTGTCGGCCGTCCTGCGCACCGGCGACGCGGTGTGGCGGGGGGAGGTTCCCGCAGTCGCCGGGCGGATCGAGGACGGCCGGCTGCTGCTGGATCTGCGGGCCATCCTGCCGCCCGAGGACGAGACACTGACCCGGGCCGTGCTCGCCGCCGCCGGCCGGCTCGCCGGCCGCGCCGTCTGACGGTCCCGCGCCGTCTGCGGCCCGGCCACAGCGTCCGGCGTGCCGCCCGCGAGGCCCGCCGGACCGTGACCGCCATGCAGGTCGTCGCGACCGCCGGGCACGTCGACCACGGCAAGTCGACCCTGGTGCGCGCGCTCACCGGGATGGAACCCGACCGCTGGGCGGAAGAACGCCGCCGCGGCCTCACCATCGACCTGGGCTTCGCCTGGATGGACCTGCCCGGCGGCCAGCGGCTCGCCTTCGTCGACGTCCCCGGGCACGAACGGTTCGTCCCCAACATGCTGGCCGGCCTGGGGCCGGTGCCGGCCGTCCTGATGGTGGTCGCGGCGGACGGCGGCTGGATGCCCCAGTCGGCCGAGCACCTCGCCGCCATCGACGCGCTCGGCATCTCCCGGGGGGTGCTCGCCGTCACCCGGGCCGACCTGGCCGATCCCGGTCCCGCGCTGAGCCCGCGCCGGCGCCGAGATCGCCGCCACCAGCCTCGGCGCGGTCGAGGCCGTCGCGGTCAGCGCGGTCACCGGCGCCGGGCTGCCGGACCTGCGCGACGCGCTCGCCCGGCTGGCCGGCGGCCTGCCGGTCCCCGACCCCGGCGCGCCGGTCCGGCTGTGGATCGACCGGGCGTTCAGCATCAAGGGCAGCGGCACGGTGGTCACCGGCACACTCCCGGCCGGCACCGTCCGGGCCGGCGACGAGCTGCTGCTGACGCCGTCGCTGCGGCCGGTGCGCGTGCGCGGGATCGAGTCGCTGGAGCAACCTGCGGACGAGGTCCGCGGTGTCGCCCGGGTCGCGCTGAACCTGCGCGGGGTGGCCCGGGAGGTCCCGGCCCGCGGGATGGCGCTGGTCCAGCCCAGCCGCTGGACGCTGACCAGCGTCATCGACGTCCGCTGGGCGCCGCCCGCCGGGGCGCCCCGGCCTGCCGCGCGAGCTGATCGTGCACACGGGGTCGGCGCGCACCCCGGCCCGGGTCCGCGTCCTCGGCGGCGGAGCCAGCCCGGACGCGGGCCGCCGCACTGGTGGCCCGGCTCACCCTGCGCGACCCGCTCCCACTGCACGCCGGGGACCGGGTGCTGCTGCGGGATCCAGGCGCGGCCGGGTTGCTCATCCTCGGCGCCACCGTGCTGGACGTGGCCCCGCCGCCACTGCGCCGCCGCGGCGCCGCCGCGGCGGCCGCGCGGGACCTGGCGCACTGGCCCGAACCGCCCGGGGCGGCCGACCTGCTGCGCCGGCACGGGCTGCTGCGCGCCCCGGCGCTGGCCGCGATGGGCGTCACCGGCGCCCCGGATCAGGTCGCGGCGGGCTGGCTCGCGGACGCCGCGTTCTGGGCCGGGGCCCGCAGCCGGCTGGCCACCCTCGTCGCGGAGCGCGCGGCGCGCGACCCGCTCGCGCTCGGCGTGACCATGGAGGCGGCCCGGGCCGCGCTGGACCTGCCCGACCGTCGGCTGGCCGAGGCCCTGGCCGCCGGCACACCCGGCGGTCACCATGAAGGAGGGTTATCTGCGCCCCGCGCCGCCGGCGGGCTCCGCCGCGCCGGGCCGTCCTGGCGGCGAGGACCGGGCCGGACCAGACCCCGCCCGCCCGGACCTCTCTGGGCCGGACCTCTCCCTGGGCCGGACCGCGCCGGCCTCCGACGGTACCCCTCGCCGGGACGCGCCTCCGGCTCCCACCCGGGTGGCCCCCGCCCCTGCCCCGGCCGGGATCCCGGAGCCCGTCATCCGGGCGGTCCGGGCGGTGCGGTCGGATCTGGCCGGCGACCCGTTCCGGGCGCCGGAGGCGGACCGGCTCCGCGAGCTCGGCCTGGACGCCCGGGCGATCGCCGCGGCGGCGCACGCCGGTCTGCTGCTGCGGGTCAGCGAGCAGGTCGTGCTGGCCCCGGGCGCCGACACGGACGCGGCGGCCGTGCTGGCCGGGCTGCCGCAGCCGTTCACCACGGCCGAGGCGAGGAAGGCGCTGGGCACGACCCGGCGGGTGGCCATCCCGCTGCTGGAGTTCCTCGACCGGGCCAGGATCACCGAGCGCCTCCCCGACGACCGCCGCCGCCTGCGCCCCCGGTGACCCCGCCCCGGTTACCCGCGCCCCGCGGGTACAGGCCGGCGTCCGCCAGAGACGCGGCGGCCGCGATTCAGGATGACCGGGCGGCCAGCGGCGCATCCCGCGCGTCCAGGCCGACCCTCGGGCTCACCCGTTCAGGTACAGCTCGTGCACGTCCCCCTTGATGTCAATGAAGTTGACGTGCTGGCTGCCGTCCTCTTGTGAGTAAGCCTGGAGTGAGCCTTCCGCCTGGGGCGCGCCCGCAATCGCTGTCAGGTCGTTGTCCACCCACTGGGCGGCCGGGTCCGGGCTCCGGTACAGCTCGTGCACGTGCCCGTTCTCGTCGATGAAGTTGACGTGCTGGCTGCGGTCGCCTTGCGCGTACCCATCGATCGGACTGATGCTGAAGCCGCCTTTGGTGGAGGCGGGGGTTCCATGGGCGAACTTGGTCAGGTCGTTGTCCACCCACATCCTGGTAGTTCCTCTCTGATCTCTTGGCTTTTCCGGCCGCGGCCGGGAGGCGAGCGGAATCGTGCTGTCAAGCTACGACGCCGGCCGTGAAAGCCAGCAGCCGATCGCTCAGGATCATGGTCAGCCCGCCCGCCGCCGCCCACATCGGACAGAGGCTGGAAGCGCGCGCCAGATACGCGGGCCGAGGTCACTTCCGCTGAGGCCCGGGCGTCACAGCGGACGCTGGGACGACTTCGGCCTGCTCGGCGGGGGCGGCGGCCCGGTCAGGACGCCAGCCACGCCGCCGTGTCCGGCAGGAGCTTGCCGTCGCTGACCGGCTCGCTGGCCAGCAGGATCCGGGCGTGCGGCGGCATCGGGACCGGGGCCGCCCCCAGGTTGGCGGCGAAGAGGAAACCAGGCTCGCGGGTGAAGCAGAGCGTGCCGGGCGCGGATTCGAGCCACCTCATGAGCGGGGCGCCCGGCTCGGCCGTGCCGAGCCCGAGGGCCGGGTGGGTGCGGCGCAGGTTGAGCGCCGCGCGGTACAGGTTCAGGAACGACCCCGGGTCGCCGATCTGCTCCGCGACGCTGTACTGGCCCCAGTAGCTCGGCTGGGGCAGCCACGGCTGCGCGTGCCCGCCGTCCCGGTGGGCGGTAGAGAACCCGAACGAGGAACCGGTGGACGTCCACGGCAGCGGCACGCGGCAGCCGTCCCGGCCGGGGACCTTCCCGCCGGTTCGCCGGAACGTGGGATCGGCGCGGGCCTCGTCGGGCAGCTCGACCACTTCCGGCAGCCCCAGTTCCTCACCCTGGTAGATGTACGCCGAGCCGGGCAGCGCGAGCATCAGCAGCGCCGCCGCCCGGGCCCGCCGCACGCCGGCCTTCAGCTCGGGATCGCCCACCCGGGGCAGCCCGGCGGACTCGTTCGGGGCCCCGGCCCCGCCGGCCGCGTACCGGCTGACCGGGCGGGGCAGGTCGTGGTTGCCGATCACCCACGGCGCGCGGTCGCCGCCCGCCATGGTCTCGATCGCGTCGATGGCGGCCCGCATCTCGGCGGCGTCCCAGCGGGAAATGACGAGCTGGAAGTTGAACACCTGGGGGAGCCCGGTCCCGGCCAGGTAGGGCCGTAGCGTCGCGGGGGAGTCGTACCAGACCTCCCCGACCGCAGTGCGCGGGCCGGGGAACTCCCCGGGCACGTAGGAGTCGAGGATGACCCGCCACAGCTGGTACAGCTCGTGCAGTTCGGCCCGGTGATAGTAGGGGGACGGGGCGTGCGCCGTGGGCGTGACGGAGATGTCGGCGAGGTTCGGGTCCTTGAACAGCCCGTGCGCCACGTCGATGCGCAGCCCGGCGGCGCGGCGGCCGAGCCAGAACCGGATGACCTCCTCGAAGTAGCTGTTGACCGCGGAGTTGCGCCAGTTCCAGTCGGGCTGGCCCTGGTCGAACAGGTGCAGGTACCACTGGCCGGCCCGGCCGTCCGGCTCGGTGACCCGCGTCCACGCCGGGCCGTGGAAGACCGACTGCCAGTTGTTGGGCGGCTCGGCGCCGCCCGGGCCGCGCCCGTCCCGGAAGATGAACATCTCGCGTTCGGGGCTGCCCGCCGGGGCGGCCAGCGCCGCGCGGAAGAAGGGATGCTCGGCCGAGCAGTGGTTCGGCACCAGGTCCACGATCACCCGGATGCCGTACTCGGCCGCCTCGGCAACCAGTTCGTCGAAGCCGGCCAGGGTTCCGAGCCGCGGGTCCACGTCGCGGTAGTCGCTGACGTCATAGCCGCCATCCGCGAGCGGGGACGGGTAGAACGGCGTCAGCCAGATGGCGTTGACCCCGAGCCCCGACAGGTACGGCAGGCGCGAGCGCACGCCGGCGAGATCCCCGATGCCGTCTCCGTCGGAATCCGCGAAGCTTCGCGGGTACACCTCGTAGACGACCGCCTCCTGCCACCACGGATGATTGCGGCTCACGGCGGACTGCGCCTCCTCGTACTGGATCTTCCCTGCGGGCGGGCCGCCTCCCATTGTGCCGTGCCGGTAAAGCCGCGCGGACCTGCGCCGCGGCCGGCCGCCCCCGCCCGGGGCCAACCCCCGGCCGCCCCCCGCCCAGGGGCCGCCCCCCGCCTTCGCCGGGGCCGCCGCCCGCCGGTC
Source organism: uncultured Actinomycetes bacterium (assembly GCA_963808295.1). Taxonomy (GTDB): domain Bacteria; phylum Actinomycetota; class Actinomycetes; order Streptosporangiales; family Streptosporangiaceae; genus Bog-532. The sequence goes on along the minus strand of CAWEFP010000028.1, from coordinate 839 downwards.
ACCCGGCCGCCCGCGCAGCCGGCCGGGGCAGCCAGTAAAGTCGCCGCCGGAGGCGTCTGGGTGCCTGGTGGCCCCCCCGGTCTTCAAAACCGGTGAGCGCTGCGCTGCGGCGCTGGCGGGTTCGATTCCCGTCCGCCTCCGCTAGGGTTACCGACAGAACTGCTGGTGTTCGTGAAGGTGGCCGCGGTCGCGCGGGCGGTGGTCCGCCGGGACGGCAAGGTGCAGGCCAGGCGGGCATCCGGCTGATCACGCCCGGCTGGGCGCCCTGGAACAGCAGCTCGATGAGCTGGCCGGTCCCGGGGTGATCGATGAGATCGCCGCGGAGGCAAGCTGGAAGGGAAGGTGAAAGGCAAGGCCAGGCGGTCGATGACGGCCGCGGCGGCGATCCGCGCGACGGTCTTGATGGCGCTGATGCCGGACGCGGACTATGCCGGGGTGCTGGCCGCGGTCTTCGGTGACCTGGCGCTGGTGCCGTGGCAGCGGCCGTTCCGGGTTACGGCCCGAAGGTGCTGGGCAGCTGGCGGGCGGCCCTGGGCCCCGCGCCGCTGGCTGCGCTGCGCCGGCGCCGGCTGCTGGCCGCGGTCGGCGGCGAGCACCGCGACCACGACTACCGGGCCGTCCGTGCCGGTGAGCTGCGCCTGCTGGGCTCGATCGACGGGTCCGTGACGCGGGTCCCCGACACGCAGGCCAACCGGAAGGCGTTCGGCTCGGCCGGCACCGCTGATGACTCCGGGCCCTACCCGCAGGTCCGTGACCTGCTCGGCCGGCGACGCCTCCACCCGCGCCACGCTGGCAGTGGTCTCCGGCCCCGTCCGGCGGCCCCAAGGCCGAGGGCGAGC
>CAWEFP010000027.1:0-32370 GCA_963808295.1 uncultured Actinomycetes bacterium | reverse complement strand
GCCGCCGCGGCGGACGCCTGCCCTGCCCCTGGCACCGACGCCGGCTAAGACAGGGATGGCCCGCGGCTGGGAGTTCTGGATCGACCGTGGCGGCACGTTCACCGACGTGGTCGCGCGCCGCCCGGATGGCACGCTCGCCGTGCACAAGCTGCTGTCGGAGAACCCGGGCCGGTACGCCGATCCCGCCGTCGCGGGTATCCGGCATCTGCTCGGGGTGCCGGATGGCGCTCCCATCCCGGCGGAGCGGATCTCCGTGGCCCGCCTCGGCACGACGGTCGCGACCAATGCTCTGCTGGAACGCCGGGGCGAGCCGACCGTCCTGGTGATCACCCGCGGATTCCGCGACGCGCTGCGAATCGCCTACCAGGACCGGCCCCGGATCTTCGACCTGCAGATCGTCCGCCCGGAGATGGTGTACTCGCGGGTCATCGAGGCCATCGAGCGGATCGGGGCCGATGGCGAGGTCGTCACCGCCCTGGACGAGGACGCCGTGCGGCGCGACCTGCGGGCCGCCCGCGACGAGGGCTTCCGGTCGGTGGCGGTGGTGTGCATGCATGGCTACCGGTACCCGGCGCACGAGGCCCGGATCGGCGAGATCGCCCGTGACGCGGATTTCACCCAGGTGTCGATGTCGCACACGACCAGCCCGCTGATGAAGCTGGTGTCCCGGGGCGACACCACCGTGGTGGACGCCTACCTGTCCCCGATCCTCGGCCGCTACGTGGATCAGGTCGCGGCCGAACTGGACGGTGTCCGGCTGCAGTTCATGCAGTCCAGCGGCGGCCTCACCGACGCCCGCCTGTTCCGGGGCAAGGACTCCATCCTGTCCGGGCCGCCGGCGGCATCGTGGGCATGGCCCGCACCGCGGAGGCGGCGGGCTTCGGCAAGGTCATCGGGTTCGACATGGGCGGCACCTCGACCGACGTGTCCCACTACATCGGCGAGTTCGAGCGGCAGTACGAGACGCAGGTCGCCGGGGTGCGGATGCGGGCGCCGATGCTGAGCATCCACACGGTCGCGGCTGGCGGCGGGTCGATCCTGCACTTCGACGGCAGCCGGTACCGGGTCGGCCCGGACTCGGCCGGGGCCGATCCGGGCCCGGCCGCCTACCGGCGCGGGGGCCCGCTCACCGTCACCGACGCCAACATCATGCTCGGCCGGATCCAGCCGCCGCACTTCCCGAGCGTGTTCGGCGAGCGCGGTGACGAGCCCCTGGACGCCGGCATCGTCCGGCAGCAGTTCGCCGCGCTGGCCGCCCGGGTCGGGGAGGCGGCCGGCGGCCCGGCGCCCGGGTCGGCATCGGGGGAAGCAGCGGGCCGTTCTCCCGCGTCTCCCGCGTCTCCGCGCCCCCGCGCCCCCCGCGTCTCCCGCGTCTCCCCGCCCGGTCCTCCGCGTCCCCCGAACCCGAGCAGGTCGCCGCCGGTTTCCTGCAGATCGCGGTGGCGAACATGGCGAACGCGATCAAGAAGATCTCGGTGCAGCGCGGCTATGACGTGACCCAGTACGTGCTGGTGACGTTCGGCGGTGCGGGCGGCCAGCATGCGTGTGCGGTGGCCGATGCGCTCGGCATCACCCGGGTCCTCATCCACCCGCTGGCCGGGGTGCTGTCCGCGTACGGGATGGGACTGGCGGACGTCACCGCGATGCGGGAGACAGCGGTCGAGGCCCCGCTCACGGCCCCGCTTCTCCCGGAACTGGACCGGGTGGCGCTGAGCCTGGAAGCGGACGCGCTCGCCGAACTGGCGCAGCAGGGGATCGGGCCCGGCCGCACCCGGGCGGCGCGCCGGGCTCACCTCCGCTACGACGGGACCGACACCGCGCTGCCGGTCCCGCTGGGCACCGCGGCCGAGATGGTCGCCAGTTTCGAGCAGGCCTACCGGCAGCACTTCTCGTTCCTGATGCGCGACAAGACGATCCTGGTGGAGGCGGTGTCGGTCGAGCTGGCCGCCGCGTCGGCCGCCGCGCCGGCCGCGCCGGCCGCGCGGGCCGCCCAGCTGCCGGACGAAACGCCGCAGGACCAGCCCGCACGCCCGGCGCAGCCCGCCGCGGGGGCGACCGTGGCGATGTACGCGGCGGGCGCGTGGGCGGACGTGCCGCTCGTCCGCCGGCGGGACATGCGGCCGGGCCAGTGGCTGCCGGGCCCGGCCCTGATCGTGGAGGACTTCGCGACGACGGTGACCGAACCCGGCTGGAAGGCGGAGCTGACCGGGCTCGGCGACCTGCTGCTCAGCCGCGTCTCGGCACCGGAGCGGCGGCTGGCCGGCACCGCGGTGGATCCGGTGATGCTGGAGATCTTCAACAACCTGTTCATGTCGGTCGCCGAGCAGATGGGGGTGCGGCTGCGCAGCACCGCGCACTCGGTCAACATCAAGGAGCGGCTGGACTTCTCCTGCGCCATCTTCGACTCCGGCGGGGGCCTCATCGCCAACGCCCCGCACATTCCGGTGCATCTGGGCTCGATGGGGGAAAGCATCAAGATCGTCGTGAGGCGCAACGCGGGCCGGATGCGCGCCGGTGACGTCTACGTGCTCAACGATCCCTACCACGGCGGCACGCATCTGCCCGACATCACCGTGGTCACTCCCGTGTTCGACGGCGCCGGGCGCGAGATTCTGTTCTACCTGGCATCCCGCGGTCACCACGCGGAGATCGGGGGCATCACACCAGGCTCGATGCCGGCGTTCAGCACCCGGGTGGAGGAGGAGGGGGTGCTCATCGACAACTGGCTGCTGGTGCGCGGCGGAATGCTGCGGGAGGCCGAGACACGGGACCTGCTCCGCTCCGCGCCCTACCCGTCCCGCAACCCCGAGGTGAACCTGGCCGACCTGCGGGCGCAGATTGCCGCCAACGAGAAGGGCGTGCAGGAACTCGGCCGGATGGTCGCGCACTTCGGGCTGGACGTGGTGCGGGCCTACATGGGGCATGTTCAGGACAATGCCGAGGAAGCCGTGCGCCGCGTCATCGCCTCGCTGCACGACGGCACCTGCGCCTACCCGCTCGACAACGGAGCGGTCATCCGGGTCGCGGTCCGGGTGGACCGGGCGGCCCGGACCGCGGAGGTTGACTTCACCGGCACCTCCGCGCAGCTGCCCGGCAATTTCAACGCGCCGTCGTCGGTGGCCATGGCGGCCGTGCTGTACGTGTTCCGCACCCTGGTGGCCGACGACATCCCGCTCAACTCCGGCTGCCTCAGGCCGGTCCGGGTGATCATCCCGCCGGGATGCATGCTGGCCCCGGCGTTCCCGGCGGCGGTGGCCGCCGGGAACGTGGAGACCTCGCAGGCGATCACGGGGGCCCTGTATGCGGCGCTGGCCGTCATGGCGGAGGGGTCGGGCACGATGAACAACGTCACCATCGGCAACGAGCACTATCAGTACTACGAGACGGTGGCCAGCGGATCGGGCGCGGGGCCCGGTTTCGGCGGTACCGATGTGGTCCAGACCCACATGACCAATTCCCGGCTCACCGATCCCGAGGTGCTGGAATGGCGTTATCCGGTCCGGCTCGAACGGTTCGCGATCCGGCCCGGCACCGGCGGGGCAGGGCGCTGGCCGGGTGGCGACGGCGGCCGCCGCGAGATCCGCTTCCTGGAGCCGATGACCGTCACCACGCTGGCCAGCCACCGCCGCGTCCCGCCGTACGGGATGGCGGGCGGGAAACCGGGCGCGCTCGGGCGGCACTGGGTGGAGCATGCCGATGGCTCGGTGACCCCGATGCGCGGATGTGACTCCGTGGCGGTGGCCGCCGGGGACCTGTTCGTGATCGAGACGCCGGGCGGCGGCGGCTACGGCGCACCGTCCGGGTAAGGCCCTCGGCGAGGGCCCCGGCTCAGTCCCCGGGCTCCGGGGACAGCTCGCGCAGCGCGGTGGCGAGCGCCGCGGCGTCGTCGCCGGCCGCCTCGATCACGTCCATCAGCACGTGCAGCACCAGATGCCGGTCCTGGTCCGCGTCGAGCAGCCGCTGCGCGGCCTCCCAGAGCGAGGGCGGGTCGCCGCGCCACAGCCGGTCGGCCAGGTCCAGATGCTGTTCGAGATGACGGCCGTCGGCGTCTTGGTCCTCGTGCGCGGCCACGAGCAGGGCCCGCCGCCCGTCTGGGTCCGCCGGGTCCAGACTGCCCAGGTCGACGCCGCCCACCCGGCCGTGCAGCAGCGGGAACGCGAAGGCCCGCCGGGGCAGCGCCTCCAGGTCGCTGTCCGGCAGCAGCCGCGCGACCAGAGCCGAATCGAGGCCGAACTCCGCCGTGCCGCGGTACGCCCGGCCGAACGCGCCCATCGCGTTGAATATCGCGTCGAGCGTGTCGCTGATGGTCTTCCCATCGAGGCCGCGGCGCCGTCCGGCCCAGCGGACCCAGGCGAGCAGCACGTGCGGCATCGCCTCCTGCTCCTCCGGCGAGAGCATGACCTTGCGCGGCAGCCAGTTCAGCAGGAACGTATCGACCTTGACCGGGCTCATCCGCAACGGCCGGCCGAAGTCCTGGTCGCAGCCGTAGTCGATGATCCGGTCGGCGCAGTGGCTGGCCGAGCTGCGGTCCGACAGATCCTCGGCCTCGTCCGAGGCGAGGAACTCGGCCGCGAGCATGGCGCGGCGGTCCTTGCTCCATGGCCGCCGCTTGCTGGTGCTGCCGCCCGGGCTGACCGGCCCGGAGAGCCCGGCCTGCCCGGCGGTCCGGGCGGCCCCGCCGGGACCCGCGGAGGGGGGCAGCGCACGGATCCGCGCCCGGATGAACGCGTGGTACGACGCGAACGACTCGCTGACCGTGGGGTTGTCGGCCGCGTCGGTCTCGGCGAGCGCGGCCTCGAGCATGCGCCGCGCCACGGGCGCGTCCAGCGCCTTGAAGCCGTTCCGGTCGCCCTCGCCGGTCGGCTTGCGGCACAGCTCCAGCAGCTTGGTCACCTGGGACGTGACCCAGCCGTCCCGGATCATCCCGCCGGCGTTGTAGTCCACCACCGTGACCAGCGCGTGGGGTTCGGTGCCGCCGTAGCTGAAGACGCACACCACCTCGTCGGTGTCGCCGTAGGCGTCGCTGTTCATGTAGCAGTCCGACCCGCTGACCGCGCCCAGGTGCTGCGCCCAGTTGGGGCTGCGGACCCCGCGCTCCATCAGCTCCAGCGCCGCCTGCTCGGCCTTGGACGCCTGCCGCGGCGTGCCCAGGCAGGCGATGCCGGACAGCAGCGCGAGCGCGGCGGGGCTGCTGCGGCGGGCGGCGTAATCGACCAGGCCCTCGCCCACCAGCCGTTCGACGTCCGCCCTGCGCGTGTTGTCGCGGCGCTGCCCCCACCATGTGCCGAGCAGCTCGCTCACCATCAGCTCCGCATCCAGCGGACTGCGAACCGCGAGGAGCTCGCGCGCGGCGCGGAGAAGCTCCTCGAAGAGGGCGTTCGGAGGTGCGGCGGCCGCCGCGATGGGTTCCTGGCCGCTGCCTCCGCCGGGAGATGGGCTGCGTCGTCGGCTCTGCGGACTCACCTTGATAGCCTCTCAGATCTGTATATGTGGACGCTACGCTACGGTGCAATGCCCGCTGTAGTTTCGGGCAGAATCGGCGTGTTGCGCCTCTTGCCCAGAACGAGACACGTGCCCGGGGAGCGTTTGCCCCGTGCGTCCTGTTCGTCACATCGCCGTCACTGGCACCAGGTATAGCCACCTGGCCGCAGCGGTGCCGGGAATGTGGCACGCTTGTCTGAATAACTGCTGCGATTAGCCGCCGTGCCGACGGCCGTTCAGGGACGATAGGGGAAACGGCCGTGGCACGGGCGCGACTCCGCTGACCGCGACCGCGCCCGGTACCGCTGGCGCTGCACCGCTGGCACGTGAGCGCGACGAGGGAGCAGGAAGGAGCCGCCGATGGCAGGTCGGTGCATGCGGCACCGGTGCCCCCGGTGAGCACAGACACGTCCGTGCCCCAGCCGCGCATGTCCGAGCTGGACACGGCCGACGCCGCGCTGCTCGACACGCTGCTCCGCGAGGCGCCGATCGGGTTTGCCCTGTTCGGCCCCGACCTCTGCTTCCGCCGTGTCAACGACACGCTGGCCCGGCTGTACGGCCATGACCCGGGAGATCATATCGGGCAAATGCCGTCCGACGTCTGGCCGGCCGGGTTCGCGGCCAAGGCCGAGTCCTCGGCCCGCCAGGTGCTGGCCGAGGATGAGCCCGTCTTCGGGGCCCATCAGTTCGTGCTCCCGGCCGCGCGCGTCCCCGGGCAGGCCGCCGCCCCGCCCCCGGTTGGCCCGGCCCCGGATGGGCCGGCCCCGGATGGGGCGGCCCCGGGTGGGGCGGCCCAGCAGGACGAGGGTGGCAAGCAGGCCGCGGGCGCCCACTGGGCGCTGTCCTGGTTCCCCTCGCACGATGAGCAGGGGCAGATCACCGGCGTCGTGCTGATCGCGGTCGATGTCACGAGCCGGCAGCTTTCCGAGGAGGCCATCCGGCGCAGCGAGGAGCGGTACCGATCGCTCGTCCAGGGCGGCGCGCAGATCGTCTGGGTCGCCAACGCCGATGGTGAGATCACCGAGGATTGCCCCGAATGGCGCTGGGTCACCGGGCAGACCGAGGAACAGTACCTGGGCAGTGCCTGGCTGGACGCGGTCCACCCTGAGGACCGGGACCGGGTCGCCCGCGACTGGCAGGCGTGCGTCAAGTCCGGCAAGATCTTCGATGACCGCTACCGCGTCCGGACCCGGGCCGGCTCCTACCGCCACTATGACGTCCGCGCCGTGCCGATCGAGCGGGACGGGAAGATCGTCGAGTGGGTCGGTGCCAGCACCGACGTCACCGGCCAGCGCGAGGCCGAGGAGATGCGCGGCCGGCTGACCGAGCAGCTGTCGGCGGCAGCCCTGCGCACCGCGCGGCTGCAGCAGGCCACCTCGATGCTGGCCGAGGCGCTGACCGTCGAGCAGGTCGTCGAGGTGATCACCGAGGTGGGCCGCACCGCGATCGGCGCGCAACGGTCGGCCGTGGCGCTGCTGGACGGCGGCCGGCTGCACGTGATCAACCCGGCCGGCATGCCGCCCGGCCAGTCCGCCGCGACCCGCGACATCCTGCTGGACAGCCCCGGCGTGATGACCCGGGCCATCGCCACCCGCCGCCCGGTGCTGGCCGAGGACACCACCGCGCTGCGGCAGCTGCTGGACGACGCCCCGATCGAGATCGTCGCGGGCGAAGACGAACGGTCCTGGGTGGGACTGCCGCTGCTGGCGGCGGGAGCGCCGCTGGGCGCGCTGCGGTTCTCCTTCGGCCGCCCGCGCAAGATCACCGAGGAGGAGCGCGTCTTCCTCGAGGCGCTGGCCGGGCAGTGCGCCCTGGCCGTCGAGCGGGCCGCCATGTACGAGCGGGAGCACACGACGGCGGAGACGCTGCAGCGCAGCCTGCTGCCGGACCAGCTGCCCATCGTTCCCGGCCTGGTCATGGAGGCGCGGTACCTGCCGGTCGCCCGGAACATGGAGATCGGCGGTGACTGGTACGACGCGTTCCGGCTCCCGGACGGGCGGCTGGCCATCGCGGTCGGCGACGTCATGGGCAAGGGACTGACCGCCGCGGCGGGCATGGGCCGGGTCCGCAACGCGCTGCGCGCGCTCGCGCTGACCGACCCGCGGCCCGCGGCCGTGCTGACCGGACTGGACCGCCTGTTCAGCGCCACCGAGCTGGAAGAGCAGGTCACCACGGTCGCGTACCTGGTCATCGACCCGAGGACCGGCGACGGGCTGATGGGCAACGCGGGCCACCTGCCGGTGCTGCGGCTCGGCCTCGACGCCGAGCCCTTCCTGGACGAGACCGAAGCCGGAACGCCCCTGGGCTGGCCCAGCCCGCGGCAGCAGCACCCGTTCCGGCTGCCGCCGGGCAGCACCGCGGTGCTGTATTCCGACGGCCTGGTCGAGAACCGGATCCGCGGCCTCGACGTGGGCCTGGGCGAGCTGGTGACGGTGGCGGCCCGCGCCCGCGGCAGCGTGGTGGGCCACCCGGAACGGCTGCTCAGCTACCTGGTGGATGCGATGCTGGCCGGTCACGAGCAGGACGATGACGTGACCGTGCTCGTGCTGCACGTCCCCGATCGGGGCGGGAAACGCGAGGGGAATGACGGATCATGACAGGGCCGGGGAATCGGGTCATGACGGCGGCGGGGAATAGTGAGCGGCCGGTATGCGTCGCATCTGTGCGGCTGCCTGGATGCTGGTTTTCGTGCCTCATCATGTACAAGTCATCCTCGGCTGCCGCCTATGGTGTGAGTGGGGAGGCAGGAGGACTGCTCCCGCGCGCAGCGCGGACGTCGGCCCGGCCGACGGCTGATCCTGTTTCCTGGCTCGGTCCATGCATCCGGACCCTCGCGGGAGGACCTGATTCTCGCCATACGCACGCAGGAAAGGCGCCGGTACCGGCCGCCAGCCCGGCATGCCGGCCGCCCCAGGCGGCCAGGCATGCTGCTATCCAGCGAAGGAAGGGGTGACCGTGGTGGTGCGCGCTGACTCTGCAGCGCGGAAGCGCTCCCGGCCGGCGTCGGGGCAGGATACGCGGGCTCCCGGGGACCGGCACGGATCGGGACCGGCAGCGGTGAACGGTCGCGGCAACGGTGACGGCCCGCAGGTCCCGGACGCCGACCTTCCCGGCGAGGTCGCCGTGGTCGATCTGGAGGACGCGGACGGCCTTTCCGGCGGCCTGGATGAGGGCCTGGACGAGAGCGTCGACCTGGAAAGCTTCGACGACCTGACCGTGGACGACGTAGAGATCTCGGTCGTGGAACTCGATGAGGCCGACGGGACGGACGAGCCCGACGCCGATGACGCCGATGAGGCCGACGGCCCGGACGACGTCGCCGCCGGGGCACGGGCCGAGGGCCCGGGCACGGCCACCGTCGCGGCTGCTTCCGCGGCGGCTGGGCCCGCGGCCGGCCGGCCAAGCCGGCCACCGAGGGCGGCGAGGGCGACGACGAGACCTTCGTCTTCGGTGACGACGATGACGATCTCCCGGCCGCGCAGGTCGCGGTGGCCGGCGCCACCGCCGACCCGGTCAAGGACTACCTGAAGCAGATCGGCAAGGTGCCGCTGCTCAACGCCGAGCAAGAGGTCGAGCTGGCCAAGCGGATCGAGGCGGGCCTGTTCGCCGAGGAGAAGCTGGCCGAAGACATCCGGCTGACCCCGGACCAGCGCATCGACCTGGAGTGGATCGCCGAGGACGGCCGCCGCGCCAAGAACCACCTGCTCGAGGCGAACCTGCGCCTGGTCGTCTCGCTGGCCAAGCGCTACACCGGCCGCGGCATGCTCTTCCTCGACCTGATCCAGGAGGGCAACCTCGGCCTCATCCGCGCGGTCGAGAAGTTCGACTACACCAAGGGATACAAGTTCTCCACCTATGCGACCTGGTGGATCCGGCAGGCGATCACCCGCGCCATGGCCGACCAGGCCCGGACGATCCGTATCCCCGTGCACATGGTCGAGGTCATCAACAAGCTCGCCCGCGTGCAGCGGCAGATGCTCCAGGACCTGGGGCGGGAGCCGACCCCGGAGGAGCTGGCGGCCGAGCTCGACATGACCCCCGAGAAGGTCATCGAGGTCCAGAAGTACGGCCGGGAGCCGATCTCGCTGCACACGCCGCTCGGTGAGGACGGCGACAGTGAATTCGGTGACCTGATCGAGGACTCCGAGGCCATCCAGCCGGGCGAGGCGGTGAGCTTCACCCTGCTCCAGGAGCAGCTGCACTCGGTGCTCGACACCCTGTCCGAGCGGGAGGCCGGCGTGGTCTCCATGCGCTTCGGGCTCACCGACGGCCAGCCCAAGACCCTGGATGAGATCGGCAAGGTCTACGGGGTGACGCGGGAGCGCATCCGCCAGATCGAGTCGAAGACCATGTCCAAGCTGCGGCACCCGTCGCGGTCCCAGGTACTGCGGGATTACCTGGACTGACGGGCCCGCGGGGCGCGCGTGAACGGCCAGGGGCCGGGCTGGGTCGCTCACCCAGCCCGGCCCCTGGCCGTTGTCTCGCTATAACGGCACGCCCGTCATGAGCCTCCCGGCTCGCGCGGGCGCGCGTTCCCGCTGCCCTGGCTTACGACCCGCTGGGCAGGCACGGGTGCTGGCGGCACCGGCAGCATCCTTTTAGGAGGGATCCGATAGCCGCTGTGTCTCGTCCTGAATCTCGCTGGCCACCTTCGCGAGCGCATCGGCGTGCTCACGGCTGTGGTGCGCGCAAAACAGCAGCTCCCGCGAGCTTGGGAGCATGACGCGGACGTACGCCTGGGCGCCGCAGCGGTCGCACACGTCCGCAGCCGTGAGCGGCTGGGTGGGGGCTAGAGTTCCGGTCAACGTCGCCTTCCTCACCTTGTGCCTCCGGCTTCCAGTATCCGGCTGGCTTCGTGATCTGCGCTGTACCTACAGCACAGCACAACACTTACCCATGCGTCAGCCTTCCCCTCCTGGCGTCGCGTACGCCGACAGCGAAAGGCCGCCCGAAATGACACGGAAGTTCTCCCGCCGGTCGCATGCGGCGTGGCAGGGGACAGCATCCACCGGGGCGGGCTACCCTGCCAGGGGGTCTCGTTAACCCCCGCAGGCCCAGTGAAGGAGATTTGCCGCCCGTGACCACGCTCGCCGCCGCGGCACGGTCCGCGGCGACTGCCGACGCTGACGCCTATACCGCCCGGCATCTTTCCGTTCTGGAGGGCCTGGACGCGGTCCGCAAACGGCCCGGCATGTACATCGGCTCCACCGACGGCCGCGGGCTCCAGCACTGCCTCTGGGAGATCTTCGACAACTCCGTGGACGAGGCGCTGGCCGGATACTGCTCCCGGATCGAGGTCGTGCTGCACGCCGACGGGTCCGCCGAGGTGCGCGACAACGGCCGCGGCATCCCGGTCGACGTCGAGCCGAAGAGCAAGCTCACCGGCGTCGAGCTGGTCATGACGCGGCTGCACGCGGGCGGCAAGTTCGGCGGCGGTTCCTACACGGCCTCCGGCGGCCTGCACGGCGTCGGCGCGTCCGTGGTCAACGCCCTGGCCTCGCGCCTGGACGTCGAGGTGGACCGGGACGGCCACACCTGGGCGGCCAGCTTCCGGCGCGGCGTCACGGGTGAGTTCTCGGACAACGGCGAGCCCGGCCCCGAGGCCAGCTTCACCCGGCGGGCGGGCCTGCGCCAGCTCCGGCGGGTCGCGAAGAAGGTCACCGGCACCCGCACCCGGTTCTGGCCCGACCGGCAGGTCTTCGTGCGTGATGCGCGGTTCAGCTTCACCGCGATCACCGAACGTGCCCGGCAGACCGCCTACCTCGTGCCCGGCCTCGCCATCAGCGTCCGTGACGAGCGGCCTTCCGTCCCCGCGCCCGCCGCCGCGCCCAGCCCCTCCGGCCTCACCAGCCCCGCAGGCACCATGGGCACCATGAAGCACCGCGGACCCGACCGGACCCCGCGAGGCTGAGTTCCGTTTCGACGGGGGCATCAGCGAATTCTGCGAGCACCTGGCGGCCGGTGAGCCGGTGACCGACGTGCTGCGGCTGGTCGGCTCGGGGAACTTCACCGAGACCGTGCCGGTGCTCGACGACCGGGGCCACATGACGCCGACGGAGGTCGAGCGCGAGCTCGAGGTCGACGTGGCGGTGCAGTGGACGGGCGGCTACGAGACCGCCACCCGGTCGTTCGTCAACGTGATCGCCACGCCGCACGGCGGCACGCACGTGTCCGGCTTCGAGCGCGCGCTGGTCCGCGCGATGAACGAGCAGCTCCGCGCGGCCCGGCTGCTGAAGACCGGCGACGAGCCCGTCACCAAGGAAGACGTGCTCGAGGGCATGACCGCGATCGTCACGGTCCGGCTGCCCGAGCCGCAGTTCGAGGGGCAGACCAAGGAGGTGCTCGGCACCCCGGCCGCATCCCGGATCGTGGCCCAGGTGATCACGGCCGGCCTCAAGGATTTCTTCGAGGCACGCAGCCGGGCCGGCAAGCAGCAGGCCCGCTCCCTGCTGGAGAAGGTCATCTCGGCGGCGAAGGCCCGGGTGGCCGCCCGGGAGCACCGCGACAACCAGCGCCGCAAGTCCGCGCTGGCCAGCTCGTCGCTGCCGGCCAAGCTGGTCGACTGCCGCATCGCGGACGACCGCAGCGAGCTGTTCATCGTCGAGGGCGATTCGGCGCTCGGCACGGCCAAGCTCGCCCGCAACTCGGAGTTCCAGGCGCTGCTGCCGATCCGCGGCAAGATCCTCAACGTGCAGAAGGCGTCGCTCGCCGACATGCTGAAGAACGCCGAATGCGCGTCGATCATCCAGGTCATCGGGGCCGGCTCCGGATCGGCGTTCAACCTGGACGCGGCGCGCTACCAGCGGGTCATCTTCATGGCCGACGCGGACGTGGACGGCGCGCACATCCGCTGCCTGCTGCTCACCCTGTTCCACCGCTACCTGCGGCCGCTGCTGGACGCGGGCCGGGTGTTCGCCGCGGTGCCGCCGCTGCACCGCGTCGAGCTGTCCAGCCCCCGCAAAGGCCAGCAGAAGTACTCCTACACGTACTCCGACGCGGAACTGCGGCGCATGCTGCTGGACCTGGAGCGCCGCGGCCAGCGCTGGAAGGAACCGGTCCAGCGGTACAAGGGCCTGGGCGAGATGGACGCCGGCCAGCTCGCGGAGACCACCATGGACCCGCAGCGCCGCACGCTGCGCCGGATCAGGATCGAGGACGCCGCCGTGGCGGGCGACATGTTCAGCCTGCTGATGGGGTCCGAGGTCGCCCCGCGCCGTGACTTCATCGTGGGCGGGGCGGCCGAGCTGGACCCGTCCCGTATCGACATCTGACCCGCCCCCGCTGGCCCGCCCCCGCTGGCCCGTCCCGCGCTCAGGGCTGCGGGCCAGCCGGGCGGGAGCATGCCCGGCCAGCCCGCATCGGGTCGGCAACCGTTCCGTGCCGACGGAGCAGCGACGGCTCATCTACCCATTCGGCTGACCAGGCATCGCGGCGGACCCGTGGGTACCCGAGTACCCCTGCGACTGGCCACCCATGTTCGGGCAGTTGTGAGTCGGCTTCGTCGTCGGCTTGGACGACGGGGAAACCGACGGCGACGTTGACGGTGTGGCCGCCGTCGTAGCCGCCGACGTCGACGGAGTGCTGCCGTGCGTGGCCGCGATGGCCACCGTGGCCGCGCCCGCCCCCATCCCTCCGGCGAGGACTGCGGTGACGACGGCGCGGCGCAGCAGCACGCCCCTTTCGGACGGCATAAATGCCTCCCTTCCCCAGCGAGCCGCCATTCGGCCCGCTGTGAGATGAAGAATCAGCAGCCGGGCTGGCCGTAACCCAATGCTCCGCTCTCAACCCCCTCTGAGCAGCCCGTAAAGGGCTCCAGCCCGCCCATCCGCCGCTGGCCGCCGACTCGTGCCGCCGACTGGCCGCCGCCGGGCCGCCGGTCGGCCAGCTTCGCGCGGGCGTGGCCGCGAGTCGCCGTGTGATTACTCTAAGTACTGAGTACGATCACTCTTCGTGACGAAGAAGATGATGGTGGCCCGGTTTCTGCGGGACCAGGCGAGGTGGCGGCTGGACAGCCCGGGAGTGAGCGCGATCCGGGCCGCGCGCAGCGCGCTGGCCCTGCTGGACGCCGCCGTCTGCATTGAGGGGCTTCCCGACCGGCACCCCGACCTGGCCGAACTGGACCGGGCGGGATGCTTCCGCGGTGGCGTGTTCGACCCGGGGCAGGCGGGGCTCGCCGTCGTCCGCGGCTGGGAACTCACCGACCGGCCCACCGGCAGCCGGCAAAACCTGCTCGCCGCCCTGGCCGTTACCGCCCGCGCCCCTGTCCCCGCCCGCGCTCCCCAGCCCCCGAGCGCAGCTGTCCCCGCGCCACCCCGGGTGCCCCTGCCCGCGAGCGCGCCTCTACCGGTCAGCGGAACCGTCCTCGTGCTTGCCGGGCGGTCCCTGCCCGCGCCTGGCCCGGCTGTCCCGGCTCGCGCCTGCCCGGCTGTCCCTGCCCGCGCCTGCCCGGCTGTCCCGGCTCGCGCCTGCCCGGCTGTCCCGGCCCGCGCCTGCCCGGCTGTCCCTGCCCGCGGGCGCGTCCCCGCCGGCCAGCGGGACCGTCCCCGTGCTTGCCGGGGTGCCCCTGCCCGCGGGCGCGCCCATCGTCCCGCCGCCCCCGCAGGCTGTGCACCACGAGGCGGTACCCCATGGCGCCGTACCGCCCCCGGCTTACGCCCCAGACACCACGGCGCGCCGCCAGGGCGCTCCCAGACGGCGGCGCGCTCACCGGCCACGCTGGTCATCGAAGTCACGCTAGCCACTCGCGACCCCGCAGGAGGCGCTCAGCCCGACGAGGGCAGCGTTCTTGGTGAATCCCTCTACGAGACAAAAGCGAAAATACTTACGGGCGCAGGCTCGTCATCGAGTGGATCGGCAGGCGTGGGCTTGGGCGGACCGCGGATCGTTGGCTCCTGTGGCTGGTGGGACTTGTGAGCTGCGAGAGGTGGTGGGCCCCGAAGTACTTCGGGATTGGGCGGCTTTTCCGCGCATGCGCGGAAAAGCCGCCCCAAATACGGAGTTCAGTCAGGCGGGCGGGGACGCTGGGGTGTCCGCGGGGGCAGTGCCGCCGACGGCGGCCAGGGGCTGGCTGAGCCCGACCCCGGAGCCGTCCCGCCGGCCGAACGCCCCGGGGAGATCCACGGGCCCGCCCGCCTCGGTCGCCCCGATCGCGGGCGCCGGGCCGGCCCAGGCCAGGATCAGGGCGTCCTCGCCCTTGAGGAACCGGTGGCACCGGACACCCCCGGTCGCCCGGCCCTTCGGCGGGAATTCGGCGTAGGGGCTGACCTTCACGCTTTCGGCGGCCGTCCCCGGCAGGGCGCCTACGCTCCCGGCCACGGTAACGACCACCGGGCCAGCAGGGCCAGCAGAGCCAGCAGGGTCAGCAGAGCCGGCAGAAGCGGAAGAGCCAGCAGAAGCGGAAGAGCCAGCAGGACCGGAAGAGTCGCAAGCGCCAGGCGGGGCCGTCGGGTCAACCGCACCGAACCATATCGCCGAGGCCCGCGCAGACAGCCGGATCCCGGCCATCCCCCCGGCCGAACGGCCCTGCGGCCGGACCGCCGAGGCCGGGAAGCGCAGCAGCTGGCCGTCGCTGCTGACGAAGACGAGATCCGGTGACTCGCTGGAAAGCTGAACCGCCCCGACGACCTGGTCATCCTCCTTCAGCGTGATCACCTCGAACTCGTCCCGGGCCTGCGGGTAGTCCGGCTGCACGCGCTTGACCACGCCGCTGGCGGTGCCGAGCGCCAGCCCGGCCATCGGGGTGTCCAGTGACGCCAGCGCCACCACGGTCTCGCCGTCCGCCAGCGACAGGAACTCCCCGACGGGGGTGCCGCCCGACAGGCCGGGGAAGTGAGCGCTCGGCGGCAGGGCCGGGAACTCCAGCACGCTGAGCTTGATCATCCGCCCGGCCGACGTCACCGCGCCGACCGTCCCGCGGACCGTGGCCGGCGCGGTGGACACGATCACGTCGTGCGCGGCGCGCCCGCCCGGGTCGCCGCCCGGGGGCCCGTCCGCGTCCGGGTCCCCGCCGGGGGCCCCGGGCGCGGTCCGGGCCAGCAGGCCGGTGGAGGACAGCAGGACCGTGCACGGGTCGTCGGCCACCTCGAGCGGGACCGCCGCGGTCAGCGCGGCGCCGTTGCCTTCCAGCAGGATGGTCCGGCGCGGCGTGCCGAACCGCTTGGCGATGTCGGCGAGCTCAGCGGAGACGACCTCGCGGAGTTTCTCGTCGGCGGACAGCATCTCGGCCAGCTCGGCGATCTCGCGCCGCAGCGTGTCCCGTTCGCGCTCCAGTTCGAGCCGGTCGAAGCGGGTGAGCCGCCGCAGCGGGGTATCCAGGATGTACTGCGCCTGGATGTCGGACAGGTCGAACACCGCGATCAGCCGCTGCTTGGCGGCGGCAGAGTCGTCGCTGGACCGGATGACCCCGATGACCTCGTCGATGTCGAGCAGGGCGATCATCAGGCCGTCGACGAGGTGCAGCCGGTCCTCGCGCTTGCGCCGCCGGAACTCGCTGCGCCGCCGGACGACCTCGATCCGGTGATCGACGTAGATGCTGAGCAGCTCGCGCAGGCCCAGCACGCGTGGCTGCCCGTCGACCAGGGCGACGTTGTTGATGCCGAACGTTTCTTCCATCGGCGTCAGCCGGTACAGCTCGGCCAGTACCGCCTCGGGATGGAAGCCGGTCCGGATCTCGATGACGAGCTGCAGGCCGCGGTGCCGGTCGGTGAGGTCCTTCACGTCGGCGATCCCGGTCAGCTTCTTGGCCTGCACCAGGTCCTTGATCCGCGCGATGACCTTCTCCGGCCCCACGCCGTAGGGCAGCTCGGTGACCACGATCCCGGTCCGCCGCGGCGTGATCTGCTCGATCCGGCAGGTGGCCCGGGTGCGGAAGATGCCGCGGCCGGACTCGTACGCCTCCCGGATGCCCTCCAGGCCGACGATCTTCCCGCCGGTCGGCAGGTCGGGCCCGGGCACGTACCGCATCAGCGCTTCGAGGCTCGCGTCGGGATGCCGGATCAGGTGCCGCGCCGCGGCGATGACCTCACCGAGGTTGTGCGGCGCCATGTTGGTCGCCATCCCCACCGCGATCCCGGACGCGCCGTTGACCAGCAGGTTGGGCAGCGCGGAGGGGAGGACCGAGGGCTCGGTCTCCTGGCCGTCGTAGTTCGGCTGGAAGTCGACGGTGTCCTCGTCGATCGAGGCGACCATCTCCATCGCCGCGGCGGTCAGCCGGGCCTCGGTGTACCGCATGGCCGCCGGCGGGTCGTCGCCGCCCTGCGAGCCGAAGTTGCCGTGCCCGTCGACCATGGGCAGCCGCATGGCCCACGGCTGGGCCAGCCGGACCAGGGCGTCGTAGATGGCGCTGTCGCCGTGCGGGTGCAGCCGCCCCATGACCTCGCCGACGACGCGGGCGCACTTGACGTGCCCGCGGTCGGGCCGCAGCCCCATCTCGTTCATCTGGTACAGAATCCGGCGCTGCACCGGCTTGAGCCCGTCCCGGGCGTCCGGCAGCGCGCGCTGGTAGATGACGGAGTAGGCGTACTCGAGGTAACTGCCCCGCATCTCCTCGGCGACGTCGATGTCGACGATGTTCTCTTCGAAATCCGGCGGCGGGGGCGGGGTTGCGATGCGTCGGGCCATGTCCGCCATTGTGCCGCCCGGCCAGAGCGGAAACGCCCACTTCCTGCGGTCTTTCGCGGGATAACGCCCGGTCAGGTGGCGGAGAAGCCGCCATCGACGAAGATGGTCTGGCCGGTGATGTAGCCGCTGGCCGGGCTGGCCAGGAAGACGGCGGTGCCCTCGAAGTCGCCGGGCTCGCCGTTGCGGCCGATCATCGTGCGCGCGGCCAGCGCGGCGGAACGTTCCGGGTCGCTGGCCACCGGCGCGGTCAGCGGTGTGGCCACGAAGCCGGGGCAGACGGCGTTGCAGCACACGCCGCGGCCCGCCCACGCCTCGGACTGGGAGCGGGTCAGCGCCGTGAGCCCGGCCTTGGAGGCGCCGTAGCCGCCGCTGTGGCCGAAGGCGCGATGTGACTGCTGTGAGGTCACGTTGATGATCCGCCCCCAGCCGCGGGCCGCCATCCCGGCGCCGAACCGCTGGCCGAGCAGGAACGGCGCGGTGAGGTTCACGGCCATGGTCCGGTCCCACTGCTCCGCGGTCAGCTCTTCGAGCGGCGGCCGCAGGTTGAGGCCAGCACAGTTGACGAGGATGTCAATTTCGCCGAACGGACCTACCGCAGCGTCCGCCCCGCGTGCGAGGTCCGCCCGGTCGGCCAGGTCCGCGCTGACCCAGGCCACCTCGCAGCCCTGGGCGCACAGCCCCTGGGCGGTCTCCTCGAGCGCCTGCTCACCGCGGGCGATCAGCACGACCCGGGCCCCCGCTCGGGCCAGCGCGGTCGCCATCGCCCGGCCGATACCGGAACTCCCCCCGTCACCAAGGCCACCCGCCCGTCCAGCGAGAACAGCTCCCGCAGATACTCATTCATGACCGCTCACCGTAGTGCGGGTCACGGACAGGCGCTCGTACCGGCCCAGCGAACCGGCCTCCGGCCCGGTGAGCGGCCGGTGTGTCGGCGAGGTACCGCAGCGGGGCGCGAAGCGCAGCGGGGGGTTCCGGGGGGTCGCCCCCCGGGCTAACACAGCTACAAAACGGGCCGCGCGCCGATCAGGCTCATCGCGTGGGCGGCCAGCCGGCACCCGCTGGCCAGCGCCTCACCGGGTGGCTTCTTGTCCAGCCAGGGCCCGAGGAACCCGGCGCAGAACGCGTCACCCGCGCCCGTTCCGTCGACGATCCGGTCGATGGGCGGGGCCGGGACCCGCACCGGCGGGCGGCCGTTGGCGTAGAACAGCGCGCCGTCGGCGCCCATCTTCACGACCACCTGCGGGTACCAGGCGGTCAGCACCCGCGCCATCTGCTCGGCCTCGTCCCGGCCGGTCAGCACGTGCCCTTCCGCCTCGTTCACGAACAGCAGCGTGGCGCCGTTGCTCAGCTCGAGGAACGGCTCGGCGCCGATCCGCTCGAGCGGAGCGGGCGAGGCCGCGTCGACCGATACCGTCATGCCGGCGTGGACGCTGTACTGGATGGCGGCCAGCGCGGCCGGCCGGGCGCCCTCGCTGAGCAGCGTGTAACCGGAGACGTGCATGTGGTTCCCGGGCGCGAACAGGTCGCGCGGCAGGTCGTCGGGGGAGAGGGCGGCGTTGGCGCCCGGGTCCGACAGCATCGTGTGCTCGCCCTTGTGCGTGATCATGACCACACACGTGCCGGTGGGCCGCTCGGGGTCCATGACCAGCCGCGCGTCGACGCCGTAGCCCATCAGTTCCATGTCGCGGTTCCGGCCGGCGATGTCCGCCCCGCGCCGGCCGACGAACGCGACGTCGGCGCCGTCCACGGCCAGCCACGCCGCGATGTTCGCGCCGGACCCCCCGCCGTGCATGGATACTGTCGCGGCCGTGTCGCTGCCGCGGGCCAATGGGTAAAGCGCGTGGGCGACGGCGTCTGTCATGAGGTCCCCGACGACAACGACGCGCGTCATGGTGCTCTCACCTCGTCCCGGAAGCCGATGGCCACTCTGCCTCCGTTTTACCTGTTCGTTGGGGGCCAGCGGGCAAGAACATAACGCATCTCCGTGCCCTTCTGGCGGGCTTCTGCCCGTCAGAAGGTACCCGGCAAACCCCATCTTTTCTTAAAGGTAACTGTCATTACCCATTACGTGCCAGCGCTGCCGAGGTGCGGACGACTGTATCGTTATCGCCGCGTAAGGGGCGCCTCGGTCAGCCGGCAAGCGGGCCCTCAGCCGGTGACGGTCGTGGCGCGGCCGGCCACAACCATGATGACCTCGTCGGATTCCGCCGCCAGCAGCTGGTTCAGCCGTCCCAGTTCGTCGCGGAACATCCGGCCCGCCGCCGTCTCCGGGACGATGCCGAGGCCCGTCTCGTCGCTGACCGCGACCACGTAGGCGCTGGCCTGCCGCCAGACCGCAACGAGCCCGGCGACCCGCTCACCGAGCAGGCGGGCCGCGCCGGCGGTGCCGTCCCAGGCGCCGCACTCGCCCATCGCGGCCGCCAGCCAGGTGGTGATGCTGTCCACCAGGATCGCGCCGCGGGCCTGCCGCAGGACGCCCGCGAGGTCGGTGCTCTCGGCCGTGCGCCACCACCCCGGCCGCCGCGCGCGGTGGCGGGCGATCCGCGCGGCCCACTCGGCGTCGTCCGGGGCCGCGGCGGGGCCGGTGGCGATGTACGTCACCGCGGGCTCGCCGGCGACCCGCATTTCCGCTTCCGCGGACTTCCCGGACCGGGCACCGCCCAGCACGAGCACCCGGTACGGGAGCGGCCGCTCACCGGCGGCCGGGGCCGGGCATCCCGGGGCGCGACCGCTCCAGGGGCGCGCGACCGCGCCCGGGGGCGGCGACCGCGCCCGGGGCCGGGACGCAGAAGGTGTCGCCGTCGCGCGGCACCGCCACGCGCCAGATGTGCCCCCGCCGCAGAAGTTCCCGCTCCGAGACCACACGGTGGTCAGCGAACAGCACCGCCACCGCCGTGCCGGACGTCACCACGCCCTGGCCGCGCAGCTGGCCGAGCTGAGCCGGGTCGCCGAGCAGGTCCAGGAGCGCCACGTCGTAACGGCGGGTCCCCGGCGGCACGGCCGGGGCGGGGCCCTGCCCGTCGGCGCACAGCAGCCGCCCGCCGTCCGGTGCGGTCACGTCCCACCCTCCGGCCAGCCGCGTGACCTGGCACCCGGCGAACTCGCGTCCGGTGCCCCCGTCCCACTCCGGCGGCGGCCCGTTTCCGGTCAGCGCGGCCGCGTGCGGGCCGTCCAGCCGCAGGACGCCGTCCACGATGACACTGACGGGGGCGCGGCCCGTCCCGGCGGCGCGGGCCCGCTGGCACGAGGCGCACCGGCAGCCGGGCTCGGGCCAGCCGCGCGTGCCGCCGCTGCCCTGGACACGGACCTCCATCCGTCCCCCCTTCCCGCCGTGGCCGTCCGCCGTGGCCGTCCGCCGCCATGGTCTCCCGCTGTGGTCTGCCGCAGCCGACATTTGCCGAGTGACAAATATGGCCGGTGCGTGCTTGAATGGAATCACGTGCCCGTGCCGCTCCAGACCACGGCGGAGGCCACAGTGCTTATCGAAGATCTCGCCCGGGATGCCGCCGATCTGCTGAGCGTCGGCAATTCGGGGCAGATGAGGTCGCTGAACCGGCTGGCCGAGCTGGCGGTGCGCGAGGTCGCCGGATGCTGCGGAGCAACGGCCATTCTCTGGCCGGGACGCGCCGTGAGGCCAGGCCCGGCGGGCGCGGTGCCCGGCTGATCAGTTCGCCGGCCCCTGGGTCGGGCGGGTCCGTCCGGGGTAGTCTCCCGGGTCCGTCCGGCCCGGCGAGCCGGACGGGCCCCATCTGCCCGTACGGCTCCTGGCCGTACGGGGCGCCGTTAACCGGGCCTGCCGGGCGGCGGCGGCGCCGCAGCGAGCGGGCGCCGACCCCGTTGAGCAGCGAGCCGATGGCGAATCCGATCACCAGGTCCACCACAGCGGTGGCGATCTTCTGCGACAGCGGCGCGGACGTGCTGAACGGGAACAGCACCATCAGCAACGTGACGAGGCCGACGATCCAGGAGAAGAACGCCAGCGGCCGCGGGGTGGCCGCGAGCAGCAGATGGAGCAGGCCGGTCGCCAGCAGCGCCGCCGCGGCGGCCAGCAGCACCACGCTCGTGGTGTGCGCATCCCCGTACGCGCCCTCCCGGGACGGTGCGAGCAGCGGGATGTTGAACAGCCACCGGCACACCACCACGCCCACCAGCGCGACGAGCGCCGCGACCACGGCGGTCGCGGCCCCGCCCGCCCACAGCTGGCGTGCGTCTACGACCGGACGGGTCCGGGGCGGACCCTCGTCGGGCATGATCGGCCTTGTCATGTGACACCTGCCTAGCTCGCTAGCCGCGCTCGTCCTCGTCGGCGGGCCATTGCCGCCGTTGCGCCCACGGTGCGGCGCGCGGCCCCGGCGCGGCATGGCCGATCCGTGCCGCTCTGCCGGTGCCATTGTCGCGCGGCTTCCGGTCCGCCCTGCCGCCCTTGATCGGCGCCGTGGGCATGGCCGCCGCCTCCTTCCGGCTGCCCCGGCCGGCAGCCCCCTGACCCTCTCAGCGGTACTTCTACGCGGTCTCACCCCCGCAAACGATGGGCTTCGCCGTCGCGGCAGGCGTTTGCGGCCGCCGCTGCACGGCAGATCAGCCCGGGCGCGTAAGCTATCCGGCCAGCGCGCATGGACAGCAGGGAGGCACCCATGGGCAAGGTACGCGACGTCATGACGGCGGAGCCGATCGTCCTGCAGCGGGATCAGTCCATCGCCGATGCGGCCCGGGCCATCGATGTCCTGCGGTCCGGGCCGTCCGGCGGTTGACGGTCGTCAAGCTCTGCGGGCTCGTACCGACCGCGACATCATGGCCCGGCACTGGCGGAATTGGCGGCTGCCCGTTTCGCTGGGGACGGTCGGCCACCCCCGCCCGGCGGTCATCCGGTCGGACCGCCGGGTCGAGATGCTCGGCGGCGGTGGCCTGCCGCTCGGCCTGTTCCCGGTGGCCCAGCCCGGGCTCGAAGAGGTCGACCTGGCCCAGGGTGACCTGCTGTTCTTCTACACCGACGGGCTGACGGAAACGCGCAGCCCGGACATGAAATATTACGAGGAGCGGCTGCCCGATGAGCTGGTCACGCTGGCCGGGCGGTCCGCCGCCGAGGTCGTCGCCGGGGTCCAGGCGCGGGCGGCAGGACACGCGGCCGGAGGCCGGGGGCCAGAGAGGCGGGCCGAAATGGCGAAGGCGGGGCAGGGCACGCAGCCGGACTGGCTCGAGCCGGAGCTGGCGACCCTCACCCGGGACCGGTTCTCCGACGCCGGGTGGCTGTTCGAGCGCAAGCTGGACGGCGAGCGCTGCCTGTCGTTCCGCAGCGGTGCGGGTGTCCGGCTGATGACGCGCAACCAGAAGGAGGTCGCGCACAACTACCCGGAGATCGCCGCGGCGCTGCGCGACCAGGGGCACGGCGACTTCATCGTGGACGGCGAGATCGTGGCCTTCCACGGCGCCCAGACCAGTTTCGAGCTGCTGCAGTCGCGCATCCACGTCACCCACCCCGACGCGGCGCTGCTGCGGCGGGTGCCTGTCTTCTACTACATCTTCGACGTGCTGTACGCCGATGACCGGGACGTCCGGCCGCTCCCGCTGCGGGAGCGCAAGAGCGTGCTGGCCGGCGTGGCGTCGTTCCAGGACCCGCTGCGGTTCACCGAGCACCGGGACACCGACGGTGAGGCGTACTACGCGGAGGCCTGCCGCCAGGGCTGGGAGGGGCTCATCGCCAAACGCGCCGACGCGCCCTACCGCCCGGGCCGGAGCCGGGACTGGCTGAAGTTCAAGTGCGAGACCAATCAGGAGTTCGTCATCGGCGGCTTCACCGACCCGCAGCGCTCGCGCATCGGGTTCGGCGCCCTGCTGCTCGGCTACTACGACTCATCCGGCCGGCTCGTCTACGCGGGCAAGGTGGGGACCGGTTTCGACACCAGGACCCTGCGCAGCCTGCACGGCGAGCTGGCGGCCATCGAGCGGGACAAGCCGCCGTTCGACCTGGGCGACCTGCCCCGGACCGGCGTGCACTGGGTCGAGCCCACCATGGTCGCCCAGGTCGGGTTCTCGGAGTGGACCCGGGACGGGCAGCTCCGCCACCCCCGGTTCCAGGGGCTGCGGCGCGACAAGGCGGCCACCGAGGTCGTCCGGGAGGTACCCACGTGAGCCATTGGGCCGCTCCCGGCCAGTTCCGTTCGGCATCTGCACGACGGCCGGGAGGTGCGGCGTGACCAGCATCGACATCCACGGTGACCAGGTGCGCGCCGACGGCGTCACCGTCAGGCTGAGCAACACCGGCAAGGTGCTGTTCCCCGATGACGGCATCACCAAGGGCGAGCTCATCGAGTACTACGGCCACGTCGCGGACTGGATGCTGCCCTACCTGCGGGACCACCCGATCGCCATGGCGCGGTTCCCGGACGGCATCACCCGGCAGCGCATCTTCCAGAAGAACCCGGCCGGCTACTACCCGGACTGGGTGACCAGCGTCGAGGTGAAGAAACAGGGCGGCACGCTGCGCCACGTCGTGTGCGACAAGGCGGCCACCCTGCTGTACCTGGCCAACCAGGCGTGCATCGAGTTCCACGTGTTTCTCAGCCGGGTCGACAGCCTGGAGTGCCCCGACCAGGTTGTCGTCGACTTCGATCCCGCCGACGCGGGCGGCTTCGGCGATGCCCGCCGCTGCGCGCTCTGGCTGCGGAACCTGCTCGAATCGGAGCTCGGGCTCACCTGTTACGTGAAGACCACCGGCGGCAAGGGCCTGCACGTGCACCTGCCGCTGAACCGCCGGCAGGACTTCGAGGAGGCCCGCGGGTTCGCCCGTGACGCCGCCCGGGTGCTCGCGGCCTGGCATCCCGACGTGGTCACCACCGAGCAGCGCAAGGGCGCCCGCGGCGGCCGCGTCTACGCCGACGTCATGCGGGACAGCTACGCGCAGACGGTGGTGGCGCCCTATTCGGTCCGGGCCCGCCCCGGCGCGCACGTCGCCACCCCGCTGCACTGGGAAGAGGCGGAGGACGCGGGCCTGTCCCCGGCCCGGTTCACCCTCCGCACGATCGGCGAGCGGCTCGCGGCGACGCCGGACCCCTGGGCCGGCCTGTCCCACCACCGCTACGACATAGCCGCCGCCCGCCGCCGCCTCGCCGCCCTCACCACCTAGCCCCCGGTCCCCCGGCCTGGCCACGATGGGAGCACCGTTGTCGCTGGGCGTCGACGTTGGCGCCATCGTGGCCGCGCGGATGAACTGGGCTATTTGGGGTTATCCGCCGGCCTGGCATCGATTGGCCATACCGTGGGGTGCGGGGAGACTGGGCCGCCCGTGCCGCCCGCCAGGGGGCGGCGGGCCGGGCGCGGACATGATGGCCGGGGGAATTCCGGGGCCGGAACGGAGGCTGGCGGTGGCGCGCAGGCCCGCTGTCTGGGTGCGACAGGCGCCGGCTCGTCATCCGGGCGCGGCGCCTGGTCCGAGCGCAGCGGCGCGGGCCGTTCGCCTGGATGCGGCGCGGGCCCCTGGCCCGGGCCCGGCGGCCCGGGTCCTTCGCCTGGGCCCGGCGGGCCGTCCTGGCCGCGGCGGTGCTCGCCGTGGCGTTCGTCCCGTACCCGGTGATCGGCACCGCGTCCGTCCCGTCCGCGGGAGCCTGCCATGGGCCGTGCCTGCCCGCGGGAGCGGCGGGACGGGGCTCTGGGCGCAGCCGCTGCCCGGGCAGTGGGCCGCGAGCAGCGGGCTCGCGGGCACGGTCCCGGTCAGCGGGCAGGCCTACGCCGCGATCGGCGACGGTGTGGCCGTCGTGGGTCTCGGGATGAGCGTGCGCGCCTACAGTTCCCGGACCGGGAAAATGCTGTGGAACGCCGACCTGACGGGGTTCCCGGCGGACGCGTCGATCGTCTCGGTCCGGGCCTGGCCGGGCGTGGTCACGGCGGGTGTGGCCTACCGGCCGAGCGCGGCCGCCCGCGCCGAGGTGGTGCTGGCCGGCTCAACCGGGCACCAGATCCGCTGGTACAGCGCCGCGCCGTTCGGCGGGGCGGTGGCCGCCTCCCCGCAGGCCACGGTGATCGTCGGGACCACGGCCGTCACCGCCTATGACAACCGGACGGGCGCCGTGCGGTGGAGCAGGCCGACCGGCCCGGCGGCCCAGACCTGGCAGGTCGACGGGCCCGACCTGTACGTCACCGAGGCGGCCGACGGCTACCTGGGATCGGCGCCGGTGACCGCGCTGCGCAGGATCGACCTGAACAACGGGCTGGAGAGCATCGTCCGGCCCTCGGCCGCGTCCTTCCCGGGATCGTTCGGCGGCGTGGTCGACGATGTCGTGCTGTTCTCGGCCGCCTCCGGCGTGACGGCCTACGACGGGCTGACCGGCCTGAAGCTCTGGTCGCTCGCGGGCGCGGTCCCGGAGGGGACAGATCCCGCCCAGGAGCGCTTCTACCTCACCGAGGGCACCACCCTGATCGGCGTGAACCCGCTGACCGGCCACGTCACCGCGCGCGCGTCCGGCTCGGCGGTGGCGGGCTCGGCGGGCATGTTCTCGGTGCGCGATGGCGTGGCGCTGGGGCTCGATCAGGGGCCGAACGGTGAGGCCTGGGGGTATCACGTCCGCCTGCAGCGTGTCACGTGGACCTCACCCGGCCTGCCATGGCCGCACTATTTCGTCGACATCAGCGGCATCGGCGGCAGCGCGGAGCCGGACGGCGCCACGGTCATCGTCGCGGACTGCGCGAAGCTGGCACCGGAAAGCCTGCCGGCTCGCCGGGCACGCCGGGCACGCCGGGCCCCTCGGCATCGGGCGGATCGGGACGCCCAGCCCGTCGGCGGGCCGGGCCAGCCCGTCCGGGCCGGCCGGAACCGGGGCGGGCTCGCCCGCACCCGGCGGGTCAGCCGCGGCGGGAGGATCACCGTCGGCCAGCGCCTCGGCGGCACCGCCGCCACCGGGCCAGCTCTGCCAGGACCCCGAGCTCATCGCCATCTACCGGTAGGCGGCACTCGCGCTCCGCCGCCCCGCGCGCCCGCCTGCTCGCACGCCCGCCCGCCCGCGCGCCCGCCCACCTGCACCAGAGTCTTCCTGCCCGCCCGGCTGCACCAATGTCGTACTGCGGGGATGGATGTCCCGAGCCTGGGTACGCCCTATCACCATGAATCCGGCGGAAAAGACGATCAAGCTCGTCGATCAGTACCAGCAGCGCTTCCCGTGGCTGTCCTTCCCGGTGGCGGTGTGGAAGAAGTTCGGCGACGACGAGGCGGGCAACCTGGCCGCCCTGGTGGCCTACTACGCCTTCGCGTCGATCTTCCCGCTGCTGCTGGTCTTCGTCACCGTGCTGGAGATCGTGCTGCGCCACAATGCCGCGCTGCAGAAAAAGATCTGCTCGACGAACGCGGTCAAGAACTACGGGAGCCTCGGCGCAGATCTCAAGACCAGCGTCACCTCGTTCCACCAGACCGGCCCGGCGCTGGTGATCGGGATACTCCTGACCTTCCTCGGCGCGCGCGGGGTCGCCAACGCGATGCAGAACGCGCTCAACTCCGTCTGGGAGGTGCCGAAATCGGCCCGCCCCGGATTCCCGTGGTCCTACCTGCGCAGCTTCGGCCTCATCCTGGTCGTCGGCCTCGGCGAGATCGCCACGTCGGTGCTGTCCGGCCTCATCAGCGGCGGCCATATCCTTCCCCGGATTCGCCGTCACGGCGGCCGCCACGCTCGTTTCGCTGATCGCCAACATCGGCCTGTTCTGGCTCGCCTTCCGGCTGGCGGCCGCCAAGGTCATCACCTGGCGCGAGCTCCGGCTCGGCGCCATCATGGCGGCATCGTCTGGCAGATCCTCCAGCTGGTCGGCGGCTACTACATCGGCCATCAGCTCGCGCACAGCCGGTCCCTGTACGGGAGCACCTTCGGCGATCGTGCTGGGCCTGCTCGCCTGGCTGTACCTGCAGGCCGAGGCCACGCTGTACGCCGCGGAAGCCAACGTCGTCTGGGTCCGCAAGCTGTACCCGCGCAGCCTGGCGCCGCCGCACACCGAAGAAGACGTCCGCGCGTACCAGCTATACGCTGAAGCCGAGGCACGCAATAAGGACGAAACCGTCACCGTGACCGTTCCTGGCCCTTCGGCGGTGGCGAGAACGGCGAGGGCGGCGGCGGCGGGGAACGGCGACGGCGGCGGGAAGGGACGGCGGCGCGGGCGGCGAGAAAGCGCCCGCCAGCTCACCCGCCCCGGCGAAGACCGAACCGGAGCAGTCCGCTGTGTCCGCGCCGCCGGCGCGGGGAGAGGACCCGCATGACTCAGGCGACACCGGGTAACAGCCAGCCATCCGCCGCCCCGCACGTGATCGTCATCGGTGCCGGTTTCGCGGGCCTGTACGCCGTGCGGGGCCTCGGCAAGGGGCGGTTCCGCGTCACGCTGATCGACCGGAACCTCTACAGCACGTTCCAGCCGCTGCTGTACCAGGTAGCCACCGGCGGCCTCAACCCCGGCGACGTCTCCTACGCGATCGGCGGCTACACCCGCCGGCACGGCGCCCGGTACTGCCGCGGCACGCTGACCGGCGTCGACCCCGCCGCGCGGCGCATCACGCTGGACGACGGCCGCGAGATGACCTACGACTACCTGATCCTGGCCTCGGGCGTCTCCGCGTCGCACTTCGGCATCAAGGGTGCCGAACAGTACACCTACGGCCTCTACACCCGCCGCGACGCGGTGACGCTACGCGACCGTCTCCTGGCGGACGTCGAGGGGCTGAGTGAGGGGGCGCCCGGCGCGACGCTGGCCATCACCATGGTCGGCGGCGGCGCCACCGGCGTCGAGCTCGCCGGGACGGTGGCCGAACTGCGCGACACCGTGCTGCGCGAGACATTCCCCGACGTCGACTCGTCCCGCATTCACGTCCGGCTGGTCGAGATGCAGTCCGAGCTGCTGACCCCCTTCGACCAGAAGCTGCGCGCCTACACCCGCGACCAGCTCGCCAAGCGCGGCGTGGACATCCGGCTGGACACCGCGATCGCCGAGGTCACGCCCGACCGGGTGATCCTGAAGAACGGGCAGGACCTGCACAGCGACATCACCGTGTGGACGGCCGGGGTGGCCGCGCCGCCCGAGGCGAAGCAGTGGGGGCTCCCGCAGGGGCATGCGGGCCGGATCGAGACCGGCCCCGACCTCCGGGTCAAGGGCCAGGACCGCATCTTCGCCATCGGGGATATCGGCCTCGTGACCGATAACCCCACGCCGCAGCTTTCGCAGCCCGCCATCCAGATGGGCCGGTTCGCGGCCGAGCAGATCCGGCGGATCGAAGCCGGGCAGCCCACCGGGACGTTCCGCTACCACGACAAGGGCCAGGCGGCCACGATCGGCCGGCGGTCCGCGGTCATCGAGCTGGCCCACGGCCCGGACCTGCGCGGTACCCTCGCCTGGCTCGGCT
The DNA here is from genome assembly GCA_963808295.1 of uncultured Actinomycetes bacterium. Lineage (GTDB taxonomy): Bacteria > Actinomycetota > Actinomycetes > Streptosporangiales > Streptosporangiaceae > Bog-532. The sequence goes on along the minus strand of CAWEFP010000027.1, from coordinate 3,905 downwards.
GGCTGGGCCTGCATCTGTTCTACCTGCTCGGCGGGCGCAACCGGGTCTCCGCGATCATCAACCTCGCGTGGCGCTATCATGACGTGGGGACACGGCGGGACGGTCATCGTCGGCGACGAGCCGAGCTCGGCCACCCCTCCCGAACCGGCCGCGTTCCGCCCGGGCGCACAGCCCGGGAGCCCGTCCCGGTCCATCGCCGGCCGTGACGGGCCGGCGCACTCAGCCGGTGAGCAGGCCGGGGATGCGGACCAGGCCGCCGCCGTCTCCGGTCCCGGCCAGGCGCGCGGCTCCGGTCCCGGCCACCAGGCCGCCGCCGGTCCCGGTCCCGGTCACCAGGCCAGCCGTGCCCAAGCCGGGCCCTCTTCACCATCCTGAACGACACGAAGTAGTAGCCTTTCCGCATGGTCGCGACGGGTCCTTCCGCGAGAAGATCGCGTCCGCGGCTGGGTGCCCTGCTCCTCGGCGCAGCGATCGCCGGGGTGCTGGCGCTGGCCGGCTGCTCCGCCGGCCAGGGGAGCGCCGGAGCCAGCTCCGCCGCATCGCCGGTTTCCAGCGCGGCCGCCGCCAACCCGAACCTGGATCTCGGCACGCCGCTCGGCGGCAAGCCCCTGCCGGACTTCCGGCTGGAGAATCAGTTCGGCCAGCCGATGTCACCTCGCCAGTTCCGCGGCAAGATCGTTCTCCTCGGCTTTGTCGATTCCGAATGCACCACCGTCTGCCCGCTGACAACGCTGGCCATGCTCGAGGCCAAGCAGCTGCTCGGCGCGGCGGGCGATCATGTCCAGTTGCTCGGCATCGACGCCAACCCGGATGCGATCGCGGTCTCCGACGTGCTGGGGTACTCGCGCGCGCACAACATGGTGAACCGCTGGGACTTCCTCACCGGGTCGCTGGCCCAGCTCAAGGCGAGCTGGAAGGCGTTCGACATCTACGCCAAGATCGATTCCGGCCAGGTCGATCACACCCCGGCGCTGTTCGTGATCGACGCCCAGGGCCGGGAGCGGATGGTCTACCTGACCACGATGGCCTACTCCAGCATCGCCCAGTCCGCCCAGGTCGTCGCGCAGGAGGTCGCGGGGCTGCTGCCGGGTCACCCGGTGCTGGCCCGCAGCCAGTCGCTGGCCTACATCTCCGGCCAGACCCCCGCGCAGACGGTCCGGATGCCCGCCGCCGTGCCCGCGTCCCTCCCGGCCGGCGGCCAGGTGACCCTCGGACCCGGCCGGCCCCACCTCATCGTGTTCTTCGCGACCTGGCTGTCGGAGATCTCCGACCTGCGTGATCAGCTGACCGGCCTGAACTCCTACGTCCAGGCGGCCACGAGCAGGCACCTGCCGCCGCTCACGGCCGTGGACGAGGCGGTCACCGAGCCCACCCCTGACGCGGCGCGCACGTACACCCGCGGCCTGAAACAGCCGCTCGCCTACCCGGTCGGCCTGGACACGACCGGCCGCGTCGCGGACGGCTACGGCGTCCAGGACCAGCCGTGGTACGTGCTGACCTCGCCGTCCGGCAAGATCGTGTGGTCCCACGACGGCTGGCTGTCCCCCGCCGCCCTCGAAGCGGCCGTCGCCAGGCACTCCTGACCGGCGCGGCCGGACCGCGGCCCGTCGCCGCCGGGCAGGATCAGCCGTGCGGTGTCCCCGCCGCCGCCTCCTCGACCGTGCCGTACACGGGAATCAGCTGATCGGCGCCGACCAGGCTGAGCACGCGGGCGACGGTGCTCTGCGGCTGGGCCAGCGCGAGCTTGCCGCCGCGGTCCTTCATCATGACCCGGATATCGAGCAGGACGTGCACGCCGGTGGAGTCCATGAACTCCAGCCCGGACAGATCCACGATGAGGAGCGCGACCCCCTTGGCGGCTTCCGAGTCCAGGGCGCCGCGCAGCTGGTCGGAGGTACAGACGTCGGACTCGCCGGCGAGCGCGACCACGGTGTAGGAGTCCCCGCCAGTGACGGACACCCGAAGCTGATCCACGCCCCTCTTGTACCACTTTGCCCCGCCCAAGCGGAACCTGCAGCGTTTGCGGTCCCGGCGTGCCTGCGCCCCCGCACCCGAATCGGTGCGGGGGCGCAGGTAGTGCGCGCCTCGTGCGCTCGGTGTCGACCGCTTACGCCGCTCCGCCCCTGACGGCCTTGACGAAGCGCCGCCAGTCGGCCGCCGTGAAAACAAGCGCCGGGCCGTTGCCGTGGTCCTTGCTGTCACGGACGGCGATGGTCCTGGTGGCCAGCTCGCCGACTTCGATGCACTCGCCATGTGCGCACCGGGAACTTTTCCGCCATCTGACGCTGGACGGATCGACAGCGTGCATCTCCGCACCTTTCGATGTAAACAGGACATGGCTGTGGTTGCGTTTCATGCATACGCATCTCCGCAACCATGTCCGTCCAGCCATGTCCGTCCAGCGATTTTTTCCATGTTGCGGAATAGATTCGCACAAACGTTCTTGTCTGACGTCGCCTGGCGGGCAATGCGCAGGCTAAGTTATCGCACCTCAGAGTGCGCTCGACCGGCAAAGCCGAGCGGTGACGGCCGGCAAATCTGAGCGTCGATGAGCGGCAAGCTGCGGCAATCACGGCAAACGGGTTTGACCGCTGACTGTAACAATTTCGGCACGGCGGACCTGCTGGCGTGGCCAGCCGAAACCGCCTATTTCCACATTCCTTTGGCCGGACGATTACATCGCGCGATCGTCCAGGTGAAAGCGAAAGCTCGGTCAGGCGTTCGAACACCAGCTGATACTGGTACGTCTCTTTCTCTTCCTCGAAGTTCTTGGCTCCGGTCAGGTGCTCCAGGCAAGCCACATCGTGGTAGCCGACCTCGTGCACCTTGCCGAACTGCAGCAGGATGAATCCGCCGGTAATGATGGCGTGCGGCCCGTCCAGCGGCAGGATCTGCAGCGCAACGGTCTCCAGCTCGGAAACCTCGATCAGCCTGTCCAGTTGGCGCTGCATGACCTTATCCGGGGCAATTCGCCTTAGCAGGACCATTCATCGAAAACCAGGTTGAGTTCGAACGGCGGATCGCGTTCGAGAATTTTCTGGCGGATCATCCTGGCTTCGACCCGGCCCTGGATCTCGCCGGGCGGCATGGCTGCGATCGCTCTCGCGTGACTCGTGATCAGCGCGCGCGCATAATCCTCGGTCTGCACCAGCCCCGTGACGAACTCGGGCGCCCAATGGCAAGACGACGTCGCTTCGGCCTCCAGGCCGATGTATCCGGTATGGGCATCGGGGAGCGCATCAGAGTACGCCTCCCACCAGCCCTTGCGGTTGGCTTCCTGGGCCAAGGCGACAAGCTCTTCGGCGTACTTCCCGTCGACGCCATACAGCAGCAGGAGTTGTTTGATCTCCGATGGGCGGGGCGTGTGCGGGCGTTCTCGATCCGGGAGACCTTGGAGGTTGACCACGCCATGCGCTCCGCGACCTGCTCGCCCGTGAGGTCGGCGCGCTCGCGGAGGCGGCGCAGCTCTGCGGCGAGCCGGCGGCGGCGCACGGTGGGGCTGGAGGGTTCAGGCATTGGCCTTACTCCCGGGCATAGGGCCTACATATTCCCCTGATGTCGCCATGATAATCCTGGCGAACCTGTCATAGATAGGTACATCGCAGGATTTAAAAGAATAACCGCTGCAGGTCCCGGTGCAACTTGCACCAAAAGTACTGTAAGCCGACACTGAGGTTGTAGGCGATATCCACAGGGGGTGGAGGAAGCCCATGCACAGCGTCCCAGTTCACCGAAGCATCCTCGCCGTAGACATCGAGAAGTCCACCTCTGCCCTGCGCACCAACCCAATCAAGGAGGAACTGCGCCAAGAGTCTACAGCATGCTGGAAGCGTCGATGGGCGTCGCAGGGATTCACGCCGCGCACTGCGACCCGTTCACCGACCGCGGCGATGGTGTCCTGGCGC
>CAWEFP010000026.1:0-50002 GCA_963808295.1 uncultured Actinomycetes bacterium | reverse complement strand
CCCACGCCGGTGTTCAGGACGCTGGCGCTGGAGGACCGCCGCGCTGATCGTTGCGGTCAGGCTGACCGTTGCGACGGCGGCCAGGAACGCGTACTGGGTCATGGTGGCGAAGATCTGGTCGGGCACGCCGAGCACGACGCCCAGTCCGAGGGCGAAGCAGCTGGCGGTGGCGGTGAGGGCCCAGCGGCCGGTCAGCAGCGCGCAGCACGGGCCGACGATCAGCAAGCCGATCAGGATCAGGCGGGGCCCGCTGGCCGCGTCGCAGGCCGCTACCGCGGAACACAGGATGAAGCTGAGCTTCCACAGGCGCCCGACGCTCCATCCGGGCAGCAGCGATTCACGCCGCCACCCGCGGGCCGGTCATCATCCTGCGCCAGCACAGCCCCCAGCGCAACGACCGCGTCAGCAGCAGGGCACCGGCAGCCGCCATGCCGACGGCGGGAAGCGCGGCGACCGCCGGGCTGACCTTTCCCTGCGCCACGCTGATGAGCAGCGCGGTCACGAAGGCCAGGTAGCCCGCGATGATCGCCACGCCCGGTATCCGGCCCAGGCCGCGGTCGCGGTAGGCGAGGGCCAGCGCGAACACGGTCAGGCCCGCATACCACGCGGCCACCAGGATGTCCTGCCCGGAACGCGGCCCGAGCCCGGTCAGGCTGGCCGGGACCAGCAGCCCGGCCGTGACGTTGATCGCGTTGCTGTTCAGGGCGGTGCTCAGCACCGCGGCGCCACGGCCCCGCCTGGCAAGGTAGACGGCCGTCACCGCGTTCGGCAGGCTGGTGACCACGGCCAGCACCAGCGCGCCCACGATAATGTCAGCGACCGCGTACCGGCGGCCGAGGGTGGTAGCCGCCAGTTCCATGGCGATGCTCGCCCCGACCACGGCGATCAGGGCCACCGCGGCGGCGAGCCCGTCCCGCCAGGTTCCCGGGCGGGGCCTGATCGCCTCGGCAAGCTCGGCCTCCTCCTCATGGACCGCCGCGGTCAGCCAGCGCGCCCACCCAGCCGGGAGCCGGAGGCGTTCCATCCGCGCCCGGCGCATGCCCAGCAGCGCCACATACGGCACCCCCACCGCCAGGGCCAGCGCCAGCCCGGCCACCGGGGACACCACGGCGGCCACCGTCAGCAGGCACACCACGGCGACCCACACGCCGGGCACGCCGCCCAGCAGCACCACCCGGCGATGGAACGCGACCCGCCCGGCCACCACCGCGCTCAGCCCCAGCAGCGCCGCCAGATTGAACACGTTCGAGCCGATCACCACCCCGGCCCCGATGCTGGACTGGCCGCGGGCCAGCGCGGTCACCGCCGAGGTGATCTCCGGCGCATCAGCGGCGAGCGCCGCGACCAGCCCCAGCCAGGCCTCCGAAAGACCGGCACGCTCGCCCAGCCGCTCAAGCCGTGAGACGAGCAGCCAGCTGGCGGACAGGCTCACCACCACGCCCGCAACGAACAGCAGCAACCATGCGGCCATCATCGCCCCGCCACATCTACTTCCCGGCAACCGCCAGCCAGATGCCGCCCGCCGGGGCCGGAGGCGCCACGTGCGGCGCGGCGCTCGTCAGTGCCGCCGCCCAGGAGAGGTCCGCCCGGCGGCCGCATACCGATACCCCTTCCCGGCATCTCACGGGAAAGCCGGAGGACGGGCGCTCCCGCGCACTCGTTCGTCGTGCACATCCAGGCTAATCCCCACATGATGCCTATCCTGGCCGGTCATGCCAGAGAGTCACTCCCGCGCTCACGCCCTTGAGCACCCGCCAGGCGTGGCGCCGTGCCGGAGCACGGGCCCCGGTCGCCAGGTGGCCGCCGTGCGGACCAGCGGTCCTGGTGGCTGGGATCCTCGGCGGGATATTGCATACCGGGTTGTTCTTCGTTCCCGCCCTGGCAACGATGGCCGTCGCAGGCGTCAAGCTGTGGCGTGAGCGGTCCCGACGATGGCCGGAGCGCTGAGCCGGGACCGCCTGGCGATACTGGCTGGGCTGGCGGCCCCGCTGGCCCTGGCGGCCGTTCTCATTCCGTTCCGGGCCAGTTTCCCCAACACCGACGCCGCGCTGGCTCTGCTGCTGGTCGTGGTGGCCGTCGCCGCGAACGGTTACCGGCTCGCCGGGGCCTCGCCGCGCTATCCGCGGCGGTGTGGTTCGACTTCTTCCTCACCCAGCCCTACCAGCGGTTCACCATCACCCGGCGGACCGACATCGAGACCACCGTCCTGCTGCTCGCCGTCGGCGTCGCGGTCACCGAGATCGCCGTTGGGGGACGCCGCCAGCACGCCGCCGCCAGCAAGCGCGCGGGCTACCTCGACGGGATCAACGCTGCAACCTGCCGCGCCGTAGCCACGGGCGACTCCCCGGGGGCAGCGGCCTGGCCTCTTTGGGCGCACGGCGTCCAGGACACTGATGTCTTTCCCTGCGGGCAGGTGGCGGTCTTGGTGTCGTAATCGATGGTGAAGTCGGCGCGGGCGTAGCCGTGGCCGGCGTGGGCCTGCGCGGAGGTATCAGCCAGCAGCGGCCCTATTCATTGCGATGCCGTACCGGGCAGCCTCGCTGACCACCAAGGCGGCGCTGAGGTACCCCGAGTCGGCGTAATTCTGCGGCCGAGGCGAGGGGAAGAATGACCGCAGGCCAGATCATGAGCTGGACGACGCCAAAAACCAGGCAAGCTGGTCGGCGTGTCGCGAATTAACCACCGGGATCAAGGTCAAGGTCAAAACCCTCGGTGGTAACTCGCCACACACATGACCGAGGAAGGTGCACGCTCACGCACATGACCGCCCGTAACCGGTGACCACGGAAAGTGCAGGCAGCACAGGTACCTGCCCACAGGCAATGACCGGGGAAGGAGCACAGCACCCCGTACCGGCGGGCACTGGTGACCATGGAAAGCGAGGCATCCCGGTACAGCCCGCACCCGACGGCGGAAGCAGCAGGAACGCCACAATGCCCGTACGGACGCGGACAGCGTGTACCTGATCCCGTTCATGCGTGCCGATGACGGGCCGTCAGCGGCCGTCCGGCGGCGGCGGGCCGGGGCCGCGGCCAGAGCGGTGAGGGCACGGGCCGCGCCCTGCGGGTCCGCAGCAGGCCAGGTCTCCTGGTCATCGCCGGTTTGCCACCACAGCAGGCGGCCGTTCGTCCACACCGTCAGGCCACAGGCCACGCTCAGGACGCCGAACAGCGCGCACGCGGAACCGTACAGCCGGGTGACGCCTGCCGCGCGGAGCTGGGCGGCCAGGCGCGCCGGAGCGCGGCGGCCCGCCGCTGCCGGGAATTAGGAGCCGGGGCCGCGAGGTAGGGCGGTTTCATGTGCCCGGCCCGGGGTGGGCGGTGGCGGTGTCCGCCGGCGGCGTCACTGGTCAAGTCCGGGCGGGTCATGGCGGCGGCCAGCCGGTCACGGGGCGTTTTCCACGGCGCGGATGCTTTCGGCCAGTTCGGCGGGGGTCCGGCCATAACGGGGAACCGGCGCGCCGCCCGGCTCGCGGGCGGTGGCCTTGTAACCGGCGGTGATTTCGGTGATGTCCCACCGGTCCCCGAACTCGCGGCGTACCTCATCCAGGGTGACCACATCGGCGGGCGGCCGGCCGGGGGTGTTCATGAGGCTGGGTTCCGTTCGGGGCCGGTGACGGGGGGATAGAGGGCGGGTGCCGCGCGCAGGCCACGCTCTGCGGAGCCCCCCTGTCCCGCCTCCTCCCTCCTTCTCCCCGCGCAAAGGCGCGGGAGGTGGCTTGACGCGCGGCACCCGCTGGGCCGCGCGGCCGGGGTGAGCAGGGGGCGTGACCCGGCCGCGCGGCGGTCTACGGGCCGGTGACCAGGTCTCCCGGCGGCGGGGAGCGGCGGGGCTGATGGCCAGGGGTGAGGGTGAACCAGGTCACCCACCCGCACGTGCCGGGGAAAGTGCCGCAGGCAGCCGACAGGGCACGGAGCAGGTACAGCCCATGCGGGGGCTCAGCTGGGCCGAGCCTGCCATCCCACCCGCTTCCCTGGTCTTCAACCTGGGCCTGCAAATAGGTGCCAGCCAGCCGGACGCGGACGGTGAACGTGCCGCCGGGCCGGCCGCTGGCCGAATGAGTGACCGCGTTCGCGCACAACTCGCTGGCCAGCAGGACCGCCTCATCCACCGCCGGGAACCCGGCAAGGAAATCAGCCAGCAGCGCCCGGACGGCGCTGACCTGGCCGGGGCAGCCGGGAAAAGACCGTGCGCAGTTCTGCCATGAAACCGGCGGGGGTGGCAGTGTGGCCCGTTCACGCATCGCTTCGTCCTCCCTGGCTCTTACCTCTGTCACCAGCGCGGGCAGCTTGCTTGTGCCCCAGCCGGGTGGTTTCAGTGGCGAGCACGTCCCTGTTGCTGGACAGACGTGCATCTTCAAGAGTGGCTAGTGCTGTACAGTCCCAGCATGCATCTAACTGAACGCTATGTGAACTAGTTTCTCTGAACTAGTTCACATTGAATAGTTCAGAAAGATGGACGTACCGGATGAATGAGGTGATCAAGTGCCAAACCGGTCAAGCCCAACGGTGCGGCGCCGCCGCCTGGCGGCTGAGCTGCGGAAGCTCCGTAAGGAGTCAGAGAAGACGCGCGAGCAGGTGGCCGACTTCGTGGGCTGTTCGCCGGTAACGGTGACGCGCATTGAAAGCGGGCAGAGCGCCCCGAGGGTGGCCGACGCCGCGCGGATGCTGGAGATGTATGGCGTCACAGGTGACCGCAGAGAGGTGCTGATCACCCTTTGCCGGGAGGCGCGCAGGCGGAGCTGGTGGCAGCAGCATTCGGGTGCCATCCCAGCATGGTTCGAGGTCTACGTCGGGCTTGAGGAGGAAGCCTCCGAGATCCGGACGTACGAGCCTGAACTTATCCCCGGGCTGCTGCAGACCGAGGGGTACACCCGGGCGGTCATGCTCGCGGATGTCGTCGTTCCGCCCGATGAGGAGATTGACCGGCGGATAGCCGTCCGGATGAAGCGTCAGGAGCGTCTTGAGGGTGAGGACGCGCCGAAGATGTGGGTCGTGCTGAACGAAGCGGCGCTGCGCCGCGAAATGGGCGGCCGGGAGACCATGCGGAACCAGCTGAGGCACCTGACCGATGTCTCGCGGCCCAGCAAGGTCGTCATTCAGGTTCTCACGTACGGCGCGGGCGCGCATCCGGCGCTGGATGGCTCGTTTGTCATCCTGCAGTTCCCGGAACCCGCCGATCCAGCTGTGGCGTACATCCAGTACCGCCGAGGTAGCCTCTACTTGGAGGAACCGTCCGATGTCGGCTACTACGCTGAGGTGTTCGACCATCTGCGCGCAAGGGCGCTGGGGCCGGATGAGTCGCGGGCCTTCATCGCGCAAGTGGCCGATGAGATGACCTGACGGAGGAAACGAAGAAGGTGCGGGTGCGCACGATGGACCGGTACGAAGTCGCGTGGCGCAAGAGCGGCTATGGCGATCAGCAGGGTAACTGCATTGAGGCTGGCGTATGGCGCAAAAGCAGTTACAGCGCTCAAGAGGGTAACTGCGTGGAGGTTACCGCGGCGCGTCCTGGCCGGATCGCCGTACGTGACAGCAAGGACCGGCACGGCCCGGGGCTGGTGTTTGAGCCGGGGCAGTGGCGGCGGTTCGCTGCTGGGCTGAAGGCTGAGAGGCCAGGGTGAGCTGAGGCCATCCTGCCGCCTCGCACATTTTGCCGGGGGGCGTCCCTGTGTCCGGGAACGCCCCCTTTCGCTATGCCCGGGCGGTTTCCCCGGTGGCATGCCCGCTGCTGCGCCTGGCGGTCCCACACCCCCACCGCCCCCGGAATCCCCGGCAGTAAAGAGCCTCCTGGCACAAAGGGGGACACGGTAGAACTAAGGGTCACGGACAGGGAACAACCCGTACACGTCCCGGCCGGGCACGCCCACACCGCACGCGATGACCAGGCACCGCCACCAGAACGGCGAAAAACAGGTGCCTCCGGCGGGGGCCTCCGGTTCCGGGAGCGGCCACACCAGGCCGGGCCGCCGTAGTGGGCCGGGGTGGAAGCCTGCCGGTCCCGCCGCCGCCGTCCCGGGACGAGCCGAGCAGACCGGGCCGGGGCATGCACTGGCGCGCATAAAAGACCAATTGCCGCACGCAGGGGAAAAGGAACCGTTACAGAATGAGCGACGAACACCAAGGCCACGGGAAAGAAAGGCCGGAAAAACAGGCCGGTAATTCACCGCAGGCCGTTAAAGGACCGTCCATTATCAGCTATAATTTGAGGGAGGAAGAAAGGCCGGGTGGGCTGAAGGCCCGGTTCAAGGTGAAGATTGAGACCGGGCGGAAAGGCCCCACCTACCGCGCCCCCTGCACCTACGACCGGTGCCCCCACGACAAATCAATCCCCCGCCACGCCGCCACCCACCCCGCCCACCCGTCCGTCACCGTCCGCGAAGACGACCTCATGACCGCCCTCACCAGCTTCCTCAGCGAGCGGGTGTTCGGGCCGGACCGGGCCGCCATGCTCACCGCCACCCTGCCCGCCAGCGCCGCCGGCCAGGCCACCCAGCGCAAGGACAAAGCCGCCGCGCTGCGCCGCCGGCTCGCCAAGATCGACACCGCCGAAAACGCGCTCATCACCGAACTGGAAGCCGCCACACCAGGCGACCCCGCCGCCCAGGCCCTCCGGCAGCGGATCCGCGCCCGGTTCACCGACCTGTACACCGAACGGACCCGGACCGAAGGCGAACTGGCCGCCTTGGAGGCGGCCACCACCCAGGACAACGACCCCGCCCTGCTGGACGCCCTGCCGATCCTGGGCGACATCATCACCGAAGCCCCGGCCGCCTCATCGACGGCCTGCTCGACGCCCTGGACATCAGCGCCGTCTACAACAACGACCTGCACCAGGTCACCATCAACGCCACCATCACTGACGCCACACCTCAGCCCATCGCCAGCCTCCTGGCGGACCCCCGCACCGGCCACGCCACCCCAGCACCGCCCCCCGCGCCCGCCACCGAAGATCATTCGTGCCATTCGACAGCGGACACGGGGGGACACGCGATGGTGTCTCTACGGGTAAAGCTCGCCTCGCCCCGCTGCCGGGGCGTCGCTGCCGGCCCGTTCGTGCGGCGGCATTCGTCGGGGGGAGGGGCTTCGGCCAGGCGCCGGAGCAGGGTCGCGATACGGTCGGTGTCCGCGTCCGTACCGGCGATGGGGCGGAAGAACCTCGCGTCGGCGCGTTCGACCTCGGTGATGGCACGCAACGCCACCGCCACCCCCTGGGGGGTGATGCGCAGGCGGCGGGCTCGGGTGTCCTCGGGATCGATCTCGCGCTGGAGAAGGCCCTTGGCCTCCAGCTTGCGGACCACCTCGGACGTCATCTTGACGTCGGTGCCCGCCTGGCGGGCCAGCGCGAGCTGATTAGGGACGTGGCCGTGATCGTTGAGCCACCAGGCGCACGATAGCAGCACGAACTGCACGTGTGTCAGGTCGAGGGGGGCCAGCACCGCCGCGATTTCCCGTTGCCAGCGCAGCGTCGCGTGCCACAGCCAGAAACCCGGGCTGTAGTGGGGCCCGTCGATGGTCATGCCGAGGCGTAAGCCAGCAGCGCATCCATCGCTTCAGGGAAGTCAGCCGTGATCGCGGGTCCCATCTGAGGGCCTATCTCGTCGGCCGCCGGGCCGGTGATCTCCAGCCGGTGTGTCACCCGAGTACCCGCGTCCGCCAGCCGGGTCAGAGTGTGGCTGAAGTGCAGCTTCACGTTACCGAGGTCCGTCTCGTCAGCATAGAACTCGTTCTCCTTGATCCCGCTGATGGTCGACACGATCGGCGCCTGCCCCTTCGGGGTCATCGATACCCAGGTGCCGACCTCGAACGGGCCCTGCATGGAGACGTTCTCCATCGAGGTGTCCCAGCGCGGCCAATTGTCCAGATCACGCAGGACGTTCCAGATCGCCTCGGGGGCCAGGGCCGTCTCGGCGGTGTGCTCATGGGTCCACATGCTGCCTCGTCTCCCTCATCTGCGCTGTCCAGCGGTCCGGACTTCGTCATGCCGGGCGCGCTCGCTAGTTAGTCTGTATATAGATTATCTATGCAGAGACTAACGGTCAAAGGGTGCTGGGGAGCGGTGCACAAGGGCGTTCCCGGGGCGGTACAGGAGGGCGCCCCCCCGACGGTACGCGCGGGCGCCCCGCCGACGGTGCTCGCTGGCCCCGCCGCAGGTACACGCGGGGGCACGCGGACGGGTGCATGGGTTCTGTTAGGAAACGAGATGGCGCCGTATGGGTCCCGTTTGGACCCTGCCTGTCCCATCGCTCGAGCACGGTTCTATTGCCTTGGCCAGGGCTGTGCGATAGCTCTGATAGCCGTCTGAGGCCGCAGGCCGGGCAACCGCCCGGTTGGCGTCTCCTGACCCGCAGTACAGCTAGTTCCCAACCTAGGAGTGGCCGTGTCCGACGTGATCTACATAGCCCTGACGATCGTCGTGTTCGCCGTGCTGTGGCTGCTGGTGAAGGGGGTCGAGCGCTTTGAGCGCTGAGAACTGGATCGGGCTGATCGGCGGCGTGCTGCTGACGATCTACCTGTTCGTGGCCCTCGTGATGCCTGAGAGGTTTTAGTGAACAGCACAGCCGCGGGCTGGCTCCAGGTCGCCCTGCTGGTGGCCGCACTGGCGGCCTGCTACATCCCGCTCGGCAACTACATCGCACACATTTTCACCACCGACAAGCACTGGCGGGTGGAGCGCGGCGTCTTCAAGCTGATCGGCGTCGACCCGGCCGCGGACCAGAAGTGGAGCGCCTACCTGCGGTCCATGCTGGCCTTCTCCGCGGTCAGCGTGCTGTTCCTGTACGGGCTGGAGCGGCTGCAGCACTACCTGCTTTCGTTCGTGGGCCCGAACATGGCCAACGTCCCGCCCGCCCTGGCCTGGAACACCGCGGTCTCGTTCACGACCAACACGAACTGGCAGAACTACGGCGGCGAGTCGACCATGACCTATCTGGTGCAGATGGGCGGCCTCGCGGTGCAGAACTTCATGTCCGCCGCGGTCGGCATCGTGATCGCGATCGCGCTGATCCGCGGGTTCATCCGGTCCAGGACCGACAGGCTCGGCAACTTCTGGGTGGACGTGACCAGGATCACGATCCGGTACCTGATTCCGTTGGCGATAATCGGCGGGATCGTCCTCCTGGCCGGCGGCGCGATCGACAACTTCGCCAACTACCACACGGTGACCACCGTGTCCGGCGCGCACCAGACGATCGTCGGTGGCCCGGTCGCCTCGCAGGAGGTCATCAAAGACGCCGGGAACAACGGCGGCGGCTTCTTCAACGCCAACTCCGCGCACCGCTTCGAGAACCCGAACCCGTTCACGAACTGGTTCGAGATCTTCCTGCTGCTGCTGACCGCGTTCGTGCTGCCGCGCACGTTCGGCAAGATGGTCAAGGACAACCGGCAGGGCTATGCGCTACTGGCGGTCATGGTGATCATCTGGCTGGCCGCAGTCGGCGGCATCAGCTTCTTCGAGGCCCAGCACGCGGGGGTGGCTCCGCAACTCGCGCACGGCGCGATGGAGGGCAAGAATGTCGCGTTCGGCACGCCTGGCTCTTCGCTGTTCGCGGCGTCCACAACGGTCACCTCGACCGGCTCGGTGAACTCCTTCCATGATTCGTTCACCCCGTTCGGCGGCGGCATCGCGCTGTTCGACATCGCGCTGGGGGAGATCGCTCCCGGCGGCGTCGGGGCCGGCATGTACGGCATCCTGGTGCTGGCGATGGTCACCGTGTTCGTCGCCGGGCTGATGGTCGGCCGGACCCCGGAGTACATCGGCAAGAAGATCCGGCCCACCGAGATGAAGTACGCGGCGCTGTACTTCCTCACCCTGCCGGTGGTCATCCTGACCGCGGCCGGGCTGTCGATCGGCTTCAAGACCCCGCGGGCGTCGATTCTCAACCCCGGCCCGCACGGCCTGACCGAGATCATGTACGCGTTCACCTCGATGGCCAACAACAACGGCTCCGCGTTCGCCGGCCTGACCACGAACACGACCTGGTACAACACGGCCGGCGGCATCGTGATGCTGCTCGGCAGGTTCGCGCCGGAGATCTTCGCGCTCGGCCTGGCCGGCTCGCTGGCCCGGCAGAGTCCGGTGCCCGCGAGCGCGGGCACGCTGGATACCCGGACGCCGCTGTTCGTCGGCATGCTCGTCGGGGTCATCCTCATCCTGGTCGGCCTGACCTACTTCCCCGCCCTCGCGCTGGGCCCGTTCGCCGAAGGACTGCACTGACATGTCTGTGACCACGACACCCGGGGCCCCGGCAGGCACCGGCCGGGGGCCATCCGGCACCGAGCGCCGGGTCGGCGGCGGGCTGCTCGATCCCAAGATGCTCTGGAAGTCGACTCCGGACGCGTTCAAGAAGCTGGACCCGCGGGTCCAGATCCACAACCCGGTCATGTTCGTCGTCGAGGTCGGCGCGGTGCTGACCCTTTACACCGCCATCAGGAATCCGTCGGTCTTCAACTGGACGATCGTGGTCTGGCTGTGGCTGACCGTGGTCTTCGCCAACCTCGCCGAGGCCGTGGCTGAGGGCCGCGGCAAGGCGCAGGCGGAAACGCTGCGGCGCGCCAAGCGGGAGACGGTGGCCCGCCGGCTCATCGACTGGGCGCCAGGAAAGGGCCAGAACGCGCTGCGCGAGGAGAATGTCCCCGGCACCCAGCTCCGGCTCGGGGATCATGTCGTGGTCGAGGCGGGGGAGACCATCCCCGGCGACGGCGACGTGGTCGAGGGCGTCGCCTCGGTGGACGAGTCGGCGATCACCGGCGAGTCCGCGCCGGTGATCCGCGAGTCCGGCGGCGACCGGTCCGCGGTCACCGGCGGCACCAAGGTGCTGTCCGACCGGATCGTGGTGCGGATCACCTCCAAGCCGGGCGAGACGTTCATCGACCGGATGATCGCCCTGGTCGAGGGCGCGAAGCGGCAGAAGACGCCGAACGAGATCGCGCTGAACATCCTGCTCGCCGCGCTGACCGTCATCTTCATGCTGGCCGTGATCACGCTGCAGCCGATGGCGTTCTACTCCAATGCACCACAGTCCCTGGTGATCCTGGTCGCGCTGCTGGTCGCGCTGATCCCGACCACGATCGGCGCGCTGCTGTCCGCGATCGGCATCGCGGGCATGGACCGCCTGGTGCAGCGCAACGTGCTGGCCATGTCCGGCCGCGCGGTCGAGGCGGCGGGCGACGTGAACACGCTGCTGCTGGACAAGACCGGGACGATCACGATCGGCAACCGCCAGGCCACCGAGTTCCTGCCGGTGGGTAGCGTCCCCATCGCCGAACTCGCCGACGCGGCGCAGCTGTCCAGCATGGCCGACTACACGCCCGAGGGCCGCTCGATCGTGGTGCTGGCCAAGAACGAGTACGGCCTGCGGGAACGGCACGAAGGCGAACTGCCCGGCGCGGCGTTCGTCGAGTTCACCGCGCAGACCCGGATGAGCGGCGTGGACCTGGCCGACGGCCGGCAGGTCCGCAAGGGTGCCTCGGCCGCGGTCAGGCACTGGATCCGGGAGAACGGCGGCACCCCGCGACGCGGGGCTCGGCGGCATGGTGGACGGGATCTCCTCCGCCGGCGGCACCCCGCTGGTGGTGGCCGAGCGGGCCAACGGCACGGCCCGGGCGCTCGGCGTGATCCACCTGAAGGACATCGTCAAGGAGGGCATCGCCGAGCGGTTCGACGAGATGCGCGCGATGGGCATCCGGACGGTCATGATCACCGGTGACAACCCGCTCACCGCCAAGGCGATCGCCGACGAGTCCGGCGTGGACGACTTCCTCGCCGAGGCCACGCCGGAAGACAAGATGGCGCTGATCAGGAAGGAGCAGGAGGGCGGCAAGCTGGTCGCGATGACCGGGGACGGCACCAACGACGCCCCGGCCCTGGCCCAGGCCGACGTCGGCGTGGCCATGAACACCGGAACCTCGGCCGCCAAGGAGGCCGGGAACATGGTGGACCTGGACTCCAACCCCACGAAGCTCATCGAGATCGTGGAGATCGGCAAGCAGCTGCTCATCACCCGCGGGGCGCTGACGACGTTCTCGATCACCAACGACGTCGCCAAGTACTTCGCCATCATCCCGGCCATGTTCGCCGCGCGTTATCCCCGGCCTGGGCAAGCTCAACATCCTGCATCTGCACAGCCCGCAGTCGGCGATCACCTCGGCGATCATCTTCAACGCGCTGATCATCGTCGCGCTGATCCCGCTGGCGCTGCGCGGCGTACGGTACAGGCCGGCCTCGGCCGCGTCGATGCTCCGCAGGAACCTGCTGATCTACGGCGTCGGCGGCCTGATCATCCCGTTCATCGGGATCTGGGCCATCGACCTTGTCATCCAATTCATTCCTGGATTCCGGTGATCTGACATGAACCGTCTTCCCAGCATCGTCCGGCAGCACATCGCTGCGCTGCGCGGCCTGCTGCTCTTCACCGTGATCTGCGGGATCCTCTACCCGCTGCTGATGTTCGGCGTCGGCCAGGGGGCCTTCCACAATCAGGCCAATGGCTCGCTGGTCAGCTAAAACGGCAAGGTGGTCGGCTCCAGCCTGCTGTGCCAGGAGTTCGTCGACGCCAAGGGCAACCCGCTGCCGCAGTACTTCCAGCCGCGGCCGTCCGCGGCGTCCGACCCGACCTCGAAGACCGACTACGGGTGCGACCCGCTCTTCTCCGCGGCGTCGAACCTGGGCCCGAACAACCCGGTGCTGGTCCAGGACATCAAGGCCCGCCAGCAGCAGATCGCCCAGTTCGACCACGTCCCCGTGTCGAGCATCCCGGCCGACGCGGTGACCGCATCGGGCTCCGGGCTGGACCCCGACATCTCGCCGCAGAACGCCTACATGCAGGTGAACCGCGTCGCGCAGGCCCGGCACCTGAGCCCGGCCGTCGTGCGGGCCCTGGTCACCAAGTACGTCCAGGGCCGGAACCTGGGATTCCTCGGTGAGCCCCGGGTTGACGTGCTCAACCTCAACATCGCGCTCGACAAGCTGTCGGCTCACTGAACGGGAGGAGACGATGACCGTGGCGCATGGCCGGCCCGGTGAACCCGGGCCGGCTGTGCGCCCTCCCGTCGCAGCGCAGCCGACGGCCAGCCCGCCGTCCATTCCCGCAGCCGGAGGCTCTGCGGATACTGCTCGTCGAGGATGAGCCCGGCCTGCTCCGGGCCCTGCTCATCAACCTGCGCGCGCGCCGGTACGAGGTCGTCACCGCAAGCGCCGGGCGTGAGGCGCTCGCGGCCGCCGCCAGGCGGCCACCGGACGCGGTCATTCTCGACCTCGGCCTCCCCGATATCGACGGCACCGAGGTCATCGTGGAACTGCGCCAGTGGTCCACGGCGCCCATCATCGTGCTGTCCGGCCGGGCGAGCCCCGGCGACAAGATCGGCGCCCTCGACGCGGGGGCCGACGACTATGTCACCAAGCCGTTCTCGATGGCGGAACTGCTCGCCCGGCTCCGCGCCGTCCTCCGCCGCGACGATTCACAGCCGCCCGGCGCCACGGTGGCCGTCATCGGCCGCTGCGTCGTCGACCTAGCGGCCCACACCGTGACCCGGCGCCCGGCTCAGAGTGCCCCGGCCGCACCGACCGGAAGTGAGGTGGACGCTCCGGCTGGGGACGGCCGGGGAGACGGTCCGGCTCACCCCGACCGAATGGCAAATCCTGGAGAACCTCGTTCGCCGCCCGGGCCAGCTCGTCAGCTCCCGGCAGATGCTCACCGAGATCTGGGGACCCGGATATGAGCATCGCACCAACTACCTCCGCTTCCACATGGCCAGGCTGCGCCGCAAGCTGGAGGAAGATCCGGCACGGCCGCGCCATCTGCTCACCGAGCCGGGGATGGGCTACCGGTACCAGCCATGATCCGGCGTGACGGGACCGGCGTACGCAGCACGTTTGACTGTCAGCAGCGGGCGTTTGGATCGTGTTAGCGGCTGCGGCCGTGCGGCCCGCCCGGTCGCATGCTGGATTATGACCACATTGCAGATCCGGCACCGGGCGAGAATTCGCGAAGGTCACCGGCGGCGGGCCGCCCCCAGGACGAGGCGGCGCGGTGAGGCGGGCCTATGGCCGTCATCGACCGGCCTGCTGGCCGCCTACTGCGCCGCAGCCGCCGTCACCGCGGGAACTGTCCTCGCCGGCGCAACCCGCCACCCCGCCATCGCCCTGGGGGTGCTGGCCGCCACCGTCCTCATCATCGCCACCGGCACGACCCCCGCCGTTGCCCTCACCGCGGCGGGTATCGCCTGGATGTTCGACGACGGGTTCATCATCGGCCGCCACGCCCAGCTCGCCTGGCGCGGCGCCGATGACGGGTGGCGGCTGATGATCCTGGCGGGCGCCGCACTGGCCGGCGTCCTGCTATCCCGCGCGCTGGCATCGAGGTCCGCCCGCTCCCCGGGGCCACGGTCCCGCGTGCCAGCGGCCACGACCCCGTCTGCCCACCTCATGCGGCCCGCCACCACGCGGCACCCCCGCGTCCGCCGCGCCGCCGTCCGGCAGAAGGCGCTCACCGGCCTGGAGGCATCCCATCCGGCGACTTCCTGGACTCGGCAGGCCAGCCACGGCCAGAATCGGCATGGCACTTGCGGCGCAGGCGTCGCCAGTCTTCCCGAGGTGCGGAATCACCGCGCGGCGTGACGCGCTTCAATAGAAGCAGACGCGCGTGCCGACTGCGGAGGCTGGACGGCACCCGCTGGAAGAGAGGTCACGCGTCGGATATGGCCAGCGAGCAACCGAATACGCCCGGCCGGGGGCGCTTGCGGATCTACCTCGGCGCCGCCGCGGGAGTCGGCAAGACCTATGACATGCTCTGCGAGGGCCATCGCCGGGCGGAACGCGGCGCCGACGTGGTGGTCGCCTTCGCCGAGACCCACGGACGCCCGCACACCGCGGCGCTGCTCGACGGCCTGGAGATCATTCCGCGCCGGCTGATCAGCTACCGCGGGGCGACGTTCGAGGAGATGGACCTCGACGCAGTACTGGCCAGGCACCCGGAGATCGCCCTGGTCGACGAGCTGGCGCACACCAACGTGCCCGGGTCGCGCAACGAGAAGCGGTGGCAGGACGTCGAGGAAATGCTCGACGCCGGCATCGACGTGATCTCGACCGTCAACGTCCAGCATCTCGAGTCCCTCAACGACGTGGTGGAGAAGGTCACCGGCGTACCGCAACGGGAGACGATCCCGGACGCCGTGGTGCGCGCCGCCGACCAGGTCGAGCTGGTCGACATGACGCCCGAGGCGCTGCGCCGCCGGATGGCGCACGGGAACATCTACCCGGCGGAGAAGATCGACGCGGCGCTGACCAACTACTTCCGCACCGGGAACCTGACCGCGCTGCGCGAACTGGCCCTGCTGTGGCTGGCGGACAAGGTCGACGAGGGCCTGCAGGCCTACCGGGCCGCGCACGGCATCCAGGGCACCTGGGAGGCCCGGGAACGGGTGGTCGTCGCGCTCACCGGCGGCCCCGAGGGCGACACGCTCATCCGGCGCGCCGCGCGGATCGCCGCCCGGTCCGCCGGCGGTGACCTGCTGGCCGTGCACGTGACCCGGTCCGACGGCCTGACCGGCGCCAGCCCGGCCGCGCTGGCCGGGCAGCGCCGGCTGGCCGAGTCGCTCGGCGGCACCTACCACCAGGTGGTCGGGGACAACATCCCGGACGCCCTGCTCACCTTCGCCCGCGCGGAGAACGCCACCCAGCTCGTGCTGGGCGCGAGCCGCCGCTCCTGGCTGTCGGCGCTGATCACCGGCCCGGGGATTGGCTCCCGAACGATCCGCGACTCGGGTGACATCGACGTGCACATCGTCACGCACCAGCAGATGGGCCGCGGCCGGGGGCTGCTGCCGCGGGCCGGCGGCAGCCTCACCCGCGCGCCGCCGGGTGGCCGGTTACGTGCTGGCCGCCGTGCTCGCTCCGGTGCTCACCGTGGCGCTCGCGAGCCTGCGCGGCAACGTCAACCTGACCAGCGACGTGCTCGCGTTCCTCGTCGGCGTCATCGTCGTCGCGCTCGTCGGCGGGCTGATCCCTGCCCTGCTCGAGGCCCTGGCCGGGTCGCTGCTGCTCAACTACTACTTCACCCCGCCCATCCACCAGTTCACGATCGCCGACGCCAACAACGCGTGGGCCATCGTCGTCTTCGTCCTGGTGGCCATCCTGGTCAGCACGGTGGTGGACATCGCGGCGCGCCGGACCACGCAGGCGGCCCGGGCCAGCGCCGAATCCGAGCTGCTCGTCACGACGGCGGGCAGCGTGCTGCGCGGCCAGCAGGCGCTGCCCGCGCTGCTGGAGCGCGTACGCGAATCGTTCGGCATGCGGTCAGTGAGCCTGCTGGAGTGCGCCACCGGCGACTGCGTCGACGGCAGCGAGCCGACCCCGGCCGCGTCGTCGGCGGCGAGCCGCATCCGCGGCCCCGGGAAGGGGTGGACGGCGGTCGCGACGGCCGGTACCGAACCAGTGACCTCACCCGACGACGCGGACGTCGAGGTGCCGGTCACCGGCACGCTGTCACTGGCCCTGCGCGGGCGGCCGCTGCCCGCCTCCGACCGGCGCGTGCTCGGGGCGTTCGCGGCCTACGCGGCGGCCGCCCTGGAACAGCAGCGGCTGGCCGCCGAAGCCGAAGCGGCCAAGCCGATCGCCGAAGCCGACCGGATGCGGACCGCGCTGCTCACGGCGGTCAGCCACGACCTGCGCAGTCCGCTGGCCTCGGCCAAGGCGGCCATCACCAGCCTGCGCTCTCCGGAGGTCCACTGGACCACCGCCGACCGCGACGAACTGCTCGCTACGGCCGACGAATCGCTGGACCGGCTGACCCGTCTCGTCGATAACCTGCTGGATATGAGCAGGCTCCAGGCCGGGGCGCTATCACTGTTCCCCCGGTCGGCCGGCGTCGACGAGATCGTCGCCCGGTCCCTCGACGACCTGGGCCCGCGCAGCCGTTCCGTGGTCGTGGACCTGCCGGAATCACTGCCCGAGATCCGCGTCGACCCGGCCATCCTGGAACGGGTCATCGTCAACGTGACGGAAAACGCGCTGCGTTTTTCGCCGCCCGGCCAGCCGCCGATGCTGACCGCCAGCGCCCTGGGGGACCGGGTCGAGCTGCGGGTCATCGACCGCGGGCCGGGCATCCCGGCGAAGGAACGGGACCGGGTGTTCGTTCCGTTCCAGCGGCTGGGTGACACGGACAACACGACCGGCGTCGGTCTTGGCCTCGCGCTCTCCCGCGGCTTCATCGAGGCCATGGGCGGGACGCTGACCGCGGAGGACACTCCCGGCGGTGGCCTGACGATGGCGATGTCGCTGCCGACCGTGGCGCAGGCGCCCGGGCCCGGCCCGAGTGAGGCGGAGCCAGGGCGCCGGGAACGTGACGCCGGCCCCCCGCGGCCGGCCAGGACGGCAGCGCCGCACCGGCCGGCCAGCACACCGGTGCCGCACCAGCCAGCGAGGACGCCAGCGGCCCGCCGGCCAGCCAGGCGGCGCTGTGACCCGCGTCCTCGTCGTCGACGACGAACCGCAGATCCTCCGCGCGCTGCGGATCAACCTGCGGGTCCGCCAGTACGAGGTGTTCACCGCGGCATCCGGCGCCGAGGCGCTGGAGGTCGCCGGCCACCACCCGCCGGACCTGGTGATCCTTGACCTGGGGCTGCCTGATCTGACCGGCATCGACGTGATCCAGGGACTGCGCGGCTGGACCACCGCGCCCATCGTCGTGCTGTCCGGGCGGGCCGACAGCGCCAACAAGGTCGAGGCGCTGGACGCGGGCGCCGACGACTACGTCACGAAGCCGTTCTCCATGGACGAACTGCTTGCCCGGATGCGCGCCGCGGTCCGGCGGGCCGGCGCGCCGGAAGAACAGCCGCGGATCCGGCTCGGCAACCTCGTCGTCGACCTGGCCGCCAAGCGGGTCGAGCGCGCGGCCCGGACAGGGGAACCGGTTGCGGTCGGTGCCGCGGGATCAGCTGGCGCCACGGCATCAATCAGCCGAACGGGCCCGGCTTTGGGCATCGGCGACGGTGTGGCCGGGCCCGGCGGGGACATCCGGCTCACCCCGACCGAGTGGCACCTGCTGGAGGTCCTGCTCCGGCACCCCGGCAAGCTGCTGAGCCAGCAGCAGCTGCTCACCGAGGTCTGGGGACCCGGGTACGCCGGCGCCACCGGGAACCTGCGCCTGTACATGGCCCAGCTGCGCCGCAAGCTGGAACCAGACCCGGCCCGCCCGCGCTGGCTGATCACCGAGCCGGGCATGGGGTACCGCTACCAGCCGGACCCCAGCGACGACCCGGACACCGGCGGATAGGTCACCCGGCCCGTGCCATCCCGGTGCTGAACCGGGGCCGGGTATCAGGATTCGGGTTTCACGGTCCAGGTGGTGGCGCGGAAGCGGATGCGGCAGATGACCACGTTCATCGGTGCCGCGCCGGATGGCCCGGTCCAGGACCACCCCGCGCTGGTTGTGCAGGATCCACTCCCACGGCCGCATCGGCCGCAGCTCCGCGATGAGCACGACGAGCCTGCACTCCCGGTATCAGGGGCAGCATGCAGAAAACGGCGCGCAATGCCGCTTACCCACGCAAAGGCGATTTTCTGAAAACAAGAGCACGTACAACTGCGGCCAACTCGGCGGGGAAACCATATTCCCGCTAAAAAGACAATGTCGTATTAGCCGCGAAGCCCCGTTTTGTAGCACACTTAGCGGTGGGGGGAACCGCGGCCAGGGCAGCCCGTCAAAAGCCGGGCAACTCACGACCGGCCGCGCGGGACTGGCCGCACCCGGCGGCACCGATCGCGCGGCAGGCGGCGAGCAGCACGCCGGAGCAGGCAGGCGGCCAGCCCAACGTTCCCGCAGTGCGACGAGAGGAACATGGGAAGCAGCCATGGTCAGCGATCTTGACAGCCGGCCCCGCGACCGCGCGCACGGCATACCGGGTCAGCCGGGTGAGCCTTCCGGTCTCGGCGGTCCCGGTGCCCTCGGCGCCGCTGGCACCCACGCCGGGCCTGCTGGGCCTGCTGGGCCTGCTGGGCCAGCCGGGACGACCGGAGCGGCCGTAACCGCCGGGCCCGTCGTGCGGATCGCCCGCGGCCGGCCGACCATGAAAGACGTGGCGACCCGCGCGGGGGTGGCGCTCAAGACCGTGTCCCGGGTGGTCAACGACGAACCCGGGGTGACCCCGGAGACGGCCGGCCGGGTCCGGAACGCCATCAACGAGCTCGGCTTCCGGCGCAACGACAGCGCCCGGCTGCTGCGGAAGGGGCAGACCGCCTCGATCGGTCTGATCATGGAGGACATTGGCGACCCGTTCTACTCCGCGCTGTCGCGCTCGGTGGAAGATGTGGCGCACTGGAACGGCTCGCTGCTATTCACCGGATCGAGCGATGAGGATCCGCAGCGCGAGCAGGAACTGGTCCTCGCCTTGTGCGCGCGGCGCGTTGACGGGCTGATCGTCATTCCCGCCTCGGGCGATCACCGGTATCTGCTGCCGGAAATCGCCGCGGGGGTCGCGTCGGTATTCGTGGACCGCCCGGCCGGGATGATCGAGGCCAACGCGGTCCTCGCTGACAACATCGGCGGCACACGCACCGGCGTCACCCACCTCATCCGGCAGGGGCACCGCAGGATCGGGTTCATCGGGGACGACCCGACCATCTACACGGCCGCCCAGCGTCACCAGGGCTATCGGGAAGCGATGGCCGGAGCCGGCCTCGAAGCCGACCCGTCGTGGGTGTCCATGGCCAAGCCCGCGCCAGACGGGATCAGGGACGCGCTGAGCCGGATGCTGGCGGGCCCGTCGCCGGTCACCGCGCTGTTCTGCGGCAACAACCGGACCACGATCCTGGCGCTGCGGGAGATCGCCAGCATGGGCCGGCGGATCGCGCTGGTGGGATTCGACGATTTCGAGCTTGCGGACCTGCTGAATCCGGGCGTGACGGTGGTGGCGCAGAACCCGGCCGAGATGGGCCGCCGGGCCGCGGAACTGCTCTTCGGGCGGCTGGCGGGCACGCGAGGTCCCGCCCAGTGCGTCGAACTCGGGACACAGCTGATCGTGCGCGGTTCGGGCGAGATCCCTCCGGACTGACGCTCGCCCGCGGGTGTCGCGTGCTGGGTCAGAGGGTCGCGATCAGGACGCCGATCACGATCAGGGCGCACACGACCGCGGCTACCATGATGATCGTCCGGTTGGACGACGCGTGCCGCCCCGGCGCGAAGTCATCATCGGAGCGGTGCGCGAAGGCGCGAAAACTCGCCGTACTCGCGCTCGGGTCATTGTCTGTCTCCGGCATGCGCGTCACTCTAGCTGCTCAGGGGTTTGCCGCAGGCGGGGAAGTCACCGATTGACGGCAACTTTCGCGATCCCGCCCCGGCGGGGCGGCAGAGGGCGATCCGGGACAGGCGGGACACTAACGGCCTGAGCATGCTTATAGCCGTATGCGTACGTACGTGCCGATCTGACTGCTACCCTCTGCCCTTCGACGGCGGTCCCGCCGGGGACCGGCTAGCGCCGGGGTAAGGGGCGGTTTCGCCCTCGGCGGCGGACGGCACGGGACCGCCGGTCCGGTCAACCAGCCGGGACATGACGATCACGCTTCTGGTGCGGGTGGTGAACGGCTCGGCCCTGATCCGCTCGACGACCTGCTCGAAGTGACCCACGTCGGCGGCCTGGATGTGCAGCAGGGCGTCCGCTTCGCCGGTGACCGTACACGCCCCCACGACCTCGGGGTACCGGCGCACCGCCGCCCTGATATCCGCCGGGGAGGTGAGCGCGCGGCAGAACAGCTCGACGTACGCCTCCGTCGTCCAGCCGAGCGCCGCCGGGTCGACCCGCGCCGAGAATCCCCTGATCGCGCCGGATTCCCGCAGCCGGTCCACCCGGCGCTTGACCGCGGGCGCGGACAGCCCGACGTGGGCGCCGATGGTCGCGTAACTAGCCCGCGCGTCCTCGATCAGGGCCGCCACGATCCGTTCGTCGATCTTGTCCAGGCTCATGGCCGGCTACTCCGGGGAGGCGCACCCGGCACCGCGGCGAGGGCCACCGGCACGCGGGAATCGATACGTGTCACAACGTCCGATCATGGCACTCCCCTCCGCCCGGCGCTGGCCCGCCCGGGACCGGCCGGGAAATACGAACGGGCCTGCAACCGCCGCTAAAATGCAGCCGTTGCAGGCCCGTGCCCCGCTAGTGCCCCGCTCAGGGCTCCGGCCTATCCGGCTGGGGAATTGCCCGCCGGCGAGCCAGACGCAGAAGAGGCCCGACGTCCCGCTTTCGCCGGGCCTCACAAGTGTGACGCGGCCCTTCCGCGGGTGGTTTACACACCGGCCAGCTTTTGTCACCCGATCACGGAAATGGCCGGAGGGTTGCGGCGTCGAGGAATGGGATGACCGCATCCCGCCAGGTGATCATGGACTCAAAAACGGCCGGCCAGCCAGGCGTGCACCTCGCCGTAGCCGATCAGCCGCAGGCCGGGTGCGGCGGCGTCGGCCACGTTCGGGGCGTACGGGTGGCGGGAGTTAGGCCACGCTAGCGGACGGCACCGCCGTAGGCCATCAGAAGAACGTCCGGACCGCCTCGGTGACGGTGTAGTCGTCGTCGACCAGGTACAGGGTGCGCCACTTGTCGAAGGTCGTGCACGGGTGCGACGGGCCCAGCGCCACCAGGTCACCGACCTCCACGCCGTGGTCCGGCGGGACGGCCATATGCGCGTGCTGGTCGCTGACGCCGCCCATCCGCCAGCCCGCCCCGTCCAGCGAGCGGCGCTGCACCGAGCCGCGGCGGACGTGCGCCAGCGCGACCGGGTTCCCCGAGTCCTGGCCGAAGTTCCGCCGCCCGGCCGACAGGATCACGAGCCCGGGTTCGGGGACCGAGAGCACCTGGGCCCACACCTCGATCGCCGGCTCCAGGCCGGGCCGGGCCGATCCGGTGCGCGCGTGCACATCGTCCAGCGCCCGGCCGTACGCGCCCCAGTCCTGGGTCAGGTAGCAGCCGCTGCGCAGCACGACCCGGGCCGGCCGCAGCAGCCGCGCCGCCGTCAGCTCCTCGATGACCAGGTCGAAGAAGACGCTGCCGCCGGCGGTCAGCAGCACGTCGCCGTCGTCGAACAGATCGCGCGCGTCGAACGCCCCGGCGATGTCCACCAGGAACCGGAGGAACTCCCTGACGGCCGACTCGCGGCCGTCGTCCGGGGACCGCGGCAGCCCCTCGAAACCTTCGACGCCCACCAGGGCCAGGTGTGCGCTGGCCGCGCGGACCGCCTCGGCTACCTCGACCGCCGTGTCCACGTCGCGGACGCCGCACCGGCCGCCGGCGTGGCCGCCCTCCACGAGCACGTTGAGGCGGCGGCCCGGCTCGGCCGCCGCGACACGCTCGGCGAGCAGCCGGACGCCGGCCACCGAGTCGACCAGGCAGTAGAAGTCGAAGCCGGGATCCCGGCGCAGTTCGCCGCACACGTAACGGATGTCCGCGGCGCCGACGAGCTGGTTGGCGTAGAAGACACGCGGGACGCCGTGCTCCCGCGCCACCCGCAGCTGAGGGCCGGTCGCGAAGGTCAGCCCCCAGGCCCCGGCCGCGAGCTGGCGCCGGAACAGGGCCGGGCTCATCGACGTCTTGGCGTGCGGGCAGAGCAGGACGCCCGCCTCGTCGCTGTAGCGCTGGAACCGGGCCAGGTTGCGCTCCAGTGCCGCCGCGCGCAGGACACACACCGGCAGCGGAAGGTCCTCACGCAGCACGTTCGATCCGATCGCGTCCGCGGGCCGCGCCAGCGTCGTCTCCCAGTGCCCGATACTGCCTGGATTTGGCGCCTCGTGCTTCACGAATGCGAACGCTACTCCCGGTGGAGTACTCCGCAAGGTGTGGACCACCCCGACAACTGCCTCCCCGCGCCGGACGACCGTGCACGCGCCGACCGGGAGTATCGGTGGTGACCTTGTCCGGCCGCCCCAGGAGACGTCAGATGCGGCACTCATCCAGCCCGCCCCGACCCGGCGTTCTCGGCGCCCTCGGACGCACCTGCTACCGCCACCGCTGGCTCACCCTGGCCGCGTGGCTCGTCGGCACCGCGTGCCTCATCACGCTGTGGATGCAGTTCGGCGCGTCCGCCAACAACAACTTCGCCGGAAGTGACAACGGCCAGACGATCCTCAACCAGCACTTCCCGCGCAATTCCGGGGACACGCTCACGCTGGCCATCCGGTCGGCGGAACCAATCACGTCGGCCGGCGTCAAGGCCCGGGTCACCGGGGCACTCGGGCCGTTCCGTAACGCGCCGCACGTGACCTCGGTGTCCGACCCGTACACCACGCCGGGCCCCGTTTCCCGCGACGGCCGCATCGCGTTCGCCTCGGTGCAGTTCAACGTCACGCAGACCAGCATCCCCAGCAGCGAAGCCAACGCGCTGATGAACGACGCCCGGGCCGCCTCGGGGCACGACGTGACGTTCAGCCTGGGCGGCGACGTGGTGGACCAGGCGGAGACACCGTACGGCGGGTCCTCGGACGGGATCGGCATCGGGGCGGCGGCGATCGTGCTGCTGATCGCGTTCGGGTCGCTGCTGGCCGTGGGGCTGCCGATCGTGACCGCCGTCTTCGGCATCGGCTCCGGCCTCGCGCTGATCGCGCTGCTCGGCCACATCTTCCCCGCGCCGGCGTTCTCCCCCATCGTCGCGTCCATGATCGGCCTCGGCGTCGGCGTCGACTACGCGCTGTTCATCGTGACCCGATATCGCGAAGCGCTTCGGGGGGTTCCGGGCCATGGGGTACCGGGGGTATGCCCCGGGCAAGCACCGTGTCCCCCCGGGCCAGCACAGCGGGAGTCGCTGCACGCCGGGATGGCAGCGGAAGACGCCGCCGTGCACGCGATGCGCACCGCGGGCCGGTCCGTCCTGGCAGCCGGCACGACCGTGGTGATCGGCATGATGGGCCTGCTGGTGCTGCGCGAGTCACTGATGAACGGGGTCGCTGTGGCGGCCGCGGCGACCGTCGCGATGACCGTCCTCGGCTCACTGACCCTGCTGCCGGCGCTGCTCGGCTTCACCGGGACCCGGCTGGCCAAGCCGTCCCGGTTCCGGCTGCCGCGGCGCAGCAGCCGCGGGCAGGTGAATGCGGTCACCCGGGCCCGTTCGGCAGATCCATCCGCCTCACCCGCCGCGGAACGCTGGGCCGCGGTCGTCAGCCGGCATCCGGTCGTCTCCGCCGTCGCAGCCGCCGCTGTCATTCTCGTCCTCGCCATCCCGGTGCTCAGCATGAAGTTGAGCATGCCGGACGAGTCCGCGCAGGCGTCCGGGACCATGGGCCGGGCCAGCTACGAGACGATGGCGGAGGGATTCGGGCCTGGCTTCGACGCGCCGCTGATCGTCGCGGCGACGCTGCCCCGCACGGGCGAGGTCGCGGCGGGCACGCGGCTGGCCAGCGCGATCGGCGCCACCCCTGGCATCGCGCGGGTGACCCCACCGATCACCAGCCAGGACGGAAGGGCCGTCATGCTCATCGCCTACCCCACCACCGCCGGGCAGGACCCGGCCACCAACGCCCTGGTCAACCGGATCAACAACACGGTCCTGCCGCGGGCAACGGCCGGCACCGGCGTGACCGCCTACCTCACCGGCCCCAACGCGGGCAACGTCGCCTTCGCGAACATGGTCGGCCAGCGGCTCCCGTGGCTGATCGCGGTCGTCATCGCGGCGTCGATGCTGCTGCTGACGGTGGTGTTCCGGTCGGTCGTGGTCGCGGTCAAGGCGGCCGTGATGAACCTGCTGTCCATCACCGCGGCGTACGGCGTGCTCGTCGCGATCAGCCAGTGGGGCTGGGGACATCAGATCTTCGGGTTCCCGGAGAAGCTGCCGGTCACCACGTGGGTGCCGATGTTCCTGTTCGTGATCCTGTTCGGGCTGTCCATGGACTACGAGGTGTTCCTGCTGTCGCGGATCCGCGAGGAGTACGACCGGACCGGCGACAACACCGCCGCCGTGGCCCGCGGGCTGGCCCGCACGGCGCGGGTCATCTCCGCCGCCGCGACGATCATGGTGGTCGTGTTCCTGTCCTTCGTGCTCGGCGCGGACGTCTCCGTCAAGCAGGTCGGTCTCGGCCTCGCGGTCGCCGTGCTGATCGACGCGACGATCGTGCGCCTCGTGCTGGTGCCCGCGGTGATGGAGCTGCTCGGCCGGGCCAACTGGTGGCTGCCCGGGCCGCTGGCGCGGATCCTGCCATCCGGCCTGGCGGAGGACAACGTCCCGGAGGCACCGGTGAGCGTTTCCGCGGGCGATTCCGTCCCCCGGTAGGCGCCGCCGGCCGCCGACGGTCCCGTTCTTCCGTAGCGGGGCCGTCGGCGGTTGCGTACGTCCGGAGCGGGGCCACCGGTGATGGCGTCCCGCCGGAGAGGCGCCGCTGCCGCGACAGAGGCACTTTACGGCTCTCATGCCGAACAAATTCACCTCATCTATAGTCGGTAACATGCTCGACGTCACCAGGCTGCGCGTCCTGGTGGCGGTGGCCAGGCACGGATCGGTGACCGCCGCCGCCCGGGAACTGAACTACGCGCAGCCTTCGGTGAGCCACCACCTGGCCCGGCTGGAATCCGAGACCGGCGTCCGGCTGATCCAGCGGGCGGGCCGGGGCATCCGGCTCACCGACGCCGGGCGGCTGCTCGCCGACCGGGCGGCCGAGGTACTGGGCCGCCTGGACGCCGCGGAGAACGAGCTGGCCGCGCACGCGGGACTGAGCGCGGGGCGCGTCCGGCTCGCGGCGTTCCCCTCCGCACTCGGCACGATCGTCCCCGCGGCGGCCGCGCTGCTGCGGGCGGAGTACCCGGCGATGGACGTCCGGCTGACCGAGGCCGAGCCGCCCGAGGCCCTGCGCATGCTGCGGGCCGGCTACGTCGACGTCGCCCTCGTCTTCCGGCACGTGCAGGGGCCCGCCCTCCCCGTGCCGCGCGGCCCGGAGGAGAACGGCACGCGGGGGCGCCTCGTGCTGGACGAGCCCGTCCATCTCGTGACCCGGGCCCGGCCCGCCGCCGAGGGTGACCACGCCGGCTGGCCCGACGGGCGGCACTCCGGCGCCCCGCACTCCGGCGGAACGGACGGGCGGCATCCCGGCGGGCCCGAGGTCGCCGACCTCGCCCGGTACGCCGGCCGCCGGTGGATCGCGGGCTGCGACCGGTGCCGCGTGCACCTGATCACCCAGTGCTCGCTGGCCGGTTTCACCCCGAAGATCGCCTTCACCACCGACGACTACGTGGCGGTGCAGGCACTCGTCGCCGCCGGGCTCGGCGTGGCCACGCTGCCCGACCTGGCGCTGCGGGCGGCCCGGCACCCGGCGATCCGCACCGCCGAACTGCCCGGCGCGCGGCGGCACGTGTTCGCTCTGCAGTACGGCGAGCCGCCCGACTCCCCCGCCACGATCCGGCTCATCGACGCGCTCAGCGCCGCGGCCGCCGCGCTCGCCATGGTGCCCGCGCGGCCGGCCGGGACTCCCGGCCGGCCTGATGGGACGGACCACGCGGCCCCGGCCGTGCGCACGCCCGAGGTGGTCGGGCCCTGACGGTGGATGCGCGGGCCGGCCTGCCTCGGCTACAGTCACGCCCGTGACATCCGGCGCCGCACCGCCGCCGCGAGGGCAGGCCGCGCTGCCCGGCCTGACGCCCGACCCGGACCCCGCGGACGGCCAGCGGCTCCTGCCCGGGATGGCCGGGCTGGCCGGCGCCCAGCACGCGGCGCCCGGCCTGATCGGCGCCGCGGGGCGGGCCGTCCCCGAAGCCGCCGGGCGGGCCGCCCCGGAAACCGACGCCGAGCTCGGCCTCGTCGCGGCCGAACTGCTCGCCACCGACCCGGACGGCACGCGGATCGGCGGCGCCGTACGCCACGCCCTCGACCTGCTGCTGGACGGCCAGCACACCGGCCGTTACCGCTGGGACCAGCTCGGCAAGACCGAGAAGACGCACGCCGGCACGCTGGTGGAAATCGGCATCCAGCGGCGGCTGGCGCTCGCGGACGGCGAGGCGCTGGACTACTCGATCGCGGGTACCGACGTGGACTGCAAGTTCTCCCACCGGATGGGCCGCTGGATGATCCCGCCGGAGGCGGTGGGGAAGCTCGTCCTGCTCGTTCAGGCCAGCGACGAGGAGGGGACCTGGTCGGCCGGCCTGTTGCGGGCGCGCGCCGATGTGCTGCGCGGCGCGAGCAACCGTGACCTCAAGCGCTCCCTCAGCGAGCCCGGCCGGGCCGCCGTCACCTGGCTGTTCTCCCGCGCGCCGCTGCAGGAAAATGCTCTGGTCCGGATGGCCGAACGTGACCTGGCGGCCGTTTTCGCCCTGCGGTCGGGTCAGCAGCGGGTGAACGAGCTATTCCGCCGGGCCCAGCGCAGGCGGGTGAGCCGGACCGTGGTCGCCACGGTGGCCAAGCAGGACGACTACATGAAACGGGTCCGTGCCGGCGGCGGCGCCCGGGACCAGCTGCGCGCCGAGGGCATCGTGATCTTCGGGGATTACGCGGGCGACCAGGCCCTGGCGGCCGCCCTCGGGCTGCCGCGCCCCGGCCCCGGGGAGTTCGTCAGCGCGCGGCTCACCTCCCGCCCGGGAATCCGGCGCGGGACGGTGCGTCTCGACGGCACGGACTGGGGCCTGGCCGCCCCGTCCGACCCGCCCGAGCCGGCCCCCCGCCTCCCCCGTGGCTGAGACCGCGGTCGACCGGATCCGGCTCGCACCCGCTTCACCGCGGAAAAATCCGCGGCACTACGAGGATGGCCTGCACGTTCCGCCTACCTGAAACGTGCCGCCCTAGACCTGATGCGCACCGGGCGGGACCCGGGTGCCGGGAAGGGAAATCTGGTCTGGTCAGATGGGCGCATGGCGCACACTACGCGGCACGCGGGACAGTGGACTCCGGAGGATCAGTTCGCCTCGCCGTGGCATTACCTTCCCGTCGAGGTGCCGCCGGGGACCTGGGCCGTGCGAGTGACGCTCCGCTACGACCGGGCGGGCGGGGTGCTGGATCTCGGCTGCGCCGGGCCTGACGGCTTCCGCGGCTGGTCCGGAGGGGCGCGGGACGGCTTCATCATCACCGCCGATGAGGCCACGCCCGGCTATCTCCCCGGCGAGCTGGAACCGGGCCGGTGGCAGGCGATCGTCGGCCTGCACCGCGTTCCGCCGGGAGGCCTCCCCTTCGAGCTCACGGCGGACGTCATCCAGACCCGGGGCAGACTGCTCGGGCCGCCGCCGGAGGCACCCCCGGTGCCGGAACGGCCGCCGCGCCGGAGCCTCCCGGCCAGCGACGGCCGACGCTGGCTCGCCGGGGACCTGCACACGCACACGGTACATTCCGATGGCGCGCTCACCGTCGATGAGCTGGCCCGCCTCGCCGTGGAAAGCGGGCTGGACTTCATCGCCGTCACCGATCACAACACGGTCAGCCACCACCGGGAGCTTCCCCCGGCCGCCCGCCGCTACGGCATCACCCTGATCCCCGGCCAGGAGGTGACCACGAGCGAGGGGCACGCCGGTGCGCTGGGC
Source organism: uncultured Actinomycetes bacterium (assembly GCA_963808295.1). GTDB lineage: Bacteria > Actinomycetota > Actinomycetes > Streptosporangiales > Streptosporangiaceae > Bog-532. Next base: position 21,539 of record CAWEFP010000026.1, on the reverse strand, counting down.
GACGTCGGCTGGGTGGACTTCCGCCTGCCGGCGGCCGAGTGGCTGAAGGTCACCCAGGACCGGGGCGGCCTGCTGTCCGTCAACCACCCGATCGCGGGCCCGGTGAGCTGGATGCACGCGATGCCGGAGCGGCCCCCGCTGGTGGAGGTGTGGCACTGGAGCTGGCTCAACCTGACCTGGACGACGCCGCTGTCCTGGTGGCGCGCGTGGGATCCGGGCGCCGTCCCGGTCGGCGGCAGCGACTGGCACCGGACCGGGTCGGACGCGCCGCCGGGGACCCCCACCACCTGGGTGGAGTCCAGCACCGGCGGCCCGGCCGGCATTCTCGCGGACATCGGGGCCGGCCGGGTCGCGATCTCGGCGCACCGGAACGGCCCCGTGCTGCTGCGCACCGGCGGCGAGATCGTCGCGGTGGACGCCGACGGGGCCACGCTCACCGGGCCGGAGGGGCCCTGCGCGCGGGTACGCGGCGACCTCGCGCGGTTCCGCGACATGGCCGGGTGCCACCGCCTGCTGAACGAAACCGGGGCCACCGTCGCCCTGACCCCCTGACGCTCGCGAGGTTCAAGGGACCTCAGATGTGCGTGGGCCACGGACGCAGCCTGGGCCACGGCCCGGATGCCGGGCTGGACATGAAAGGTCCCGCGCCTCAGCGTTCAGGCGCGGGACCCTCAATGCTGCGGGCCCGAGGCTCAGGAACCGCCGACCGACGAGCTAACGCCGCCGCTCACGCTCGCCATTCCGCCCAGGGCCGGGACCACGGCAGTGGCCGAGCCGACCGAACCGGATACCGTGCTGCTGCCCAGGTCCGAGGCGCCCGAGACAGCGGAGACACCGGAGGTCGCGCCGCTGAGCCCGCTGGTCGCGCCGCGCACCGTGCCGGTCGCGCCGCTGAGCCCGCTGGTCGCGCCCCGCACCGTGCCGGTCGCGCCGCTGAGCCCGCTGGTCGCGCCCCGCACCGTGCCGGTCGCGCCGCTGAGCCCGCTGGTCGCGCCCCGCACCGTGCCGGTCGCGCCGTCGCGCCGCTGAGCCCGCTGGTCGCGCCCCGCACCGTGCCGGTCGCGCCGCTGAGCCCGCTGGTCGCGCCGCTCACCGTGCCGGTCGCGCCGGTCACTGTGCCGTTGTTCGTGATGGTCACCGTGCCGGTGCTCTGGCCAGTGGTCACGCTGATCGTGCCGTGCCCCGGAGTGGACGAGGACCCCGAGCTGCCGCTGGCGGAAACGGTGATGCCGGCCGCGGACGCCCGGAGGGCGCCGGCGATGCCGGGCACATAGGCCGCCGGGCCAGCGGACACCATCATGCTGGCGGTGTTCGTCGCCTGCGGCGTAGCGTCGGCCATGGCCGTACCCGCGCTGAGAACGCTCGATGCAAGGATGGCCGCCGAGGCAGCACCCCCGAGGAAAACACGCCGATTGAACAAGACAACTCCATTTCGACTGTATGTGAGAGGGCTCTCGAGTTGACTGTCTGTGAGGAGCCGATCCGGACCCTAGCACACGCTAAGTAATCAGATGGTGACTCTCTGAAGTAAGGGCAGTTCAAGCCAGATTGCCGCTGCCGTGCCAGACTGGGGCTGGCCGGAACCATGCGAATTGACGAACTGATCGACCGGGCGCGCGCTGACCGAGACGGGCTCACGGCGCATCCCGGGCAACGCCCGGCTGGCCGCCGGCAGCCGCGGGCGCGCCGACCTGATCGTGCCCGCTGACCTGTCCGGCGGGAACATCCGGCCGCTAGCCGGCGGTCTCCACCGTCACGCCGTCGACCAGGCGCTCGTAGACCGCGAGATTGACGTCCCCCGAGGGGTCCGCGGCGGCGGCCACGGCGACCGCGTGCTGGAGCAGATCCGGCCACGACCAGCCGAGCAGCAGACCGGGCACGAGGCCCGCGACGAGCGCGCCCAGCGATCCCGGGGCCGCGCCGTCCGGGCTGGCCGGGCTGGCCAGCGAGGCATTCCACCGCCCGGTCTTCGTGACGACCCTGACCCGGCGACCCGACGGGACCGCCACGGCCGATGCCCCGAGCCGCAGCAGCGCAGCACCGATCGCGGCGGCCTCGCCGCCGTCAGCCGCCTGGGCGCCGTCAGGGTCGCCGGTTCCGTGGGCTCCATGGGCTCCGTCGGCTCGTCCGGCTCGCGGGCCATCCGGCCGGCTGGACACATCATCGGCGTCGTCGGGAACCACCAGGTCGGGCCGGCGCGAGGCCGCGTAGCGGAGGGAGCTCCCGCCGGCGTTGAGGATCACGGGGACGCCGGCCTCGGCCGCGTAGGTGGCCAGCGACCCGTAGATCTCCGGCGGCAATCCCATCGGCAGCGTCCCGCACAGGACGACCGCCGTCGCGTCGGCGAGCATCCGCCGGTAGTCAGCGGCGAACCGGCCCAGTTCTTCGGTTGTCACGTACGGCCCGGGCTCGCGGAGCCGCATCGTCCGCCCGGACGCGGTATCGGTGATCTCCAGTACGCGGCGTGACTCGCGGTCGATTCCGGTGAACGCGACCGGAATTCCGGACCGGCCGAGGTCCTCTCTGATCAGCTCACCAGTCGCGCCGCCGGCCAGTCCCGCCGCCAGCACCTCATGGCCGAACGTGTGCAGCACCCGGGCCACCGCCACGCCGCGGCCACCCGCGCGGTGCCGGACCCGGGCAACATCACGTGTCGACTGCCACGACAGGCCGTCCGCCTCATAGCTGACGTCCAGCGCGGCGTTGAGCGTGACGGTAACGATCACAAATGGTCCTCATGGTCTTGCACACGCCAGGGCGGTCTTCCGATCCGGAAACCCGGTCCGCGTGCCGTTCGGCATCATTCGCGTGCCGTTCGGCATCATATGCGCCCGTGCTGACCGCGTTTGGGCATCCGGGTCCTTGCCCCGGGCCGGCCGGAGCGGACCAGGACATCTCGGAGACGGCAGAGGCTGGCCGGGCCGGGCCACGGCGGGCGCGGCGGCGGCTGACCGGGCTCAGGGCAAGGCGCGGCAGAAGCAGTCGGCCAGGTGGTCGTTGACGATGCCGCACGCCTGCATCGTCGCGTACGCGGTGACGGGACCGGTGAACGTGAAGCCGTGCCGGCGAAGCTCAGCCGACAGCGCCTTCGACGCGGGCGTCTGGGCCGGAATGTCCGCTGTCGTCCGCGGCGCCGGGCCGCCCTCGGCGGCGTACTTCCAGACCAGTTCACTCAGGCCGCCGGGCACGCCGAGGACGGCGCGGGCGTTCGCGATCGCAGCGGTGATCTTCGCCTGGTTCCTGATGATGCCGGCGTCCGCGAGCAGCCGCGATGCGTCCTCGTCGCCGAAGCGGGCCACCGAGGCGATGTCGAACCCGGCGAACGCGGCGCGGAAGTTCTCGCGCTTGCGGAGAATCGTCAGCCAGGACAACCCGGACTGGAACGCCTCCAGGCAGAGCCGCTCGAAGATCGCCTGATCGCCGTGCAGCGGCCGCCCCCATTCGTCGTCGTGGTAGGCGACGTATTCGGGAGCACTGAGACCCCAGGGACAGCGCAGCCGCCCATCCGGGCCGGGCGCCGCGCCATCACTCACGGTCGTGCTCCGCCTGGGCCGGCTGACGCGCTTCCTCGTAGTGCGGCGGGGCGGGGACTTCGGCCCACTGGTCAGCGGACGCCGGCTCGGGCGCGTCCTGGCCGGGGCGTCCCGGCCGGCGGCGTCCTGGGCCGCCTGACTCTGTTCCTCGAGCCGGCCGGCTTTCGCTCGCTGATGCGCGGCGCCCCAGACCAGCGTCTGGTGGGGCTCGTCCCAGCTGGCCTGGCCGTTGGGGTCGTCCCAGGCCGGGTGCACTCCGGCATCGTGGCCGGCCGCCTCGCGGGAGGGCGCCTCGCGGGAGGGCGCCCCATAAGGCGGCGTCTCCTGGGGGGCTGCTTCCGGGCCGGCCGTCTCCGTCTCGGCCGCATGCGGTCCAGCCGCCTCGGGCTCGGTCCGCCCGGGCCCGGCCGCCGCGGGCTGGCCCGGGTCCGGGTCCGCCCACGGAGGCCCGGCCATCTGGCGCCCGGCCGGGTCCGGGTCCGGCCCTTCCTCGTCCGGGAGCCATACCGGCTGGGTCGACCCTGGTCCGGATTCCGGCCCGTCCGGGTCCGCGGCCGCCTCTTGGGGGCCGGGCCCGCGGATCCCGTCCGGTGCGAGTTCCGCACGCAGGTCGGCGACCTCCTGCTGCAGCGCCGAGATCGTGACGTCCCGCTCGGTCATGGCCCGGGCGATGGTCTCCAGTGCCACATCGGTAACACGCATGTTGTAGCCCCACGCCGCGGTGGGCGGCCGCAGCAGCGCGACGTCGGCCGCGGTGACCGGGCCGAGGTCCATGGGCGGGTAGTCGGGATACTCGGGGGCCATCTCCCCGCCGCGGCCCGACGCCACGACGACGACACCGGCCAGGATGACGATCGCGGCCACCAGCATGAGCACAGGCACGTTATGAATCGTGCCATGCCCGGAACGTGGAGTGGCAACTAAGGGACATTCGGCGCGGTGCGGCGCAGGCGTTCGCTGGCCGCCAGGCCGGCCCGCTACGGGGGGCCGCCGCAGGTCAGGCGTCGAGGTCGCGGACCAAGCCCTGATGATTGTGCGCGTCGATGATGATGCGGACCACCTCGTCGGGCTCGTCGGCCAGGTGCAGCAGGTCCAGGTCGATGGGCAACACGTTCCCCGCGGCGCACATCGTGGTCTTCAGCCAGGACAGCAGCCCTGACCAGTAGGAACTACCGACGAGCACGATCGGGAACTTGGTGATCTTCCCGGTCTGGACCAGGGTCAGCGCCTCGAACAGCTCGTCCATCGTGCCGAAGCCGCCGGGCAGCACCACGAACGCCTGCGAGTACTTCACGAACACCGTCTTGCGGACGAAGAAGTAGCGGAACTCCAGGCCGATGTCGACGTACCGATTGAGCCCGAGCTCGAGCGGCAGCTCGATACCCAGCCCGACCGACACGCCACCGGCCCCGGCCGCGCCCTTGTTGGCGGCCTCCATGATCCCCGGGCCGCCCCCGGTGATGATCGCGTAGCCGGCCTTGGCCAGGCCCCCGGCGATGCGCTCGGCCAGCCCGTATTCGGCACTGGTGCGCGGCGCCCGGGCCGAGCCGAAGATCGACACCGCGATCCCCAGCTCCGCGAGCAGGCCGAACCCCTCGACGAACTCGGCCTGGATGCGCATGACCCGCCAGGGGTCGGTGTGCACCCAGTCGGTCGGCCCCCGCCGGTCGAGCAGCCGCTGGTCCGTCGTGGTCGCCGGGATCTGCTTGCCCCGTAGGGTGGCTGGCCCCTGGCGGCGCTCCGGCCGGTTGGAATCGGAATTCACGCTCATCGTCCCCCCACGGTAATAGCGCCGGCGCAGTGTTTCACGCCGCTCCCCGCGTGACGCCACCCTAAATCCCGCCGCCGTTTCCGGCTGGCCTCAGGCGTTCACGCCATGGTCACGCAGGATTTCGTTCAGCGTGGCCTTGTCGTGGCGGTCGCCCTCCTGCAGCCGCCTCAGCACCAGGACGCACGGCATGCCGAAGTCCCCGCCAGGGAAACTCCGGGTCCGGGTCCCGCTGACGCAAACCGACCATTCGGGTACCTCGCCGCGGGGCAGTTCGTCGCCGGTCTGCGCGTCGACCACATGCGTGCTCGCGGTCAGGATGGTGCCCGCGCCCAGCACGGCGCCCCGGCCGACCCGGGCGCCGTCCACCACCATGCTCCGCGACCCGATGAAGGCGTCGTCCCCGACCATCACGGGCACCGCGTTCGGCGGCTCCAGCACGCCGCCGATGCCCACGCCCCCCGACAGGTGCACGTTCCTGCCGATCTGGGCGCACGAGCCGACGGTGGCCCAGGTGTCGACCATGGTGCCTTCGTCGACGTAGGCGCCGATGTTGACGAACGACGGCATCAGGACCACGCCGGGCGCGATGTAGGCGCCCCAGCGGGCGATCGCGCCGGGCACCACCCGCACCCCGTCCAGGCGCGTCTTGAGCGGAACCCGGTCCTGGTAGCGGAAGTCGGCGGCCTGGGAGCGGGTCATCGGCAGCAGGCGGAACGCGAGCAGGATGGCACGCTTGGCCCGCTCGTCGACCACCACGTGGCCGGTGGCGGGGTCGGCCCACGCCACCCTGGCCGCCCCGGAGTCGAGCTGGTCGACCGCGGCCATCACCTCGGCCCGGGCGGACGAATCATCCGGGGTGAGCCGGGAACGGTACTCCCACAGCTCATCGATGCGGAACGGCAGCGGCGATGCGGGCTCGGCCGCGCTCCCGGCGGCCCCGGCAGATGACTCGTCCATGGCGACGGAGCTTAGCCGCCCGCCGCACCGAGCGGACATGCCACGCCGGGTGGCCCGGTCCGCGCCGGTACACAGCTCACAGCGGTCCCATGCCACACCGCCCACAGCAGGCCGCGCCCGCCGGTACGGTCTGGTGGTGTGCCGAGAAGAAGACGCGCGCGGCGGAAAGGCGCCGCCATCGTCGCCGTGTGCGCCGTCGCCCTGCTCGCCGTCGGCGGTTATTTCGCGTACTCGGCCTTCCAGCACGTCACACCGTTCCTGACCGGTCCCGGCTGCCAGGCCGGCAGCGGCACCAGCGCCGTCTCGCTCGATCCGCAGCAGGCCAGCATCGCCGCCACGATCGCCGGCGTCGCCGTCAGCGAGCAGCTCCCCGCGCGCGCCGTCACGATCGCCTACGCGACGGCCATGCAGGAGTCGCACATGCGCAACCTGGACTACGGCGACCTTGACTCGGTCGGCGTCTTCCAGCAGCGGCCCTCGGAAGGCTGGGGCACCGCCAGCCAGCTCGAGGATCCGGTGTACGCCACCGCCAAGTTCTTCGGCGCGCTGACCCGCGTGCGCGGCTACCTGCAGATGCCGGTCGACCAGGCCGCCCAGGCCGTTCAGCGCAGCGCCGACGGCTCCGCCTACTCCCAGTACGACCTGATGGCGGCCTCGCTCACCAGCGCGTTCACCGGTCAGTGGCCGCACGCCGTATGGTGCTGGCCCGGCCCCGGGCCGCAGCCCCAGCGGAACCTGAGCGCCGCCGGAACGGCGCTGGCCGCGGCGTTCGGAGCCCCCGCGGCCGGCAGGCCAGTTACCGGCCTCCGCATGGCCCGTTCGGCTAAATCGATGAGCGTGGACGTGCGGGTGCAGCCGGCCGATGCGTGGGCGGTAGCCTCGTGGCTGGTGACGCACGCGGAGGCCTACGGCATCAGCGATGTGCACTACGGCGGTTATCAATGGACGGCGCCGGCCGCCACCAAGGGCTGGCGGCCGGACACCGGCCCTCCGAGCGCGACCAGTGCTACCAGCGGAAGTATCCTGCTCCACTAAGGCAAACCACACTCGGAACCGCCATACTGATCGCGGACGGTAAAGCCCGGGCCGCAGCCTGCCGAGCCCGGACGACAGAGGAGTTCACACGTGACCTACATCATCGCGCAGCCCTGCGTCGATGTGCTTGACAGGGCATGCATCGAAGAGTGCCCGGTGGACTGCATCTACGAGGGCGAGCGCATGCTCTACATCCACCCGGACGAGTGCGTGGACTGCGGGGCGTGCGAGCCGGTGTGCCCGGTCGAGGCCATCTACTACGAGGACGACGTTCCGGACCAGTGGAAGGACTACTACAAGGTCAACGTCGACTTCTTCGAGGACCTCGGCTCGCCCGGCGGCGCATCGAAGACCGGCAAGATCGGCAAGGACCACCCGCTGGTGGCGGCGCTGCCGCCGCAGGGAGAAGACAGCTGACCCTCGCCCCACGGCTGCCGGCCTTCACCTGGGACCGGGTCGCGTGCTACCGCAAGGTGGCGGAGCGCCATCCGGGCGGGATCGTCGACCTCTCGATCGGGGCGCCGGTCGACCCGGTGCCGGACACGGTGCGCGCCGCGCTCGCGGCGGCCGCCAACGCGCCCGGGTACCCGCTCACCCGCGGCACGCCGGCGGTACGCGACGCGGCGGCCCGCTGGCTGGCGCGGCGGCACGGCGTGACGGTGGCTCCGGACGCCGTCCTGCCGGTGATCGGCACCAAGGAGTTCATCGCCTGGCTGCCGACGATGCTCGGCTGCGGGGCCGGGGACACGGTGGTGTACCCGGAGCTGGCCTACCCCACGTACGACATCGGGGTCCGGCTCGCGGGTGCCACCCCGCTGGCCACCGACGCCGCGCTCGCGCTCGGCCCGCAGCCGGTCCGGCTGGCCTGGCTGAACTCGCCCTCCAACCCGACCGGGAAGGTGCTGCCCCCAGGCACCTGGCCAAGATGGTGGGCTGGGCCCGGGAACGCGGCGCGGTCCTGGCCTCCGACGAGTGCTACATCGAGCAGGGCTGGGACGCGTCGCCGGTCTCCGTGCTACACCCGGAGGTGAGCGGCGGCACGCACGACGGCCTGCTCGCCGTCCACTCGCTGTCCAAGCGCTCCAACCTGGCCGGTTACCGGGCCGGCTTCGTCACCGGCGACCCGGGGCTGATCGCCGAGCTGCACGAGATCCGGCGGCACGCCGGGATGATCGTGCCCGCCCCGATCCAGGCCGCCATGGTCGCGGCGCTGGACGACGACGCGCACGCCGACGAGCAGCGGGAACGGTACCGCTCACGGCGCATCGTGCTCCGGGCCGCCCTGGCGGCGGCGGGCTGGGTCATCGGGGATTCCGAGGCGGGGCTGTACCTGTGGGCGTCGCGGCCCGGATCGGACGGCTGGGCATCGGCCCGGATGCTCGCCGAGGCCGGGATCCTGGTCTCGCCGGGTGAGCTCTACGGCACCGCGGGAGCACAGCACATCCGCGTCGCGCTGACCGCCACCGACGAGCGCGTCGCCGCCGCGGCCGCCCGCCTCACCGCCCTCGCCTAGCCGCTTCTGTCCGCCGCGCCCCGCTGGCGGCGGTACCACCCGCCGTGCCGCACAACCGTTTCCTTGATCGGCGTCGCTTTCCGCTGACGGGAGCAGCTGAGCCTTAACCCAGCCCCCGAAGGGTGATGTGGCGGAGACCCGCCCTGCACGGCGGGCGGGTCTCCCGCGAGATGCCGGTGTCCGGGTTTACCTGGGCCGGTTCCAGCAGGCCCGCCTGGTGATAGTGCCGCAGCGTCTTGACGCTCAGGTGCGTTATCCGGGAGAACTGCCCACCGTGAGAGAACCAGCCATGGCCCCAGTGCCGGCCCTCCCCTTACCGGACAGTCAAACGCGAGGAAGGGGGGCCGTAGGGTTGAGGGGTGCTGAGGCTGTACGACGTGTCGTCCGGACAGGTGGCAGGCATCCGGCCGGCCCACCCCGGTGAGCTGCGCGTGCTCGCCATTACCGCGGAGGTCCCGGCTGAGCCGGACCCCGGGCAGCTGCGCGCGTGGCTCCTTCCCGACCTGATCCGCAGGTGCGCGGAACGGCGGAGCCTGGTCCCGACCATCTGCGAGATCACCGGCGCGACGTCCCCGGAGGCCGTCGCGCCCGCCGGTCACGTGGTGGCGCGGGCGGCGCTGAACATCCACCCCCCGGCCCGGATCGCGCCGGCGACCGAGCCGGCCGAGCGGACGGCCGAATTCGTCGCCCCCGGACGGGCCAGCGGCCGGGCGGGCGGGCCGCCACCTTTCGACATCGGCACCGGCGAACCCGGCTGGTTCGCGGGCCGCGCGTTCGCCCGGCACCTGGCCGCGCCAACCGGAACGGTCACGGCCGGAACTCATCAGCAGACAGCCGGCGGCCAGCAGAAGGCAGCCGACGGCCACCAGGAGACGGCCGCCGCCCAGCGGGAGGCCGAGCCCGGGAGCGCGCCGCCGGCGCTACCGGACATGGCGGCCCGGGGACTTGACGCGCTGGCGCTCCGGCTGGTCTTCCTCGGCTGGCGCTACCGTGACGACCTGGCCCTGACCTGGGACACGCTGCACGCGGCCGACAAGACGCTGCAGCGCTGGCGGGAGTCCGTCGCGGAGTGGGCGCTGTCCCCCAGCGCGCCGATCTTCCCGCGATACGCGGACGCGGTCACCGCCGCGTTCGAGGATGACCTGGACACGCCGGCGGCGCTGCGCGAACTGGACGCGCTGGCGGCGGACCGGGAGGTACCGCCGGGAGCGAAGTTCGAGACCTTCGCGGCCCTGGACCGGCTCTTCGGGCTCGACCTGGCCCGGGACATCGGCAAGGTCAGCGCTCCCCGCTGACCCACGCCCGGGATGCCGGCCGGGTCAGCGCTCTCCACTCACTCCGCTACTATCTGCAACCACCGGGCGGCGGCCTCCCCGGCCGGGGTCCCGGAAACCCCACCCGGACGGGCGGGAAAGACGTCTTCAGCAGGGACGTTGCCAGGCCCCGGCGATGGATCTTTAACACGCCTGACATCTGGGTTCATGTATCATCACCGGGCCGTTCGTCAGTTTAATGATTCTCCGTTCTTGCGGCGAAAATCGCAACGTTTTAAGGCTGATACGCATAGGGGACGCATTATCTGTTGTCTGCGGTGCCCCTAAGCTGAAGTCACTCAACGCAACGACGTGTGCCCGCCGGCAGCGCGGGAGTCATAGGGAGGGTCAGGTGACGGTGACCACAGTGACCGGGGCCGGGCAGCCGTTCGCGGCCGGAACGGCCGCGGCCGCGCCGGAGATGTTCACGCCGCAGGAGACGCTGACGCCCGACGAGCTGATCACGCTCACCACGGCGGAACGGCGGTTTTCGGCGCGCAGCTACCTCATGTGCCCTCCGTCGCACTTCGCGGTCACATACGCCATCAACCCGTGGATGCGGCCGGACCAGCCGGCCGACGCCGACCGGGCCATGCGCCAGTGGGAGCGGCTGCGCCAGATCTACCTCGAACTCGGGCACACGGTCCAGATCATCGACCCGGTCCCGGGCCTGCCGGACATGGTCTTCGCCGCAAACGGCGCCACCGTCGTCGGCGGAACGGTCCTGGGCGTGAAATTCCGCCACCCGGAGCGCGCCGCCGAGGCCGTCGCCTACCTGGACTGGTTCCGCGCCAACGGCTGCACCAGGATCCGGATGCCGCGGCTGGTGAACGAGGGCGAGGGCGACATCCTGTTCACCGGGCGCGCGCTGATCGCCGGGAGCGGGTTCCGTACCGACCCAGCGGCGCCGGCCGAACTGGAGGCGACGTTCGGCCTGCCGGCCACCGGCGTCCACCTGGTCGACCCGCGCTTCTACCACCTGGACACGGCGCTGTGCGTGCTCGACGCGGACACCGCGGCCTACTACCCGGCGGCGTTCGACGACGCGGGCCGCAAGGTGCTGGCCGCGCAGTTCAGCGAGCTGATCGAGGCGACGGACGCGGACGCGGAGGTACTCGGCCTGAACGCGGTCAGCGACGGCCGTCATGTCGTGCTGCCCGTGCAGGCCACCGATCTGGCGGCCCGGCTCAGGGCGCACGGGTTCGAGCCGGTCGGCGTGGACCTGTCCGAGCTGCGCAAGGCCGGCGGCGGCCCGAAGTGCTGCACGCTCGAGCTTCGCGGCTGAGGCGCGCGGCCCGGCAGCACCAGCACAGATGAGCGGCATCGGAAGAGCGGCCTGAGGAGGCGAAAGATATGACCACCGACAGCCTGGACATAACCACGGACAGCCTGCTGCCCAGCGACGGGACCAGGAGCGGCCAGCTCCGGGCCCAGACCCTGGCCTTCAGCGCCCACAACTACAAGCCGCTGCCCGTCGTCATCGCCGAGGCCGAAGGCTGCTGGGTGACCGACGTCGAAGGCCGCCGGTACCTTGACATGCTGGCCGCCTACTCGGCGATCAACTTCGGCCACCGTCATCCCCGGCTGGTCGGAGCCGCGCACCGCCAGCTGGACCGGGTCACGCTGGTCAGCCGGGCGTTCGACCACGAGCACTTCGGGCCGTTCTGCGCGGAGCTCGCCGAGCTGGCGGGCATGGAGATGGTACTGCCCATGAACACCGGGGCCGAGGCGGTGGAAACGGCGATCAAGGTCGCGCGCAAGTGGGGTTATGAGGTCAAGGGCGTTCCCGCCGACCAGGCCGTGATCATCGCGTTCAGCGGCAACTTCCACGGCCGGACCACGACGATCGTCAGCTTCTCCACCGACGAGGACGCGCGGGCCGGGTTCGGCCCGTACACGCCCGGCTTCCGCGTCGTCGGCTACGGCGACCTCGACGCGCTCGCCGCCACCGCCGCCGAACTGGGCGACCGGCTGGTCGCGGTGCTGGTCGAGCCGGTGCAGGGCGAGGCCGGCGTCATCGTCCCGCCGCCGGGCTTCCTGGCCGGGCTGCGCCGGATCTGCTCCGCCCGCGGCGCGCTGATGATCGCGGACGAGATCCAGTCCGGCCTCGGCCGGACCGGCACCACCTTCGCCTGCGAGCACGACAACGTGGTGCCCGACGCCTACCTGCTCGGCAAGGCGCTGGGCGGGGGCATCGTGCCGGTGTCGGCCATGGTCTCGCGCCGGGACATACTCGGCGTGCTGCGGCCCGGGCAGCACGGGTCGACCTTCGGCGGGAACCCGCTCGGCTGCGCGGTGGCCCGCGAGGTGATCGCGATGCTGCGCACCGGGGAGTTCCAGCAGCGGTCGCGTGAGCTGGGCGCGCGCATGCACGCACGGCTGTCCGCACTGCCGCCGGACCTGATCCGCGCGGTACACGGCCGGGGCCTGTGGGCGGGCGTCGAGTTCACCTCGCTGCCGGGGCGCGAGGTGTGCGAACGGCTGGCCGCCCACGGCCTGCTGGCCAAGGACACGCACGGGACGGCGATCCGCCTCGCGCCGCCGCTGGTGATCACCGAGGACGAGCTGGACTGGGCCATGGACCGCTTCGAGGACGCGCTCCTCGTTTAGGAAGCCCGGGCCGGCGGTACCGCCAGGGCCGCCGGGGCCCGAGGCTTGCGTCCCGGCTGTCACCGGTGCTCAGCCGGCCGCCAGCGTCGAGCCGCTCCGGAGCGCTCCCGCCGACGTAGGCCCGGTCGCCGATTATCACGGGCCCTGCTGGGCCGCGTTCACCGTTCTGACCAGCTCGGCCACGGGCGCCAGCGCGACTCACGGGCACCGCGCAGCGGCCCGCGCGATCCCGCCGAGGTAGGCGGCGCAAAAGTTAACCGCGTCCTCGATGTACGCGCCAGGTCCTGCGGCCAGCCGTCGCTCGTGGCACCCGGCCCCCACGCCCGACCGAGAACGACGCGCCGACGACGGCCAGCAGCGGCCTGGCACCCACGCCGGACCCCACGCGCCACAGGCCGGCCTCGCGCGGTCACCGGGCAGCCGCACGCCTGGTTCTCCTGGACGACCTCATTCGACCGCGGACCACTGGGTCCCGAGGCCGAAAGCCCGCCCCCCGGCGGCCCCCCCCACAGCAACAGCCCAGCACCCACAGCCCATTTCCTCCACAGAGCCAGTATCCCAGGTGCCGGACCAGCCCCATCCGCCGCGGTAGCGCCCCCGCCGAATCGCACACGGACCTCGTTTTTTCGTTCGGGTCCCTGGAACCGTTACCTGTGATGGCTAGCGGCGAGCAGGCAGGGTCCGGGCCGACCAGACCCACATCTAGCTAACGGCATTCCGCGAATCGGGCGCAAGAGTCCCGGCGCGGGCAGTTGCCGCCGTCATCGCCCAAGGACCCGCCGGGAGGGCCGACACGGCGGTCACAGACGTCTCTGCCGCCGCTCAGCCCTCGGCCAGGCCTTGCAGCGTGCCCGTGCATGCCCACGGCCCCGCCGGGCAGCTCACCCTGGGGTAAGACCATACTCACCTTGACGGATTGTCACATGCCGGGCACTGTGGCAGGCGTGCAACTGCCGCCCAGACCCTGCGGGAGAGAAAATCATGAGCACCATCACGCGTGCCGCCGTCAATACCGTCCGGATCGCCGCCGTAACCGCCGCAGCCCCCGTGCTGGCCGGCGCTGCCGCTTCAGCCGCGACCGCGAAGCTGGTCGGCTGGGAAGTCCGGCAGCTCGCCAGCTCACCGCTGTCCGCCGAGGCCAGGCGGCTTAAGGCCGAATTCCACGAGCTGGCCGCCGCCAACGGCGCCGGCGAAAACACGCCGCGGCGCGCTACGAACGGCCGTGACAGGCACCGCCCCGATAGCACGCCCGCGCGCTCCGGTGAGGCCCGTGCTCAGCCGATTGCCTTGATCACGCCACCCTAGGCACGCCGACTACCGCTTGCTAGGAGATCTTCCCCTTACACCGGCGGGAACGTTCGCCAACCCGCCCGAGGATCGCTCAAGCCGCTACAGGCACGGGCTCTTGGCTCCCGGCGGTCGCAAGCGTCACGTCCGGGCCGGCGCCTGCGCCTACGGTGTCCGGTCCGGGGACTGCAGGCCCGCCCTGCCCTTCCGGAGCCGCTTGATCGAGGCCGCTCCGCTTCCGCCTCGAGGTGCGCTCGGGGCCGGCGGCTATATCCTGTACCGGCCCCGGCGCCGCTGAGGACCCTGTTCAGCGGAGACCCGGTCCCGGCGGGCGGCTCCCGGGCGGTCCAAGGGTGCCGGTCATAGCGCGGGCCGGCTGCGTCAGGCTGGTGTGCGCAGTGTGCTGCCGCGGCCAGGCTCTACCGACCAGCAGGCCTCGAGCAATGCGCGGGCGAACAACTGCGGCGCGTTGACGCAGGCCCCGTGATCGGCGTCCACCTCGTGGACCGACGCGCCCGGGACCGCCCGGGCCAGCTCCAGCTGGCGGCCTGGCGGCACGACATGGTCCCGGGCCGTGATGACCACCGCGGTGGGCACATCGACCTGGCTGATCCAGCTGTTCGAGCTGAACGCGCAGACGGCTTCCGTGGCCGAGACGACGGTAGCCAGAGTGGTCCGCCGCAGCTGGGCGTGGGCCCACCTGCTCGTCGCCGGGTCGTCAATGGGGCCCAGCAGCGCCATGCCGACGAACTCGCCGCCCATCAGATGCAGCATCGGGTTCCATCGCAGGGTCGCGGCCACCGCCGGCATCGCAAGAGCGGCCAGCTGCTCCGCCCGTGACCCGCGGGCGTTGCCCGCGGTTGAGCACAGCACCAGGCCCGACACCAGCGCGGCGTGCCGCCGGTACAGCACCTGGGCCACCATGCCGCCCATGGAATAACCCACGGCGGCAAAGCTGCGGATATCAAGGACAGCTGCCAGAGCGGCGATATCGTCAGCGCAATCCTCAAGCCGGAACCGCGAACGCAGGCGGATCCCGTCGCCATGGCCACGCAGGTCGGCGGCGACGACCCGGAAATGACGTCCGAGCGGCGCGAGGACCTTCCCCCAATTCAGCTCGGCCGTGCCCGCCACCCCGTGGATCAGCATGACCGTCTCCGCGCCGGGCGGGCCGGCGCACTCCCACACCCGCGTTGTCCCGCGGCCGGGCAGCTCCACCAGCCGCGTAAGCGGCATCGTTGCTTCCCCAAGCATCCGGCGTTTCTCCTTTTCCCCAAGCATCCGGCGTTTCTCCTTCTCCCCAAGCATCCGGCGTTTCTCCGTCTTCCCCAAGCATCCGGCGTTTCTCCTTCTTCCCCAAGCATCCGGCGTTTCTCCTTTTCGCTGCGCCCCGGGCTCAGCGCACGCCCGGGCAGACCGGCCGCCTATGACGCATGGACGGCCTGGGTCAGGTTTGCGGATCGCGGGAGGCGACCTTGCCCGGCCACCACAGCGCGTGCGGCGGCGTCGGCCACCACCGCCGGCGAGCCCCGCAGGCCCGGCACGTCGGACGCAGCAGCGCCTCGTCGCTGACGAACATCCCAGCAGTAGACCGCACAGATCCCTGCCAACCCCATGGACCTAGGTCCCCGCCGCTGGGCCGAAAGTCCGCCGGTGATCCTGCCGCGGGCAAGGTACCGCGCCCAGCGGTGCCCTCGCTTGCCAGCGGAACGAGCGAGCAATTCGCAGGGCAGGACCTTGGGCCCGACTGCACCAGTGACTCGGGTCCCTGTGCAGGGCGCCCGGCCTCGGTAGCGGGGATGACGCGGTGTTCTCCGGCTGTTAGAGGCGGCGGCGCGGGATGCCGGCCGTGCCGCGGGCGCCGGGCAGCCGCGCCAGCAGCGCGGTCAGCAGGGCCGACGCCACGAAGACGAGGACGATGCCGCCGAGCGTCACCAGCTCCCAGGGAAGGTGATGGCCGAGGTCAGGCCGGCACGTACTGCTCGTGCACGAGCCAGAACAGCACCGCCTCCGCCGCGAGGCTGGCGCCGAGCAGCCACCAGTGCTGCCGCTGCGTCCGCCGGAGCAGCCACAGGAACGCCGGGTAGATCAGGTAGAACTGCAGCAGGATGACCAGGAAGTAGAGCTGGTCGTACCCGGTGAGCAGCAGCCACCCCAGGTGCCCGGCGTCGCCGGCGATGCTGCCGCGCCGCCTGCCTGCGCCAGGCCCAGCGCGAAGTAGACGACCGTCCAGGTGGCGTAGGGCAGGACCACGGCCAGCAGCCGGCGGCGCCAGAACGTGCGCCAGCCGCCCCGGCCCACGGCCGGATAGGCGTAGACGAGCATCGCGGCCGAGATGAACATGAACGCGAACCGCGTGACGTGCGTCAGCATCAGGCTGGCACCCACCCCAAGGCTGGCCGCCGGGGCGAAGCTCTGCAGGGAATGCGTGGACACCACGCCGAACTGCCACCATTCGGCCAGGTTCCAGGGCTGCGCCGCGGCCTACGGGCGGGATGACGGTGCCGCGGCCTACGGGCGGCGGGCCGCCACGGAACGGACGGCGGGCGCGGCCTACGACCCACGGCTGACCGGCGTGCGCGTCACGGCGCTGGTGAACAGGCTGGCCCCGGTCCAGGTCGCGCCACGGCGATGAGCACGATGACCGGCCAGTGGTGCCACAACAATGCCGGGCAGCCGCCCCGAACGGCCGGGGGACGGCGCCGGGGAAGGGTAGCGGCCGGGGATGGCCGGTGGCGCCGGGCGAGTCAGCGGCTGGGGACGGCTCGGTGACGGCCGGTGGTGCTGGGCGAGTCAGCGGCCGGGCAGGCGGCGGTAGCGGCCCGCGTGGTAGATCAGCGGGCCGGGGATGTCCATGGCGGCGGGGGGCGCGGTCACCGCCAGGACCTCGCCGAGCACGATGCTGTGGTCGCCGCCGTCGTGTACCGCGTACGTCCGGCATTCGAGCGCCGACAGCGCATCATCGAGGATGGGCGCACCGGTGGCCGCGCCCGGATGATGCGGATGCTGGTCGAGCTGGCCCTCGAGCGGGCGGCCCCGGGTGGCGAGCCAGCGTGCGGTCTTCTCGGCGTCCTCACTGAGCACCGATACCGCCCAGGTGCCGGCGGCCAGCATCGCGCTGTGGAAGCGCGCGGCCTTCTCCACGCAGACCAGGACGAGCAACGGGTCCAGCGATACGGAGCTGAACGCGTTCACCGTCATCGCGTGGGTGACGCCCTCCACGGTGGCCGCGACGACCACGATGCCGGTGGCGAACTGCCCGGTGGCACGCCGGAAGGCGTCCGGATCCGGGTTCGTCACCGCACCGGCTTCGGGCCGGGCATCCTGCGGATCCAGAGCGCGAACGCCCCCGCGACCCCGATGGCCGCGCTGATCGCGCCGCCGTAGAGGTACCACTTGCCGCCGGCGGTGTTCGTGATGATCACGCTGCCGGGGGCGTCGGGCATGGCCAGCACGAACGACACGATGATCCAGCCGGTCGCGGGCAGCAGCGCGCCGCCGAGCGAGCGCATAGCCCAGCCCCCGAGCAGGCAGGTCACCAGGAGAGCGGCGCAGCAGCCCAGCGCCGACGCGGGTACCGGGCCCACCGTCCAGCTGTACTCGAAGGACCCCATGATCGCCTGGACGGCCCCCAGCAGGAACAGGACGCCGTAGGCGCCGCCGGCGACGAAGCCGTCCCGGTGTCCCACCAGGCGGCCGCGTCCCGCGGTGTCGGTTACGGCCGGCTCTGGCGTCTGCTGCCACTGCCTTTCCGGCTCATTTGGCCGCGGTCCCATGCCTAGCAAGGCTACCCAGCATGCCCCGCGGCAGCACCGTCCGGGATGCGCTGCGGCCCGGGGACCACGGCGAGGCCCGCGAACAGGTCGTCTTCGCGGCCTCGGCGGCCGTCCCGGCCCCGCGGGCCGGCCAGCAGGGCGTAGTACTCGATGCCGGACGCCAGCTGCGCCACCGTGTTCGACAGCGCGAAGAAGACGCCGTCCACGGTGATCTGGGTGGCATGCGCGCGCATGGCGTCCAGCTTCGCGTCCAGCTTCGCGGACGCGTCGATCTCGGTCGTCACCTGCTCATCCGGCACGCCGTACACCAGGTCGGCGGCCGAGGCGGGCAGGGTGAAGCCGGCCGGCAGCCGCTGGGCCCCGGCCGCGCCGGCTCCCCCGGCCGCGGACGCCCGCAGCATCGCGATCTCCTCGTCCAGGAAGGACTGCGGCGTCGTGCTCGCATAGAACTTGCTGACCTGCCACGGTGGCGCCGCCGGTCCGCAGCCGCTGTCCCCGATGGTGACGGCGGCGCCCGCGTCCTTGTCCGCGGCCAGCTGGAACGCGCGCCAGGCGACGCGGTGCGCCTGGATGTGATCCGGGTGGCCGTAGCACCCGTCGTCGTCGTAGGTGACCATGACCTGCGGGCGGACCGCACGGATGACGGCGGCCAGGGCGCGGGCCGCCTCCTCGACGTCCGCCTGCCAGAAGGAGCGCGGGTCGTCGTTGCCGGGCGTGCCCATCATGCCGGAGTCCCGCCACCGGCCCGGCCCGCCGAGGAACCGGTGGTCGGTGACGCCGAGGGCCTGGCAGGCGGCGTTCAGCTCACCGATCCGGTAGCCGCCCAGCTGGTCGTCGCGGTCGGCGGCGAGGGCGGCCAGGCCGGGCGGGATGATCTCCCCGAGTTCGCCGAGCGTGCACGTCACGAGCGTGACCTGCGCCCCGTCCGCGGCGTACTTCGCCATCGTCGCCCCGGTGCCGATCGATTCGTCGTCGGGATGGGCGTGCACCAGCAGCAGCCGTCGGCGGTCCAGCGATGAGGTCACAGCAGGTGAGGGTAGCCGGGGCTGGCAGGATCTATGCCCATGACCGAGAGCTTCCCCCGGCAGCAGGCCCGGACCCGCCGGTTCACCCTGGGCGTGCCGCGAGCGTTCGCCGTCTCCCCCGCCGGGGACCGGATCACCTTCCTGCGCAGCAAGGGCGGCTCGGACCCGCTGACCTGCCTCTGGCTGTTCGACGTGGCCAGCGGTACCGAACGGCTGATCGCCGACCCCGCCGGGCTCGGCGCGGCCGATGATGACCTGCCGCCGGAGGAGAAGAGGCGCCGGGAGCGGGTACGGGAGCAGGCCGGCGGCATCGTGTCGTACGCGGTGGACGCCGCCCTGCGGACGGCGGTGTTCAGCCTGGCGGGCCGGGTCTTCGCCGTCGACCTCGTGACCGGTGAGCCGGACCGGCCGACGGGGCTGGCGGGCCTGGGGCCAACGGGGCTGGCAGGCCGGGAGCCGGAGCGGGACCGCTGCGCCGCGCGAACTCCCGCTCCGCAGCCCCGCGCTGGATCCGCGGCCCGACCCGGACGGGCGGCGGGTCGCCTACGTGAACGCCGGGGCGCTGCGCGTCGCGAGCCTGGACGGCGCCACGGGTGAGGACCGGCCGGTGGCCGGGCCCGCGGACACGCCCGGGGTCACCTTCGGGCTGGCCGAATTCATCGCGGCCGAGGAGATGGGCCGCTCGCGGGGCTACTGGTGGGCGCCGGACGGCACCGCGCTGCTCGTCGCGCGCGTCGACGAGACCCCGGTCATGCGCTGGCACATCGCCGACCCGGCCAACCCGGAACGGTCCCCGGCCGAGGTTGCGTACCCGGCCGCGGGCACGCCCAACGCCGACGTCTCGCTGATCCTGGTGGACCTGGCCGGCCGGTCGGCCCCCGTCGGCTGGGACCGGGCGGCGTTCCCCTACCTCGTGACCGTCTGCTGGGACGGCCAGGGCGGGTCACCGGACCCGCTGATCGTGGTGCAGAGCCGCGACCAGCGGCGGATGCAGATCCTGGTCGCCGACCGGGCCACCGGCACGACGTCGCTGCTGTGGGAGGACACCGATCCGCACTGGGTCGACATCGTGCCGGGGGTTCCCGCCTGGACCGCGGACGGCCGGATCGTCTGGACGGTCACCCGGGACGACGCCCGGCGCCTGGTGGTCGCCACCCCGGGCGAACTGTCCGGCGGCCGGGCCGAGCCGGTGACGCCGGCCGGCCTGCAGGTCCGCGAGGTGCTCGGGGTGGACTCCGGCACCGTCTTGTTCACCGCGTCCGATGAGCCCACGCAGATCGGCCTGTGGAGCTACGGCCCGGACGGCGTGCGGCAGGTATCGGACGGCGCCGGGGTGTTCGCGGGCCGCCGGGCCGGCGGCACCACGGTGATCGCCGGCCGGTCGCTGGCCGAGGACGGCGCGACGGTCCGGGTACTCCGGCCCGGCCCGGCCGGCGGCCCGGGCACGCCGGAGCGCCGGATCGCCTGTTACGACGAACCGCCGAACCTGCCTGCCCCGCGGCCCGCCATGCTGTCCCTCGGCCCGCGCCAGATCCGCGCGGCGCTGCTCTTCCCCTCCTGGCACCAGCCTGGCTCCGGGTCCCTGCCCGTGCTGCTCGACCCGTACGGCGGCCCGCATTCCCAGCGCGTCCTCGCGGCCCGCGGCGCCTACCTGGCCTCCCAGTGGTTCGCCGAGCAGGGCTTCGCGGTGCTGGTCGCGGACGGCCGGGGCACGCCGGGCCGGGGCCCGGCGTGGGACCGGGCGGTCGCCGGGAATCTCGCGGACCCGGTCCTGCAGGACCAGGTCGACGCGCTGCACGCCGCGGCGGAGCAGTTCGGCGACCTGGACCTGTCACGCGTCGCGATCAGGGGCTGGTCGTTCGGCGGGTACCTGTCCGCGCTGGCCGTGCTGCGCCGCCCCGACGTGTTCCACGCGGCGGTCGCCGGCGCCCCGGTGACCGACTACCGCCTCTACGACACCCACTACACCGAGCGGTATCTGGGCCAGCCGGACAGCGAGGCCGCGGCCTACGACAACTGCTCCCCGGTCCGCGACGCCGAACGCCTGCAGCGCGACGGCCGGCCCGGCGGCCAGGGCGCCGGGACGGCGGCCCCGGGACCGGGCGGCCCCGGCGGCCCGGACGGCCCGGGCAAAGAGCCGTTCCGCCCGATGATGATCATCCACGGCCTCGCCGACGACAACGTGGTGGTCGCGCACACCCTGCGCCTGTCGTCCGCGCTGCTCGCGGCGGGGTACCCGCACACCGTGCTGCCGCTGTCCGGCGTCACCCACATGACGCCGCAGGAAGTCGTCGCGGAAAACCTGCTGCTGCTCCAGCTCGATTTCCTCCGCCAGGCCCTGGGGTGAGCCCCGGGCAGGTCCGTTCGGCTCGATAATGCGCGCCCGGGCCGGTGCGGGCGGGGCGGGCAGTGTAGCAAGTGTCACAAGTGTGAACGGCGTCCGGGGGCAGACTTTCATTGTCTACTGGATTAAGTTCGGAGGACACAAACACCCGCGGGCGACGGGGCATGGCCGGAGCGGGCGCGACCCATAACGACAAGGCAGCGAGGACGTCGAGGATGACGCAAGCTCTGGATTCGCCGGCGAGAACGCGGGCGCAGATCGCGGAGAAAACACTCCGCAAGGACCCTTGGTGGCGGCAGCCGGCATCGTCGCTCACCCTGCTCACCATCTGGGTCCTGTACGCGACCGTGCGCGTTTTCATGGGCCACTACTACT
>CAWEFP010000025.1:0-116326 GCA_963808295.1 uncultured Actinomycetes bacterium | reverse complement strand
AGCGCGACTCGCGCTGCCGGTCGGCGCGCTGCCCGGCGAGGACCGTTAGGCTGCGCGGGTGGAACTGGACCTGTCGGCCGACGCGGCCGTGCTCACCGCGAGCATCGTCGACGTCCCCTCGGTGAGCGGCGACGAAGGCCGCCTCGCCGACGTGATCGAAACCGCGCTGCGCGCGCTGCCCCACCTGACCGTCCAGCGGGACGGCAACTCCATCGTGGCCCGCACGGACCTGGGCCGCCCGCAACGGGTCGTTCTGGCCGGGCACATCGACACGGTGCCGGTCGCCGCCAACCTCCCGTCCGCCGCGAGCGCGACGCGCCGTCGGGGCAGGACCGGCTCTACGGCTGCGGGACCACCGACATGAAGGCCGGCGTCGCGGTCCAGCTGCGGCTGGCGGCCAGTGTGCCCGAGCCGGTGCGCGACGTGACCTACGTCTTCTACGACTGCGAGGAGATCGAGGCGGCGCGCAATGGGCTGGGCCGGCTCAGCCGGAGCCGCCCCGACCTGCTCGGCGGCGACTTCGCGGTCCTGATGGAGCCGAGCGGCTGCGAGATCGAGGGCGGCTGCCAGGGCACCATGCGGGCCGAGGTGCCGCGCCGGGCGCGCGCGCACAGCGCGCGGTCCTGGATGGGCCGCAACGCCATCCACGAGGCGGGCGGCATCATCGACATCCTCCGCCGTTACGAGCCGAGGCAGCCCGAGGTGGACGGCCTCGTCTACCACGAGGGGCTGAACGCGGTCGGCATCACCGGCGGCGTCGCGGGCAACGTGATACCCGACCGCTGCGTGGTCACCGTGAACTACCGGTTCGCGCCGGACCGGGACATCGCGGCGGCCGAACGGCACCTCAGCGAGGTGTTCGGCGGCTGGGACCTGACCGTCGTTGACGTTGCCCCCGGGGCCCGGCCTGGGCTCGACCAGGGACCGGCCGCGTCGTTCGCCGCGGCCGTGGGCGGCGTGCCGCGGGCCAAGCTCGGGTGGACCGACGTGGCCAGGTTCGCGGAGCTCGGCATCCCGGCCGTCAACTACGGCCCGGGCATCTCGGAGATCGCGCACACCCCGGACGAGTACGTCGAGGTGCCGAAGATCTTCGACTGTGAGGAACGCATGCGCGGCTGGCTCACCCGCCCCTGACGCCGCGGTCGGGCCGGGCCATCCGCGGCTTCACCCCAGGGCCGCCGGGCCGCCCGGAGCCGCCCGGAGCCGCCCGCGGTCCGCACAGCGATCGGGCCGCCGTCCAGGTCGCCGGCGGCCGATCGCGTCGGGGGCCCTTCGCCGTTTACTTGGCCGGGCTCGTGCCCAGCGTCAGCGACACGTTCTGCTTGGCGCCGTTCGTTCCGGTGTAGCTGACGGTCACCTTGTCGCCGCCGTGGAACTTGGACATGATCGTCGTCAGCGAGCTGGGCGTCGTGACGGCCTGGCCGTTGACGGCGGTGATGACGTCGCCCGCGCCGAGGCCGGCCGTGGCGGCCGCGCTTCCGCACAGCACGTTGTCGATCAGCGCGCCCGAGCTGGCGGGCGCGATCGTGGTCGGGACCGAGTTGGACGTGGCGCTGTTGACGCAGCTCTGGCTGCCGCCGCCGGTCCCGCCGGTCCCGCCGAAGCCGCCGAAGCCGCTGCCCTGGCCCTGCTGCTGCTGTGCCTGCTGCTGCGGGTTCGAGCTGTTGCTCTGCGGCACCAGGACGCCGAGGAAGCCCGGCAGGCCGATCTGGATCGTCGAGCTGCCGTGCCCCGCCGCGATCTCCCGGGCGATGGACAGCGCCGTGTTGATCGGGATGGCGTAGCCCATGGTCGAGCCGCTGGACGATGTGTTGCGCTGGAACTGCTCGCGGCGGTGTCCATGCCGATGACCTTGCCCGCGGCGTTGGCCAGCGGGCCGCCGGAGTCGCCGGGCTGAATCTCCGCGCTGGTCTGCAGCATGCCGTGCAGGGTCTCGGTCGTCCCGCTGCCCTGGTCCCCGGCCATGATCGTCCGGTTGGTGGCGTTGATGATGCCCGGCGCGATGGTGGGGTTACCGCCCTGGCCGCCCGCGTTACCGATGGCCAGGACCGGGGTGCCCAGCGAGACCTGGGCGGAGTTGCCCACCGAGACCGTCTTCAGGCCCGACGCGTTCTGCAGCTGGAGCAGCGCCACGTCCTCGGTGGCGTCATAGCCGACGACCCGCGCCGTGTAGGTCTTGCCCGTGGTGACCTCGGTGGCCTTGATCGCGGTGGCGCCGTTGATCACGTGATTGTTGGTGAGCACGAGACCATTGGAGTTGAGCACCATCCCGGTGCCTTCCGCCGTCTCGCTCTGGTAGTTCAGCGTGGACGTGATGTCGACGACCCCCGGCTCCACCTTGGCCGCGACCGCGGCGGTGTTGAGGCTGGGCCGTGTTGCCGTTGTTATTGCCGTTGCTCTGCGGGGCCGGGACGTCGTTGGAGGAGACACCGGTCGAGCCGCCGTTGCCGCTGTTCAGCGCCACCGCGGTACCGGCCCCGGCCGCCGCGGCCAGCACGGCGACCACCAGGAGGACCGCCAGGCCACGGCGCTTGCGCGGCGGCGGCTCGCCGTAGCCGCCTGCCGGGCTGCCCCAGCCGCCGTACCCGCCGCCCGGGGATCCGTATCCGCCGGACCCGTATCCGCCCGGCGGGCCGTAGCCGCCGGACTGGCCGTAATCACCGGGCTGGCCGTAGCTCCCGGCCTGGCCATAGCTCCCTGGCTGACCGTACCCGCCGGCCTGGCCGTAGCTCCCGGCCTGGCCGTATCTCCCGGGCTGGCCGTAGCTCCCTGGCTGGCCGGACCGCCGCCTGGCCGTACTCCGCCGGGCTGGCCGTAGCTCCCGGGCTGGCCGTAGCCGCCGGGCTGCTGGCCGTACGCGCCGGGTCCGCCGGGCTGCTGCCCGTAGCCGCCATAGCCGTAGCTGGCGGCGGGCAGCGTCCCGGCCCCGCCGGCCCGCTGCTCGCGGGCCGCGTCCGCAGGTGGCTCGTCCTGCCTGCCGAAGGACACTGTGTCGCCGCGTCCGGTGTCGCCGAAGGCCCTGGTGTCGTCCGCACTCTTCCAGGGCGTGGTTCCGCCGGCGGGCGGAGAGACCTGAGGGCCCACGTTCTCAGGCGGCTGCTGTGCCCCGCCCGGCCCGTTCTCGCTACCGCTCTGGTCTTCCTGCATCACTATCGCCCTTGTGTTGAGACCGGGTGAGAAAGTCTCGCCCGGTTCCGCTGTCCCGGTAGGCGTCCTGGTTGCCGCCCGCCGCTTCGATCCCTAGTTAGCCATCCGTCCCTGAGCGTTACCTGAATGCCCCCTTCAGGTTATGAAGGGAACTGTGGCGTGGCTCACCGCATCGTTCAGGAATCACATGCCCCATCGCGCTCTCACTATCGCGGTCTGCTCGGGTGCGCCGCGCCGGCGGCCGGAAAACGTCACGAGGTGCACATTAACCGGCACGAGGGCGCGGGCCCCCGGACCGTTTGTGACGTAAATCACCGGGCTGGCTCACGGGCTGCCTACCGCGCCGGGGCTGCCCCCAGCGTGAGGGCGCCCGCCTTCCGCTGACCGCCGGCGGTTTCCCAGCTGAGCGTCACCTTGGTGCCCGGGCGGAACCTGGACATCATCGCGGTCAGGGCGCCGGGTGTGGTCACGGCCTGGCCGTTGACGGCGGTGATCACGTCTCCGCTGGCCAGGCCAGCGGTCGCGGCGGCGGTGCCGCACAGCACGCCGTCGACGAGGGCCCCGGAGCTGGCCGGTGCGATGGACGACGGCACGGAGGTGTCCGCGTCATCGTTGCTGCAGGCCGCGCGTCGCGGAGGCTGGCCGCTGCCCGTCCCGCTGCCGGGCAGCCCGGTTCCCGGCTGTTGCTGTTGCTGTTGCTGTTGCTGCTGTATCTGCTGCCGCTGCTGCTGTGCCTGCTGTACCGGGCTGGTGCTGTTGCTCTGCGGGACCAGGACGCCGAGGAACCCCGGCAGGCCGATCTGCACCGTGGCACTGGGCTGCCCCGCCGCGATCTGGTGCGCGAACGACAGCACGGTGTTGATCGGGATGGCGTAGCCGAGCACGGACGAGGAGCCTTGCGAGCTCGATGCGTTCGCGGTGTCCATGCCGATCACCTGGCCCGCCGAGTTGGCCAGCGGGCCGCCGGAGTCGCCGGACACGATGTCGGCGTCGGTCTGCAGCATGCCGTGCAGGGTCTCGGTGGCGCCGGTGCTCTCGTCGGTGGGGCTGATCGTCTTGTTCAGGCTGTTGACGATGCCCTCCGCGAGGCTCGGCAGGCCGCCCTGGCCTTCGGCGTTGCCCAGGGCCAGCACCGGGGTGCCCGGCGTGACCTGCGAGGAGTTGCCGACCGCGACGGCCCTCAGCCGGGTGGCGCCGTCGAGCTTGAGCAGCGCAACATCGTGGGTGGAGTCGTAGCCGACCACCGTGGCCCGGAAGACCTTGCCGCTGGTCGCCAGCGTCGCCTTGATCGTCGTTGCCCCGTCGATCACGTGGTTGTTCGTGAGCACCAGGCCGTCCGCGCTGATGACCATTCCGGTTCCCTCGGACGAGGTGCCGCCCGAGTACTGGATGGCCGCGTCGATGTCCACGACGGCGGGCTCGACCCTGGCCGCGACGAACGCCTTGTTCAGCGAGCCGTTCCCGGTGTTTCCCGCGTCGTTCTGCGGGCCGGGGATCTGATGGGAGGAGACCCCGGTGGACAGTCCCGCCTGACTGCCGCTCAGGCCGACTGTGGCGGCCGCGCCGAGGCCGGCGGCGAGCAGGGCCACGACAGCGTACACGGCGACCCGGCCGCGCCGGCGCTTCCGGGGCGGCCCCGTGTGGCCGCCGGCTGGCCCCGTGTGGCCGCCGGCCGGTCCCGCCCAGGCACCGAACCCGCCGTCAGCGGGTCCCTCCGGGCCGCCCACGTCGCCGAGGTCGCCCGGGCCTCCGGCCGCTGGCCATCCGTGTCCGCCTGGCTCGGAGCCGGTCTCGTCGTCCTGCATTCTCATCGCCTCTGCCGTCGCAGCGCCTGCGGTCGCTACGGGTGCTGTGTCCGGCTACCGGGCTCCGTGCTGCCGCCGCGCTCTTTCCTGTTCCTTCCCCGAAGATGGGCGCACTCTCCACACTCCCTAAGGGTTCTCACAGGAAGGGTTCGGTTCCGCCAGCCAAGATCCCCCTGCGGGCCCGCGCCGTGTGCGCGAACGCACCAGCGGCCCCGTCGCCCGACGAAGGCGACATATCGAAAAACAGGCACGCCATCATGGTAGGCTACGGCCGAACGCGATATAACGTGAGTTGGGCAAGGCTATGGTCCGCACAAGGAGCTGAAATGTCCGCACCAACCCAGATGAACGAGCCGGGCCTGTCCCGGCGCGAGGAGATGTCGGTCTCGGGAGACGCGCTGTCGCAGGCTCCGTGGACCGGCGCCGCCGTCACCGGCGGGATCATCGCCCTGGGCGACTTCGGCTGGCACGTGATCGGCGGGAGCTTCGGGCTCGGCGGCCTCAGCGACGCGCTGTCGCTCGGTGTGGTCGCGTTCTTCGTCGTCGCGGCGGCCGGTGCGCTGTTCCGCCAGCGGTCGGGCCGGGCCATCCGGTGGGCTCGCGCCAACCCCTGGCGCTTCGCCCTGCTGCCCGGGGTGGCGGCCGCAGCGATCGTCTTCGTGCTCTCCGTGGTCCTCGGCGGGGGCATCGTCGGCGGTGTGCTCACCGGGCTCTGGCATGGCGCGGTGACCTTCGGCCTGACCGGCGCGGCCGGCATGGTCGCGCGGTCCCGCCGCCGGGCCGCCTGAGCAAGCTACCGGGCCGCCCGCGCGAGCCGCCGGCCGTCTGCGCGAGGGCGGCCCGTCCCGGCCTCAGCTTCCGTTTCCGGGTGATGCGGCCGCCGCCGGGGCCACCGGCTTGCCCATGAGCGCCACCCCCTTGGCCAGATCCGCGGCGGTCACTGCGCCGAAGACGCGGTCCACGATGCGGTGCTGGGCGTTGAGGAAGAACGTCTGCGGGAGCTCCGCGACCCCGAACGCGCCCGCCGCCGTGGCCACGGGGTCGTACGCCAGGGGATAGCTGACGCCGGCCGTCCGGGTGAACGTAACGGCCGCGGCCCGGCTGTCGTTGCTGTCGATGCCCAGCATGTCCACCGTGCCGTGCGCGGCGCGGTAGTACCGCGCCAGCAGCGGTGTCTCCTGCCGGCACGGCACGCACCAGGACGCGAAGAAGTTGACGATGACCGGCCGGCCCGCGTAGGCGGCGAGCGATACCCGGCCGGATGAGCCGCCGAGGGCCGGCAGCGTGAAGCCCGGCGCCGGCTGATCGCTGGCCTGGCGCGACGGGCTGGCGGCGGTCCCCGGCGTGCCGGTCCCGGATGTCGCGGTCCCGGAGGCAGCGGCGAAGGCCCCCAGGGCCACAATGGCCGCCAGGCTGGCGCCGAACACCGCGGTCGTGACCTTGTGCTCGCGGGCGGCACGGAACATGCGGGCCACCGTCTCCCGCGCTCGTGCTGGCATGTCCGCGCACCTCGATCTCGACCGGGATCCCGTCGGGGGCCTCCGCCTCGGGCCGACCGCAGATCAGGCTAACCGCTCCGCGGGAGTGCCGGCCGGCGGCCCCGCCCCTGGCCCCGTGAGCGGTCCGGCGGGCGGCCCAGTCAGCGGCCCCGTGAACGGTCCGGCCGGCGGTACTGCCGCGGGCACCGCCGCAGGCGCAGCCGTTGGCCCCGCCGGTGTCCCGGCCAGCGGCAGCCGGACCGCGACCCGCAGCCCGGGCCCGGCGTCTTCCAGCCAGGCGGTGCCCCCGTGCGCGTGCGCGGTCGCCCGGACGATGGCCAGCCCCAGCCCCGCGCCGCTGGCATCACCGTCGCGGCGCGCCCGCGCGTCGTCCAGCGTCGTGAACCGCTCGAACGCCCGCTCCTGGTCGCACGCGGCGATCCCCGGGCCGTCGTCGGAGACGGTAACCAGGGCCGACCCGTCCTTGGGGCCTGCCGCCACCGTGACCCGGGTGCGCGCGTACCGGACCGCGTTGTCGATCAGGTTGACCAGCATCCGGCGCAGCGCGTCGGCGTCACCCGCCACGCGGCACGGCTCCGGCGCGGCCGCGGACACCGGCACCCGGGCCTGGGCGTAGCAGTCGGCGGTCCCGGTCACCAGCCCGGCCAGGTCGATCGTCCCGCCGCCGCCATGCCGGCCGCCATGCCCGCGGCCGGTGCGCTCCTCCAGCCGGGCCAGCACCAGCAGGTCCTCGGCCAACTGGGAGAGCCGCATCGTGTCGGCGAGCACGTCCCGCGCCGTCTGCTCCCACTCCTGGCCGTCCGGGTGATCGAGCGCCACCTCGAGCTGAGCCCGGATGCTCGCGATCGGGCTGCGCAGCTCGTGCGCCGTGTCCGAGACGAACTGCCGCTGCCGTTGCTGCGCCGCCTCCAGCCGGGACAGCATGTCGTTCAGCGTCACGGCGAGGCTGTGCACCTCGTCCCGGGCCTCGGGAACCGGCAGCCCACGGGGCACCCCGGTGGCGGTGACCTGTTCCGCGCCGCGCCGCAGCGCCGTGATGGGCCGCAGCGTGGACCCGGTGATCAGCCAGCTCACCCAGATCATCAGCAGCAGCAGTGCCGGCGTGCCGAACAGCAGCACATGCGCCACGGTGGCCAGCGTGTCGTGGACCGCGTCGTAGGACACGGCGGCGATGACCGTCTCGCCGCGCTGGCCCGGGACCGCGGCGACCCGCAGCGATTCCGGCAGCCCGTAGGGCCGGCCGTCGAGCAGGATCCCGGTCTGGGTCCGCGCCACCATGGCGGCCCGGGCCGGCGGCAGCAGCGGCACCAGCCGGTCCGCGCCGGCCGAGGCGGCCACGATCCGCCCGTGGGCGTCGATGACCTGAACGACCGCGGTCCCGGCCGCCACCGGCACCGGGTTGGGCAGCCGGTTCGCGTCCACCAGCGCGGCTACCTCCCGCGCCGTCTGCCGCGCCGAATTGTCCAGGCCCCGGTCCAGCGTGACCCCGAGCGTGCTCACCAGCAGCACGGCCACGCCCGCCAGCGCCCCGGCCAGCCCGGCCGCGGCGGTCAGCGTGAGCCGGGCGCGCAGGCTGCGCCGGCGCCACCAGACGCCCAGCCCGGGCGGCCGGCGGCGGGTCATCGCGCCCCGTGTCGTCGTGGCATAAGGCCTCAGCCGCCGTCCGCGGCGAGCCGGTACCCCGCTCCGCGCAGCGTCTGCAGGCCGGTCCGCCCGAACGGCACGTCGATCTTCCGCCGCAGGTAGCCGGCGTAGACCTCGACGACGTTGAGGTCCGCGGTGTCGGACGCATCCCAGAACGTGGTCCAGTAGCTCGGACTTCGGCACTACCTGGCCGGCCCGCCGGATGAGGTACTCGAGCATCGCGAACTCGCGCGCGGTGAGGTCGATGTCCGTCTCACCCCGGCGGACGATACGGCTGCCGGGGTCGAGCGACAGGTCCCCGGCGCGGAGCACGGCGGGCCGCGGCACGGCGCCGCGCCGCAGCAGCGCCCGGAGCCGGGCGGCCAGCACTACGTAGGAGAACGGCTTGGTCAGGTAGTCGTCGGCGCCCAGGTCGAGGCCGTCGGCCTGGTCGTACTCGCCGTCCTTGGCCGACAGGATGAGCACCGGAACCCAGTTCTCCTCGGCCCGCAGCCGCTCGCAGACCTGATAACCGGACAGCCCGGGCAGCATGAGGTCCAGGACCACTGCGTCGTACGCGCCTTCCCGCGCGAGATGGAGCCCATCGTCGCCGTCGAAGGCGAGGTCGACGGCGAAGCCCTCGGCCTGCAGCCCGCGCTGGACCGCGCCCGCGAGCCGCCGCTCGTCTTCCACCACCAGCACCCGCACGGTCCTAGTCTGGCTCACGCGGCGCTGACCGGTCCAAAACAACAGCCAGCGGCCCCGGACTTCTCAGGGTCATCACAGCGCGGGTGAGGCAACGTAAGGCGTGCACAGGTTCGCAAAAGCCCGCAAAACGGGTTGAGCGGGGCCAGGCGAGGCACCGGAACAAAACACCGGAAGAGGGCGAACGAAGCGCAATGAAGCAGCTGGTCAATCTGTCCCGCGGCACGCGGTGGGCGGTACCCGCCGGGGCCGTGGTCGTCGTCGGGGGCGTGCTGGCCGGGTCGATGATCTCGGTGGCCCAGGCCGTGCCGTCGCTGCCGTCCCGCACGCCGGCTCAGCTCCTGGCCTCGCTGGCCGGGCAGACGGCGGTTCCGCCGATGACCGGGACGATCGTGGAGACCTCGTCGCTGGGGCTGCCGTCCCTCCCCGGCACCGGCAATCCCACGTCACTGTCGTCGCTGCTCACCGGCTCGCACACGGTCCGGATCTGGTACGCCGACGCCACCCACTTCCGGGTCGCGGTGCCGCAGAACATGAGCGAGAGCGACCTCATCCGCAACGGCGGCAACGCCTGGCTCTGGGAGAGCACCGACAACACCGTGACGCACCTGACGGTCCCGGCCGGCGCGGCGAACAGCCGCCACGCCGCGGCCGTGTCCCCTAAGGCGTCCTCCGCCCCGCCGATGACCCCGCAGCAGGCCGCCAACGAGGTGCTGGCCAAGGTCGGCCCCACCACGACGGTCCGCGTGGACAGCAACGTGAGGGTGGCCGGCGAGGCCGCCTACCAGCTCGTGCTCGCGCCGAAGAGCTCCAGTTCGCTGGTGGGCGAGATCCGCATCGCGGTCGACGGCACCCGGAACGTCCCGCTGCGGGTGCAGGTCTTCGCCAAGGGCGCCAAGACCCCCGCGGCCCAGATCGGCTTCACCTCGATCTCGTTCGTCAAGCCGGCCGCCGCCAACTTCGCGTTCACCCCGCCCGCCGGGGCGAAGGTGCAGCAGCAGGCGCTCGGCAGCGGCGCGAAGCACGCCAGCGCCGGCACCGTGAGCGGCGCCTACACGATCGGCACGGGCTGGCTGGCCGTCGCCGACCTGCCCCAGTCGGTGCTGTCGTCCGTGCGGGCGGGCCAGGCCACCGGGAGCACGGGCAGCGGGCTGAGCGGGGACACCGGCCCGATCATCAACGCGCTGCTCAGGTCGGCCACCCCGGTCAGCGGATCGTGGGGCAGCGGCCGCCTGCTGACGACCAGCCTGGTGTCGATGCTGATCACCAGCGACGGCCGGGTCCTGGTCGGCGCGGTGACCCCGCAGGTCCTCTACGACGCCGCCGCACAGGCCGCCAAGGTCGCGGGCGAGTCGCACCACGTGCCGCTGCCGACGACCAAGTGACCGACGTCCGCGCCGTCCCGCCGGGCCCCGCGGGGGCGCCCGGCGCGGCGACCGAGACCGGCGCTCCGGCGAACGCCACGGCCGGCCGCGCCGCCTCGTCCCCCGGCCGCCACGGGCCAGGCGCTGGCCGTGTCCACCAGCGGCCTGACCAAGCGTTTCCGCGGCGGCCAGGTGGCCGTCGACCACATCGACCTGGCCGTCCCGCGCGGCTCGGTGTACGGCTTCCTCGGCCCGAACGGCTCCGGGAAGACGACCACCATCCGGATGCTGCTCGGCCTGGCCTTCCCGACGAGCGGACGCGCGGAACTGCTCGGCGTCCCGATGCCCGAGGGTACGGTGCGGGTGCTGCCGCACGTCGGCTCGCTCATCGAGGGGCCGGCGTTCTACCCGTTCCTGAACGGCCGGGACAACCTGGCCCGGTGCGACGCGGCCGACCGCACGGCCGACCCGCGGACCGCCGCGGACCGGATCAACGGCGCGCTGGACCGGGTCGGCCTGCTGGCCGCGGCCGGGAAGCGCTACCGCAACTACTCCCTGGGCATGAAGCAGCGGCTCGCCATCGCGGCGGGCCTGCTCACCCCGCGCCAGCTGATCATCCTCGACGAGCCCACCAACGGCCTGGACCCGCAGGGCACCCGCGAGGTGCGCGCGCTCATCCGGGAGATCGCCGCCGACGGCATCACCGTGTTCGTCTCCTCCCACCTGCTGGCCGAGGTCGAGCAGGTCTGCTCGCACGTGGGCGTGATGCGCACCGGGCGGCTGGTCTTCCAGGGCCCGCTGGAGGAACTGCGCCGCACCGGCGCGGCCCGGATCCGGGTGCAGACCGCCGATCCCGCCGCCGCTGCCGCCGTGCTCGGGCGCCTCGGGCTGCCGGACCCGCAGATCGCCGGCGACGAGGTCACCGCCCCGCTCGGCGATTTTTCGCCCGAACGGATCTGTGCAGATCTTGTCCACGCCGGGGTCGGGGTCCGCGGCCTGGGCGTCGCCGCCCCCAGCCTGGAGGACCTCTTCGTCGGGCTGACCGGAGAGGGGTTTGACGTCGATGGCTGAGGCGCCCGCGATCGAATCCCCAGCGGCCGGGCCGGCCCCGCGGCAGCGCGCCGGGCCGTGGGTCCCGCCCGGGCGTGGCTGCGCTTCTTCCGCTCCGAGCTGCGGCAGGTCTTCCTGCGCCGGCGGAACATCCTGCTGCTGGCCGTGGTCGCGCTCTTCCCCATCCTGATCGGCGTCGGGCTGCGGCTCGCGTCGCATCCGCACGGCGGGGGCGGCGGCGGGGGCGGCCTGTCCTTCGTCACCGAGCTCACCGGGAACGGGATCTTCCTCAGCTTCATTGCCCTGACCATTCTGCTGACCCTGGTGATGCCGGTGGTCGTGGCCGTGATCGCCGGCGACTCGATCGCCGGCGAGGCCGGGTACGGGACGCTGCGCTACCTGCTGGCCGTGCCGGCCGGGCGCACCCGGCTGCTCGCGGTCAAGTACGGCGTCATCGTGGTGTTCGGGCTCGCGGTCACGTTCGTGGTGACCGGCGTGGCGCTGGCTACCGGCGCCGCACTGTTCCCGATCGGGCCGGTGACGCTGCTGTCCGGCACCACGGTCCCGCTGGCCGAGGGCATCGGTCGGCTGGTGCTGGTGAGCCTGTACGTGACGGCCGCGATGGCCTCCCTGGGCGCGATCGGCCTGGCCATCTCCACCCTCACCGAGCACGCGATCGGCGCCATCGCCGCGCTGGCGATCTTCGTCGTCGCCAGCGAGGTCGCCGACCAGGTCCCGCAGTTCGCCGTGATCCAGCCGTACCTGCCCACGCACTGGTGGAACTCGTTCGACTCGCTGCTGCGGGTGCCGATCGACTCCGGCACCCTGCTGAAGGGCCTGCTGTCGTTCGCGGTCTACCTGGTGATCTTCGGCTCGTTCGCGTGGGCCCGGTTCACCACTGCCGACGTCACCAGCTGAAGTCCTCCTCCCAGAACTCGGTGGTCCCGCGCGGGGACGGTTCCGGGCGGAATGGCGCGCCGATGCCGTCGGGGTCGCGGACCGTGGCCGTCCCGTTCCCGGCGCGCTCGTTCTCCTGGGCCCGCAGTTCCACCCGGCGGATCTTTCCCGAGATGGTCTTGGGCAGGTCGGCGAACTCGACCCGCCGGACCCGCTTGTACGGCGCGAGCCTTTCCCGGCCGAAGGCCAGGATCGACCGGGCCACCTCAGGCGACGGCTCAAGGCCCGGCGCGAGGCTGACGTACGCCTTCGGCACGAAGAGCCGCAGCGCGTCGGGCGACGGCACCACGGCGGCCTCGGCCACCGCCTCGTGCTCGATCAGTACGCTTTCCAGCTCGAACGGCGAGATCCGGTAGTCCGACGCCTTGAATATGTCGTCGGTGCGCCCGACGTAGGTGATGTAGCCGTCCGCGTCCCGGCCCGCGACGTCGCCGGTGTGGTAGTAGCCGTCCCGCATGGCCTCGGCGTGCTGGGCGGCGTCGCCGAGGTAGCCGGTCATCAGGCCCAGCGGGCGGCGGCTCAGGTCCAGGCAGATCTCCCCCTCCTCGGCTGGCTTCCCGGTGACCGGATCGATGAGGGTGACCTCGTACCCGGGCAGCGGGCGCCCCATCGACCCCGGCCGGACAGCCTGGCCCGGGGTGTTGCCGACCTGCGCGGTCGTCTCGGTCTGCCCGTAGCCGTCCCGGACGGTGATCGCCCAGGCGCTGCGGACCTGCTCGATGACCTCCGGGTTGAGCGGCTCCCCGGCCGCCAGGCACTCCCGCAGCGCGCTCACGTCACCGGCGGACAGGTCGGACTGGATCAGCATCCGCCACACGGTCGGCGGCGCGCAGAACGTGGTGACCTGCTCCTCGGCGAGCACCTGGAGGAGCGTGCCGGCGGAGAACCGGTCGTAGCCGAAGATCAGCGCCGTCGCCCCCGCATTCCACGGTGCGTAGACGTTGCTCCAGGCGTGCTTGGCCCAGCCGGGGGAGGAGATGTTCAGGTGCACGTCGCCGGGCCGCAGCCCGATCCAGTACATCGTGGACAGGTGCCCGGCCGGGTAGGAGGCGTGGGTGTGCTGTACCAGTTTGGGATGGGCGGTCGTCCCGGAGGTGAAGTACAGCAGCAGCGGGTCATCGGCCCGGGTGGGCCCGTCGGGTGCGAACTGGCTGCTCGCCGCGCGCGAGTCCTCGTAGGCCAGCCATGCCCCCGGCGCGGGCCGGGCCGCGGCCGCGGTCGCGCCCGCCGGGGCCGGGGCCGTCGCGCCCCCGATCGTCGGCGCGACCGCGATCCGGGTCCAGTCGCCGGGTACCCCGCGGAACTTCGGCACCTGCACCGATTCGGTGATCACGTGCCGGACCTGCCCGCGGGCGATCCGGTCGGCCAGGTCCGGCGGACCGAGCAGCGTCGAGGTGGGGATGATCACCGCGCCGAGCTTCATCGCGGCCAGGATGGTCTCCCAGAGCGGCGCGATGTTGCCCAGCATGAGCAGCAGCCGGTCCCCGCGCCGGACCCCCACCTCCCGCAGCCAGTTGGCCACCTGGCTGGAGCGCGCGGCCATCTCGGCGTAACTGATCCGGGTTCCCCGTTCCGCCTTCCGCTTCCCGGCTCCCGGGGCCGTCGGCCCGGCGGCCGTCCCGGCCGGTTCCGGGCCGGGCGGGGTGACGATGCGCAGGGCGGTGCGGTCGGGGTGTTCCGTGGCGATCACGTCGAACCAGTCGAGCGCCCAGTTGAACTCGTGCAGGTCCGGCCAGGAGAACCCGGCCCTGGCGGTGTCGTAGTCATCGCGGTGGCGGAGCAGGAAATCGCGTGCGGCCCGGAAGCTGGCCGCGTCCTTGCGGCGGTCTGTCATGCCAGTCATGGTGGCAGTAAATCCCGCATTCGTAACCCCTGACCAGCGTGACCCTTCGGCGTGTCATCCCGCGGGCGGGCCCGGGGGGCCGCCCGGGAGCGGCGAGCCCGGTCTCGTGCGCCCGGGCGGCTCAGGGCGCTTTGCAGCCGCGCGGGTCCGCCGCCAATCTCTGCGGCTCGCGCCGGCGTATGAGCCAGAGAACACAGACCGGTGGCGTCGAGGCTCATAGGTGGCTGAGAACTAGTGCAGAGAAGGCCCCAAGAGGCACGCAGCAGACTGCATGTCATGAACACCCCTAGGCGAGAACAACGTCCTTCGCGCCGTCGCGGCGCGGGCCCGCGGGCGCAGCCGGATCCAGACGGCCACCGCCACGGTCGGGCTGGCCAGCGTGGCGGCGGCGGGGGTCATCACCCTGACCCTGCCCGGCTCGCACAGCAGCGGGACGTCATCCTCGCAAGCCTCCACGTCATCGGGATCGTCCGGCCACGGGATCGTCGTCGGGGACCGAGAGCTCCGGGTCGACCCAGGTGGGTTCCGGGTCGACCAGTTCCGGCTCGTCGAATTCGAGCTCCTCCAGTTCGGGCCTCAGCAGCGGGTCCTCAACGCCGTCGTCGAGTTCGGGCACCAGCCACGCGACGTCCGGCGGCTCCTGACGCCCGCCCATTGTTCTGAGCGGGCACAGAGGAATCTTCCAGCTTCAGCGGCGACAGACCGGCGAGGGTAGACGATATGAACGGAATCACCGCGAGCACCGCACCCTGGTACGCCAGCCGGGCGACCGGCGTGGTCTCCCTGCTGCTGTTCACCGCCGTGATGGTGCTGGGCATCCTTATCAACCGGCAGGGCCGGCTGCCCGGGCTGCCCCGGTTCGCCGTCACGAACCTGCACCGGAACCTGTCGCTGCTGGCGGTGATCTTCATCGTCATCCACATCGTGACCGCCGTCATCGACACCTTCGTGAGCATCCCGCTGGTCTCCGCGGTGATCCCCTTCACCTCCGGATACGAGGGTTTCTGGCTCGGCCTCGGCGCCATCTCCCTCGACATCATGCTGGCGCTGATCCTTACCAGCCTGATCCGGGGCCATCTCAACCGGAAGGTGTGGCGGGCCGTGCACTGGCTGGCCTACGCCAGCTGGCCGGTCGCCTTTGCCCACAGCATCGGCTCCAGCACGGACCTCCAGCACGGGGTGCTGCTCATCCTCGCGATCGCCTGCGCGGCGCTCGTCGCGGGCGCCCTGGTCTGGCGGGTGGCCGCGGTCGCCCGGGAAGTGCCGCGGGCGCGGCGGGTCAGCACCCTGATGGCCAGCTCCCTGATGTCCGGACCGACCGGTCCCGGCGGCCGTGCAACAGACCATGCCGCCAGCTCGCGGAAGCCGACCGCCGTCTCGTGACGTTCGCGCAAGCCGACCTCCGCCCCCGGAACCCCGCGGGACCCGGCCACCGTCTCCTGAACCCCGCGGAACCCGACCGCCGACTCGTGAAAGCAGATCCCGAATGAGCGTGCCCACCATGCCCCTGCGGCGCGGCGAATCCACCGCCTCGAGGTCCCGCCCCGACGGTCTCCCGCGGCTGCTGCCGGCCGACACCACCGTGCCGGAAGGCATGCGCGAGCACCTCGCCCGGCACGGCTTCGTCCCGTACCGGAACGCCCGGCTGCAGCTGGCCGCCGACCTGCAGGCCGCCGGGCTGACCGGCCGCGGCGGTGCGTCCTTCCCGGTGTACCGCAAGCTGGAAGCGGTCGCCGGGGCGGGCGGCCGGCCGTTCGTCGTCGCCAACGGCGCGGAAAGCGAGCCGGCCTCCAGCAAGGACGCGTCCCTGCTGTGGCTGGCGCCGCACCTCGTGCTCGACGGGCTCCAGCTCGCCGCCGAGGCCGTCGGCGCGCAGCAGGCCTGCCTCTACGTGCACGACACGCAGGACGACCAGCTCGCAGCGGCGCTGCGGCGTGCCCTGTCGGAGCGCTGGCGGTCGCGGATCGACCGGGTGCCGGTCCGGCTCGCCGCGGCGCCCCCACGGTTCCTGGCCGGCCAGGAAACGGCCATGGTCAACCTGCTCAACGGCGGCCTGGCCCTGCCGACCTTCACCCCGCCCCGGGTCTTCGAGCGCGGCGTGGGGGGAGCGCCCACGCTCGTTCAGAACGTCGAGACCCTCGCGCACATCGCCCTCATCGCCCGGTACGGGCCGGGCTGGTTCCGGCAGGTCGGCACGGACGCCGAGCCGGGCAGCATGCTCAGTACGATCCGGCACGCGGACGGGACGGTCCGCATCGTCGAGGCGGCCGTCGGCACGCCGCTGCGCAGCCTCCTGGAGGCCGACCTCGGCGCGGACGGAACC
This sequence comes from uncultured Actinomycetes bacterium, assembly GCA_963808295.1. GTDB lineage: Bacteria > Actinomycetota > Actinomycetes > Streptosporangiales > Streptosporangiaceae > Bog-532. The sequence goes on along the minus strand of CAWEFP010000025.1, from coordinate 100,010 downwards.
GGCGGCCCGGCCCAGGCCATCCTGGTCGGCGGCTATCACGGCACGTGGCTCCCGGCGCCCCGCGCGGCCGGGCTGACGCTCGACAATGCCGGGCTGCGGCCAGCCGGCGCCAGCGTCGGCGCGGGCGTGCTGGCCGCCCTGCCGGCCAGTCACTGCGGCCTCGCCGAAACGGCGCGGGTCGTCCGGTATCTGGCGCTGGAGTCGGCCGGGCAGTGCGGGCCGTGCCTCAACGGGCTGCCGCGCATCGCGAAGGGCCTGGCCACGCTGGCCGGAATGCGGCCCGGCCCGCAGGTCCGCGCGGACATCGAGCGCTGGGCGGGGCTGGTGAGCGGGCGCGGGGCGTGTAACCACCCGGACGGTTCGGTCCGCTTCGTGCGGAGCGCCCTGATCGTCTTCGCCGCCGAACTGCGCCACCACGGGCGGGGCGTCTGCTCGGCCACCGCCCGTCGGCCGTTCCTGACGTTGCCGCCGGGAACGGCGGTCAGTGATGAAGACTGGAGCTGACATGGACAAGCGACTGCGCGTCAACCCCATCGAGTGTTCCGGCCACGGTGCCTGCGCCGAGCTGCTGCCCGAAATGATCAGCCTCGACGAATGGGGCTACCCGCTGCTCGACCCCCGCCCGGTGCCGCCGGCGCTGGAGCGCCAGGCCCGCCGCGCGGTCAACGGCTGCCCGGTCCTCGCGCTTCAGCTCAGCCGGGTGCCCTGAGACCCCGGGCCGGCACGAGAAACGGCCGGGCCGGGCAGGATCAGCCTGCCCGGCCCGGCCGTTGGTTTCCCGGGCTGGGGTGCTCCGGGGCTGGGGTGCGGTCAGAGCACGTCGTGACCGGGGTGCGGCTCCGCCGGAACGGTGGCCGGCTCCGCCGGGATGCTGCCCAGCCGGCCGGCCTGGAAGTCCTCGAACGCCTGCACCAGCTCTTCCCGGGTGTTCATGACGAACGGGCCGTACGCGGCGACCGGCTCGCGGATCGGCTGCCCGCCCAGGAACAGGATGTCGAGCTGGGAGCTGGGGCCGTCCTGGCGGTTGCCCGCCGCCACGGTGACGACGTCTCCCGGCCCGAACGCCGCCAGCTGGCCCATCCGGATCGGCCGGCGGTCACTGCCCACGGTGCCGGAACCGGCCAGGACGTAGGCGAGCGCGTTGAAGTCGGCGCGCCACGGCAGCCGGAGCTGAGCGCCGGGCGACAGCGTCGCGTGCACGATCGTGATCGGCGTGTGCGTGACACCGGGTCCCTCGTACCCGCCGAGCTCACCCGCGATGAGGCGGAGCAGTGCGCCGCCGTCCGGCGAGCTGAGCAGCTTCACCTGACCGGCCCGGATGTCCTGGTACCGGGGGGTGGTCATCTTCAGCTTGGCGGGCAGGTTGACCCAGAGCTGGAACCCGTGGAAGAGGCCGCCCTTCATGACGACCTCCTCGGGCGGCTCCTCGATGTGCAGGATCCCGCCTCCGGCGGTCATCCACTGGGTGTCGCCGTTGGTGATCAGGCCGCCGCCGCCGTTGGAGTCCTGATGGCGGAAGATCCCGTCGATCATGTACGTCACGGTCTCGAAGCCGCGGTGGGGGTGCCAGGGTGTGCCCTTCGGCTCCCCCGGGGCGTAGTCGACCTCGCCCATCTGGTCCATGTGGATGAACGGGTCGAGCTGCCGCAGGTCCACGCCGGCGAACGCGCGGCGGACCGGGAAGCCCTCACCCTCGTAACCCTTGGGGGCGGTGGTCACGGTGCGCACGGGGCGCTCAGCCGAGGTCCCCGGGTCGGGCTCCGCGACGCGCGGCAGAACCAGGGTGTCCTCGACGGTAACGGCTGGCATGTCTCCTCCTTACCGGGCCCGCCACGGGCGGCCTGCCCGCCCCGGTGCCTCAAGGTCCGATGGCACTCACAACGATACTTGAAATCTCAACATTCCCGCCTCTTGCCCGCCTCCTGCCTGCCCTCGGGCCCACGCTGGGATCACCGTTGTCGCCAGGCGTTCACGTTGGTACCAACGCTGCCCTGAGGGCGACAGCCGCCCGGCCCGGGGGGCGGGGCGTTATAGCTGGAGGCCGTTTTCCAGGTGGGCCAGGCCGGCGTCCATCCGCTCGAACATGTCCGCGTTGATGTGGGTGCCGCTGTAGTCCTCCCACGGCGTCGTGACCGCCAGGATCACGCCGAAGATCGCGCCCGCGACGGCCCGCACCGCGAGGTCGTCCGGGCTGAGGCCGGTGCGCTTGGCCATCGCCTCGGCCATCATTGCGATCGTGCGGGAGAAGTCATCCAGCGCCCGCGCCCTGACCTCAGGGATCGTCATCGCCAGCTCGGCCGTCTGCCGCAGCTTCTCCCACTGCTCCTCGTCCATGGCGCCCTGCATCTCGCGCGTGGCCGCCCGCACCGCGGCGACCAGGCCGATCTCCGGTGGCTGCCGCTCGAACGCCTCGAGCATCAGCGATTCCATGTCGTCCTGCAGGACCACGTCCTCCTTGGTCGGGAAGTACCGGAAGAACGTGCTCGGTGAGACCTCAGCCGCCGCGGCGATCTGCTCCACGGTGGTGGCGTGGTAGCCCTGCTCGCGGAACAGTCGCAGCGCGTGCTCGCGGATGGAGGCCCGCGTCCGGGCCTTCTTCCGCTCCCGCAGGCCGCCGGGCTGGCCGCCGGCGGGGTCGAGCGTCTCTGTCATATCCCCAATTCTGCCCGCTGAGGCCCGGTTTCGACCGGTACCGGCAGGGACAGATTCCGGCTGCCCGGTGCTCTGGCGGGCCCGGCGCGGCAGGAACACCAGCGCCAGCAGCGCGCTCGCGAGCGCGATCCCGCCGCACGTCCACAGCATGATGTCCAGCCCGTGCACGAACGCGGTCCGCACCGACTCCAGCAATGATTCCGAACGGACCTTGTGTGCGACCGCTACGCCAGCCGCGACGCTGCTTTTCGCGGCGTCCGCCAGCGGCGCGGGCAGCGCCGCCGACGCGAGCCGGGCCTGGTAGGCGTTGCTGAGGACCGTGCCGAGGACCGCGACCCCGATCGTCGCCCCCACCTGGCGCATCGCCGTGATCAGCGCGGAGCCCGCGCCGCTTCGCTCGGCGGACAGGGCCCCCAGGGCCGCGTTCATCGCGGCGGGCATGGCCACACCGAGGCCGAGGCCGCTCACCGCGAACCACGCCGCGGCGAAACCGGTGCCGCTCGTGACGCGGGTGAACGCGCCCACCGCCAGCCCGGCCGCCATCACCGCGAAACCGGCTGTGACCAGGGACCTGGCCCCGGCGAGCGGCTCGGTCGGCAGGCCCGCCGCGGTCCGGCGGGGGCTCTGCAGCCGGGTCCCGGCGATCATGCCGACCAGCATCCCGCCGATCATCGGCAGCATCCGCAGGCCGCTGCCCAGCGCGTCGACGCCCCGGACCTCCTGGAAGTACTGCGGCATGGCGAACATGATGCCGAACATCGCGAACGACACGAGCGTGGCCAGGATCGTGCCCCAGCTGAACCCGGCCGACCGGAAGAGCGGCAGTTCGATCAGCGGCCGCCCCGCCCGGGCCCAGTCCCGCCGTCCGGCCCTGGCCGCGCCCCCGGCCTGTCCCGCGCCATGCCGGGTCAGGACGTGCTCCCACGCGACGAACGCGGCCAGCAGCACCACGCCTGCGGCGATGGTCGCGATCGCGCCCGCGTCGCTCCAGCCGTCCTGGCCGGCCTTGATGAAGCCGTACGTCAGCCCGATCAGCCCGGCGCTGGAGATGCCGACACCCGCGAAATCCACCCGGGGCCGCTGCGCGCTGCGTGATTCCGGCATCAGGAACGCCACCGCGATCAGGGCCAGCGCGACGACCGGCACGTTGATCAGGAAGACCGAGCCCCACCAGAAGTGGTCCAGCAGCGAACCGCCGATGAGCGGGCCGATCGGGAAGCTGAGGAAGATCGTGGAGGCCATGACGGCGGTCGCCTTCTGCCGCTCCTCCGGCGCGAACAGCACGGGGATGATCGCCAGGGCCAGCGGCATGATGCCGGCGGCGCCGAGGCCGAGGACGGCCCGCGCGGCGATCAGTTCGCCCGAGGTGGCCGCGTACGCACAGGCGGCCGAGCTCACGCCGAAGATGGCTAGCGAGATCATCAGCACTTTCTTGCGCCCGTACCGGTCACCGAGCAGGCCGGCGGGTAGCACCGCTGCCGCCAGCACGAGGCTGTACGCGTCGTTGAACCACTGAAGGTCACTCGTGGACGCGTGCAGGGTATTCGCGATGGTCGGGAGCGCCAGGTTCAGCACCGTGAGGTCGAGCCCCACGACCAGCATGCTCACGGCCACCGCGATCAGCGCCCACCACCTGCGGGCTCCCGCCGTCCCCATGACAGTCACATCCTTTCAGTAGCTCCAATCAAATGGTAGTCACTGTCAAAAGCTAGGGCAATCAATGGGTGCTTCCCCTGTGGTCGATGCGCACGCGGCGGGCCGGCGCGTCATGATGGGTGTATCGCCAGCTTGTCTCGGGGGCGTAAGCAGGTTCACGCGCGTGGCCCGCTACATTCGCCAGAACCATCCGGCGCCCCGTCGCTCATGTCCCCTCCATGGGCGGCGGGGCCCGCCCGCCCCTGGGCGCGATCCTGCTGCACGTGCTGCTCGCCAGCGGCTTCAGCTGCGAGAAGATCGCGGAGACGTTTCGCTCCGTCGGCGGCGACCCGTGTGTCAGCAGCTGAGACGGACGGGGCCGACCGCGACCGAGGCCGTCAGCGCTCCTTCGCCGCGATCGGTCGCCTCGATCAGCACGGTACCGCCCGGGAACGTGAACGGGCCTTTCGTGACCCACTGGCCCTGATGGGTGGCCTGATCGATGGTGAAGTCGGCGATCCGGTCGGCCGCATTGCTGTCACCCGCGCTGAACCAGTAGTAGTCGGTCGAGTTCGCCTGCGGTGCCGCCGGGATGTACAAGCTGAACGTGCACGAGGGGTTGTCCATCCCGGTGTGGAAGATCCAGGCGTAGTGGTCACGCCATTCGCCCGGGTTGCCGGGAACCATGGCCAGGTAGACGTAGCTGAACGATCTCCCGCACGGCCCGCTGGCCGAAGCCGTCCCGGGGAACCAGTCGTCTCCATTCGCCGGGTGGTAGGGGAAGACGCTCGCACCGGTGGCGGCCGGGCAGCCCGGCCCGGCGAGCGCGGTGAACGTGGCGGCGCCGTTCGGCCCGCGGGCTGATGCGGCGGCGTGGCTCGCCGAGAGCGGAGCCGTCTTCAGCGCCGGATTCCCGTGGTGGCCCAGCGCCCTGGCTCCCAGCATGCCGAGTGGTATCGCCCCCGCGATGGCCAGCGCCCCGGCGAGGGCCAGGAACGCGCCGCTCAGGCGCGGGCGCCCGGCGTTCCGCGCGTGCTGGGCCCTCCGGCGCGGGGCCGGATAGTACGGCTCGCCGCCGCCGGGACCATCCGGCCCCGGGGGCTCCCAGAGCCCCAGCTCGTCCTCGTATTCCGCGTCGCGGACCAGCTCCGGGTACGGGGCCGTGGGGTGCGGGACCGGCTCGGAGATGGCGCCGATGGGGTCGTATGGCGGTTCCCACGATTCCCATAGATCCTGGAAACCCATGGCGGCGGGAGCCGGGCCGGCTCCCTGGCCCGGGGGCTGGGCCGCCGCTGCGCCGGGGACGGGCTCCCGGTGGAGATCGTCGTCCTGCCAGCGGCGGTCGTCTGGCGGGAGGGGGGCATCGTCCCAGCGGCGGTCGTCTGGCGCGAGGCGGTCGTCGTCCCGGGGGACGTCGTCGTGCGGGAGGCGGTCGTCGTGCGGGAGGCGGTCGTCGTGCGGGAGGCGGTCGTCGTGCGGGAGGCGGTCGGTAAAGCGGGGTGGGGTGTCCCGCGGGCCGGCCTGACCCCACGTGTCCGGGAGTTCAGCCTGCGGCGGGGCCGAACCCGGCCACGGCTCCGCGGGCCCGGGCGGCCCCCAGCCGTCCCGGGGGTCGGCCTGGGCCGGGGGATCGGCCTGCCAGGAATCCTCCGGGATGGGCGGGGCCCAGCCGTCGCGGGGGCGGCCTGGGCCGGGGGATCGGCCTGCCAGGAATCCTCCGGGATGGGCGGGGCCCAGCCGTCCCGGGGGTCGGCCTGGGCCGGGGGATCGGCCTGCCAGGAATCCTCCGGGATGGGCGGGGCCCAGCCGTCCCGGGGGTCGGCCTGGGCCGGGGCCGGACCTGGCCAGGGTTCCGCGGGCCCGGGCGGGGCCCAGCCGTCGCGGGGGTCAGCCTGGGCCGGGGGATCGGCTCCCCAGGGATCCTCCGGGACGTCCCGGGACCAGGAGTCCGCGGGTTCGGCCTGGGGCCGGGGAGCCAGCGGCCAGGAATCTTCCGGGTCGGTCAGCGGCCAGAAATCCTGCGACGGTGCGCCCTGGCGGCCGTGCGGCCGGAACCCCGAATCTCCGGTGCGGCGTGGCAGCGGCGGGGGAGTACCGCCGCTGCGGCCCGGCGCCGTCTCCGCGGCCACCTCGCGGCGCTCGCGCGGCCACACCAGGGCGTCATCGTCGCCCGGCTCGCCGGAGGAGAAGGGATTTTTCGGGTGTCGCATCCGTGTCCTCCCGGGCCCTATTTAGTCCCCCCTGCTCGTGACCACGAAAAGAATCAAGGGATGGTTCATCTCCCCGTCATCATGTGCCCGATTCCGTTACAATTCCGCGACCTTCCGCCGGACGTGTGCCGGAGCCCGCCGCGCGAGCCCGCCTGCCGCCGATCGTGTGCCCGAATCCGCGGTATTCGCGGCTTTCCGCACACCTTCATTGAAAACGAAGGGCGGCGTCCCGGGAAGAGTGCGCGGCCGGATATGCGCGCGGCCCGGGCCGCCTACAGCCCGCGCAGGCTTCGGCCCGGGCCGCACGCCAGCGCTGCCGCCCGGTGCCGGGGAAGGGTCGCCGGCACCGGGCGGCCCGGTTCAGGCGGCGCCGATGGCGAAGACGCCGACGTATCCGCCGGACGGGCTGGGCAGGCCCTCCGGGACCGGCTCGTGCGGGGGCTGGCGGCCCGTCCGCGGCCGGGAATCATCGGAGGCCACGGAATGTTGAACGGTCTGGCACACTAGGAGCCGCGACCACGCGGTACCGGTTCACGCCACGACGGCCAGCCCCCATGGTGCTCGGCCAGGCGACCCGGCGACCGCACGAGGCAGGAGTTAACGTGAAGCCTGACATTCACCCGAAGTATGTCCCCACCACGGTGACCTGTACCTGTGGGAACACCTTCACCACGCACAGCACCGCCGCCAACGGCGTCATCCACACCGACGTCTGCTCGGCCTGCCACCCGTTCTACACGGGCAAGCAGAAGATCCTGGACACCGGTGGACGCGTCGCGCGGTTCGAGCGGCGCTTCGGCAAGAAGGCCACGGGCAGCAGCAAGTAAGCCCGGGCCACGCCGCCGGGCGGCCCGGCCGCCGTGCCGCCCGGATGAGCGCCAAGCCCATGAGCTCACCATGTTCGGGTTGAGTTTTCCGTAAATGCTGCGGAAAACTCAACCCGAATGCGTTGCTGGGCGCCGACGCGTCCTGGCGCTTTAGGTAGGAGGAATTACTGTGTTCGACCGGCTCGCCGAGCTGGCGTCGGAGCACGCGGAGCTGGAGCGTGCCCTGGCCGATCCCGGCGTGCACGCCGATCCCGAGAAGGCACGCGACTTCGGCCGGCGTTACGCCGAGCTGACCCCGATCGTGAACGCCTACACCGAATGGCAGCAGACCGAGGCCGACGAGGCGACGGCGCGCGAGTTCGCCGCCGAGGACCCGTCCTTCGCCGCCGAGGCCGGCCAGCTCAGGGCGAGGAAGGCGGAACTGGAGCAGCAGCTGCGGCGGATGCTCGTCCCGCGCGACCCCAACGACGGCCGGGACGTCATCCTCGAGATCAAGGCGGGCGAGGGCGGCGAGGAATCCGCCCTGTTCGCCGGGGACCTGCTGCGGATGTACCTGCGCTACGCCGAGCGCCGTCACTGGGCGACCGAGATCCTCGACTCCACCGTCACCGGGCTCGGCGGCGTCAAGGCCGCGACCGTCGCGGTCAAGGCGGCCAAGAAGGGCGCCTCGCCGGGCCAGGGCGCCTGGGCGCGGCTGAAGTACGAGGGCGGTGTGCACCGGGTCCAGCGGGTTCCGGTCACCGAGTCACAGGGCCGCATCCACACCTCGGCCGCGGGCGTCCTCGTCATGCCGGAAGCCGGCCAGGTCGAGGTCGACATCGATCCGAACGACGTGCGGGTGGACGTGTTCCGCTCCTCGGGCCCGGGCGGCCAGAGCGTGAACACCACCGACTCCGCCGTGCGCCTCACCCACATCCCGACCGGCATCGTCGTCTCCTGCCAGAACGAGAAGAGCCAGCTGCAGAACAAGGAGCAGGCGATGCGGATTCTGCGCGCCCGCCTGCTGGCCCAGGCCCAGCAGGAGGCCGACGAGAAGGCCGCGGCCGAGCGCCGCAGCCAGGTCCGGACCGTCGACCGGTCCGAGCGGGTCCGCACCTACAACTTCCCCGAGAACCGCATCTCCGATCACCGGGTGGGCTACAAGGCCTACAACCTGGATCAGGTCATCGATGGCGATCTGGACGCGGTGATCACCTCCCTCGCCGACGCCGAGACGGCCGAGAAGCTCGGCGGCGACGACGGGAACGCCGGCGCGTGAGCAGCGAGGGCCGTGCGGGTGAGCCTGTTGCTGGATGAGATCGCGCTCGCCGCGGCCCGGCTCGCGGAGGCCGGGGTCGAATCGCCGCGCGCCGAGGCGGAGCTGATCGCGGCGCACGTGCACGGTGTGCGCCGGACCGAGCTGCACACCGTGCCCGATGCGGCGTTCGACGCGCGCTTCTGGGAGGGGGTCGGCCGCCGCGCCGCGCGCGAGCCCCTGCAGCACATCACCGGGCGGGCGTACTTCCGTTACCTGGAGCTCGAGGTCGGCCCCGGCGTGTTCGTGCCCCGGCCGGAAACCGAGGTGATGACGGGCTGGGCGATCGACCGGCTGCGGGAGATGGACGTGGCCGAGCCGGTCGTCGCCGACCTGGGGACCGGTTCCGGCGCGATCGCGCTCGCCATCGCCCAGGAGGTCCCGCGGGCCCGGGTGCACGCGGTGGAGGCCGACCCGATCGCCCGCGGCTGGGCGCAGCGCAACTTCGAACGCTGCGCGGCGGCCGCGCCGTACACCAGGGGCCGGCTGAGCCTGCACGGCGCGGACTTCACCGCGCCGCCCGGTACTGGGGCGCCTGGTCCCGGCGAGCTCCGCGACCTGGACGGCAAAGTCGATCTCGTGATCAGCAACCCGCCCTACATCCCGCTCGGCGCGTCGGTGCCGCCGGAGGTGGGAGAATACGACCCGCCGGCGGCGCTATGGAGCGGCGAGGACGGGCTGGACGCGATCCGCGGCGTCGAGCGCGTCGCCCGGCGGCTGCTGCGCCCGGGCGGGGTGGTCGCCGTGGAGCACGGCGCGCCCCAGGGCGCCGCCGTGTACTGGGTGTTCTGCGAGGAAGCCGGCTGGCGTGACACGCGCAACCACAAGGACCTGGCGCGCCGGGACCGTTTCGTCACCGCGACGTGGCCGGGCGAACGAGCCGACGGATGACGGGATGAGCGGCAATGAGCGAACGTTACGACTGCTCCGACCCCGAGCAGCGGGAGGCAGGGATCGCCGCGGCCACCGCCGCGGTGCAGAAGGGCGAACTGATCGTGCTGCCGACCGACACGGTCTACGGCGTCGGCGCGGACGCGTTCACGCCGTGGGCGGTGAGCCGGCTCCTTGCGGCCAAGGGGCGCGGCCGGGACATGCCGCCGCCCGTGCTCGTCGGCACCGTGCGCGCCGCGAACGCGCTGGTCGACGACATGGGGGCGTTCGGGCAGGATCTGATCGACCAGTTCTGGCCGGGGGGCCTGACCCTGGTCTGCCGGGCCAGCCCGACGCTGGCCTGGGACCTGGGGGACACGCGCGGCACGGTGGCGGTCCGGATGCCGCTGCACGCGGTCGCCCTCGACCTGCTGAAGAAGACCGGCCCGATGGCCGTGACCAGCGCCAACATCACCGGTAACCCGGCCGCGACGACGGCGGACGAGGCGGTCGCGCAGCTGGGGGATTCGGTCGCCGTGTACCTGGACGGCGGGCGCTGCCCCGGCGGGGTGGCATCCACCATCATCGACCTGACGGGTTCGGTGCCGCGGCTGCTGCGCGCCGGGGCCATCCCGATGGACCGGCTCCGCGAGGTGGCGGCGCTGGTGACCGGCGAGGATGTGCCCGCTTCCGGCTCCGTGATCGGCGCGCCGGGCGCGCCTGATCTGCCGAACGATGCCGCGCAGGAGCCCGCCCCCGGCCCGGCCCGGCACCCCCTGGAGTCAGCCGCCCCCGCTGGTGCGAAGGTCTCCGCCGACGCCGGGGACGCCGCGGCGGCGGAAGAACCGGCGGACACAACGGACCCAGCCGGCCAATAGACGCGGTCCGTGGTTTGCGGCGCAAGCTAAAGTGGCTGTTGATGTCCGCCAACCCTGTCGCGGCTGGCTGACCTGACGTGCGGGAGTACGTTCTCGCGCTGCTGCTCGCCGCCGCGGTAACCTACCTGCTGACGCCGCTGGTCCGGCGCGGCGCCATCGCGACCGGCGCGATGCACGCTGCCCGCACCCGGGACGTGCACGTGGTGCCGACGCCCCTGCTCGGCGGCCTGGCCTTGTACGGCGGCCTCGCGGCCGGCCTGCTCGTCGCCGATCAGCTCACCTACCTGCGGGAGGCGTTCCCGTCCCCGCGGACGGTCCCGGGGCTGCTGATGGCCGGCGGCCTGCTGGTGATCACGGGCATCATCGACGACCGCTGGGGGATGGGCGCGATCAGCAAGCTCGCCGCCCAGGTGGCCGCGGGCGGCATCCTGGTCTGGAGCCAGGTCGTGCTCTCCTGGGTACCCGAGCCGAGCGGCGGCGTGTTCATCCTACCGCCGCAGCTGGGCCTGACCCTGACCATCCTGCTCGTCGTGGTCACGATCAACGCGGTCAACTTCATCGACGGGCTCGACGGGCTCGCGGCCGGCATCGTCGCCATCGCGGCCTGCTCGTTCCTCGCCTACTCCTACACGCTCGCCCGGGTCGTCGGCATCCACTCCCAGTCGGTCCCGGCGCTGGTGGCCGCGCTGCTGGCCGGGATGTGCATCGGCTTCCTGCCGCACAATTTCTACCCGGCGCGGATCTTCATGGGCGACACCGGCGCCATGCTCCTCGGGCTGCTGCTCGCCTACGTCCCGCTGTCCAGCACGGCCATGCTCGACCCCAACGTGCTGATCCACTACAGCCACACGGTCAACCGGTACCCGACCGTGCTCCCGATCCTGCTGCCCGCGGCGATCCTGGTCATCCCGTACGCCGACCTGCTGATGGCGGTCGCGCGCCGGACCAGGGCGGGCATGTCGCCTTTTACCGCGGACAAGAAGCACCTGCATCACCGGCTGCTGAACGTGGGCCACTCGCACCGCCAGAGCGTTCTGATCATGTACCTGTGGGCGGCGCTGTTCACCGCCAGCGTGGTGTCCCTCTCCCTGGTCCGCACGGACCTGATCGTGCTGGTCGCGCTGACCCTGGCGGCCGTGCTCGTCCTGCTCCTCGTCACCATGCCGCGGCTGCGGCCGGGGCGTCTCCGAAACGGGGGACGGCGGATTCCGCAGCGCAGGGAGCCACGCCGAGATGCCCGCCGCGGCCACGGCCGCAGCCGCGACCGGCGCCCGGCCCAGGCGCGGAGCCGGGACCGCAGTCCCAGCTGCCGGGGGAGCCGCGACCGGAGCCCCGGCCGCTGGCGGAGCCGGAACCAGTACCCGGGCCAGCAACGGGGCCGGGACCGGTCCCGCCACGCGCCCCGGCCCGCCGCCGCGGGAACGCACCCCAGCCACCCCCCAGGGCTGAGAGCCCGCTCCCCCCGAGGGCCCGCTCCCGCTCACCTGCCCGATCCCCGGGTGGCTCGCCAAACGCGCGGCACCAGCCGGCGTCGTTCCTGCCTGGCCCCGTCCCGCGTGCGACACCGGTCGGCCGCGCCCCCGCGCCCGGTCCTCGAAGTCAGCTCACCGCGTGCTCCCGCCCCACCCGTCCCAACTCAGCGGACTCGGGGCGGCTTTCCCGCAGTATGTGCGGGGAAGCCGCCCCGGATCGCCTTGCGGGGGCCGGTGGCGTGTGGGCTGGGCCCGTCCGATCGCAAAGATTAGGTTTGAGAAAGTTCTCGTTCAGGTAAAGACAGAGCAAAGAACTTTGTGATAGCTTTCACGAGCGGCCCCCTTAATGTGAATGAGAGACCCGTGATACCTTTCGTTGACCAGTGGCGACCCTTGCGCCGCAGCTGCGACGCGGTGCGGGATCGCCGCCTGGCCCCCGGAGGACTCCTCCATGGGCAGCTTCAGGTAAAGAGCTTCCCTACTGATCTCCCCGGAGACGTCTAAGTGCTGGCAAACTACGCCCGGATCACCCGATGGTCGGCCGTGCTGACGGCCGTCGTCGCGGCGGTCATGGTCGCGGTCAGCGCGGGCGTCGGCGGAACGCACGGGCTGATCGGCGCGCTCCTCGGCGTCGCGCTCGTCACGATCTTCTTCGGGATCGACGTCGTGGTCATCGGCCGCATGGCGCGGATCAGCCCGCAGGCGATCATGCTGGCGGGGATCGCTCTCTACGTGTTCAAGATCATCGTCCTCGCCGTGGCCGTGAAGGAACTGCAGGGGACGAGCTTCTTCAACGCCAAGCTCCTCGGCTTCACCGCCATCATCTGCATCCTCGCCTGGTGCGCCAGTCAGGTCATCACGTCGATCAAGTTCAAGGCGCTGTACGTGGAACCGGACGGGGAGCGGTGAGACGTGGCGCAGCCCCTTCTTCCCGAGCCGCACGAGCAGCAGCTTCTCTCGGCTGAGCCACCCGAGCCTGATCTCTCCGCAGAGGCACCCGGGCGTGCTCTGCTTCAGGAGCCACCGGAACGCCCCGCCACCGGGGTGCGCCGGGCGCCGGTGTTCCGGCCCCGCCGGGCCGCCGGTGACGCTGGCGGGGATGGGCGGGACTCTCCGCTGCCGTCCCGGGGCGCGGGCTGGACGGTCATCAGCTACCTGATCTCCGGCATGATCGCCTACGGCGCGATCGGCTGGCTGGTCAGCTGGGCCGTGCACGAGACGGTCATCTTCCCGGTGGGGATGCTGTTCGGCCTCGGGGTATCCCTCGGCCTCGTCATCTATCGCTACGGCAGGTCATCATCCACATTGAACGAGCACGCCAAGGAAACGCTGCGAGAGGAGCCGGCCGGTGACCGGTGACATTCAGGCGGTAGCCGCGGTCAGCGGCGGCGGATGCCACATCTTCTCCGGATGCGGCTTTCCGTCGCCTGGCCTGCATGACTTCGACTTCCGGCCGATCTTCAGCATCGGCGCCTTCCACTTCACCAAGCCGATGCTGATCGCAGCTGCTCTGCGCGGCGATCGTCATCGTCTTCTTCTGGTTCGCGTTCTGGAAGCCGAAGATCGTCCCGCGCGGGGTGCAGAACCTCGGCGAGATGGCCCTGTTCGCCGTGCGCGACCAGATCCTCCGCCCGTCGCTGGGCAAGCGGGGGGACAGCTTCCTGCCCTTCCTGATGTCGCTGTTCTTCTTCATCTACTTCATGAACCTGATGGAGATCATCCCGTTCTTCCAGTTCCCGGCGACGTCGCGCAGCGGCTTCCCCTGGTCCCTGGTCGCCATGGTCTACGTGACCTACCTCTACCTCGGCTTCAAGAACCAGGGCTTCGTCGGCTACTTCAAGAACATGATCCCCCGCGACGTGCCCAACTGGGTGCTGGGCCTCCTGGTCCCGATCGAGTTCGCTCCGGTACTTCTTCGTCCAGCCGTTCACCCTCGGCGTCCGGCTGTTCGCGAACATGTTCGCCGGCCACCTGCTGCTGCTGATCTTCATGCTGGCGACGTGGTACCTGGCCAGCCTCAGCATCGGGCTGGTGTTCGCCGCCACCTCGGCGGTGATGGTGCTGGCCGTCACCGTGCTCGAGGCGCTGATCCAGCTGCTGCAGGCCTTTATCTTCACCACCCTGACCGCGGTCTACATCGCGGACTCGCTGGAGGCGGGTCACTGACGCCTCACCCACCTGTCCGGCGAAAGGATTTCGCCGGTCCTGACACAAAGGAAACGGACAGATGCTTGACGTTGCTACCACACACGCCCTCGCCGCCGGCACGCACCGTTAGCGGCAGCCTGGGCGCGGTCGCGTATGGCCTCGCGGCCATCGGGCCGGGTGTCGGCATCGGCCTGATCTTCGGTCACGCCATCGAGGCGATGGCCCGCCAGCCGGAAGCGTCCGGGCGGATCACCCAGTACATGTGGATCGGCTTCTCGCTGACCGAGGCGCTCGCGCTGATCGGTCTCATCGTGCCGTTTATCTTCGGCAAGTAACGCGGATAGTTGCCGTGACAGGCATGACAGGAAGGGCGGTCACGCGATGACGAATCTGCTGGCAGCAGTCAACGATCACAGGACCCGCTGATCCCCACGCTTACCGAGCTCATCATCGGGGCGGTCTCCTTCTTCATCGTCTTCGGGGTGCTGGGCAAGGTGCTGCTGCCGAGAATCCAGAAGACCCTGCAGGAGCGCACCGACCAGATCGAGGGTGGGCTGGAACGCGCGGAGGAGGCCCAGGCCGAGGCGTCCCGGGTCCTCGAGCAGTACCGCCAGCAGCTCGCCGAGGCCCGTCACGAGGCCGCGCGCCTCCGCGAGGACGCGCGGGAACAGGGCGCCCAGATCATCGCCGAGATGCGCGCCGAGGCCCAGGCCGAGGCGCGGCGGCTGACCGAGGCCGCGAACGCGCAGATCCAGGCCGAGCGCCAGCAGGCACTGACCGCCCTGCGCGCCGAGGTGGGCACGCTGGCCACCGATCTGGCTGGCCGCATCGTGGGAGAATCGCTCACCGATGAGGCCAGGCAGAGCCGCGTTGTTGACAGGTTCCTCGACGACCTTGAGCAGCGCGGCGGGATCGGGGCGAGGGCGACCCGGTGAGGATCTCCCCAGTCCGGATATCCCGAGCGCGGGAGGAACTCTTATGCGCGGCGTGAGCAGGACGTCCTTCGCGGGCCTGCGGGATCAGCTCCCGGAGGCACTCGCCGAATCCAGCCGGACCAGCCCTGCGAGGGGCCGTTCGGCAGCTGGAGAAACCGGCACCCCGCCGGCCGCGGGCAAGACGGCGGCCACCGGAAGGGGCGGCACCCGGACCGGCGCCGGCGGCCGCACGGCCGCGGGCCGGTCGCGCTCCCGGGCCAAGTCGGCCGGGGCGGCGTCGGGAACGGCGGGCCGCAGGCGCGGCGGCCACGGTCGGCGATGAGCTGTTCGCCGTGCTGCGGCTGCTCGACCGCGAGCACGCGCTGCGGCGCGCGCTGTCCGATCCGTCGAAGCCCGCGGACGAGAAGGGCGCGATCGTGGTCGCGCTGCTGCACGGCAAGGTCGCGCCGGTGACCGAGCAGCTCGTCGCCGCCATCGTCAGGTCCCGCTGGGCCGGCTCGGCGGACATGACCGACGCGGTGGAACAGCTCGCGGTGGAGGCGTTCGCCTTCGCGGCGCAGGAAGATCACCAGCTGGATGACCTGGAGGACGAGCTTTTCCGGTTCAGCCGGGTGGTATCGGGCGAGCCGGAGCTCCGCGTGGCGCTGACCGAGCCGGTGCTGCCCGCCGAGCGCAAGCGCGACCTGCTCAACGCGCTGCTCGAGGGCAAGGTGACGCCGGTGGCGCTGCGGCTGATCACCGAGATGTCCCTGTACCCGCGGGGCCGGACGCTGGTGGTGAGCCTCGACATGTGCACGCGCATCGTCGCCCAGCGGCGCCAGCGGCTCATCGCCGTGGTCCGCACGGCGAGCGGCATCACGGCCGAGCAGCGCCGTAGGCTGGCCGAGTGCGCTGGCCGGCATCTACGGTCATGAGGTGTACGTCAACGTCGTGCTCGACCCCGCGGTCATCGGCGGCATGACCATTCAGGTCGGCGACGAGCTGATCGACGCGAGCGTGGTGACCCGCCTGGCGGCGGTGCGCCGCAAGCTGGCTGGCTGAGCCATGCCAGGCCCGTACCGCCCGTACCCGGCGGCTGGCGCATCCCGGCCAGCCGATACCCGACGCACAGGAAAGACACGAGGAAGATGGCGGAGCTGACAATCCGGCCCGACGAGATCCGGGACGCCCTGGCGCAGTTCGTCGAAGCGTACGAACCGGAATCCGCCTCCCTGGAGGAGGTCGGCACGGTCACCGAATGCGGCGACGGTATCGCCCGGGTCGAGGGGCTGCCCTCGGCCATGGCCAACGAGCTACTGGAGTTCGAGGACGGCACCCGCGGCCTCGCGCTCAACCTGGACATACGCGAGATCGGCGTCGTCGTCCTGGGTGAGTTCAGCAAGATCGAAGAGGGCCAGCAGGTCCGCCGGACCGGCGAGATCCTGTCGGTGCCGGTCGGGGACAGCTTCCTCGGCCGGGTCGTCGACCCGCTGGGTTCCCCCCTCGACGGCAAGGGCGAGATCACCGACCACGAGCTGCGCCCGCTGGAGACCCAGGCGCCATCGGTGGTGGAGCGCCAGCCGGTGAAAGAGCCGCTGCAGACCGGTATCAAGGCGATCGACGCCATGACGGCGATCGGGCGCGGCCAGCGGCAGCTCATCATCGGCGACCGGCAGACCGGCAAATCGGCCATCGCCATCGACACGATCATCAACCAGCGCTCGAACTGGAAGTCCGGCGATCCCAAGCGCCAGGTCCGGTGCGTCTACGTGGCCATCGGGCAGAAGGGCTCGACGATCGCCTCGATCCGCCAGTCCCTGGAGGAGGCGGGCGCGCTGGAGTACACCACCATCGTGGCGTCGCCGGCGTCGGACCCGGCGGGCTTCAAGTACATCGCGCCCTACACCGGGTCCGCGATCGGCCAGCACTGGATGTACCAGGGCAAGCACGCCCTGATCGTCTTCGACGACCTGACCAAGCAGGCCGAGGCGTACCGGGCCATCTCCCTGCTGCTGCGCCTGCCCGCCGGGCCGTGAGGCCTACCCTGGCGACGTGTTCTACCTGCACTCGCGGCTGCTGGAGCGCTGCGCCAAGCTGTCCGATGAGCTCGGCGGCGGCTCGCTGAGCGGACTGCCGATCATCGAGACGAAGGCCAACGACATCTCGGCCTATATCCCGACCAACGTCATCTCGATCACCGACGGCCAGATCTTCCTCGAGACCGACCTGTTCAACTCCGGCGTCCGCCCCGCGATCAACGTCGGCCGGTCGGTGTCCCGCGTCGGCGGGAACGCCCAGGTCCGGGCGATGAAGAAGGTCGCGGGTACGCTCCGGCTGGCGCTGTCCCAGTTCCGTGACCTGGAGGCGTTCGCGGCGTTCGCCTCCGACCTGGACGCGGCGTCCCGCGCCCAGCTGGACCGGGGCGCGCGGCTGGTGGAGCTGCTGAAGCAGCCGCAGTACGACCCGTTCCCGATGGAGCAGGAAGTGGTCTCGATCTGGGCGGGCACGACCGGCCAGATCGACGACGTTCCGGTCGAGGACGTCTCGCGGTTCGAGTCGGAATTCCTCGAGAGCCTGAAGCGCAACAACGCCGGCATCCTCGACGCGATCCGGGAGACCGGCGACCTGTCGGAGGACACCCTGACGGCGCTCAAGGACGCCATCGAGCAGTTCCGCCGTACCTTCGAGAAGAGCAACGGCGAGCTGCTGGTGACCGACGACGAGCAGCCCGAGGCGATGGGCGAGGACGAGGTGGGCCAGGAAAAGGTGACCCGGCACACCCCCGCCGCCCGCCCCGGCGAGGCGACGCCGGCGCGGGTCGGCGGGGCCGGCGCGGCGAGCGAGCCCGTCCGGTGAGAAGAGCTAGGCATGGCCGCGACGCTTCGCGCCGTCCGGCAGCGGATCCGGGCGGTCCAGTCCATCGGCAAGATCACCCGTGCCCAGGAGCTGATCGCCTCGTCCCGGATCGTCCGGGCGCAGCAGCGCATGCGCGAGGCGCAGCCGTACGCGCGGGAGCTCACCCGGGCGGTGGAGGCGGTCGTCAGCCGGTCGTCCACCATCGACCACCCGCTGGTCTCCGAGCCGGAGTCCGTCTCCCGTGCCGCGGTGCTGGTGCTGACCAGCGACTCCGGCTTCTGCGGGGCGTTCAACAACAACATCCTGCGTGAGGAGCAGCGGCTGGTCCGCACCCTCGCGGAGCGGCAGGTCCAGGCGGTCCCGTTCGTGGCGGGGCGCAAGGGCATCGGCTGGCACCGGGCCCGCCAGATCGAGATGGCGCGGCAGTGGAGCGGGTTCTCGGCGCGGCCGTCGGTGCGTGACGCGACCGAGGTGACCAACGGCCTGCTCGAGGCGTTCGACCGGCCTACCGAGGACGGCGGCGTGGACGAGATCTACATCGTGCGCACGGAGTTCGTCTCGATGCTGACCCAGCGCCCGGTGGTCACCCGGCTGCTGCCGCTGGAGATCGAGGAGAGCTCCGATGAGCCGGCCGGCGGCCCGCTGCCGCAGTATGAGTTTGAGCCGTCGACCGAGACGGTGCTTGACCGGCTGCTGCCGCAGTACGTGGAGGGCCGGATCTTCTACGCGATGCTCGAGGCGGCGGCGTCCGAGCTCGCCTCCCGCCGCCGCGCGATGAAGGCGGCGACCGATAACGCCAACGATCTGGTGGAACGGCTGACCCGCGAGGCCAACAACGCGCGGCAGGCCGAGATCACCCAGGAAATCAGCGAGATCGTGGGCGGCTCCAACGCGATGGCCGACGCCACTGCAGGAAGTGAGTGAGAGACATTATGACCGCGACCGTAGACAATCCCGCGGCAAGCGGCGCCGGGACCCGGGGGACCGGCCGGGTCGTGCGGGTCATCGGCCCCGTCGTCGACGTGGAATTTTCCGCTGATGATATGCCGGAGATCTACAACGCGCTGCACGTCGATATCACCCTGGGTGACGAGACCAAGACGTTGACCCTCGAGGTCGAGCAGCACATCGGCGACGACGTGGTGCGGGCGATCTCGATGGAGCCGACCGACGGCCTGGTCCGCGGGACCGACGTCACCGACACCGGCGTGCCCATCTCTGTACCGGTCGGTGAGGTGACCAAGGGTCACGTGTTCAACGCCCTCGGCGAGAGCCTCGACGTCCCGACCTCGTCGCTGGAGATCACCGAGCGCTGGGCTATTCACCGCGACCCGCCGCCGCTGGACCAGCTCGAGCCGCGCACCGAGATGTTCGTGACCGGCATCAAGGTCCTCGACCTGCTCACCCCGTACGTCCGGGGCGGCAAGATCGGCCTGTTCGGCGGCGCGGGCGTGGGCAAGACCGTGCTGATCCAGGAGATGATCCGCCGCGTCGCGCAGAACTTCTCCGGCGTCTCGGTCTTCGCCGGCGTCGGCGAGCGCACCCGTGAGGGCAACGACCTGTTCCTGGAGATGACCGAGTCCGGCGTCATCGCGGACACGGCGCTGGTCTTCGGCCAGATGGACGAGCCGCCGGGGACCCGGCTGCGGGTGGGCCTGTCGGCGCTCACCATGGCCGAGTACTTCCGCGACGTGGAGAAGCAGGACGTCCTGCTGTTCATCGACAACATCTTCCGGTTCACCCAGGCCGGCTCGGAGGTGTCGACGCTGCTGGGCCGGATGCCGTCGGCGGTGGGCTACCAGCCCACGCTGGCCGACGAGATGGGCCAGCTGCAGGAGCGGATCACCTCCACCCGCGGTCACTCCATCACGTCCATGCAGGCCATCTACGTGCCGGCCGACGACATCACCGACCCGGCCCCGCACACCGTGTTCGCGCACCTCGACGCCACCACCACGCTGTCCCGCGCGATCACGGAGAAGGGCATCTACCCGGCGGTGGACCCGCTAGACTCCACGTCACGGATCCTGGACGCGCGGTACGTCGGCCAGGAGCACTACGACGTGGCCCGCCAGGTGCAGCAGATTCTGCAGCGCTACAACGAGCTGCAGGACATCATCGCCATCCTGGGCATCGACGAACTGGGCGAAGACGACCAGGTCGTCGTGCGCCGGGCGAGGCGCATCGAGCGGTTCCTCTCCCAGCCGATGTACGTCGCGGAGCAGTTCACCGGGCAGCCGGGGGTCTTCACGCCGCTGGAAGAGACGATCTCCTCCTTCAAGGCGATCACCGAAGGCAAGTACGACAACCTGCCGGAGCAGGCGTTCTTCATGTGCGGCGGGATCGAGGAAGTGGAGAAGAAGGCCAGGGAGATGGAGCAGTGACCTTGCACGTCGAGGTCGTCGTCGCGGACCGGGAGCTATGGGCCGGCGACGTCGGCATGGTCATCGCGAAAACGCTCGATGGTGACATCGGGCTGCTGACCGGCCATCCGCCGGTCCTGGGCATCCTGGCCGAGGGCAGCGTCGTCCGCATTCTCGACCCGGCGGGCGACGCATCGCAGGCCGAAGTGGCGGCGGCCGGGGGAGAGATCACCGTCGCCGTGAGCGGCGGTTTCCTCTCCATAGCCGATGACCGGGTATCGATCCTCGCGGTCGACGCGCAGCTCGGCGCCGAGATCGACAAGGCCGCGGCCCGGTCGGAGCTGGAGTCCGCGCTCAGCGAGGCAGGGTCGCCGCCGCCGGCTGAAGAGCCCGCGGAGGCCAGGTACGCGAGGGCGCAGCTGCGAGCCGCGGGCGAACAGGCCTGACGAGGGCCGGGGGTGGGAGGCGCGCTGGCTCTCGATGCGGCCTGGCTGTTCGCCGCCTTCCTTCTCCTCCTCGTCCTGATCGCGAGCGGGATCGCCGCCCGCCGGTTCCTGCTCGAACGCGGCGGCGGCACCGTTGACTGCGGCCTGCGGCGCACCGCGGGTGAGGGATCGTGGCGTCTCGGCGTCGCCGCCTACCAGGGCGACCGGCTGTGCTGGTACCGCCTGTTCGGGGTTCTGATGCGGCCCCGGGTGGAGCTGGAGCGCCGCACGCTGACCGTCGCGGCCCGGCGGGAGGCCACGCTGGCCGAGAGCGCGAGCCTCGGCCCCGGGATGGTCGTGGTGGAGTGCCGGGTGGGCGGCGCGGACGGGGTAGAGCTCGCGATGTCGGAGGCGGCCCTCACCGGCTTCCTGTCCTGGCTGGAGGCCGCGCCGCCTGGCTCCTACCTGGACCAGATCGCCTGACCGGAAAATAACCCCAGCCAGGGCGCGGCAGCGGACCCCGGCAAGTGATGACCGGGCATGCGGGGGTGGGCGCAGGACCGGTGACCGGCGGTCAGGGTTAGCGGTCAGGCTGCCTGGGCGAGGGTGACGGTGAAGCCGAGCGCTTCGAGCTGCCGGACGTGGTTGCGGGTCTTTTTGTCTTTGTCGGTGCGGCTGGCGTAGTAGGCGGCGCCGAGTTCGCGGAAGGTGGCGGCCGGGTGGGCGAGCAGGTGCCAGACGATCACCAGGATGGAGCGGGCGACCGCGACCAGGGCCTTGAGTTTGCCGCGGCGCCTGACGATCCGCCGGTAGCGTTCGCCGAGGAAGGTATCGGTCTTCGCCGCGGCGGCGGCGGCCTCCCCGAGGACGCCCTTGAGGTAGGGGTTGCCCTTGCCGGTCTTGCCGCCGCGGCTGCGGGCGCCGGACTGGATGGTCCGCGGTGACAGCTTCGCCCACGAGGCCAGGTGGGCGGCGGTGGGGAACCTGGCCATATCAAGGCCGGTCCCGGCGAGGATCACCTGCGCGGTGTGCCGCCCGACGCCGGGGATCTCATCCAGGCGGGCGATCGCTGAGCGGACCGCCGCGTCCGGGCCCTCGCCCGCCCCGGGGCCGGTGGTCCCGCCGGCGTCCACGCCGCGGGCTTCGGGGATGGCGGCGATCAGCTCCTCGATCCGGCTGGTGAGCGTGCCGATCTGGGCGGTCAGCGCATCGTAGGAGTCCAGCAGCATCCGGGCCAGCTCGCCGTGGTGGTCGCCGAACCGGCCGGTCAGGGCCTGCACCAGCGCGGCGTGCTTGACCTTCATCCGGCCCCTGGCCAGGCCGGCCAGCACCTGCGGGTCACGCTCCCCGGCGATCAGCGCCTCGATCATCGCCCGCCCGGACACGCCCATGATGTCGGTGGCCACCGACGACAGCTTGATCAGGGCATCCTCCAGCAGCTTCTCCAGCCGCTGGGCATGCCGCGACCGGTCCCGGGTCAGGTCCACCCGCAGCCGGGTATAGTCCCGCAGCTGCCGGATCTGTGCCGGCGGGACGAAGCTGGGCCGCAGCATGCCCCGCTCGGTCAGCTTCGCCTGCCAGACACAATCGAGCTTGCCGCTTTTGGGCCTGCCCGGCACGCCCCTCGCCTCACGGGCGTTCACCAGCTGCACGTCCAGGCCGGCCGCCTCCAGCAGGTAATAGAACGGCCGCCAGTAATCCGACGTCGACTCCAGGGTGACCTTCTCGATCCCCAGGCCCGCCAGGTACTCGCCCAGCTCGATGAGCGCATTCGTCGTCGCCGGGACCTCCCATACCCTCGTGACACGCCGCCCCGGCCGCGAATCATGCGGCACCCGCGTGCAGACCATCCCGGTGGCCTTGGCCACGTCGATCGCCGCGACCCGCTCCAGGATCTGCTCGTGCTCTTCGTCCGGGACCTCCACAGGCTCCATCATCACCGGGACCCCTCTCCCTCACACCGCCAGCAGGACAAACACCGCAACGGCTGGCCGGGGGCCTCGGTCGGGAACAAAGATTCTGACCGGCGTGCTCGCAGCAACAGTTCATGACCCTCAAGGTCAAGGCCCCAGCGCTCAGACTAACCCGCGGGCTCACGTCCCAGAGATAACACCGGCGTCAGCGGTCAGCCTCGCCCCTATTTTCACGCCCGCATGGCGTCCCCCGCAGGGATACCAGGACTAACCCGAAGTTGCCGTAACTCTGTGTAGGTATTCCTGTCCTGACCTGCGTAAGCGGGCATCTGCGCGTCACATCCTGTAGCCAGGAAAATCTTGGATTCCGGCTGCGGTTCACCGCGTTTACCTGTATCCTCTCGGTTATGGCAGGGCAGGCGGCGGCGATGCACGTGGCCAGGATCCGCAGCGGCTACGCCGACAAGCAGGGACGGCGCCGCGAGTATGAGTCCCGGTACCTGCGGCGCACCTACCGCGACGGCGGCAAGGTCCGCCACGAGACGCTGGCGAACCTGTCCGGGCTCCCGGCGCAGACGGTCGACGCGATCGAGGCGGCACTGAAGGGCACCGCCCTGGTCCCGGCCGCCGACGCGGTGAGGATTACCCGGTCGCTGCCGCACGGGCACGTCGCGGCGGTGCACGCGATGGCCGCCAGGCTGGGCCTGCCGGCGCTGCTCGGCCCGGCCTGCCCGGAACGGGACCTGGCGCTGGGGCTGGTCATCTCCCGGGTGGTGGCCCCGGCCTCCAAGCTGTCCACCCTTACCTGGTGGGCCGACACCACGCTGGGGGCCGACCTGGGCATCGCCGGTGCCTCCACGGACCGCATCTACGCGGCGATGGACTGGCTGGAGCACCGGCAGGACGCGATCGAGGCGGAACTGGCCCGCCGTCACCTGGCGCCGGAGGCGAACCCGTCGCGGATGGCGCTGTTTGACCTGTCCAGCTCGTGGCTGGAGGGCCGGCGCTGCCCGCTGGCTGCCCGCGGCTACTCCCGGGACGGCAAGAAGGGCAAGCTGCAGATCGAGTACGGGCTGCTCACCGATCCCGAGGCCGCCCGGCCGCGGTGCGGGTGCTCCCGGGGAACACCGGCGACCCCTCGGCGTTCACCGGGATCGTCAAGGTGGTGCGGGAGAAGTTCCGGCTGGAGCAGATGGTCATGGCCGGGGACCGGGGCATGATCACCAGCGCCCGGATCCAGGCCCTGAACCAGCTGGAGGACGGGACGCAGCGGCCGGACGCCTACGGGTGGATCACCGCGCTGCGCGCCCCGGCCATCAAGAAGCTCATGGCCGACGACGGCCCCCTCCAGATGTCCCTGTTCGATCAGCAGGACCTTGCCGAGATCACCTCCGATGACTTCCCCGGCGAGCGGCTGGTCGCCTGCCGCAACCCGGTCCTGGCCGCCGACCGCGCCCGCACCCGCGAGGAGCTGCTGGCCGCCACCGAGAAGCTGCTGGCCCCGGTCATCGCCCGGGTCCGGGCCGGAAGGCTCACCGGCGCCGGCAAGATCGGGGTCGAGGTCGGCAAGGTGATCACCAAGTACAAGACCGGCAAGCACTTCGAGGTCACCATCACCGACGACAGCCTGGCCGTCTCCCGCAGGCAGGCGCAGATCGACGAGGAAGCCGCCCTCGACGGGCTCTACGTGATCCGCACCCCCGTCCCGGCCAGCCAGCTGGATGCCCCCGGCGTGGTCACCGCCTACAAGAACCTCAAGCACGTCGAGCGGGACTTCCGGCACATCAAGGCCGACGACCTGGACCTGCGCCCGGTCTTCCACTACCTGGAAGAACGCGTCAGGGCCCACGTCCTGATCTGCATGCTCGCCTGCTACCTGACCTGGCACCTGCGCCGCGCCTGGGCGCCGCTGACCTTCACTGACGAGGACCCGCCGGCCCCCGGCAACCCGGTCACCCCCGCCCGGCGGTCCCCGCACGCCCAGGCCAAGGCCTCATACCAGCACGACGGCGCCGGCCGCCCCTACCGCAGCTTCCGCGGCCTGCTGGACCACCTGGCCACCCTGACCCGCAACCAGGTCAGGTTCGCCGGGACCAAGGCCACCGTGGCCATGCTCGCCGAGCCCACCAGCGCCCAACGCGAAGCCTTCGACCTCATCGGCACCCCGATCCCGCTCACGCTGAAGTAGCCAGAACACAAGTCCCGCCAGCAGCACAAACCCCCAGGTCAGCGGCGAAATCGCCTACCGAACTGGCCGTAACTTCGGCCTAACGGTCCCCGCCCGGCTTCCAGAGCACGTCGCCGGGCCCGGCGTTGAGCCGCCGCCCGAGGATGAACAGCAGATCGGACAGGCGGTTCAGGTAACGCGCGGCCAGCGGGTTGACCGTGGCCCCGTGCTCGGCGGCCGCCGCCCACGCGCTCCGCTCGGCCCGGCGCGTGACCGTCCGCGCGGTGTGCAGCAGGGCAGCGGCGGGCGTTCCGCCGGGCAGCACGAAGCTGCGCAGGACGGGCAGGTCCTCGTTGTAGCGGTCGCAGGCCTGCTCCAGCGCGTCGATGTAGCTGGCGTCGATCCGCAGCGGCGGATAGGGCGGCGGCTTGTCGGTGATGGGATTGGCGAGATCGGCGCCCACGTCGAAGAGCTCGTTCTGGATGCGGGACAGCAGTCCGGTGATCTCCGGCTCGGTCCGCCCGATGGTGATCGCCACGCCGATGGCGCAGTTGGCCTCTTCCACGTCGGCGTAGGCGACCAGCCGGCTGTCGGTCTTGGCCGTCCGGGTGCCGTCCGCGAGCGCGGTGCTCCCGTCGTCCCCGGTCCGGGTGTAGATACGCGACAGCACAACGGGATTGTCCCGGCGGTTACGTGGCATGAACCCACCTTACGATGGCACCGGCGCGGCCCCAGCGCCCGCCGGACATGCCCGCCGGGCCGGCGGGCCCGGCCCGGCGTGGCCGCAGTGCCGGAGTGCCCCTGCCGAATGCTGGCCAAAACGTCTCTAATGCCCTGCTCGCGCCCGCCCCGCCGTTACGACGGCACTGTGCGTCACGCATTGATATCAGAAAGTGATCATCAAACTGACCTGCGGGTATTCACATTCGATTACTAATGTGGTTAGCTCTGATCGCAGAGGGTTAGCGATTGACATCGGAGAACATGCCTAGCGTTTGGACGATTTTTGGTCGTAGCCCTTGGTGGACTGGCTCCGCCCGCTAACCAGCGGTGATCGCCCGCCACCGCCCGGGGGGCCGATGGATCTCGGGGGCCCATCGGAACCCACCCCGGGAGCGCTCCCGGCCAGCAGCCGCTGGCCGGGAGCCATCCATTCGCCCGGCTGGCCGCCACGTCGGCGTCCTCGCGCTGGCCGACCGGGAACGTCGCGAGGGGCTGCCCGGTCGCCGGATTCAGCGAGTCGAACGTCTGCCGCGTGGGCGCCGGTCCCGGCCCCGGTTCCTGCGCCTGGGATGCTGTCATGGTCACCACTGCCATCCTGGCCTGCTGGCTGCACGCGCACGCCGACCCTGGAGACAGACCATTGCCGACCCGCCCCTACGTCCTGATCAGCTGCGCCATGTCGGTGGACGGCCGGATCGACGACACCGGCCCCGCGCGCCTGCTGCTGTCCGGCCCGGACGACCTGGACCGGGTGGACGAGCTGCGCGCCAGCGCGGACGCGATCCTGGTGGGCGCGAACACCGTGCGCCGGGACAACCCGCGGCTGCTCATCCGCTCACCGCGGCTGCGCGCCGCCCGGGCGGCGGCCGGGCGGCCGGAGCACCCCCTGCGGGTCACCGTGACCACGACCGGCGATCTGGACCCGGCCGCGCGCTTCTTCGCCCCGCCGCCGCAGGCGGGCGGCCCGGCCCCGCAGCGGGCGGGCGGGGCCCGGCTCGTCTACTGCGCCAGCCCGGCGGTCCCGGCCGCGGTGGCGCGGATGGGGGACCGGGCCGTTGTCGTTGACGCCGGCGATCCGCCGTCCCTCTCCTTCTTGCTCGCCGATCTGGCCGAACGTGCCGTGGCGCGGGTTCTCCTCGAAGGCGGCTCGGTCCTGCTGCGGGACTTCCTGGCGCAGAACCTGGCGGATGAGCTGCACCTGGCCGTGGCGCCGTTCTTCGTGGGGGAGGCGGCCGCGCCGCCGTTCGCGCTGCCGGGGGCCTACCCCGCGGACCGCGAGCACCCCATGACGCTGGCCGGCGTGCAGCGGCTCGGCGGCCTGGTGGCGCTGCGCTACCTGCTGGGCCCCGGCGGGACCGACGCGCGTGTGCTGCGCGCCGCGATCGAGCTGTCCCGGCAGTGCCCGCCCTCGGACACCGCGTTCTCGGTGGGGGCCATCATCGTGGCCGCGGACGGGGAGATCATGGCCACCGGCTTCTCCCGCGAGCAGGAGCCGCACGATCACGCGGAGGAGGTCGCGCTGCGCAAGGCCGGCCCGGATGACCCGCGCCTGGCCACCGCGACGATCTACAGCTCGCTCGTGCCCTGCGGCGCGCGGGCCTCCCGCCCGGTCACGTGCGTCCAGCACATCCTGGCGGCGGGCATCCCCCGGGTCGTCTTCGCGTGGCGCGAGCCGCCCCTGTTCACCGAGGGCCGCGGCGCCGAGCAGCTGCGTGCCGCGGGCCGCACCGTCGTGGAGATCCCCGGGCTGGCCCCCGCCGCGCGCGCCGTCAACGCCCGCCTGCTGGCCGGCCGTCCGGGCTAGCTACCGCGGCCGCCGCGGCCGCCGCGGCGCCATCGCCTCGACGCCCGCGACGAACAGGCCGATCCCGAACCGGTAGTGGAACTCCGGGCATCACCGTGATCGGCGCGGTGCTCCGCGGTCCCGCCCGGTCCCGCTAGGTGAACAGGCCACGGATGTCGTCGGCGTCCAGGCTGGCGCCGAAGACGTTCCCGTCGTCCATGACGCTGGAGAACAGTTCCGCCTTGCGTGCCTTGAGGGCCATGACCTTCTCCTCGATGGTGTCCCGGGCGATGAGCCGGTACACCATGACGTTGCGGGTCTGCCCGATCCGGTGCGTCCGGTCGACGGCCTGCGCCTCCGTCGCGGGGTTCCACCACGGGTCGAGCAGGAAGCAGTAGTCGGCCTCCGTCAGGTTCAGCCCGAACCCGCCGGCCTTGAGGCTGATCAGGAACACCGGGACGCCATCGTCCTTGAATCGCCGGATCACGGCGGCCCGGTCAGCCGTCTTGCCATCGAGGTAGCAGTAACCGACCCCCTCGGCGTCGAGCCGCGCCCGCACTTTGCCGAGATAGCCGGTGAACTGGCTGAAGACCAGCGCCTGGTGCCCGCCGCCGGTGACGTCCTGCAACTGCTCGAGCAGGGCGTCGATCTTGCTGCTCGGCACGTCGCCGTGATCGTCGTCGATGAGGCCGGCGTGCAGGCTCAGCTGGCGCAGCAGGGTGAGCGAGCGCAGGATCGTGAACCGGTTGCGCTGCAGGTCATCGATCAGCCCGAGGATCTTCTGCCGCTCCCGCTGCAGATGCCGCTGGTAGACGACCCGGTGCCGGGGGTGCAGGTCCACCCGGAGAACCTGCTCCTGCTTCGCGGGCAGATCGGCGGCGACCTGCTCCTTCGTGCGGCGCTTGACCAGCGGCCTGATCCGGCGGCGCAGCTGCGCGAGCAGTTCCGGCTGACCGCCGTTCTCGATCGCGCGGGCGTAGAAATCGCGGAACCGGGCCGGATCCGGGAACAGCCCGGGCGCGGTGACCGACAGCAGCGACCACAGTTCCATCAGGTTGTTCTCCATCGGCGTGCCGGTGATGGCCAGCTTGAACGGCGCGGGCAGTTTCCGGGCGCACTGGTAGGCCTTCGACTGGCGGTTCTTGACGAACTGGGCCTCGTCGAGCAGGAGCCCGGACCAGTCCGCCGCCGCGTAGGCCTCGAAGTCGAGCCGGAACAGCGTGTACGAGGTCACCACGACATCCGCGCCGGCGATGACGTCGCCGAGGCTCTGGCCGCGTTTGCGCAGCGTGTCGGGGATCCCCGCCACCGTCAGTCCCGCCGCGAACCGGGCCGCTTCGCTGATCCAGTTTGCCATCACGCTCGTCGGCGCGACGATGAGGAACGGCGGGAGGCCGGGCTGCGCCTGCTGCGCGTGGCAGATCAGCGCCAGGCATTGCAGGGTCTTACCCAGTCCCATGTCGTCCGCGAGGATGCCGCCGAGCCGGTGCTCCCAGAGGAACGCCAGCCAGCCGAACCCGTCCGCCTGGTAGGGCCGCAGCCGGGCCGACAGCGCCGCGGGCGGGGGCTGCGGCTCGATGGAGCCGAGTGCCAGCAGGCCGCCGACCTGACGCTGCCACGCCTCCGCCTGGGTGGCGGCGACGCCGAGGGCGGCGAACTCCTCCCACAGACCGGCCTGGAACCGGCTGATCCGCAACGGGCCGCCCGGCGTGTCCTGCAGCGCACGCGCCTCGTCGATCAGCCGCCGGAGCGTCCCCAGTTCCGGTTTTTCCAGCGAGAAGTACGCGCCGTCGGGCAGCAGCAGGTGCGACTGGTTCCGGCTCAGCGCGACGAAGATGTCCATGAACGGCACCTCACGTCCCTCGACGGTGACGGAGACGCCGAGGTCGAACCAGTCAGTTTCGCCCGCCACCTCGCCGGCGGACACGTCGATCCGCAGCGAGTCGCCCGCCTCGCGATAGTCCGCGGGCTCACCGCTGATCTCGACGGTGACGCCGGGATGCCCGTCCAGCAGCGGCAGCACCTCCGTGCTGAACCGCATGGTGCCGATGCCGCGCAGCGCCGCGCGCGGAGTGAGGGCCCGCCCGGCGTCCGTGCCGCGCAGGCCGAGGTCCTCCAGGTCGGCGTCCAGACCGGCCAGGATGGCCCGCTCGGCGTCCGGATCCCGGTAACCGGGATCCCCGTCCGCCGCCAGCGGCGCCCGCCGCCGGGAGTCACCGATCGCATACTCCCACTCCCAGCGCAGATCCAGCTCGTGGCCCGCCCCGTAGGACGCGCACAGGACCAGGGTGGGATCGGGGATCGCCGGTGGCGTGAACGAGCCGTCGGAGGAGATCACCCGGGCCATCTGCCGCAGCCGCGGGTAGTACTCCTCGCCGAACCGGGCGTGCCCGTCGGCGGGCACCTGCAGGGACTGCGCTTCCAGCGCCAGGCGCTGCAGTGGCGGCGGGACCGGATGGGCGAGCCGGGCGATCAGCAGCGGCCCATCGCTCCCATCGTGCCGCGCACGCCCGTCGTCGCGGCTCGCCCCGGCCGCGGGGTCCGCGCTGCCCCGGTACACCAGCCCGTGGCCGTCCGGGCCGATAAAGGTGACGGGGACGGCACCGGTGGGCGTGCCGTCGACGACGATCACCGGGCTGATCGCGAGCGTGTCCGCACCGCTGGTGGCGTCGAGGCACAGCTCGGCGTGCCCGTACGGCGCCAGCGCGCCGAGCCGCTTGTGCGGATGGACCAGCGGCAGGCCGATCGCCGCCGCGTCGTCCAGCAGCGGCCAGAGGCGGGTGGACTCGAACGCGGACAGCACGATCGTCTTTTCTTCCCCGTAGGAATAGACGAAGGGATCGCGGCCCGATTTGTAGAGGGCGTAGAGCTCTTTCAGCCACTGGATGTGCGCGGCCTGGTAAACGCCGGCGTAGTGCATAGTGCCCAGCCGGGACCAGCTCAGGCCGCCTGCCACCCAGCCGTTCTTGCCCGGTTGCACCAGCTTGGCCAGCAGCTGCGGCGCCCGGCTGGACCCGGCCAGCCCGGCCGCCGTCCGGTAACGGGCCTCGGACAGCGTGACCTCGATCGCCAGCGGGGTGGTGGCCCCGGCGCCGGGCGGGCGGCCGTTCCCGGGCGCCAGGAGCGACGTCAGGGTCTGTTCCCAGGCCACGGAGGGCCGGTGGCCGGCCCGGCCGCTGCTGTCCGCGGCCGGGCGCTCCGTGGCGGTCGCGGTCAGCACGAGCGCCACGACGTGCTTGCAGTTGACTCCGACCGGGCAGCTGCACTCCCCCTGCAGGAACCGGGGCCCGGCCCCGTCCGCGGCGGAGAAGCGCGCCGTCGCCGTGTAGACGTGGCCGTGCTGGCCGCGCACCGTCCCGGCGAGAGCTCCCGCCGACATTTTCCACAGCGCGCGCACGACCATGTGCTGGCGTGCGTACTGGACGCCCCGCTCGTAGGCATCCGGTCCGACGGCCTCGGCGAGGGCGACGGGATCGATGCCGGTCACCACGTCACGCTGCACGGTAATGACGCTAGCCAATCCCACCGACATTCAGGGTGGCCTCGCCCGAAGTTCCCGGGCCGGCGTTCCCGGAGGCGGCCTCAGAACAGGGTTGGCAAGCCCCTCACCCGCGAACTGGCCGGCTATGACTCCGCACGTCGGGGCGCCTATGGGGTGATCTACCGCATCGATGAGGCCATGCGGACCGTCCACGTCGTACGCATTGATCACCGCGCTGACGTCTACCGCGCCCGCTGAGACGCGCCCTCAAGAGGCGACTGGCAGGAAGCGCTTCGCGCACCCCGTCGAGCCAGCGGAGCGGCGTGGCAATTCTTCACCCTGCAAGGCAGGACTCCGGCCACGTTGCGCCCGGTGCTGCGTTAGAACAACGTCCCCTCGCGTTCGATCCCGCGCATGGCGTCGTAATCCAAGACCACACACCGGATGCCCCGGTCCTCTGCCAGCGTGCGCGCCTGCGGCTTTATAGTTTGCGCAGCAAGAACGCCTTTAACCGGTGCTAGGAGCGGGTCCCGGTTCAATAGCTCCAAGTATCTGGTCAGCTGTTCGACCGCATCGATACCAGCGTGACGTTTCACCTCGACCGCCACGTGGGCCCCTCCCCTCGAAGCGGTACCTTCAGTAAAATCGGACCCGTCGATCTCACCACGGCGCTTGATCTCCACCGCGACGCCGATGCCGTCGGCGTCCTTGCACATCAGGTCGACCGGCCCGATCGGCGTCGGGTACTCGCGGCGGATCAGCCGCCAGCCCTCCCCGAGCACGTGCATCTGCGCCGCGAGCAGCTCCTGGAGGTGCGATTCCACCCCGTCCTTGACCAGCCCGGGGTCGACGCCCAGGTCAACCGAGGAATCGCTGAGGATCTCCTCGATCGTGATGGCCAGGGTCTCGCCCGTCTTGTTCGTCACCGTCCAGCGCCCCGCCTCCTCGGCCAGCCGGCACGGCGGTGACATCCAGTTCAGCGGCTTGTAGGAGCCGCCGTCGGAGTGCACGAGGACCGATCCGTCGGCCTTGACGATGAGCAGCCGGGGGGCCGCGGGGAGGTGAGCGGTGAGCCGGCCGAACGTAGTCGACGCTGCACCGCGCGATGACGAGCCGCACGGAACGCCACTGTAGCCCGGCCGGTCCGGGTATGGCGCCAGCCCGGCAATTGACACATAAAGTAACCACCGTGAGCCCGCGCAAATCCCGCCGCCCGCGTCCCGGGGTGCCCTGGCCGCTGGGGCCCGAGCGTGCCGAATCCTGGCCCGACGGGGACTGGATCGTCCGGCAGATCCCCGGCGCCGCGGCAACCAAGGCCTACCGCTGTCCCGGCTGTGACCAGGAGATATCACCGGGCACGGCGCACGTCGTCGCCTGGCCGGCCGAGGCCCCGGGCGTCGACCTGCGGCGGCACTGGCACCGGACCTGCTGGGACCGGCGGCTGAACCGGCGGCCGGGCTCGGCCCGGGCGTGGCTGAGCCGAGGAGATGGCGGCCCCGGCGGTCTTCCTGGCCAGCGGCGCGTCCTCGTTCATGACGGGGCCAGGTGCTGATCGTCGGCGGCGGCCAGACGGTCATCTGACCGCGCCTGGCCAACGCTGACGGCGGCACGCTGAAGGGCCAGGTCCCCGCTCCGGGGCCTGGCCCTTCACCGCCTGGCGGCGAGACTGCATCCGCAGTGCTCGCCGCACCGCTACCTGGTCCTACTCGGTCCACCAGTCCTCGTCGTCCGGTGCCTTGCCGTTGGCGGGCTGCTTGGCACCGTTGGGCGCGCCGTTGCGGGCACCCTGGCCGGCCGGGGCCGGGGCGGGCCGCTGCGCCGGGGCCTGAGCCGTGGCCCGCGCAGCGTCCTGCGGCTTGGGCGCCGGCGGCGCGGGGGCGGGAGCCGCCGGGGGCCGGGGCGCTTCCGCGCCGATGGCCGCGCGTGACGGGGACGCATGCACAGCCGTGTCGTCCATTCCCGAGACGCCGCCGCCGAGCAGCTGGCGCAGCTGGGCGAGGTGGCTGCTGATGCTGTCCTTCTGCCGGGTGAGGTCGTCGACCTGGCGCTGCGCCGCGGCGCGGGTGCGTTCGGCTTCGGACTTCGTCTCGGCCAGCAGGTGATCCGCCTGGCTCTTGGCCTGGCTGACGATCTGGTCCGCGTTCTTCTTGGCGTTGCTGACCAGCTGCTTGGCGTGCTGGTCCGCGTCGCGCCGGGTCTGCTCGGCCTGGGCGCTCGCCTTGGCGGCCCGCTGCTCGGCCGTCGACGCGCGCTGCTCGGCCTCGGAGACGAGCTTCTGGGTCGCGGCCTGCGCGGCGGACAGGCGCTCGGCCTCCTGCCGTTCGGCCTCTTCCCGGCGTGCCGCGAGCTGGATCTCGAACTCGGCCTCGGCCTGCGCCCGCTGCGCTTCGCTCTCCTCGAGGATCCGCTGGGCCTGGCTGCGCATCTCGTCGGCCTGGCGCTTGGATGTGGTGAGGATCTCATCGCGCTCGCGCTTGGCGGACGCCTTGAGCTGAGCCACTTCGCGCTCGGTAGTGGTCCGGAGCTTGGCGATGTCGCGTTCCACCGCCGCCCGCTTCTCGGCGATCTCGTGGTCCGCCGTCGCGCGCAGCTTGGCGACCTCGCGCTCGGTCGTCGAGGTGAGCTCGTCGGACTCGCGCCGTGCGCCCGTCCTGATGGAGTCGGCCTCACGCTCCGCCGCGCCGCGCAGATCGTCGGTCTCGCGCTTGGCGATCGCGCGCAGTTCCGCCGCCTCGTTCTCGGCGGAGGCGCGCACCTCGGCGGCGTCGACCTTCGACGCGGCCTTGATCTCGTTGGCCTCGGACCGGGCGGCCTGGACAAGCTCGGTGGCCTGCTCCTCGGCTAGCCTGAGCAGCTGCTCGATCCGTGCGCCCAGGCCGGAGTAGGTGGGGCGTTCCTGCTCCTGAAGCTGCCGGTGAACTTCGGCCAGCTCCCGGTGCATCGCATGGACTTGATCCTTATGTTGGCGCAAATCCCCCTCAAGCTGGGCGAGATGCTCGTTGACCTGCTGGGGGTCATAGCCGCGCATCACCTTGGCGAACTCGCGCGGCTGGCTGTCTTCAAAGAAACTGGTGAGCTGTGCGTCAATGTCGGATTGCATGTGGCCTAACCCTGTTGGACGGAACGGCAGGCGGGGGACAGGTGATCAACTCGCCGCCCGATCGGTAGGCTCAGCCGCCGGCACAGCGGCAGTCCCTCGGCCGGTCGTTACGGACTTTCGCGATTTTCTCACCTGGTAGCAGGCAGACTACTCCGCCTTCGGGACGTTGTTGGTTCCTTCGGACTTCCCAGCGGCGGATTCTCGGGACTCAGCGCCCTGCTTCCGGTCGATCAGCGCTATAGCGGACATTGGCCATATGTCCGTCCTGGTTAGGGGCACTTCCGGGCCGTCGCCCGCGGGCGCGCCGTGAGGTCCAGTGGTACGTCCGAGGTGCAGGTGCCGTCATCTATGGCGATTTAGGTGACAGCCCGTGGCCAGTCGTCAGAGCCCCGAATCGTCCTCCGGCTTCAGCGGGTGCTCCACCAGTTCGGTCAGCACCCCCCCGACATCGGCCGGATGGAGGAACGCGATCGAGGCGCCCATCGAGCCGTGCCGCGGGCGTTCGTCGACGAGCCGGATTCCGGTCGCCCCGATCGCCCCGAGCGCGCCCCGGACGTCGGTGACGCCGTACCCGATGTGATGAATCCCCTCCCCGTGCCGGGCGAGGAACTTGCCGACCGGCGAATCCGGCCCGAGCGGCTCCAGGAGCTGGATGTAAGACCCCCCGATGAGATAGCCCCCCGGGCCCGTGGGCACTGCCCCCGGGCCCGTACCGGGCGCACCCCCCGGATCTACCGTCGCGACCAGCAGCATGGCCTCGCGGACGCCCTGTTCCTCGTGGACTTCGCGGGCCGCCACCGTGAGGCCGAACGTGGAGCAGTAGAACTCGATCTTCTCCTCCAGGTCACGGCAGGCGATCCCGACATGATCGATCTGGGTCAGCATGGTCCACCTCTGTCGTAGCAAGATCAGCAAGAGTCCTTCGTGTGCAGTTTCTGCTGTGATGAGAGCAGAAACTGCGCACCTTTGGCCAGGGCAGGGTCGCCGGGGCAGGGTCGCCCGCGCCGCGTACCGCCGGTTCGGGGCGGTCCCGGCTGGCTGGGTATCGTGACGGGGGGACCGCGCTGGGGGTGCGGCGAGTGGAGGTATCGGGATGGGCGGCGGCCAGGGTGAGGCGCTGATCATCCGCGTTCCCGCCTCAGCCGTGTAACGTCGGGCCCGTGGCCACGTCAGCGAGCGGCACCCCGGAACTGGTTGCCCGGGCGCATGAGGGCGACCCGCGTGCCCTGGCGCGGCTGGTCTCGCTAATCGAGGACGGCTCGCCGCGGGTCCGTTCGGTCATGAAGGAACTCGCACCGCTGGCGGCCCGCGCGCGCGTGATCGGCCTGACCGGCGCGCCCGGCGCCGGGAAGTCGACGGTCACCAGCGCGCTGGTGGCGGCGTACCGCGCCCAGGGGCTGCGGGTGGGGGTGCTGGCCATCGACCCCACGTCGCCCTTTACCGGCGGGGCGCTGCTCGGTGACCGCATCCGCATGCAGGATCACGCCACCGACCGCGACGTCTTCATCCGGTCCATGGCCAGCCGGGGGCACCTGGGCGGGCTGGCCGCCGCGACGCCCCAGGTGATCCGGGCCCTCGACGCCGCGCGTTTCGACGTGATCCTGATCGAGACGGTAGGGGTGGGGCAGGTCGAGGTGGAGATCGCCTCGATGGCCGACTCGGTCGCGGTGCTCGTCGTCCCGGGGATGGGCGACGCCATACAGGCCGCGAAGGCGGGCATCCTGGAGATCGCCGACGTCTTCGTGGTCAACAAGGCGGACCGGCCGCAGGCCCAGGAAACCATCAGGGATCTGCGGAACATGATTGCCATGGCCGAACGGGCCCCGGAGGACTGGAAACCGCCGATCGTCACGACCATCGCCACCAGCGGCGACGGCATAGACGAGCTGGTCGGCAAGCTCGACGCGCACTGGTCCTGGCTGGACAGCTCCGGCGAGCGGGACCGCCGCCGGGTGGCCCGGGCCCGCGAGGAGGTCGCGGCGCTCGCGCTGGGCGCCCTGCGCCGCAAGATGAGCCGCCTGCCCGGTGACAGCGCGCTCGGCCCGCTGGCCGACCGGGTCGTGGGCGGCCAGATCGACCCCTACTCCGCGGCGGACGAACTCCTCGGCGCCCTCACCAACGGCGCCTGAGGTGAACCTCCCGGCGGCCCCGGCCGGCGGTACCGCCGGCCGGGGCGCGCCGGGTACCGGCTGCACCGGGGCGACGCGCTGGACGCCTACCGATCCTGGCCCGCGCCCGCCGCGATCATCAGCGACGGCGCGTACGGCGTCCGCGGTTTTCACGGCGACACGACCGATGCCGGCGGGCTGCCCGGCTGGTACCGGCCGCACGTCGAGGCCTGGAGCCGGCACGCGACCCCGGCCACCACGCTGTGGTTCTGGAACACCGAGCTCGGCTGGGCGACCGTGCACCCGCTGCTGGCCGCCAGCGGCTGGGACTACGTTCAGCTCATCACCTGGGACAAGGGCATCGCCCACGTCGCGGGCAACGTCAACGGCAAGACCATCCGGCGCTTTCCCGTGGTCACCGAGGTGTGCGCCTTCTACCAGCGGCGCTTCGAGGTCGCCGGCGCCGACGGGCCGATGGGCGTGCAGCAGTGGCTGCGCCGCGAATGGCAGCGATCGGGTCTCCCGCTGAACCGGGCGAACGAGGCCTGCGGGGTGCGGAACGCCGCCACCCGCAAGTACCTGACCAGGGACTGGCTCTGGTACTGGCCGCCCGGTGGGATGCTCGAGCGGCTGGCCGCGTACGCCAACTCCCGCGGTGCCCGCTCCGGCTGGCCCTACTACTCCCTCGACGGCCGGGTGCCGGTGACCGCGAAGGAGTGGGACGCGCTCCGCTACACCTGGCGGCACGCGCACGGCACGACCAACGTGTGGCCGCTCGCGCCGCTGCACGGGGTCGAGCGCGTCAAGGGCACCATGCGCCGCGCCGCGCCGCGCATGTACAACCCCGGCAGCCTTTCGGCGGCGCATCTCAACCAGAAGCCGCTGGCGTTCATGCGCCGGATACTGGCGGCGGCCACGGCCGAGGGTGACGTGGTGTGGGAGCCGTTCGGCGGGCTGGCGTCCGCCTCGGTGGCGGCCATCGGTGCCGGGCGCTTCCCCTGCGTCGCGGAAGTCGACCATGACTTCGCCGAGATCGCCGCGCAGCGCCTCGACGACGCGGTCGCCGGCCGCGACCCCGAAGCCGCCCGCTAGCCGCCCCGCGCGGTTCAGGGGCCGGTGATGGGGGAGCGCTGCCAGCTCTGGCCGCCGGTGAAGGTGAACCAGACCGCGTGTTCGGCGGGATTCGCGGGCACGGCCACGCCCTGCTGCGGGCTGGTCATGCCGACGAAGCTGAAGCCTCCTGGCGGGCCCGCGGCACCGGCCGCGACAAGCTGCCAGCTCGCCCCGTTGTTCCCCGACACCTCGAGGCCATCGGTCGTCGCCGCCACGATCTCGCCGCCGGGCTGGGCGGCCACGGACGTGACCGTCCCGCCGGGCACGGTGCCGGACGGATGCCAGGTCGCCCCGCTGTCGGCGGAGGTGAACACCTGCGCCCCGCCGCCGGACGCGGCCGGGATGGAACACGCCAGCGCCAGGCTGGACGCGGTCGCGGCGGCCAGCACCGCGCCCGACGGCTGGCCGCTGCGCTGCGCCGTCCCGGTGCCGCAGGAGGCATCGCCCGCCGGGCCGGAGGCGGCCCGCTGCCAGGAGCCGGTTCCGGACACCGGCCCGGAGTACAGCGTGCCGTCCGGCGCGAGCAGGTAGCCCTGGCTCGCGGTGAGCACCAGGGCCGCCGAAGCCGCCCCGCCGCCGTTGCCGATGCCGGTCACGGCCGGCGAAACCGGAGCCCAGTTGTCGCGGTCCGCCGAGGTCGTATACAGGCTGAAGCTGGTGCACTGCGCGGCGAAGCCCGGTCCCGTCCCGCTGCAGGTGGCGAAGATCGCGAAGGCGCGGTCGCCCACCGTTTCGAGGCTGGTCACGCGCTGGCCGCCGGTCGGGACCTGTGTCCAGTGCCGGCCGCCGTCGTGCGTCGCGAACAGCTGCGGGCCAAACGCCCAGCCGTTCTCGGTGTCGAGGAACCGGACCTGGCTGACGCCGGACGCGCCGCCGGGGGCGCCGGTCAGCGGCGCGTGGACACCGTACCAGCTCCGTCCCGCGTTGTCCGTGCGCGCCACGGACGTGCAGTACACCGTGGAGCACTTCTGGTCGGGCGCGCCGGCCTGGCCGATAACCCAGCCCGTTTTCAGGCTGACGAACGTCGCGGAGGTGGCGGCGAAATCGGCCGGCACCGGCGGCGCCCGAAACGGCACGCTGGGCGCACTGGCGGCGCCGGCCGCGGATGGCGCCGGGGTGCCTGACCCGTTCATGGTGCCGCGGCCGCCCTGTGCATGGGGGATCGCGGACCCGGCGGCCGCGTTCGCTCCCGGCGGGTTCGGGCTGATCCGCAGCACCGACGTCGCCACGTGCGGGACCACGATGACCGCCGCGGCGACGGCCGCCGCGGCGGCGGCGGACACCGCCAGCTGGCGGTACCGGCGGCGCCGGGCGCGGCGCTTGATCATTTCGAACGTCCCGGGCGGCGGCGGCAGCGGGTCTATCCGCGCCTGCAGCCAGCGGTCGAGGTCGTCCCGGCGGTCATCCATCGGATTCCCCCATGGTGGCCTTCAGGCGG
The DNA here is from genome assembly GCA_963808295.1 of uncultured Actinomycetes bacterium. GTDB lineage: Bacteria > Actinomycetota > Actinomycetes > Streptosporangiales > Streptosporangiaceae > Bog-532. The sequence goes on along the minus strand of CAWEFP010000025.1, from coordinate 61,640 downwards.
GTCCGTGCCTGGAACAGATCCGCCTTGATCGTCCCCTCGGGCCGTCCGAGCAGCGCCGCCACCTCACGCACGCCGAACCCGGCGTAGTAGTACAGCAGGAACGCGTTCCGCATCCGCTGCGGGAGTTCCTGGATGAGGTCGCGGACGTCGACGTCCTCGTCGGGGCGCGAACCGGGTCCCGGGGGGCAGCGGCCGTTACCGTGCGGATCGCCCTCCGCTCCCGCTCGGTTCTGCGCCAGTGGTCGCGGATCAGGTTGGTCGCGATCATGTAAAGGTAGCTCTGCGGGTTGTCGAGGCCCGACCAGCGGGCCAGCAGGCGCGTGAAGGCCTCGGACGCGATCTCATGAGCTATCTCGTCGTCATCGACCAGGCGCCGGATCCACCCGGCCAGCCGGGGATATGTGCTGGTGAACAGTGCTTCGGCCGCCGCCCCGTCCGTCTTCCCGAAGGTGCGCACCGAAGTCCCCTCGCTGGCCGCCGTTCTGGGCTGGGACGCGAACGAGCCGAGCGTCACGGTCATGGCATCCCGCCCCCGGCGCGGATGCCTGACATCGTGCGTCAGAGATTCCAATGGTGTACCACACAATCGCCAGTTACAGCGCGGAACGTGGGACTCGGGCGTACCCCTGTAATGCCCGGGTCATCATCTGAGACGCGCGGTGGGCGCCGGTGGTTGGACGAAGTTCTGTTTTTCTGACAAATTCCGTCGCGTCCGCTCCGGGGGACGCTCGACACCATTGGCTGTGCGGCTGTGCGGCTGTGCGGCTGTGCGGCTGTGCGGCTGTGCGGCTGTGGGCTGTGCGGCTGTTCGGGCGTTCGGGCGTTCGGCGTTCCGCGCGAGCCGGCGCGATCGGGCGCGCGGCGGGCGCTGCGGCCGCTGGGCCGGGGCGGGAAGAAATGGTCCCGTGGTGCCGGTTAAGATGCCGCAGGCATACGGCAGGATGGAAGCATGCAGTCGCGGGATTTTTCGATTTACGGCGCCGTCGACCTTGGCGCACGCCAGGCCGCTGCTCAGCGCAAGCAGCAGGCGGCCGAGGCCGGGACGTCCGGCGGTGCGGGCACCGCCGTCATCGACGTCACCGAGGAGACCTTCAACAGCCTGGTGGTCGAGCGGTCGCGCACGACCCCCGTCATCATCGACCTGTGGGCGGAGTGGTGCGGCCCGTGTAAGCAGCTCAGCCCGGTGCTGGAGAAGCTGGCCGGCGAATCGGGCGGCCAGTGGATCCTGGCCAAGATCGACGTCGACGCCAATCCGCGCCTCAGCCAGGCGCTTCAGGTGCAGAGCATCCCCATGGTCGTCGCGGTCATCGGCGGCCAGCTCGTGGACGGCTTCCTCGGCGCCCTGCCGGAGGATCAGGTCCGCCAGTGGATCAGCCAGATCCTGGCCGCGGCCGAGCAGCTCGGCGTCCAGCCCGGCGGGCCCGGCGCCCCGGGTGAGCCCGGTGCGGAGCCCGGCGCGCAGCAGGCCGCCGCCGCGAACGCGCCGGGCGGGCCAGCCGGTCCCGGCATGCCCGGCGGTCCCGGGCGGCCGGGCGCGCCCGGGGGTCCCGGCGGTCCCGGCGGTCCCGGCGGTCCCGGCGGTCCCGGCGGTCCCGGCGGTCCCGGGCGGCCCGGCGGTCCCGGCGGTCCCGGCGGTCCCGGCGGTCCCGGCGGTCCCGGCGGTCCCGGGCGGCCCGGCGGTCCCGGCGGCGCCATGGGCCCGGAAACGTCGAACCCGGCGTACGCCGAGGCCCAGCAGGCAATGGAACGCGGTGACATGGACGCCGCGGCCGAGGCCTTCCGCAAGATCCTCGCGAGCTCTCCCGCGGACCCGGTGGCCAAGGTCGGCCTGGCGCGCATCGAGCTGTTCCAGCGCCTGGACTCCTACGACGAGGCCGCCACCCGCCGCGCCGCCGCCGAGCACCCTGGCGACGTGGAGGCCCAGGCCAGCGTGGCCGACATCGAGCTGGCGGCGGGCAAGATCGAGGACGCCTTCGACCGGCTGCTGGGGGTGGTCAGGCGGACATCGGGGGAGGAGCGGGACCAGGCGCGGGCGCGCCTCGTCGGCCTCTTCGAGATCTTCCCGCCGAGGGATCCGCGGGTAAGCAAGGCCCGCGCCGCCCTGTCCGGCCTGCTCTTCTGAACGGCGCCTCTTCTGAACGGCGCCGAACGGCCCAAACGGGCCGTTAGCGGGGGCGGGTCTCGCGGGGGTCGACCTCCGCGAGTTGCTCCAGCGCCGGCAGCGCCCGGGCCAGCGCGTCGATCTGCTCGGGCCGCAGCATGGTCAGGCTCTGGGCGAGCATGGCCGTGCTCTCCTGCCGGATTCGTTCCAGCACTTCGCGGCCCCGTGGCGTGATGGCCAGCGTGCTGGCTCGCGCGTCGCCCGGCACCGCGCACCGCTTGACGTACGCGCATTCCTCCAGCGCGGTCACGATCCGGGTCAGGGTGGAGGGCGCGATCCCCTCAGCGGCGGCGACGTCACCGAGCCTCAGCGGGCCCCCCTGCTCGACGGTGGCGAGCGCCGACAGCTGGGTGGGGGTCAGCCCGGCAAGCTCGTGATGGCGAAGCCGCCGGGAGAGCCGGGCGATGGCGACCCGCAGGCGCGTCGCGTCGATCGCCGGGGGGCTGCCGTTCACCGGCCTGCCCGCCTCGGCCGCATCCGCCTCCGCTCCATCCGTCTCCCCCAGAAGGTGGCCGGCGTGTGCTGGCGGTGGCGGCTTCGTCGCATCGCTCACCGCAGTGTCCCGCGCCATGTCTGCAGAGTACGCGCTGGCGGCTACCGGTAGCACCGATCAGCGCCGCCACCGGGGTCTGGCAGCCGCCGTAACCTTGATCCCGGGGAGTGCGATCGGCCACGCAGCGTGTCAACGCGCAGCTAGGGTCGGTTCAGTCAGAACCGGAAAGCCTCAGTGAACCAGCGAGCGGACGCGTGCTCTTCCCGGGCCGCGTGAGTGGCCGACGGCAGTAATGAACCCGGTCGTGCCAGGAAAGGCGGAAGCATCATGGCCATGGCGCCGAGCGTCTCGTATTCCATGACCGTACGGCTGGAGGTCGGCTCGCGTGGGCGCGCCGTCAGCGAGATCACCCGCGCCGTGGAGGCCGCGGGCGGCGTCGTCACCGCGCTGGACGTCAACGCCGCCGGGCACGAGCGCCTCCGCGTGGACGTGACGTGTGCCGCCCGGGACACCGCGCACGCCGAGGCGATCGTCGGCGAGCTGGCGTCGCTGCCCGACGTCGCGGTGCACAAGGTCAGCGACCGGACGTTCCTGCTGCATCTCGGCGGCAAGATCGAGATGCGTTCCAAGGTGCCGCTGCGGACCCGCGACGAGCTGTCCATGGCGTATACGCCCGGGGTGGCGCGGGTCTCGCTGGCGATCGCCGACAATCCCGATGACGTCCGCCGCCTCACCATCAAGCGGAACAGCGTCGCGGTCGTCACCGATGGCTCCGCGGTGCTCGGCCTCGGCAACATCGGCCCCTACGCCGCGCTGCCCGTGATGGAGGGCAAGGCCGCGCTGTTCAAGCGGTTCGCCGGCATCGACGCCTGGCCGATCTGCCTGGACACCCAGGACACCGACGAGATCGTCCGCACGGTGCAGGCCATCGCGCCGGGCTTCGGCGGCATCAACCTGGAGGACATCAGCGCGCCCCGCTGCTTCGAGGTCGAGAGCAGGCTGCGCGGCCTGCTGGACATCCCGGTCTTCCACGACGACCAGCACGGTACGGCCATCGTGGTCATGGCCGCGCTGACCAACGCGCTGCGCGTGGTGGGCAAGAACCTGGGCGCGGTCCGCATCGCGATGGCCGGGGCGGGCGCCGCCGGGACCGCGGTGCTGCGGCTGCTGCTCGCGGCCGGGGCCAAGGACGTGTGCGTCTGCGACGACAAGGGCGCGGTGCACCGCGGCCGGGCCGACCTGGCGGCGAACGAGAACCTCCGCTGGATCGCCGAGACCACGAACGCCTCGTGCTACGCGGGCGACCTGGCCGGGGCGATCGCCGACGCGGACGTCTTCATCGGCGTGTCGGCGCCCGGGATTCTCCGCGGCAGCGACATCGCGGCCATGAAGGACGACGCCATCGTCTTCGCGCTGGCCAACCCCGAGCCCGAGGTCGACCCGGATGAGGCCCGGGAGCACGCGGCCGTGATCGCCACCGGACGCAGCGACTACCCTAATCAGATCAACAACGTGCTCGCTTTCCCGGGCGTCTTCCGTGGTCTGCTGGATGCGCAGAGCCGGACGATCACCGATGACCTGCTCGTGGCCGCGGCCCGCGCGCTCGCCGACGTGGTGACCGCCGACGAGCTCGGGCCGAACTACATCATTCCGTCGGTCTTCCACCCGGATGTGGCGTCGGCGGTGGCCGCCGCGGTCCGCGGGGCCGCGTCCGGGCCGGACTCGTCCGGGCCGCGGTCGTCCGGGCCGCGGTCGCCGGGATCACATTCGCCCGGGCCGCACTCGCCGGCGCCAGGCGAAGCAGTTAGGTAGGGACGATGAAGGGCACATGGACGAAATGGCCACGGAGAGCCTGACCGGCCGCCTGCTCGTTGCCACGCCGGTGCTCGCCGATCCGAACTTCCGCCGGACCGTGGTTCTCATCGTCGAGCACGAGCCGGCCGAGGGGACCCTGGGCGTCGTCCTGAACCGGCCGACCGATGTCCCCGTGGGCCGGGTCCTCGAGCCATGGTCGCAGCTGGTGACGGGGCCTTCGGTGGTGTTCAGGGGCGGCCCGGTGGCCCCCGACAGCGCGCTCGCGATCGCCCTGGTCCCCGGCGACGCCGAACCGCTCGGCTGGCACTCGCTGGCCGCCGACCCGGCCATGTCCCGGCTGGGGCTCGTCGATCTCGACGCGCCGCCGGACCTGCTCGCGCCGGCCATCAACCGGCTCCGCGTGTACGCCGGCTACGCCGGCTGGGCGCCCGGCCAGCTGAAGGCCGAGATCGACGAGGGCGCCTGGTACGTGATCTCCGCCGAGCCGTCGGACGTGTTCGCGGCCGAGCCCGGCGGCCTGTGGTCCACGGTGCTGCGCCGGCAGGGCGGCGAAATGGCGTTCACGGCCACCTTTCCCGACGACCCGGACCTGAACTGAGCCCGGCTCCCGGTGGCCCGGGCCTTCCGCCGCCGCCACCTTTCCGGCGGCCCGGGCCTGAACCGAGACCGGAACCGAGGCCGGCCGCTCCGGACCGGCTCTAAACTCGGGTACATGAGCACCGAGGTTCTTCCCGGCAGCGGCACCCGCTCCGAGACCGATGTCCGGCCGGATCTTTCCCACGGCGACGGGGATCACGAGCGGTTCGCCCACTACGTCGACAAGAGCAAGATTGTCGAAAGCGCGGTGACCGGGGACCCGGTAGTCGCGCTGTGCGGCAAGGTCTGGGTGCCGAGCCGGGACCCGAAGCGGTTCCCGGTCTGCCCGGAGTGCAAGGAGATCTACGAGTCTCTCCCCGAGGGCGGCGAGTGACCCGCTGCCCGCGCGGTAAGGCCGGACTTCTCCAGCATCGACGAGCCTTCCTTAAGACACGGTGAGTGACTACGAACTAACGCTGCGGTCAGGTAGCGAGTCTCACCCGGTTCTCGTTCGGCAGGATCTGCTCGGCTCGCTGCGTGCGTGGCAGCGGGAGGCGTGCGGCGAGTACTTCCGGGTGCCGCGGCGGGATTTCCTGCTCAACGCGACGCCCGGGGCCGGGAAGACCGCCTACGCCCTGACCGTCGCGGCCGAACTGCTCGCGCGCCGGGAGGTCGCTGCCATCACGGTGGTTACGCCCACCGAGCACCTCAAGCACCAGTGGGCGGGCGCGGCGCTCCGGTTCGGCATCGCGCTGGACTCCTCCTACCGCAACTCCCAGGGCCGGGCGTCCGCCGACTTCGCTGGCGTGGCCGTTACGTACGCGCAGGTGGCGGCGCACCCGGCGCTGCACAGGCAGCGCACCGAGGGCCGCCGGACCCTGGTCATCTTCGACGAGATCCACCACACCGGTGACGCCCTGTCGTGGGGCGATGCCGTCCGTGAGGCGTTCGACCCGGCCCGGCGCCGGCTCGCGCTGACCGGCACGCCGTTCCGCAGTGACACCAACCCGATCCCGTTCGTCAGCTACGACGAGCAGCTGGACGGCTCCAGGCGGAGCTCCTCCGATTACGTCTACGGGTACGCGAACGCCCTGGAGGACGGGGTCGTCCGGCCGGTGATCTTCCTGGCGTACTCGGGCGAGATGAGCTGGCGGACCCGGGCCGGCGACGAGATCACCGCCACCCTCGGCACCCCGATGACCAAGGAACAGATCGCGCAGGCGTGGCGGACCGCGCTCGACCCGGCCGGCGAGTGGGTCATAAGGGTGCTGGAGGCGGCCGACAAGCGGCTCACCGAGGTGCGCCGCGGCATGGCCGACGCGGCCGGGCTGGTGATCGCGGGCGATCATGAGGACGCGCGTGCCTACGCGGCGCTGCTGCGCCGGATCACCGGGAAGCGCCCGGTGGTCGTCCTGTCCGACGACCCGTCGGCGAGCCGCAAGATCGCCGCGTTCACCGCCTCCGACGACCGCTGGATGGTCGCGGTCCGGATGGTGTCGGAAGGCGTGGACATCCCCCGGCTGGCGGTCGGGGTGTATGCGACGAGCGTCAGTACGGCGCTGTTCTTCGCGCAGGCCGTCGGGCGGTTCGTCCGCGCCCGCCGCCGCGGCGAGACCGCGTCGGTGTTCGTGCCCTCGGTTCCGGTCCTGCTCAGCTACGCCGCGGAACTTGAAGCCGAGCGAGACCATGTGCTGCGCCGCCCAACGGAGGCGCCCGAGGAACAGGAACTGGCCGAAGCCCAGCGGCAGCGGGACACCGCCGACGATCTGCTGACCCCCCCGATCGAGGTGCTCCACGCGTCGGCGCATTTCGACCGGGTGCTCTACGACGGGGGCGAGTTCGGCACGGCCACCGCGCCGGGTTCGCCCGAGGAGGAAGACTTCCTGGGCCTGCCCGGGCTGCTCGAACCGGAGCAGGTGGCCCATCTGCTGCGCAAGCGCCAGGCAGACCAGATCAGGACGCGCTCGCGGGTCGCCGGGGCACAGGACGGCGTTCCCGGCGGGATGGCCGTGATGCCCGGGCCGGGGCCTGTGGTTCCCGGGGCCGGCGCTGCAGTTCCCGGGGTTGGCCCCGTGGTCCCCGGGCCGGGCGCGGGAGCCGGCGCCGGCGCGGCGTCCCCCGTCAGCCGCGAGGCGCTGGCCGCCCTGCGCAAGGAGCTGAACGGCCTGGTCGGGGCGTGGAATCACCGGACCGGGCAGCCGCACGGCGCCATCCACGCCGATCTGCGGCGGGCGTGCGGGGGGCCGCCGCTGCCGCAGGCGACCGCGGACCAGATCCGCGCGCGCATCGACATGATCCGCGGCTGGGCGACCGCCCGCCGCTGACCCCGGATGAGCGGCTGCCCCGGTAAGCGGCTGCCCCCCATAAGCGGTTCCCCCGATAAGGGTGAACCCCGATAAGGGCGAAACCGGCACGGCGCGAACCCCGATAAGGCGCGGAGCCCTGGCAAGGCGCGGAGCCCCGGCGAGCGGCCGCCGTTCCGGCAGGCCGTCGACGTCAAATCGACGTTAAGTCGTGTGGGGCACCAAATGACGGCGGCCCGGGCCGCGAGGGAGGTTCCCGCCACGACGATGACCGGGGCCGCGAAAATGGCTCCGTCGGCGGGGGCGGCTCACGCCGCGACGCCCGCTTGCTCCGCGGCACGGGCTCTTCCGGCCAGGGCCAGGAAGGCGGCTCGGGACGCGGCGCCGCCTTGGGCTGCGGCCGTCTGCGCCACGAATCCGTCACGGGCCCGGCGGGCGACACGATCCGTGACGTCGGCCTGCTGGGGGCCAGCGACTCGGGCTGGGGCGGTGGCCCGGGTGGGGCAGCGTGCCTGTTCATCAGCCAGCGGATGATGGTGAGCAGCACGGCCACCGCGGTCGCGGCGGCCATCGTGATGAACCCGCCCGCGACCCACTGCGCCGCGCTGACGGTGAGCCCGGAAGGGGACGGGCCGGCGTTCTGCTGGTGGATCAGGCCGGTGCCCAGCGCTCCCACCAGGTAGGCCAGCGCCGGGACCGGGATGAGCTGGTAGACGGCCTTCGGCCGTACCGCCAGGGCGGCGACGAATGTCCCCACGATGACGGCGCCCCCGAGCAGGTAGCCGGGATCGTGGTGCATCGCGACGGTCACGGCCGTGCCGACGACCGCCGCGGCGATCACCATCAGCATCCCGCGGCCGCCCGGCATCTCGCCCCACCGCCATGACGAGCCGGCCGGTGAGGACTGCCGCCGGTGGCCCGTCCCGGCTCGCCCCGGTCCACTCTGCTACCGGTCCACCTTGGCGCGGGCCTCTCTGGCGCGGCTCGTTCTGCCCACGGCCTGGTTTGGCCCCAGTCGCGGGAGCGCGGATCGGCCCGGCCGCGATCCGGCCGGCCGAGATCCCGCTGGGCGGGGTCCCGCCGGGCGAGGTCCCGCCGGGCGAGGTCCCGCTCGGCGGGATCGCGTATGCCCCAGTCGCGCGTATCGGGGTCACGTGTGCCTCGGTCGTGGGGCTCCGGGTCGCGTTGGCCCCGGTCATAGGGCTCCGGGTCGCGCCGCCCGGCATCGCGCCGCCCGGCATCGCGCCGCCCGGCATCGCGCCGCCCGGCATCACCGCCGCCCGGGATCACGCCGCCCGGCATCGCGCCGCCCGGGATCACGCCGCCCGGCCCCGGTCGCGACGGCGCGGCCGGGGACCCGTCTCGTCCGGGTAGAACGCGGGGTCCTCGCCGAACTCGCGTGGCCGGTACGGGTCAGGCCTGTACAGCTCAGGGCTGTTCAGCGCAGGATCGGGCCGGGAGGGGCCACTATCGCGGTCCCCACGCTCACCAGCGGCATGCCGGGACGACCCGCGACCCTGCCCGAAGGACTCGGGGGCGGCATCCGGGCGCGCGGCGGGGGGATCCCGTCGATACGGCCCGCTCCCGCGGGCGCGCCGGCTCGGCCGAAGATCAGGCCCGGGCACGCCACCATACGACGGGCCCGGATCCGTATCGTGCCATCGTGGCTCGGTCATCTAGTCTCAGATGTTAGCCGTTAAGGATCAATAACAGGGGCGTCCCGGTAGTCTTCGCGACATGGATGGTGAGCCGGGTTTCGGGGGGAACCGGTGACTAGAGTGCATGGGGGTGTCCCGGCGCACGGTATCGCGCGGACCACGGGATACATGCTGACCTGTGCCTTTTCCGCGCTCGTCCTCCTGGCCAGCGGCCTTTCCTACTTCGTCGTGCGGGACGTGAGCAGCATCGGCGCCTCGCACGCGATCACCGGCGGACCCTCCGTCGGCCCGCAGAACATCCTGCTGATGGGGCTGGAAAGCCGCCGGGACTGGAACGGCAACGTGCTGCCGGCGAACATCCTGAAGGCCCTGCACGCCGGCAGCGTGCAGGGCGTGGAGAACGGCGTCGGCGGGAACGACACCAACACGCTGATCCTGCTGCACATCCCGGCCGGCGGGAAGAAGGCGGTTGGCTTCTCCATCCCGCGCGACGACTGGGTCAACTTCGCCGGCACGGTGGGCTCCCAGCAGCAGGGCAAGATCGACCAGGCCTACGGCGTCAGCATGTTCTACGCGCAGCAGCAACTGAAGCAGCAGAACCCGGGCATCAGCCAGAACCAGCTCGCGTTCCAGGGAAACGAGGCCGGCCGCAAGGCCGCGGTCGACACCGTGGAGCAGCTGACCGGCGTGCATATCGACCACTTCGCCGAGGTGAACCTGGACGGGTTCTACGGGCTGGCCAACGTTCTCGGCGGCGTGGAGGTCTGCCTCAACCACGCGGTCAAGGACGCCAACTCCGGCGCGGACTTCCGCGCCGGTTACCAGCACCTCAGCGCCTCGCAGGCGCTGGCGTTCGTCCGCCAGCGTGATGGCCTGCCCAACGGCGACCTGGACCGGACGCACCGTCAGCAGGCCTTCCTCGACGCGGTCATGGAGCAGCTGCACACCGAGGGAGTGATCGGCGACCTGACCAAGATCCAGGCGCTGCTGTCGGTAGCCAAGCAGTACGTGATCACCGACGCCGACTGGAACCTGCTGGACTTCGCGTCGCAGATGCAGGACCTGACCAGCGGGAACCTGGTCTTCCACACGCTGCCCATCCAGGGTTACGCCACGATCGACGGCCAGGACGCCAACGTGGTCAACCCCGCCAGCATTAGGAACATCGTCCAGTCCACGTTCTACCCGAAGCCCGCCGCGCCCACCTCTTCCTCTTCCCGCAAGCCGTCCGCAGCCGCCCGGCACACCCGCCGCAGAGACGACCGTGGACGTCCTCAACGGCAGCCAGACCCCCCTGCTCGCCTCCAAGGTCTCGGCCGCGATGGTCCAGGCCGGATTCAAGGCCGGCGAGGTAGCGAACGCGACGGCCCGGACCACCACCGCGGTCCTCTACGGAACCGGTGAGGCGGCCAACGCCAGCCGGATCGCCTCGGCGTTCGGCGTCACGGCCGCCGCCGGCGCTTCGGTGGCCCCGAACCATGTCGAGGTCCTGATCGGCGCGGACACCACGACCGCGCCCACCATCAGCCCGGCCAGCAGCAGTAGCTCAAGCTCGCCTTCGTCCTCGCCCACGTCGGTCATTCCGACCACCGGTCCGCAAGGCGGCGCCGTCGGCGCCGAAAAGGGCATCCCCTGCGTGGACTGAGGATCCGGCCGCGCCCGACCGTGCCTGGAGACTCGTGCTGGAACCGCGGGGATGCGGCTCGCTGCTTCGAACGGTAATGCCGTCAATCCGCGCGGCCGGTCTCCAGGCAAGCAACGACATCGGCCGGCCTGCGATCTGCGGCACCCTGCGGGAGCGGGGGGAAACCCTTACGACAGAAGGACCGGCGTGCCGGTGAGATCGACGTCGGCGTCGCGCAGCTCGGTGAGGGCACGGGCGGTGCTGTCCGGGGCGACGCCCGCCGTCAGGCCGAGCAGGACGCGGGTGGCGAACCCGGCGTGTGCCCCGTCCACGGCCGTCGCGCGCACGCAGTGATCAGTGGCGATCCCGACGATGTCGAGTTCGGTGACACCGCGCTCGTGCAGCCAGTCACCCAGCGGCGTGCCGGTGTCGTCGGCGCCCTCGAATCCGCTGTAGGCGGCGGCGTGCTCCCCCTTGCGGAAGATCGCCTCCACCCGGGTCGTGTCCAGGTCGGGGTGGAATTCCGCGCCCGGCGTCCCGGCGACGCAGTGCGGTGGCCACGAGTGGGCGTAGTCCGGGTGGTCGGAGAAGTGGGCCCCCGGATCGATGTGATGGTCCTGGGTGGCGACGACGTGCGTGTACTCGCTGCCGCCGGTGGCGAGCCGCTCGCTGATCGAGCGGGCCACGAAGGCGCCGCCCGGCACGGCGAGTGAGCCGCCCTCGCAAAAATCGTTCTGGACGTCCACGACGATGAGTGCGCGCACCCACCCACGGTATCGTGCCGGAAACGCTGCCGGCGAGGTCAGCGGCGTCCCCGCCGCCACCAGCGCGGACGAGGCGACCATGGCGGATTACTGGAACCACATGGACCTACGGTGGTTCCGGTCCACCCCATCCCACGGCGGCCGCCCGTTCTCGTCGAAGCAGACGTCCCATGGGCGGAGGTCATCCTCGAAGAGGGGTCCGTTGGGGTCGCGCAGGGACCACGACTTTGATGTCGGTCAAGAGTCTGTCCCACGCTGCCAGACCCGGGCCCGTACCCGGGCCGCCAGCTCGGGATCGTCACGCAGCTCGTCCAGCATTGCGCGCATGATCTCCGACGCCCCGCGGGCTTCGATCTCGGTGGCATAGTTCTTCAGGAACTTGTGCCGGGCCCGGTCAAGGTCGAGAGTGAATCTGACAGGCTTCTCTGGCCGTGGCCGCTGTGGTGCGTCGGTGACCGAAGGAACAGTCTCGGTGGTAGCCGGGGCGGGAGTGACGGCCCGCCGCAGACCGGCGATTGTGCTCGGGCGTTGTGCTGGGCTCATGACTTCAGCTCCCGGATTAGGTCGTCGTAGCGGCCGAGGTCTACTGGCGCGGTGCCGAAGCTTCCCGCGTACATCTCCGCCAGCGGGATCTCCGTGTCCATTACGGGCAGCCCTGTCTCCGCCAGCACGTCCCGGACGCCCCGGGCGCTGAGTGTGCCCCTGCGCACCCTCGTGAGCAGCACGCTGACCTCTACCGGGTGAACCGGCTCCAGGCTGGCCAGCAGGCTGATCGTCGGCATGATCCGGTTGAGGTCCAGCCCGCTCGGCGACGCCGGGATGATCACCGTGTCTACGGCCATCACCGCCGAACCGATGATGCCGCTGTCCCCTGGGGGCGTGTCGATGATGACGTGCTCGTATCCGCGGCTGAGGCTGGCCAGGCGGTGATGCAGGTCCCGTATCGGGCGGCTGATGACGGTGAATGGGAAGATCGGGTCCTGTTCCGACCACAGGTAGGCCGATTGCTGCGGGTCAGCATCGATCAAGAGCGTCCGGTCCTGCCGGTGCAGCCCGGCCGCGAGATAGATGGCCGTGGTCGTCTTACCGACGCCGCCCTTCGTGTTGACGACCGCGAGCCGCATAACCGGTTGTCAACGCGAAGTTGCTGGAGGATGGAAAGAGCGTCGTGGGAGGTGCTCATACGCCCTAACGTACCCCGATGCAGTGCCGTAGTTAAGTATCGCAGTGCAGTAGTTAAGTAAGAGCACCGCCCCCGCCCCCCGCGCCTGCTGCGCCCGCCGCCCCGCGCCCGCCGCCTCCGGTTACCAGACGCCTTCGAAGACGGTGGGGATGGCCGGGTCGCCTCGGGACAGCTGGAAGGCTTGCGGCGGGAGCTCCGCGAGCACCCGACGGTGCCGTGCGCGCGCGGCCGCGAGAGGCTCGCGGCCCACGATCTCCCCGTCACGCACGAGCGGCGTCAGCAGCAGGCGATCACCCGGCCCCGGATCGGGCGGCGCCAGCCGAATCTCCTCCGCCAAGGCCACCCCGGCTTCATCCCGGTGCCGCAGCGCCCATTTCCGGCCGCCGCGGCCGGGCTTGCCGACCGAGCGCTTCGCCATCGGCCGGAGCGGGCTGCCGCTGCCCGGCCGATCGGATCGTGCCACGAGCTTGTACACCAGCGAGGCGGTGGGCGCACCGGACCCGGTCACCAGGGACGTGCCCACCCCGTAACCGTCGACCGGGGCGGCGCCCAGCGCCGCGATCGAGTATTCGTCCAGGTCGCCGGTGAGCACGATCCTGGTGTGGGTCGCGCCGAGCTCGTCGAGCAGGGCACGGACGTGGTGGGCCAGCACCAGCAGGTCGCCGCTGTCGATGCGCACCGCGCCGAGGTCGGGGCCCGCCAGCTCGACCGCGGCCCGCACCGCGCGGTCGACGTCGAACGTGTCCACCAGCAGCGTGGTGCCCTTGCCCAGGGCGTCGAGCTGGGTCCGGAACGCGTGCCGCTCGCTGTCGTGCACCAGGGTGAACGCGTGCGCGCTCGTCCCGGCCGAGGGCACACCGTAGCTTAGGTTGGCCTGCAGGTTGGACGTGGACGAAAAGCCCACCAGGTAGGCTGCCCGGGCGCTGGCCACGGCGGCCTTCTCGTGCGTGCGCCGCGACCCCATCTCGATGAGCGGCCGGCCGCCGGCCGCGGTCACCATCCGGGACGCGGCGGACGCGATCGCGCAGTCGTGGTTGAAGATCGACAGGGTGATCGTCTCGAGGATGACCGCCTCGGCGAACGTGCCCTCGACGACCAGGATCGGCGAGCCGGGAAAGTAGCAGTCCCCTTCGCCATAGCCCCAGATGTTCCCGGTAAAACGGTATGATTCCAGGTACCGGAGCGTGACGTCGTCCACGATGTCGGAGGCCCGGAGGAAATCAAGATCAGCTGCGTCAAACCTGAACCGCTCAAGGGCGTCGAGCAGCCTTCCGGTACCTGCGACGACGCCATATCTTCGGCCGTGCGGCAGGTGCCGGGCGAACACCTCGAAGATCGTGCGGCGCTCGGCCGCCCCGCTGTGCAAGGCGCCCCGGAGCATGGTCAGCTCGTACTGATCGGTCAGCAACGCGGTACCGTGCCCGGGCATGGGACGGCCATCGGGTGGAAGAGACATACTGTCCGCCGAATTCGTCACGAGTGGAAGACTACGGACCGGGAGGTAAGCAGCCGTGAGCGTGGCACCCTCTGAGGTGGAGCTGCCGGAGTCCGGCGAGCGGACCACGCCGGACAAGCCCTGGCTGACGATCGTCTGGAACGACCCGATCAACCTGATGGACTACGTGACGTACGTGTTCCAGACGGTGTTCGGCTACCCGAAGCCGAAGGCGACGAAGCTCATGCTCGACGTGCACCACAAGGGCAAGGCGGTGGTGGCCGCCGGCGCACGTGAGTCGATGGAGCACAATGTCGAGGTGCTGCACGGCTACGGGCTGTGGGCGACGGTCTCCTCGGACTCGTGAGACTCCCGCTCCTTATCCTCGCCTGGACAAGATTCGCATTGGTGGCGCCTTCCTGATGGATGCTTTTCGCCGGGCCGGCCGTGGCGTCCGGGCCAGGTTCGATGGCCCGGAGGCGGTCCTGCTGCGCGGCCTGATCGAGCAGGTCGTCGACCTGCTCACCGATCCGGGCGCCGCCCCGACCAGCCCGCGCGGGCCGGCCGGGGAAGCCCTGGATCCCGGCACACCGGGCGTGCCCAGCACGGCGGAACTGGAGGCGATGCTCGGCTCCGGCCGCCCCGCCGAGGCGCCGCAGGACCCGGCGCTCGCCCGCCTGCTGCCCGACGCCTACCGGGACGATCCCGACGCGGCCGGGGAGTTCCGCCGGTTCACCGAGCAGAGCCTGCGCACCGCCAAGCAGGAGAGCGCGCGGACCGTGCTGGACACCCTGCCGGCCGGCGGCGGCCCGGTCAAGCTGTCAAGGGAGCAGGCGCAGTGCTGGCTGCGGGCGCTTAACGACGTCCGGCTCGCGCTGGGCGTCCGGCTCGGCGTCACCGAGGAGTTCGAGGAGCAGTGGCAGGAACTGGACCCGCTCGATCCCCGTTCGGCCGCGTTCGAGGTGTACGCCTGGCTGGGCGGCGTCCAGGAATCACTGGTCCAGGCGCTCAGCTGAGCGGAGGGCCCGGTACCCTCGCGGTATGCTCTCGATTCGCCGCGAGCTCCACGACAAGATCGTCACGCACGCCCGCGCCGACCACCCGGACGAGGCGTGCGGCGTGGTGGCCGGCCCGGCCGGCGGCGACCGCCCGGAGCGGTTCATCGCGATGATGAACGCCGAGCGGTCCCCGACGTTCTACCGGTTTGACTCGATGGAGCAGTTTCAGGTGTGGAAGGAGATGGACGAGCGGGATGAGGAGCCCGTCGTCATCTATCACTCGCACACCGCCACCGAGGCCTACCCGTCCCGGACGGACGTCTCCTACGCGAGCGAGCCGGGCGCGCACTACGTCCTCGTATCGACCCGTGACCCGGACAAGGCCGAGTTCCGCTCGTTCCGGATCGCCGGGGACGAGGTCACGGAGGAGCCCGTAGAGATCACCTAGGGGATTGACCCGCGCACCGAGCGATTTACCCCGCTGCCCGTAGGGATTGACCCGGCGCCGTCTGCCCGGTGGAATGATCCCGGCAGGACCAGGGTTGGACCGCTAGGGAGCCGGGACGGTGCCGCGGCAAGCCGCACGGGTCGCGCTCACCCGGCCAGCCGCTGTATTCGCACACTATGGAGTGTTTGATGGCTATCGAGGTTCGTATCCCGACGATCCTGCGCACGTACACGGGCGGCGCCAAGCAGGTGGAGGGCGCAGGCTCCACGCTGGGCGAGCTCATCGAGGACATCGACGGGCGGCACAGCGGGCTGGGCGACCGGCTGGTTGCCGACGGCGGCCTGCGCCGCTTCGTCAACGTGTACCTCAACGACGAAGACGTGCGCTTCCTGGGCGGCCTGGAAACCCCGGTCAAGGACGGCGACACCGTGACGGTGCTCCCGGCCGTCGCCGGGGGTGCCGCCTGATCAGCGGCCCGGAGCTGGTATGCGCTACGACTCGCTGCTCGACTCGGTAGGCCGCACCCCGCTGGTGGGCCTGCCGCGGCTGTCGCCGTCGCCCGAGGTGCGGCTGTGGGCCAAGCTGGAGGACCGCAACCCGACCGGGTCGGTGAAGGACCGCGCGGCGTTCTACATGGTCGCCCACGCCGAAAAGGACGGGCTGCTGCAGCCGGGATCGACGATCCTCGAGCCGACGTCGGGCAACACCGGCATCTCCCTGGCCATGGTGGCCAAGCTGCGCGGGTACCGGCTGACCGTCGTCATGCCGGAGAACACCTCCGCCGAACGCCGTCAGCTGCTCGAGATGTACGGCGCGACGATCATCTACTCACCCGCCGCGGGCGGCTCCAACGAGGCCGTCCGGGTCGCGAAGCGGCTCGCCGCCGAGAACCCGGACTGGATCATGCTGTACCAGTACGGCAATGAGGCGAACGCGCGCGCCCACTACGAGACCACCGGCCCGGAGCTGCTGGCGGACCTGCCGGAGATCACCCACTTCGTGGCCGGCCTGGGCACGACCGGCACGCTCATGGGCACCGGCCGCTACCTGCGCGAGCACGTTCCCGGTGTGAAGATCATCGCCGCGGAGCCCCGGTACGGGGAGCTCGTCTACGGCCTGCGGAACGTCGACGAGGGCTTCGTCCCGGAGCTGTACGACGAGTCCGTGCTGACGACGCGGTTCTCGGTCTCCTCCGCCGGCGCGCTGGCGGCGACCCGGGAGCTGCTGAACGCCGAGGGTATCTTCGCCGGCATCTCGGCCGGCTGCGCGCTGCACGCCGCGACCGCGCTGGGCGCCAAGGCCGTCGAGGCGGGGGAGCGGGCCGACATCGCGCTGATCGTGGCGGACGGCGGCTGGAAGTACCTGTCGACCGGTGCCTACGGCGGCACGCTGGAGGAGGCCGAGGAAAAGCTTGAAGGGCAGCTCTGGGCCTGACCCCCGGGCCGCCCCGCCCACGTCCAACTCTGCGCCGTGTCACCCGCACCATGGGCCGCAGCCGTATTGTGGTCTCTCGTGCGGCTGACCATCATCGGATGCTCCGGCAGCTTCCCGGGACCCGACAGCCCCGCGTCCAGTTACCTGCTGGAAGCGGAGGGTTTCCGGATGCTGATCGACCTCGGCAACGGCGCGCTGGGGGTGATGCAGCGGCACGTCGGGCTGTTCGACATCGACGCCATCTGCCTCAGTCACCTGCACGCGGATCACTGCCTCGACCTGGCCTCCTACTGGGTCGCCCGGAGGTACGCCCCCGAGGGCCCGCAGCCCCCGATCCCCGTCTACGCCCCCGAACGGGCCGCGGAGCGGATGGCCCTGGCCTACGGCCTGGAGCCGGATCCCGGTCCCGGCATGACCGACGCCTTTACCTTCACCACGCTGACACCCGGAACCCGCCGGATCGGGCCGTTCCTGATCACCACGCAGCGGATGAACCATCCGGTGGAGACGTTCGGCTTCCGGGTGGAGCACGGCGGCCGGATCCTGGCCTACTCGGCCGACACCGGTCCCTGTGCGGCGCTGGTCGAGCTGGCCCGCCGGGCCGACCTGCTGCTGTGCGAGGCGTCCTTCCTGGACGGCCCGGGCCTGCCCGGCAACGTGCACCTGACCGGGCGCCAGGCCGGCGAGCACGCGGAGCGCGCCGGGGTGCGGCATCTGGTGCTGACCCATCTGGTGCCGTGGAACGACAAGCAGCGGTCGTTCGCGGAGGCGAGCGCCACGTTCACCGGGACGCTCTCGCTGGCCGCCCCCGGCCAGGAGTTCGACCTCAGCCCCTCCGGGCCGCTCCCACTCTGAGACGCCGATAGTCTGGCGGGCATGGCCCGACCTGACGGACGTTCCGATACTGACCTGCGCCCGGTGAAGCTGACCCGCCGCTGGCTCGATCACGCCGAAGGCTCCGTGCTCGTGGAGTTCGGCGCCACCCGCGTGCTGTGCGCCGCCAGCGTCCAGGAGGACGTGCCGCGGTGGCGGCGGGGCAGCGGGCTGGGCTGGGTGACCGCCGAGTACGCGATGCTGCCGCGCGCGACGAACACCCGCAACGACCGCGAGTCGGTCAAGGGCCGTGTCGGCGGGCGCACGCACGAGATCTCCCGCCTGGTCGGCCGGGCCCTGCGCGCCTGCGTTGACGTCAAGGCGCTGGGCGAGAACACGATCGTCATCGACTGTGACGTGCTGCAGGCGGACGGCGGTACCCGCACGGCCGCCATCACCGGCGGCTACGTCGCGCTTGCGGACGCGGTGGCCTGGCTGCAGGGCCGCCACCGCTGCCACGGGGACCCGCTGCCCACGTCGGTGGCCGCGGTCAGCGTCGGCGTCATCGACGGCCAGCCGCGGCTCGACCTCTGCTACGAGGAGGATTCAGCGGCCGAAACCGACATGAACGTGGTCTGCACCGGCGACGGCGACTTCGTCGAGGTGCAGGGCACGGCCGAGCGCGAGCCGTTCAGCCGGGACATGCTCGGCCGGCTGCTCGATCTCGCCGTAGCCGGCTGCGGTGAGCTGACCAGGCTGCAGCACGATGCCCTTTCTCTCTAGCCGAACGGACCTGGGTGAAGCGGGCACCCTCCGGCTCGTGCTGGCCACCCAGAACGCTCACAAGGTCGTCGAGCTGCGCCGGATCCTCGCCGCGGCCGGGATCCCGGTGGACCTGACCGGGCTGGAGGAGTTCCCCGGCGCGCCGGATGTGGCCGAGACCGGGCTGACCTTCGCCGACAACGCCCTGCTGAAGGCGCGTGCCATCGCGCGGTTCACCGGGCTGCCGTCGGTCGCCGACGACTCCGGCCTGTGCGTCGACGTGCTGAACGGCATGCCGGGCATCTTTTCCGCGCGCTGGTCCGGCCGGCACGGTGCCGACGCCGCCAACCTCGCCCTGGTCCTGGCGCAGCTGTCGGACATTGATGGCCCGTACCGGGGCGCTCACTTCGCGTGCGCGGCCGCGGTGGCCCTGCCGGACGGGCGGGAGCGGGTCGCCGAGGGCCGCCTGGACGGCAGGCTGACCACGAGCCCCCGCGGCACGGGCGGCTTCGGCTACGACCCGATCTTCCTGCCGGACGGGGCCGGGCAGACCACCGCCGAGATGACCCCCGAAGCCAAGGACGCGATCAGCCACCGCAGCCGCGCGTTCCGCGCCCTCGTCCCCCTCATCGCTGAGCTGACCCGGGGGAGGACGCCGTCCGGGGGGACGACGCCTCTGGACCCCTCGGTTCCCGCTGAGGTACAGGCCGTACACCGCCGTGCCGGCCCGGGCGGACGATCCAGTGTGCCCGGTCAAATGGCCAACATGATCTTGGGGAGCCGTCCCGGGTTCGCTGGGGTCATCCGGGGAAGGGGTAGCTGCATTGGCCGCAGATCTGATCGCGTGCTGCCTGCGATGATGCGTCACAGGCGAGGGTATGGCCGCATTGCTGGCAGGTGATCTGGATGGGGCCGGGGTCGAAGTCGCGGGGGACCGGGTGGTCCCGGTAGTCGGCCTCGATCGCGGTCTCCAGCCCGGTCAGGGTGCCGGCGGTGAGGAAGCGGTGGCGGTCGCGGCGCAGCGCGACCCACCGGTCACGGGCGTAGCTGATCAGGTAGGCGTCCGCCCAGTGGAAGGACAGGGACTCCAGGGTGACGGCGGGCTGGCTGGTCATGGCCGCCCCGGATCTGCCGGTGCGGGTTTGCGGGCGACGGCGGCCCAGATGTGGCCCCGGCGGGAATAGGACGGGATGAACCTTGGGGCGTGCCAGGCCCGCGCTTCGGTGATGCCGGGGGTGATCAGGTCCAGGCCGTGCAGGAAACCCGCGACATCGGCGCGGGAGTGGTGGTGCAGGTCCCCCGCGTCGTAGTGGCCGGTGAACTGCCGCGTTTCGGCTTGGGCGAATCTGGGCTGTACATGCGGGTCCACCGCCTCGGCCAGGTAGAACAGCCGGCCGCCGATACCGCGCATCCAGATCCGGTACTGCGGGAACTGCAGGGCCAGCACCTCCAGCGGGGACCGCACCGGCGGCGGGTTCCCGGCCACGCCAATCAACGGGCCACCAGCGCCGCGACGCTGACCGGCCGGGCCAGCAGGCCGCCGCCGGCCATCAGGCTGGCGGCCCGCTGCAACCGGGCCGGCGCGGCGCTGACCGGGAACGTGTGCAGGTTCACCAGGGCGGCGATGTTCGCGCTGATGTGCATGCAGGCGGGCAGCACTTTTTCCACGGCGGCCCGGTTGGTCGCGGCGAGGGCCTGGCCTTCCTCCACTGCGCGGGCGAAGACCCGCGCGGTGGCCGGGCGGATGAGTGGGGCCGGCGCGTGGGGGGGTGCGGCCGGGGTGGGCATACTGATCTCACCTCTTGTGGGTTATGGGAGGACGCGGAGGCCCGGTCGTTCACTTGGCGGTGTGCCGGGTCTTCGCGCTGCCGGGCGGGGGGATGCGATCGGCGGGATGGGAGCCGCTGGTGAGGGCGGCGAGAAGCAGCGCGTGATCTGCCTGGTCGCCGTCCAGGGCGGTGGGCCGGGTCCGGCCGGCCAGTTCCTGCCACAGGTCAGCGGGGTCCGTGCTGACCACGCACCAGGGGCCGGGGCCGTCGCCGTCGTGGTGGATGGCCTCGTACCGGCAGGGCAGGGGCATGGCTTACGCTGGCTGCGCTCCCGACCGTACTGCCTGGCGTGGATTGCATTCCAGTCACTCCTCTGCCTGTACCTACGTGGATACCGGCAGTGAAACATGTGCAGGGCGTAGGCTGAAAGAAGATTGCCGGTAATTGCCCGCATCTGGTTTGCCTGGTCGCTTAACCGCAGGTCCAGCCTCTAACGCGAGCGGGCAATCGTTGGCAATCCCTGTGGGTTGCGACCGTGACAGGCTTTGATTGATCGTGATGCCGCCGTCTTCTTCCAGCGCTCAGGCTGCCCGGCAACGTCTTGGCGGCCAGCTCCGCGAACTGCGGCTGGCCGCCGGATTGTCCGGCCGCGCCTTCGCCGCCGCCGCAGGATGCCAGGCGTCGAAGGTCTCCCAGATCGAGAAGGCCATCCGGCCCGCCTCTATGGCCGATGTGCGGCTGTGGTGCCACGTCTGCGGTGCCTCGCCGCAGCGCACGGAAGAACTGCTCAAGGAACAGGCGGCAGTAGCGCGGTTGTGGATAGCCTTCCGCGATCTAGGTCGGCGGACTGGCCTGAACGCCACGCAGAAGATGCTGTCCGGCAACATGTGGGAGCGCGTCAGACTGTTCCGGACCTATCAGACGAAGGTGGTGCCGGGACTGCTGCAAACCGCCGCGTACATGACCGCGATCATGACCGGGGTCCGCCAGGAACGCGGCGTGGAAGTCGACGACATCGCCGAGGCGGTGGCCGAGCGGATCGGCAGGCAGGGTTACCTGCTTCAGCGGGACAGGCAGTTCGTCTTCGTCGTCGAGGAACCGGTCCTCCGGTTCCGGCCCTACGGCACCAGAATCCAGCGCGACCAGCTCACGCACCTGCTCGATGTTATGAGGCTGCCGTCAGTGTCACTCTGCATCATCCCGATGGATGCCGGCCGGCGCGGTCACCGCCCCCGTGAGTCCTTCGATATCACCGACTCCGATCTGGTTACCATTGAGCTGCTATCTGGCTTCTTGTCCCTAACACACCCTGATGAGATCGGCGCCTACGTCACTGCCTGGGAGCATCTGTTCTCGATCGCCGTGCAGGGTAAGGCGGCGCGGACGCTGATCAGGGACGCGCTGGCTGCTCTTGACGAGCGCGATGGAGCAAGTGAGGCTCGCGAATGAAACCTGCACCCTTGGGAGGTTCCTGTGCCTGATTTCGTCGGCGGCGACCCCGAATCCAACAGCAGTGAATGCCCGGCTGTATTCGTCGACCCGCAGACAGGAGACTTCCTGCTCCGGGGGAAGACCGTCACCGATCCGGCGCTCATCACGGCCCTGAATGAGCACATCGGCAAGGCCGAGGACGAATCAGACGTGTGGCTGCCAGCCCGCATGGCTCCGCTCATCCGCGAAGCTCTGGACGGATACGAGCAGAACAGGCAAGGCCCTGGCCAGCACAGTTTTGCGGAACTACTGGCAAGCACGCGCCGGTCAGTGATCCGCTTCGAGATGCGCGACTCTTATGACCAGGCCGACAAGGGCTTCGCCGAGTGGCAGGCGACCGGTGACATCGGGGCATACGACTGGGGCGACCACCTCAACGTTGTCCGCGCAGCGGTCGCACGCGGCGTGGTGATCCGCCGGGTCCGGGTAGTATCTGAGCCGCTATCGGATTACCTGCGGTGGGAGCACGCCTGCACCGATGTCAACATGAAAGCTGGTGAGGACATCCGGTGGCTACCTCGCACCAAAGCTGCCGACCTGCTGCTGCCCGGTGCGGATTGCTGGCTGTTCGACCACCGGATCGTGCGGTGGAACTTCCAGCGCGGCGATGGCACCAACCCGCGTCACTACACCTTCAGCTCAGATCCCCGGACCGTCCGCGACATCGTGGCAGCATTCGAGATGGCATGGGACCGGGCGATACCGCACGCGGAGTATAAGACCGATTAGATAACGGAGGTGGCCCGGCGCCGGATGGCCGTCCCATGGTGGCTCATGTCGGCCATTCTGGCGGGCCGTGGCGCATGCCGCCTATCGCGTTCACACGGTGGGCGTGGTGGGCCTAGGCGGCCAGGAAGCTGACGTAGTTGGCGGCGGCGATCACATCCACGGACCCGTGCACTAGGTCAGCGTCGGCGGCGGTGGACTGCGGGTGATGGTTTAGGTCACGGCCGCTTGGGTGTCTGCAGTGGTGCTCACCCCGGAAAACGTCTTTGGTCAGATCGGCACGTCCGAAGGTACGGCGTGGCGCGGCCAGCGGAGGGATAGCGTGGGGCAGAAGGCCGCCGAACAGACCCCCGGAGGAGCACAGTGACCGAGCCGCGGCTGGCGCCGGGCGACGCAGCGCCGGATTTCACCCTGCTGGATGCGGACGGCAACCCGGTGAGCCTGTCCTCATATCGCGGCCAGCAGGTGATCGTCTACTTCTACCCGGCCGCGATGACCCCGGGGTGCACCAAGGAGGCGTGCGACTTCCGCGACCGCATGGGCGACCTGTCCGGCGCGGACACCGCGGTGCTGGGCATCTCGCCG
Source organism: uncultured Actinomycetes bacterium (assembly GCA_963808295.1). Lineage (GTDB taxonomy): Bacteria > Actinomycetota > Actinomycetes > Streptosporangiales > Streptosporangiaceae > Bog-532. The sequence continues at coordinate 38,602 of CAWEFP010000025.1, read as the reverse complement.
GACAAGCCGGAGAAGCTGGCCAGGTTCCGCGCCAAGGAAAGCCTGACGTTCCCGCTGCTCTCGGACCCTGATCACGCGGCCGGGAAGGCCTACGGCGCCTACGGCGAGAAGATGATGTACGGGAAGAAGAGCGTGGGCGTCATCCGGTCCACGTTCGTGATCGACGCCGACGGCACGGTGGCGCAGGCGCACTACGGCGTCAAGGCCACCGGTCACGTCGATCGTCTCCTCAGGGACCTGATCCCGGGGTAAGGTCACGTTCCAGGCGGGACGGGCGGGCGTGGCGAAATAGGCATACGCGACAGGTTTAGGTCCTGTTGGTGGCGACACCGTGGGGGTTCGAGTCCCCCCGCCCGCACCGAGGCTGCGGGGCGATGTGCCTAGGAGCGGCGGCAGGCCACTCCTGGCCCACAGTTCGCGGCCGATCTGCGGCGCGGTCAGGCGGCGCGGGCGCTGTCCCCCGGGTCGTGCCTGCCGATCATGTCTCTTCCTCCTCCTGGCCAGGTGGCCGATGGTTGCCGTTTCCGTGCTCGCGTTCGTCTGCTGGTGGCCCGGCGCCGATCGGCTCGAGTTCGTCCGGGGCGAAGTAGAGGAACCGCCCGTGGCTTCGCTGCAGCTCGGCGACGGGATCGCTGGCCGGGCTCACCGCCACGTGCACCTGCCCGTCCACGTCGTGCAGGACCGCCTCGACGAGAGCCTCCCGGCCGATCAGGAACAGGTCCTGGGCGTCGGCCCGGCGGCTGCCGGGCCGCATCCGGACCTTGCTGCCGCGGGCGACGGCGACGCCCCCGATGACGACGTGATCGGTCTCCGGCGACACCGAACTGTCGGCCCCGGGGTCCCACCAGGGGGCGGACGGCGTCTGGAACACCGGGATGTCGTCGGCGGCCGCGGCCGCGCCGGGAAACGGCCCGGCCGCCGTCAGGCCCGGGAACGGCCCGGCCGGTGCGCCCGCGGCGCCGGCAGGCGGGCTCGCCGGGGACCCGGGTGACCGGGTGACCGGTCCCGCGCCGGGCTCCAGGTACCGGATGGCGCCGTGCAGCCGCTCCAGCATCTCCGGCGGCAGCCCGTCCAGCCGGTCGATCAGGTCGGCGGCGCGCGGGTCGGTCGCCCGGGCCTCGCGCTTCTCCTCGTCGGTCAGCGCCATGGTCCGCAGCGTCAGGATCTCGTCGATCTCCGTCGCGTCGAACAGGTCACCCGCGCTCTCCGGCGCGATCTGCGGATGGTCGTACAGGATCACCGGGGACGACAGCACCAGGTCGCGGCGGCCGGCCGGCCCGGCCAGCACGGGCCAGGTGCCGACATTCGTGCACGCGGCGACCGCCTCGGCCGCCCACTCCGGATGGTCGGTCATGGAGATGAACGACCCGCCCGGGATGCCGATCAGCGTGTGCGCCGCGACCAGGGCGCAGCGCAGGCCGTCCTCCCGCGCCGCCAGCGGGCCGCCCGGTTCCGTCCGGTTCTCGACCCGGACCCGCAGCCGCAGCGCCTGGTACGGGCCGGCCACCCGGTCGGCCTGCACGCGCAGCACACCGTCCAGCGCGTCCCACCGGTGGATCAGGCGCCCGGCCACCGTGCCGCGCGCGTCGGTGAGGTCCTCGGCGATCTCGCCGCCGTCGACGTGGAACGGCAGCTCCGCGCCCGCGCCGCCCAGGCTCGCGACGGCCAGGTCCGCCCGTTCCTCGCGCTCGGTGGCCTCGGTGAACCGGGTGAACTCGGTGCCGGCCACGTTCAGGACGGGAACGTCACGCCAGCCCGCCGGGCCGGCCGCCGCCTGCACCAGCCGCTGCTGGACGTGCAGGAAGCGCAGCAGGATCTGCACGCGCGCGTCGCCGGCGCATTCGGCCAGGCACTCGGTCTGCGACGCGGACGGCTCGTTCGCGTCCACCGCCGCGTACGCGGGCGGCATCAGCACGCCGAACTGGAACCGGGCCTGGTTCTTCCGCGACGACTGCCGGTACGGGTACAGCAGGTAGCCCTCGTACAGGATCGCGTCCGCCACCGCGCGCGCGTGCGCCACCTGGTCCGGCCGCAGGCTCACGGCTTCGGCTCCGTCGCGTCCGTCGCGTCCGCCGCCTCGGCCAGCAGCGCCGTCACCGTCGAATCCCAGGTCGGCAGCGCCCGCCGGGTCTTGAACCGCTGCAGGTCATCGAACGTCTGCCTGCTCATCGTGATCCAGGCGCTGTTCGGGAAGTGCACGTCGACCGCTTCGCGCCAGACGCTGACCGGCAGGCGGTAGGCCGCCTCCTTGCTCCACGGCACCTGCTGGACCTGGAACCGGCCGTCGATGACCGAGAAGATGGAGCCGCTGAACAGCAGCAGCAGCGGGATCTCGCCCGATTCCAGGCTGGCGAAGTACCGGCCGCAGCCCACCTCCAGGTCGTAGCTGAAGTTGATCGGGATCTGCACCTCGGTGCTCCCGGTGAAGCTGGTCACCATCGTCGAGACGTTCGTGAACTGCATCGGCTTCAGCGTGTCGGCCCAGCGCGTCGTGTCGCCGAACACGTCGTGCAGCCGCTGTTCCTCGGCCGGCGTGTAGCGGCGGCGCGCGGGCTCGATCCGGATCTGGGTGCGCAGCGCGATCGTGTCGATCCGCTGCCCGCTGGTCTCGCTGATCCGCAGCGTCAGCGTGATCGTGGGCATCACCGCGTAACGTTCGGCCTGGGCGCCGAGGCAGTCGAAGGTCAGGTCCGCCATCTCAGCGCTCCGGCTTTCTGTCGGCTCGATCGAGCGGGCGCAGCAGCCGCGCCCGGGATCGCACCGCGTCCAGGAACTCCGCGATGCTCTGCCGTGCCTCGGCGCCGCCGTCGAAGCCGCGCCAGTACAGCCGCATCCGCCCGGCCAGCTCGTAGCACGCGTCGATCGGCACCAGGAAGTGCTCGATGCGGTCGTCGTCCCGGGAGATCAGCGCCGCCTCGACATCGGCCTCCATGGCCCGCAGCAGCGGATGCTCCGCCGACAGCCGTTCCCAGGCCGCGAGGTCGAGCCGGCACTCGGTGGCGCCCGCCGGGCTCGGGTAGAACGCCCCGACTTCATCGCGCTGCGAGCTGCGCAGGAAGAACGCCAGCCCGACCGGGATCTCGAGCTCCTCCCATTCCCGCGCCGACAGCGGATGCGCCGGGTCGTGCAGGTACCGGTCCGGGACCGCGCGGTAGCGCCCCCGGCCCGCGCGGGAGTGGGTGAAGAGCAGGTAGCAGGCACGGCAGGTGCACAGCAGCGAGGAGTTCTCCAGGTCGGCCACGTGCGAGTGACCGGCCGGGATCTGGGTCGCGCACATCTCGCACTTCTCCTCGGCCGCCGCCGACGGCGCCGGGCCCGCCGGGCCCGGCGCCGCGGAACCGGGAGGCACCAGCGGCGGTGCGGCAGCCCGGGAACCCAGTGGCGAGGGCACGGCATCGGCCTCGGGGGCCGTGGCCTGGCCGGGCGGCGCCGGCGGCGCGGTGGCCGGCGGGGAGACGAACCGGCCCAGGCCGGAGGAACCCCGCGGGCCCGCGGGCCCGGCGAGGGGAGCCGGGCCGGTCATGACCGGACCGCCGCCGGGACCGCGACCCGCACCCCCTGGCTGTCGGTGACGAGCGGCAGCGGGTCCAGGTGCAGGGCGGAGTCGTCGTCCAGCCCGCGCCCGGCCCGGCTGACGTCGTAGCACGCGCCGCACTCGCAGGTGAGCACCTCGCGGGCCAGCTGCCCGCCGCCCATGCTCTTGCCGCAGGCCGCGCACGCGTCCCGGTACGCGTACAGCGTCCCGCGGACCGAGCAGACGAGGATCGGCATGTCGCCGGCGGTCGTGCAGATCGGCCGGGCGCTGGGCGGCCCGATCTCAGCCAGCGTGACCCAGCTCCCGTGGCCGTCCGCCGGGACGGGGGCCGCGCCGGGTGGTGCCGGGTCCGGCCGGCTGCCGATCTGCAGCAGGACCGGCCCGGGCGGCGGGGGCGGCTCGGTCATCCCCTCGACGACGACCTCGGTCACCTCGGGCGCGGCGTCCTGGACCGCGCCCTGGATGGCCAGCTGCACGGTGACGGTCGAGGAGGGGCAGCCGTGGCAGTTGCCCTCCAGGGTCAGCCGGGCGATCCCGTCGGTCACCCCGGTGTAGCGGACCCCGCCGGCGTGCGAGCCCAGGTAGGGCCGGACCCGGTCCAGCGCCCGCTGGATCCGCGCGTCGACGCCGAGCGGGTGCAGCCCGTGCAGCAGGAGCAGGCTCTCCACCAGCGGGTCACCGGTCAGCCGGTCCAGGATCGCCGCGCCGGCGGCACCGTCTTCCTGCAGCCCGCCGACGATATGGGCCAGGCCGTCCCCGTACAGGCCGACCAGCAGCCGGACCAGTTCCTCCGCCGCGGCTCCCTGGCCGCGCCCGGCCAGCAGGCCCAGCAGTTCCTCGATCCGGTCGCCGACCTGTTGTACGCGGGTCATTCGGTTCCCCTCGGTATTCCTGGATGACGGCATCATGTCCCCGGCGGCGGTGCCGCCGCCAGGGACATGGCCACATTCCGTTCGCGATCAGGTCGAAAGGGTGACCCCTGTCGGCGAGTGGACCTTCTCCAGCGTCTTGCCGCCGCCCAGGTACATGTGCACCCCGCACGGCAGGCACGGGTCGAAGCTGCGCACCGCCCGCATGATGTCGATGCCCTTGAAGGAGTCCGGCGGGTTCTCCTCGAAGATCGGCGTGTTCTGCACGGCATCCTCGTACGGGCCGGGCGTCCCGTACGTGTCCCGGACGCTGGCGTTCCAGGGGGTCGGCGGGTAGGGGTGGTAGTTGGCGATCTTCCCGCCCCTGATCACCATGTGGTGGGACAGCACCCCGCGGACCGCCTCGGTGAAGCCGCAGCTGTTCGCCTCGTCGGGCACGGTGAACGGCTCCCACGTCTTGGTCCGGCCCGCCCGGATCTCGGCCAGCGCCTTCTCGATGAAGTGCAGCGCGCAGGCCGCGGAGTAGGCCTGGAAGTAGGTCCGGGCCCGGTCGCGCTCGATGGCGTTCGACAGCGGCGCCCCGGTCTTGTCCCTGGGGACCTTCCACTCGAAGGTCACCTCCGGCTTGGTCGCGGTCCGCGGCAGGTTGATCAGCACGCTGTTGCCGGTGGACTTGACGTAGCCGAAGTCGACCAGGCCGCCCTGGGCGGTGGCCCACAGCCGGGCGATCGGGCCGCCGCCGGTGTCGGCCGCCAGGTAGTTGGTGCCGTCGAACCAGCGGGGCGACATGACCCAGCTGTACTTGTCGCCGAAGTCGCGCTTGGCCGGCCGCGGGATCGTGTGCTGGTTCCACGGGTGCCGCCGGTCCACCGGGTTCCCGAGCGGGTCCCGGGTGACGAACATTTCCTGGTCTTCCCAGTCCTCGTAGTACGAGCTGCCGAGCAGGATCCGGATCCCCAGGTTGATCTCGACCAGGTCGTTGGTGAGCAGCTGCCCGTCCCGGATGACGCCCGGGGTGACGAACATCTTCCGGCCCCAGTTGGTCATGTTCTCGTACCGGAAGTCGCAGAACTCGGGGTCGTTCAGGCTGCCCCAGCACACCATGTCGGCGCGGCGGCGGCCGACCTCCTCATAGCCCGGCAGTGCCTCGTAGAAGAAGTCGAACAGGTCGTCGTGCATCGGGACGACCCGCTTCATGAACTCGACGTAGCGCATCAGCCGGGTCAGGTAGTCGGTGAACAGCTGCACGGTCGCCGTCGTGCCCACGCCGCCCGGGTACAGCGTCGAGGGGTGCACGTGGCGCCCCTCCATCAGGCAGAACATCTCCCGCGTGGACCGGCTGACCTGGAGCGCCTCGCGGTAGAACTCGCCCTCCAGCGGGTTGAGCGACCGCATGATGTCGCCGATGGTGCGGTACCCGTGCTCGGCGGCGTGCGGCGCCTCGGTGTGGTTGGCCTGCTCCAGCACGCCGGGGTTGGTCTCGCCGACCATCCGCGCGCAGAAGTCGACCCCGACCAGGTTCTCCTGGTAGATGTTGTGGTCGAACATGTACTCGGCGGACTCGCCGAGGTTGATGATCCACTCGCCCAGGTGCGGCGGCCGTACCCCGTAGGCCATGTTCTGGTTGTAGACCGAGCACGTGGCGTGGTTGTCCCCGCAGATCCCGCAGATGCGGCTGGTGATGAAGTGCGCGTCGCGCGGGTCCTTGCCCTTCATGAAGATGCTGTAGCCGCGGAAGATCGACGAGGTGCTGTGGCACTCGACGACCCGCTTCTGCTTGAAGTCGACCTTGGTGTAGATACCGAGGCTGCCCACGATCCTGGTGATCGGGTCCCACGACATCTCTCGGATATCGGAGTCCTCTGCCGTTGTCATCGCTGATCCCTTCCCCTCTAAATGGGCGCGACGGCCGGCCGCGGGCCGGACGGCGTCACCATGTCGGTCACCAGGTCTGCTTGTAGCCGGTCAGCAACTCCGAGCTCTTCTTGCGCCACTTGGGCTCCTCGTCCGCGGTCTTCGCGGTGAAGCCGCGCAGGGCGCGGATGACCGTGCCGTACATGCTGCTCGCGGTGGTGGAGACCCTCGATCCGGGCGGCTCGTCCATGAACGGCATGAACTTGTCCGGGAAACCGGGCATCGTGCAGGCGATGCAGATGCCGCCGACGTTCGGGCAGCCGCCCACGCCGTTGATCCAGCCCCGCTTGGGCACGTTGCACTTGACCACCGGTCCCCAGCAGCCGAGCTTGACCAGGCACTTGGCCGACCCGTACTCGGTGGCGAAGTCGCCCTGCTCGTAGTAGCCGGCCCGGTCGCAGCCCTCGTGCACCGTGGCCCCGAACAGCCACGCCGGGCGGAGCGCCTCGTCCAGCGGGATCATCGGCGCCTGGCCGGCCACCTGGTAGAGCAGGTAGAGAATGGTCTCGGACAGGTTGTCCGGGTGGATCGGGCAGCCGGGCACGCAGACGATCGGCAGGCCGGCCTTGGACCGCCAGTCCCAGCCCAGGTAGTCCGGCACGCCCATCGCGCCGGTCGGGTTGCCGGCCATGGCGTGGATGCCGCCGTAGGTCGCGCAGGTCCCGACCGCGAGGATGCCCGTCGCCTTGGGCGCCAGCCGGTCCAGCCACTCGCTGGTGGTCATCGGCTGGCCGGTGGCCGGGTTGTTGCCGAAGCCGCACCAGTAGCCTTCGCTCTTGATCGCTTCGTTCGGGATCGAGCCCTCGACGACCAGGACGAACGGGTCGAGTTCGCCGCGGTCGGCCTTGTGCCACCACTCGATGAAGTTGTCCGCGCCCTGCTCGGGCCCGGACTCGAAGTCGATCAGCGGCCAGTGCACGGCGACGTTCGGCAGCCCCGGCAGCGCGCCCAGGACGATCTCCTCGATGCTGGGCTGCGTGGCCGCGGTCAGCGCCACCGAGTCCCCGTCGCAGCTGAGCCCGGCGTTCATCCAGAGAATGTGCAGCACCGGCTCGGCCGCCTCGGCCTGGGCACCGCTGTTAGCCTGTGTGTCTGTGGCCATCGCGAGGCCACCTCCTCGCTGCTGGATAGCTGGCCTCCGGGTCGCTGTCGCGCCCGCTCCCCCCGGCCCGCGACGCAGGCCGTCGATGCGTCTGGCTACCGGGCATCTGCCCGGCCGGGCTTAACTCCCGCCGCCCCTGGCGGGCGGCGGGGAACAGCCCCGCGGCCCCACGTATCGCAGGCCGTGCGGTCACACCCGAGCAGATGATCATGGCGCTTACCCGCCTTCGTGGTGCGCAGACACCATTGTGGTGCGCAGACACCGCAATGCTAGACCCGGTGTAACCTACGCCACAAGACGAACGGCCGAACCGACCGGACAGAAGTGTCCCGTTTTGGGCTCTCGGCTTTGCGCTGGTCGCCGGGGTTCCGCCTACGCGCCGGAGGCGTCCGTGCGTGCACAGCCACCGGTACCGCTTTCTGGGGCGGCCCGAATCGAATAGCCTTGCCTCAGCCCAAACATGCGCCCTGGCGCGCTGCGTACGGCTTTGAGGAGAGATCCGGTGGCTGAGCCCGTTTACGGTTCCAGTGGGGGCCCGATCGAGGTCATGCCTGTCGTCGTCCTCTTCCAGGTATTTCCCGCGCGGCCCTCGTCGATCCCGGACATCCGTGATTTCGTCCGCCGGTGCCTGGCCGAGTCGCCGCTGACGGAGGAGGGCAACCGCGAGGTCGGGGAGACCGTCTTCCGTGCGCTGCTCGACGCCGCCGGGCCGTCCGGGTCCATCCAGGTCGCGTTCCGCATCTTCCCTGAGCACGTCGAGGTGGACGTCCTGCATTCCGAGCTGCAGGCCCCGCAGCGGGGCGGCCCGGAGGCCAGGCCGGGGCCGGGTCCGGGCATGGGTGACGCCGCACCAGTGACCGTCGGCCCGCCCGGCGACCGGCCGCAGCTATCGGCGCCCGGTTCCTCCTTCGTGCGCCTCGGCGAGGACGGCCAGCCCGCCAACTTCGCCGACTGGATGTCGGTCGCGCTGCGGCGGGAGGGGCTGACCCAGGAGGCCGCCGCCCGGCTGCTCGGCGTCTCGGTCAAGACGGTGAGCCGGTGGGTCGGCGGCGCGACCGAGCCGCGGCTCCGGGACCTGCGGCGCATTCAGGAAGTCTTCGGTGAGATACCGCTCCAGTAGCGGGCCGGCCCCCGGTACCCGCGGTCCGTTTTTTCCGGTAAATCTGGTGGCCCGGAAAAATTTCTTCCCGGGCCGGTACGTTTTTTTAGCACGCCCGATTCAGTCAGAAGTGTCTTATATGGCTACTGGACGTTGCCTCACATGTGTCCTACGGTGCTCACATGGCGGCTAATGGAGGGCGCCACCCGCTCGGCCCGGGCGGTGGCCGGCTCACGCTGCGTACATACCGCAGCGGGCTGGCGGCGCAGGCTGGGCACGACCTGACAATCGAGATCACCCGGTGGTCGGGCGAGCTGGACGGAGACGACCACGCCCCCAGCCGGCTCGAGGTGCGGATCGAACTGGCGTCACTGGCGATCCGGGAGGGGGCCGGCGGGCTCAAGCCGCTGACTGACCGGGACCGGCGCGAGATCGCCTCGACCGCCCGCAAGCAGCTCCACGCCGACCGGTACCCGGAGGCGACGTTCACCGCGGCGGACTTCGAGCCGGATGACCGCGGCGGTGGCACGATCAACGGCACGCTGACGCTGCACGGCCAGTCCCGGCCGCTCGCGCTGACCGTCAGCAAGACCGGCGACGGCCGTTACCGGGCCGCCGCGACCGTGGTCCAGTCCGAGTTCGGCATCAAGCCGTACTCGGGCATGTTCGGCGCGCTGAAGCTGCGTGACGCCGTGGACGTCGAGGCCGAGGTCGACGTCGACCTCACGGCAGCCAGCGATGACTGACGCCGGCGAGGCGGCCCGGCTCTTCGAGCGCCGGGTCGTGCCTACCGGCCGCCTGGCCGGCCAGGCGGCCGCAATCGCCGGCGCCTGCCACGCGATGGCGGTCCGCTTCCACCGGGGCGGCAAGCTCGTGGTCTTCGGCACCGGCGGGGCCAGCGCGGACGCGCAGCACGTGGCGGTGGAGTTCGTGCACCCCGTGATCGTCGGCAAGCGTGCGCTGCCCGCGATCGCGCTGACGACCGACGTGGCCACGGTGACCGGCATCGCGGCGCGGGACGGCATCGCGGAGATCTTCGCGCACCAGATCCGCTACCTCGCGGCGCCCGAGGACATCGCGCTCGGCATCTCTTCAGACGGGCACTGCGCGAGCGTCCTGGCCGGGCTGCAGACGGCCAGGGAGCTCGGGCTGCTGACGATCGCCCTGGCCGGCGGCGACGGAGGCGCGATGACGGGCCACCCGGCCATCGACCACCTGCTGACCGCGCCATCCGGCGACCCCCGGATCGTCAAGGAGCTGCAGGTGACCCAGTACCACCTGCTGTGGGAGCTGGTGCACGTGTTCTTCGAGCAGCCGGGCGTGCTCGGCCCCGAGGTAGTCGCGTGACGGGGCCCGCCGCCCACGGCCCGCCCGGACCGGGGCCTGCCGGCCGCGAGCCGCCCGGGCCCGGGGCCGCCCAGACCGCCGCGGCGGCCGTACCGGAGTGCTACGGCGACGTCTGCATCACCTGTTCCGACACCGCCGTCGAGGTCACCATCGTGCGGCTGCTGACCGATGGCCTCGCCGTGGTTGATACTGGGCAGGGCGAGGAGGAAGTCAGCGTCGCCCTGGTGCAGGCCGGGGCCGGCGACACCATTCTCGTGCACGCCAAGGAAGCCATTGCCGTCGTGGGGAGATGACCCGGTGACGCGGCAGGACAGCCAGGACCGCGCCCGCGGCGCCGGTGCGGCCGGGGCTCGCGGGGCAGGCGGAGTCGAGTCGCTCTACCCATTCCTCTATGCCGGCACGACGGACACCGCCGCGGTCCTGGAGCAGGTCCGGGCCTCCAGCGTCGCCAAGATCGCCGAAATCACCGAGCTGAGGCAGGCCGTCAGCGCACGGGACGGGGCGCGGCTGGCCCGGTGCGCCGCCGACGCCGCGGCCCGGTTCGCCGCCGGGGGCCGGCTCTTCGCCTTCGGCAACGGCGGCAGCGCCACCGACGCCCAGCAGCTCGCCACCCTGTTCCTCAATCCCGGGCCCGCTGGCCCTCGCGGACCGGGGGAGCCCGCTGGACCCGCTGAGCCCGCTGGACCGGGGGAGCCCGCTGGACCCGGGGAGCCCGCTGGACCCGGGGAGCCCGGCGGGCCCGGCCAGGATGCCCCGCCGCTCCCGGCCTTCGGCCTGGCCAACGACACGTCCGTGGTCACCGCGCTGTGCAACGACATCGGCGTGGAGGTCGTGTTCGCCCGCCAGCTCGCCGCCTTCGGCGGCCGGCGGGACATCGCGGTCGGCCTGTCCACCAGCGGGAACTCCGGCAACCTGCTGCGGGCGTTCGACGAGGCCAGCCGGCGGGGCATGCTGACCATCGGCCTGGCGGGATACGACGGCGGCAAGATGGCCGAACTCGGCGGCATCGACTACCTGTTCGTCGTGCCGTCCTCCTCGGTGCACCGGATCCAGGAGGCGCAGACGACCATCTACCACGTGCTGTGGGAGCTGACCGTCGCCGCCCTCCGCCGCCCCGGCGGCCCGGCGCCCGCCCGCGTGACCGGCCCCGCCCAGGCAGCCGCCCGCCCGGCAGCCGGGCCGGAGGTGACACTATGACCAGCCGGGTGCTCGTCGCCGGGGTGGGCAACATCTTCCTGGGCGACGACGGCTTCGGCGTGGAGGTCGCCCGGCGGCTCGCGTTCACCGAATGGCCGGCCGGGGTGCGGATCGCCGACTACGGGATCAGCGGCATGCACCTGGCGTACGACCTGGCCGACGGGTACGAGACCACGATCCTCATCGACGCCGCCCCGCGCGGCGGCCCGCCGGGCACCCTCACGGTGCTGGAAGTCGGGCCGGAGCACCGGCCCGGCCTGGCGGCCGGCGCCGATGGCCCGCTCCGGGGCAGCCAGATGTTCGACGCGCACGGCATGCAGCCCGAGGTGGTGTTCGGCGTCCTGGACATGCTCGGCGCGCAGGCCGGCCGGATCCTGGTGGTCGGGTGTGAGCCCGCCAGCCTGGAGCACGGGATCGGGCTCAGCGAGCCCGTCGCCGCGGCCGTCGAGGCAGCCATCCGCCTGGTGACCAGGCTGGTCGCGGAGACCGCGGACGGCGTTCCGCCCGCACCGGCCGCCGGCCCGGGAACCACGCATGGCGTTCCGCCCGCACCGGCCGCCGGCCCGGGAACCACGGACAGCGTTCCCCGCTCGCCGGCCGCCGGGCAGCAGCCTTGATCGATGAGATTAATGAGGGGATGGTCGTATGTGTCTCGGCATACCGGGTGAGGTGATCGAGCTCCTCCCGGACCAGCCGGATCTGGCCCGGGTGGACGTGAGCGGCGTCCGGCGGGTGATCAACATCGGCCTGCTCGCCGACGACCCGCCCGCGCCCGGGGAGTGGGTGCTGATCCACGTCGGCTTCGCGCTGTCCAAGATCGACGAAGCGGAAGCCGCGGCGACGCTGCAGTTCCTGGAGGGGATCGGCCAGGCCTACGCGGACGAGCTGGAAGCGCTCGCCGAATCACGGATCGAGTAGAGGGGCGGGCTGTGAAGTTCGTTGATGAATTCCGCGACGCGGACAAGGCACACGCGCTGGCCGCCAAGATCGCCGCGCTCTGTGCGCCCGGCCGCCAGTACAAGCTGATGGAGGTGTGCGGCGGCCACACGCACACGATCTACAAGCACGGTCTCGAGGACTACCTGCCCGAGTCGATCACCCTGGTGCACGGGCCCGGCTGCCCGGTGTGCGTGATCCCGATGGGCCGGGTGGACGACGCCATGGCCCTCGCGTCCGAGCCGGACGTGATCATGACGTCGTTCGGCGACATGATGCGCGTACCGGGCAGCAAGGGCTCCTTCTTCGACGCCAAGGCGGCCGGGACCGACATCCGCATGGTGTATTCCCCGCTCGACTCGCTGAAGATCGCGCGCAACAACCCGGACAAGCGGGTCGTGTTCATGGCCATCGGCTTCGAGACCACGGCCCCCTCCACCGCCATGACGATCATGCGCGCGGCGGCAGAGAACCTGCCGAACTTCTCCGTCTTCTGCAACCACGTCACGATCATCCCGGCCATCAAGGCCATCCTGGACTCCCCGGACCTGCGGCTCGACGGCTTCATCGGCCCCGGGCACGTGTCCACGGTGATCGGCTGCCGGCCGTATGAGTTCATCGCGCGGGACTACGGCAAGCCGGTCGTCGTGGCCGGGTTCGAGCCGCTGGACATCCTGCAGTCGATCTACATGCTGATGCTGCAGCTGTCCGCGGGCCGTTCCGAGGTGGAGAACCAGTACTCCCGCGTGGTGCCGTGGGACGGGAACGCGACGGCGCTGCAGGTCATCGGCGAGACGATGCAGCTGCGCCCGTACTTCGAGTGGCGCGGCCTCGGCTTCATCTCCCATTCCGCGCTGAGCGTCCGCGAGAAGTACGCGCGGTTCGACGCCGAGCTGCTGTTCGACGTGCCCGGGGTCCGGGTCGCCGACCCGAAGGCGTGCCAGTGCGGTGAGGTGCTCAAGGGCGTCCTCAAGCCGTGGGAGTGCAAGGTCTTCGGCACCGCGTGCACGCCGGAGACGCCGATCGGCACGTGCATGGTCTCACCGGAGGGTGCGTGCGCGGCCTACTACAACTACGGCCGGATGAACCGGCACCGCGTGAAGGAAGCCGTGACGATCCAGGTGGGGCGGCCGTGACCGGCAACCGGCCCGGTGGCGTCGACGAGGACACCGCGGGCCGTGGCACCCCCGGGGCAGGCTGGGTCGAGCAGGCCCTGCGCGAGCACGACGAGCACCACGAGCACGACCCGGTGCCCGACCGCGAGCAGCAGGTGCTCGACCGCATCGACCGCGCCCGCCGGCGCCGGCCCAGGGTCCGGGAAGAGCGCATCACGATGTCGCACGGCGCGGGCGGCAAGGCGACCGCGACGTTGATCGAGGCCATCTTCCTGGAGGCGTTCCGCAACCCGCTGCTGGAACCGCTCGAGGATGCGGCGTCGCTGACGGTCGGCGGCGCGCGGGTCGCCCTCACCACCGACTCCTACGTGGTCTCCCCGCTGTTCTTCCCCGGTGGCGACATCGGGGAGCTCGCCATCAACGGCACGGTCAACGACCTCGCCGTGAGCGGCGCCACCCCGCTGTACCTGTCGGCCGGCTTCATCCTGGAGGAGGGCTTCCCGGTCGCCGACCTGACCCGGATCGCCGAGTCCATGCGCGCGGCCGCGGCCGCCGCCGGCATCCAGGTGGTGACCGGCGATACCAAGGTCGTCCAGCGCGGCAAGGCCGACGGCTGCTACATCAACACCGCCGGCGTGGGCGTGCTCGATCGCGACGTGCCGCTTGGCGTCGCGCACGCGCAACCGGGTGACGCCATCATCGTGTCCGGCCCGATCGGCGACCACGGGGTCACCATCATGCTGGCCCGCGGCGAGCTGGACATCGAAGCCGACGTGCAGTCCGACACCGCCCCGCTGAACGGCCTGGTGGCCGGGCTGCTCGACGCGGTGCCCGGCGTCCGCGCGATGCGCGACGCCACCCGCGGCGGTGTGGCCACGATCCTCAACGAGATCGCCAAGTCCGCCGAGGTCGGCGTGCTGGTCCACGAGGACGACATCCCCGTCCGGCCGGAGGTCCGCGGCGCCGCGGAACTGCTCGGGATCGACCCGATGTACGTGGCCTGCGAGGGCCGGCTGGTGGCCGTCGTGGCCGGGGACCAGGCGGACCGGGCGCTGGCCGCGCTGCGCACCCACCCACTCGGCGCGCAGGCGTCGGCTCATCGGTCACGTCACCGCCGGGCCGCCCGGCATCGTCCACCTGAAGACCGCCTTCGGCGGAACGCGGATCGTCGACCTGCTGGTCGGTGATCCCCTGCCGCGAATCTGCTGATCTGCCATGCATGAGCTCGCGATCGCGGAAGGGCTGGTGGACGCGGTGACCGAACGGCTGCCGGGCACGAAGATTTCCGAAGTACGCCTGGAGATCGGCGCGCTGTCCGGGGTGGTCGCCGACTCCCTGCGGTTCTGCTTCGACCTGGCCACCGAGGGCACCGCGCTGGAGGGCGCCAGCCTGCAGATCACCGAGCCGGGGATCCAGTGCGAATGCCGCTCGTGCGGGGACACCTTCGTGCCGGACGGGCCCGGCGGGCCGATCCTGCTCTGCCCGTGCGGCAGCGCCGACGTCGCCGTCCTGTCCGGCCAGCAACTCACCATCACCTCGGTAAAGGTGGCCTGATCATGTGTGCGACGTGCGGCTGCACTGATGAACTGAGCGGGCTGGGCGAACTGGGCGAGCCGGGCCTGCCCGATCACGAGCACGGCCATGACCACGGGCACGGCCATGACCACGGGCACCCGCACGACGACGGCCGCACCGTGACCCTGCAGCAGAAGATCCTGGCCAAGAACGATGACCTGGCGCAGCGTAACCGCGAATGGCTGCGGGAACGCGGGATCCTCGCCGTCAACCTGATGAGCTCACCCGGCTCCGGCAAGACGACGCTGCTCGAACGGACCAGCCGGGACCTGTCCGGGAAACTGGCCCTTTCGGTCATCGAGGGCGACCAGGAGACCGCCCTGGACGCCGACCGGATCCGCTCGGCGGGCTGCGAGGTCGTCCAGATCAACACCGGGGCGGGCTGTCACCTGGACGCGGCCATGGTCGCCCGCGCCCTCCGCACCCTGGATCCGCCCGCCGGGTCGGCCGTGGTGATCGAGAACGTCGGCAACCTGGTCTGCCCCGCCCTGTTCGACCTGGGCGAGACGGCCCGGGTCGTGCTGGCCTCCGTCACCGAGGGCACCGACAAGCCGCTCAAGTACCCGCAGATGTTCCGCCGCGCGGACCTCGTCGTCATCACCAAGACGGACCTCGGGCCGTACGTGGACTTCGACGCGGCCCGTTTCGGGGAGTACGTCGGCCAGGTCAATCCGCGGGCCATGATGATCAACCTCTCGGCCGTGACCGGCGGCTCCGGCACGGCCTGCTGGTACGACTGGCTGACCAGCATGATCCCCGCCCGGGCCGCTGACGCCCCGGCCAGGCTGACGTCCCGGCACGGCTGACGTCCCCGGCCGGCTGCCGTCAGCCGTGCGCGTCGCGGTCCCGGGCCGCCGCCACCACGGCCTGGCCCAGGCTGATCCCCCCGTCGTTGCACGGCACCCGGGCGTGCGTGAGCACCCGGAAACCCCGCGCCTCCAGCCGGGTCACCGCCTCACCCAGCACCGTGAGGTTCTGGAACACCCCGCCGGACAACGCCACCGTGCCCAGCCCGTGCCGGTCGCGGATGGTGGCGCAGCCGTCTTCGATCAGCCGAACTATCCCCTGCTGGAAGCGGGCCGCGATGACGGCCCGTTCCGTGCCTCGGGCCAGATCCTCCGCCGCCTGCCGCACGAGGTCCGCCCCCTTGATCCGGAACGGCTCTCCCGGCTCGATGCCCGCCCGGTACGCGCCCCGTTCGGCGGGGTCCGCGAGCTGTTCCATCTCGATGGCGGCCTGGCCCTCGTAGTTGATCGTGTCGCGCACGCCGAGCAGCGCGGACACCGCGTCGAAGAGCCGCCCGGCGCTGGACGTGACCGGGGCGTTGATCCCCTTCCGCGCGAGCGTGAGCACGTCGCCCCAGCGGCCCTCGTTTCGCCGGATGACGTCGAGCGCGCCGGGACCGCCGGGCCAACCGGGCCCGCCGGGTGCGCCGGGCCAACCGGGGCCGCCGCCCGGGAACGCGGCGTCCAGATACGCCGCGGCCATCCGCCACGGCTGCCGGACCGCGGCCGCGCCCCCCGGCATCGGGACGGTCGCGAGATGCCCGGCCCGCCGGAATCCCGCCAGGTCGGCGATCAGGAACTCACCACCCCAGATGGTGCCGTCGGGGCCGTAGCCGGTCCCGTCGAAGGCGACCCCGATGACGGGACCGTCCGCGCCGTTGTCGGCCAGGCAGGAGGCGATGTGCGCGTGGTGATGCTGCACCCCTTCCAGCTCGACGTCCGGCAGGTCGAGCGCGTACCTGGTGGAGAGGTAGTCCGGGTGCAGGTCGTACGCCACCACCTGGGCCTCGATGCCGAACAGCCGCCGGAAATGCTCGATGCCCTCGGTGAAGGAACGCAGCGTCTCGGCGTTCTCCAGGTCCCCGATGTGGTGGGAGATGACGGCCGGTTCCCTTTGGCCAGGCAGAACGTGTTCTTCAGCTCGGCCCCGCAGGCCAGCACCGGCCGCCGGAACGCCGAAGCCGACCGTCACCGGCTCCGGCACGTAACCGCGCGACCGGCGGATCACCATCTCGCGCCCGCGGAACTCCCGCGCCACCGAGTCATCCGTCCGGATGTGGATGGCCCGGTCGTGGGTCAGGAAGACGTCCGCGATCCCGCCCAGCCGCGCGAACGCGTCGTCATCCCGGTAGGCGATCGGCTCATCGGAACAGTTCCCGCTGGTCAGAACCAACGGCCCGGCTACCGCGGCGAGCAGCAGATGATGCAGCGGCGTGTACGGCAGCATGATCCCCAGCTGCCGGTTCCCGGGCGCCACCGCCGCCGCGACGGCGGTCCCGGGCCGGCGCGGCAGCAGCACGATCGGCCGCCGCGCGCTGGTCAGCACGGCCGCGGCCGCCTCGTCCACCGCGCACAGCTCGCGCGCCGCCGCGACGTCCGCCACCATCACCGCGAACGGCTTGTCCTCACGGTGCTTCCGCTCCCGCAACGCGGCCGCGGCCTTCTCCGACGTCGCGTCGACCGCCAGGTGGTAGCCGCCCAGCCCCTTGACCGCCAGGACGTGCCCCTCCCGCAGCAGCGCCGCCGCCGCGGCGAGCGCGTCTGCGGCCGCCCGGGCGCCCGCCGGGCCAGGACCGTCCGTGGCGCCGCCGTCCGGGCGCCGCCGTCCGGGCGCCGCGGGCCACCGTACCGTCCGACACCGCGGTCCCGGCGGGCCGAGCCAGCGTCAGCGCCGGGCCGCACGCGGGGCAGCAGGTCGGCTCGGCGTGGAAGCGCCGGTTCCCCGGGTCCGCGTACTCCGCCGCGCACGCCGGGCACATCGTGAACCCGGCCATCGTGGTCCGGGCCCGGTCGTACGGCACGTCCCGGACGATCGTGAACCGCGGCCCGCAGTTCGTGCAGTTGATGAACGGGTAGCCGAACCGCCGGTCACCCGGGTCGGCCAGCTCACGCAGGCAGTCCGCGCACGTCGCCGTGTCCGCCGACACCAGCGCCCGCCGCGGCGCGCCCGGCCCGTTCGGCTCGCTCGCGACGATCGAGAACACGGCGGAGCCATCCGGCTCCATCGCCCGCGTCCGGACCCGGTCGACCCGGGCCAGCGGCGGCGCGTCGCGCTCCAGCAGGCGCAGGAACTCGCCGACCGCCGCGGGCGCGCCCTCGACCTCGGCGAAGACCCCGTCGGCGTCGTTGCCGACGAGGCCGCCCAGGTCAAGCCTGGACGCCAGTGCGTACACGAACGGGCGGAAGCCGACGCCCTGGACGATCCCCTCCACCCGGACGGCCGTCCGGACCCGTTCAGTCACCATCCCAGTGTGGCGGGGTACCCCCTCAGGTTCCAGTGTGATCGCCATCCGGTGCCGGGTCCACTCTCGCGGCCCGTGCGTTCGGCCCGGCGTCCGCGCGGCGTCCGGCCCGGCGTCACGCGCGGCCGAGCCGTCCGGGCCGCCAGCCCGGGGCCGGCCGCGCTCCCGCCCGGCAGGGCCCGGCGCAGGCCCGAACCAGAGCGCAGTGCCGCGCCCCGCATCCGTGCCGATGCCCCAGCACGGCCTCGTTCGGCATGATGATGATCGGCGCGGCGGGCCGCGAACAGTTTCTTCAGCGCCGGGACCTCGGCCGGATCGGCCAGCACCAGCACCTCATCGCCCGCCTCCATCCGCGTGTCGGAGCGTGCCGGGACGAGCCGCCCGTGCCGGATGATGAAGATCACCCAGGCGTTCTGGCCGCACGGCAGGTCCTCGATCGACGTGCCGACGGCCGGTGCTCCCCGGGCGACCCGGAAGCGGTGCAGGCCCTCCGGCTCCTCGCGGAAGCGCACGCCCAGGCTCCACGGTTCGGGGTCGATGGTGCGCAGCGGGACGTTCAGCCGGTGGGCGAGCGCGGGCACGAAGCCGCCCTGGACCACTACGGAGAAGGCCACGACGACGAAGATGATCTCGTAGCCGCGGTCGGCCCCGGCGATGCCCGAGCCGACGATGAACGTGCCGAGCAGGACCGGTACGGCGCCCTTCAGCCCGGTCCACAGCAGGAACAGCCGCTCCCCGCGTCTCAGCCGGATCGGCAGCGTGACCAGACCGACGAAGACCGGCCGGATCACGAACGCGAGCAGCGCGCCGAGCGCCAGCCCGATGCTCCAGGCGTGGCCGGCGGGCAGATCATGCAGCCGGACGGTCAGCCCGAGCATGATGAACGCGACGATCTCGGCCAGGCTGGCCAGGGACGAGTGGAACCGGACGATCTCCCGCTTGTACGGGGCGCGTTCGTCCCCGATCAGGATCCCTGCCGCGAACACGGCGAGGAACCCGGACCCGTGCGCGACGGTCGCCAGCCCGTAGATCGCCAGCACGGCCGCCAGCGTGCGGAGCGCGTACAGCCCCTCGTTCGGCAGCGGGACCCGCCGCATGAACTCGAGCAGGACCCAGCCGCCGGCGATGCCGATCCCGGCTCCGACCGCCATCTGCAGGACGAACGTCACGGCGATGTGCCCGATCGCCGCGGCCGGGGAGCCGGTCGCCCCGATCAGCGCCACCAGCAGCGCGATGCCCACCGGGTCGTTGGCTCCCGATTCGCCCTCCAGCATGACGCCGCTGCGGCCGCCGACCTCACGCCGTCCCAGCACCGAGAACACCACCGCCGGGTCGGTCGGGGACAGCGCCGTCCCCAGCAGCAGCGCGAGCCGCCAGCCGAACCCGAACAGGAAGTGCGCCGCCGTGGCCGTGACCCCGGCCGTGACCAGCGTGCCCGCGACCCCGAGCCATCCGATGGCCAGGGCCGCGCCCCGGAACCGCCGCCAGCCGATATGCAGACCACCGTCGAACAGGATGAAGGCGAGCGCGACCGTGACCACCCGCTGGACGGTGCCGCCGGAAAGCCGCGCGAGGTTCGGGAAAATATCGGACGCCGCAGCCGCGAAGACGAGGAAGAACGCGGGCGCCGGCACGCGCAGCCGTTCGCTCAGCCGGTTCGACAGGACCGCGGCCGTGCCGACCAGGCCGATGACCAGGAGGACCAGGCCGAACGGATCGATATCGGTCACGGCGGCCTCCGTCCAGGGCGGAATCACGCCGACCAGACTTCCCGGCACTCCTCACGCCACCCTAACGGGTCGCATACAGCCCCCGGCCCGGGCGGCCGCGCCGGCGGTGCGCGCGATCCCGCGGGGCCCGCGGCCCGGCGGGCACCTCCGGCGGCTGCCGTGCCGGTCCGGCCGGCGTGGAACGATCCGGTCCGGCAGGCGTGGAACGATCGCGGTCCGGCCGGCGTGGAACGATGAGGCCCATGAGGCTTTCCGGGCAGGCCGCCCGGCGCCGCCTGGCCAGCGCCCGGGTGGCCCACCTGGCTACCGCCGCCGCCAGCGGCCAGCCCCATGTCGTCCCCGTCACCTTCGCCGTCGACGGCGACGTGATCTACACGGCGGTCGACCACAAGCCCAAGACGACCGTTAACCTCAGGCGGCTCCGTAACATCACCGAAAACCCCCAGGTCAGCCTGCTCGCTGACCACTACTCCGACGACTGGGACGCGCTCTGGTGGGCCCGCGCCGACGGCCGCGCCGCCATCCTCACCCGCCCCGGCGACACCAGCGCGCCCATCGCCCTGCTGGCCGTCGCGCTACCCGCAGTACCGCGACAACCCGCCCGGCGGCCCCGTCATCGCCGTCAGTGCCTCCTCCTGGACCGCCTGGTCCTTCACCTGACCGCCCCCTCGTAGCAGCGGATGCGGGTCATCCGCCCACGCCGGTGGCGCCCTGACGGTCCGCACGTCCTGATCCCGGCGCTCCGGCGCCGGGGGATCACCGCTATGTTCGGGGAACCGTGACGACGGCGGCCGGGCCGGCCTGCCGGCCGGCCGGGACGCGCTGAGCAGGCCGCCGGATGAGGAAAAAGTGACCGTCAGCCTGAGAGACTGACGGGACCAGGGTGAAAAGAAGACGCGATTTCTTACGCGCGTTGTGGGAGCAGACGTGGTGGAAAGGGAGCTCGTGATGGCCGGTGAGGACCAGGCGCCCGAGGCGGTCGGGCAGAAGACCACCATCAGGGAAATCGAGCAGGCGCGGGAAGACCTGGCGCGCACGATCGACGCCATCACCGACATAGTCAGCCCCGCCAACGTCGCGCGGCGTACCGCGGACAAGCTCAGGCAGCGGGTGCAGTCACCGTGCAGTCAGTGGATCCGAAGCTGGCCGGCGCCGGTGGCGGTCGTCGTGGTGGGGGTGGTCGCGCTCCTGGTCTGGCGCCGCCGCCGCTGACGCCGGCCGTGGCCATGGGCCGGTTCCGCCGCCGGGCGGAACCGGCCCATGGCCACGCGGCCGGCCATCAGTCGCTGTCCTTGGTGAGCTCTTCGTATTCGGCGGGCGTCAGCAGGCCCGGCGGCAGTCCGTCATCGCCGGAACCGGCGGCCAGCCGGACCTTGAACATCCAGCCCGCCCCGTACGGGTCGGCGTTGACGAGGCCGGGATCGTCTTCCAGATCACCGTTGACGTCGGTGACCTCGCCGTCCACGGGCGAGTACAGGTCGCTGACGGACTTGGTTCGACTCGACCTCCCCGCACGGCTCCTCGGCGGTGACGCTCGCGCCCTCGGCGGGCAGCGACACGTAGACCACGTCGCCCAGCGCCCGCGCGGCGAAGTCGGTGATGCCGACCGTCGCGGTCGGGCCGTCGACGGATACCCATTCATGCTCTGCGGTGTAGCGCAGCTCGGCAGGAACGCTCATGCTCGTGATCTCCTATAGAAAGGCAGGTCAGTAAGGTCAGCTGGTTCCGCCCGGCCCCTGATGTCCACGGCCAGCCCGGGCTTCGGGTCATGGATGACGTCCGGTTCCAGGTAGGCCATCGCGATCGGCGTGCCCAGGGTCGGTGAGGGTGCGCCGCTCGTTACGGTTCCGCAGGCATGGCCATCGGCCAGGACCGCGTACCCGTGCCGGGGACCCGCCGGGTGGCGAGGGTGAGCCCGGCGAGGACCTTGCGCGGTTTGGCCTTGGCCCGCTCGGCGAGTGCTCCGGCCCCGACAAAGCCGTCCGGCTTCTCCAATTTGACCACTCGCCCCAGTCCAGCGTCATACGGCGTCACGTCTGGGCCGAGCTCATTGCCGTACAGCGGCATGCCGGCCTCGAGCCGGAGCGTATCGCGTGCGGCCAGGCCCGCCGGTACCAGGCAGGCCGGTGCCCCGGTGCTGGCCAGTGTGTTCCAGATCAGCTCGGCATCCTCCGGCGGGCAGAAGATCTCGAAGCCGTCTTCGCCCGTGTAGCCGGTACGGGCCAGCCAGACCGGGCGTCCCGCGACGGAGGCCCGCTGGCCCGCGTAGTACTTCAGGTCGCCGAGCGGCGTGTCGGTGAGCGGGGCGAGCATGCCCGCGGCCTCCGGGCCCTGGATGGCGATCAGCGCGTAATCGGCGGTCTGGTCGGTGACCCGGGCGTCGAACCCGGCCGACCTGCGGCGCAGCTCGCCATCGACGGTAGCGGTGTTCGCGGCGTTCGCGACGACCAGGAACTCCTCGCCGGCGAGCCGGTAGACCACGAGGTCATCGAGCACCCCGCCATCTTCCGCGCACATCATCGTGTAGCGGGCGCGTCCCGGTGCCACCGCGGACAGCTGCCCGGTGAGAGCGTGATCGAGCGCGGCGGCCGCGTCCGGGCCGCTCACGGTGATCTCGCCCATATGGGAAAGGTCGAACAACCCGGCCGCCCGGCGGACGGCCAGGTGCTCGGCCGTCTCGCTGCCGTACCGCAGCGGCATCAGCCAGCCGGCGAAACCGGTCAGCGCAGCTCCGAGCTGCTGGTGTACCGCACTTAGGGGCGTCGGGCGCGCTGAGCGCGGTCCCCCGGGGGGGTTCGGTGATGATCCAGCCACGACCGAATGGTATGCCGGTTGCATGGAGCTTCTCACAGATGACCAGATCACGGCCGAACTAGCTGAGTCGCCCGGCTGGACCCTTGAGGACGGTCAGATCACCCGGACGGTCCAGCGGAAGGACTTCAAGGACGCGATGATCTTCGTCGGCGGCGTGGCCTTCCTCGCCGAGGAGGCCAACCACCACCCCGACATCCTCATCCGGTGGAACAAGGTGACGCTCACCCTGTCGACGCACTCGGCGGGCGGCCTCACCGCGGCCGACTTCAGCATGGCCCGGCTCATCTCCGGCCTGGCCTAGATCCTGCGGCGCCGGCCGCCGGGAGCGCGGTGTGCATTGCCGAGGATGAGCGGGTACGGGAACCCGGGCGGGCCAGGGGCGGATAAGCTCATCGTTCCGTGAGCGGACAAGCGCTGAACGCACGATCGCGGCGACACGCCGAGCGCGGGAACCGGGCCGGGAACGGGGCCGGGAACGGCGCGCACGCGACCGGCCGCCGGCGGCTGCCCATCGTGCTCCCCGCGCTGGCCGGGGCCCTGGTCCTGCTGGCCGGCTGCTCGGGGACCAGGACCGGTACGTCCCACGCGGCCAGCGCGGCGCCGGCCGCCGCCGCCTCGCCCGGTTCCCCCTCGCCCTCCGCCACCCCGAGCCGCGGCGTGATCCGGCTGATCGTCCCGCCCGGGCCCGTTCAGAACGGGAACGTCAACCCCAGAGCCGACTGGGTGACGCCGTTCGAGCACCAGACCGGCTGCCAGGTCGAGCTCAAGAACGCCGGCACCGACGCCCAGGCCGTCGCCGACATCACCCGCGGTATCGGCCGGTCCTACTACGACGGGATCCTCGCGTCACCGGAGGTGGCCGGCCAGCTCATCAGGGCGGGGGCCGTTCAGCCGCTGGACGTCCAGCGCATCAGCGGCTACGCGCAGCTCAGCCCCCGGCTGCGCAGCGCGCCGAGCGAGGTGTCCGGCACCAGGGTCTACGGGATGCCCTACAGCTGGGATTCGTACGTCACCGGATACGACGCGGGCAAGGTGAGACCCGCCCCGCAGGCCTGGAGCTCGCTGTTCGCGCCGGCCTCCGCCGCGCGGTACGCGGGGAAGATCACTCTCCCCGACGCCCCGGTGACGCTCGCGCTGGCGGCGCTCTACCTGAAGTCGGCCCAGCCCTCGCTGGGCATCTCGGACCCATTCGAGCTCACCGGGCCCCAGCTCGCCGCCGCGGTGCAGGCCGTCAAGGCGGTCCGGCACGGCGTCGGCACCTACTGGACCCAGGACAGCCTGGTCATCGGCCAGCTGGGCGACGGCCAGGATGTGCTCGGCGCGGTGCTCAGCCACCAGATCGTGGAAATGGCGCGGGCGGGCCTGCCGACCGCGGGCGTGCCGGCCCCACGGCGGCCGCCGGGCCCGGCCCGGTGGTCGCCAGCGTGCTGTCCTGGATGGTGACCTCCCAGCCGCCGGAGGCCGGCTGCATGTACCGCTGGCTGTCGTGGTCGGCGTCCGCCTCGGTGCAGGAGCGCGTCTCCGCGTGGGCGAACACCGCGCCCGCGAACCCGGCGGCCTGTACCGGGCTCCGCCGCCGCCACCTGCGCCGAGTTCCATGAAGCGGGCCTGGCCACCGCGCGGAACCTCGTGTTCGACCAGCTGCCGGCCAGCGACTGCGGCGGCGGGCAGACCGGCTGCACCGATTACGCGCAGTGGCAGGCCGACTGGCAGCACATCACCGGCGAGCCCGCCGCCAGCGGCTGACCGCGCCGCTATCGCTTACTGAGAGCCGCGCCGCTATCGCGCACTGAGTGCCGGAGCGCGACCACATTCCGCGGACGCATCGGCGGCATTCCGGCGGCATTCCGGCGGAAGCAACGGCGGGCATGTCACGGTGGGTAACCGGACGCCCGGGTCCGTTCGGAAAATGCGTGCTCGTGCGGCGGGTCGCCGTCCGGCCGCGGACAGGCCAGAATGGGTCCGTGGAAGCTTCCGGAGGCGGCGCGGCCGCCCACGGCACCCGGCCGCGCGATGTCGTCATCCTCGGCTCGACCGGCTCGATCGGCACCCAGGCGCTCGACGTGATCCGGCGCAACCCGGACCGGTTCCGGGTGGTGGGGCTGGCGGCCGGGGGCGGCAATCCCGCCCTGCTCGCCCAGCAGGCCATCGAATTCGGCGCGGCGTCGGTCGCGGTGGCCCAGGCGAGCGCGCTCGCCGACGTGCGGGCCGCGCTGACGGCGGAGGCGGCCCGGGCCGCGGGCGGGCGGGCCGCGCCTGGCGTCCCCGAGGTGCTCGCCGGCCCCGATGCGGTCCCCGCCGCCGCCGCGTGGCCGTGCGACGTCGTGCTCAACGGCGTGACCGGCGCGGTCGGCCTGGCCGCGACGATCGCCGCGCTGGACGCGGGCCGCATCCTCGCGCTGGCCAACAAGGAATCGCTCATCACCGGCGGGTCGCTGGTCACCCGGCGGGCGGCGCCCGGGCAGATCGTCCCGGTGGACTCCGAGCACTCCACGATCGCGCAGTGCCTGCGCGGCGGCGCCCCGGACGAAGTGCGCCGGCTCGTGCTTACCGCGAGCGGCGGCCCGTTCCGCGGCTGGAGCCGGGACCGCCTGGCCACGGTCACGCCCGAGCAGGCGCTGGCCCACCCCACCTGGAACATGGGGCCGTCGAACACGCTGAACAGCGCCACCCTGGTCAACAAGGGCCTGGAACTGATCGAGGCGCACCTGCTGTTCGGCGTGGGCCTGGACCGTATCGCCGTCGTCGTTCACCCCCAGTCGATCGTGCACTCCATGGTCGAGTACACCGACGGGGCGACGATCGCGATGGCCAGCCCGCCGGACATGCGGCTGCCGATCGCGCTGGCCATGGCCTGGCCCGACCGGGTGCCCGGCGCGGCGCCCGGGCTGGACTGGTCCGCGGCGGCCACCTGGACGTTCGAGCCGCTCGACGAGGAGGCGTTTCCCGCCGTCCGGCTGGCCCGGGAGGCGGCCGCCGCGGGTCGCACCGCGCCGGCCGTCTATAACGCGGCGAACGAGGAGTGCCTGGATGCCTTCATGGCCGGGAAGATCCCTTTTACCGGGATCGTCGACACGGTGTCACGGGTAATCTCAGAGCATGACACGTCCGGGGGGAGCACTTTGACCCTGGAGGACGTGCTCGCGGTCGACACATGGGCGCGGCGGCGGGCACGGGAGCTTAACAGCGAGGGAGAGACGGCTTGAGGCGGGAGATACTGTGAGCCTGCTCGGCTGGGTCATCTTCATTGTCGCCCTGCTCTTCTCCGTGATGCTGCACGAGACCGGCCACTTCGTCACGGCCAAGAAGTTCGGCATGAAGGTCACCCAGTACTTCGTCGGCTTCGGCACCACGCTGTGGTCCACGCGGCGGGGCGAGACCGAGTACGGGATCAAGGTCCTGCCGCTCGGCGGCTTCGTCAAGATCGTCGGAATGACCTCCATGGACGAGGTCGACCCGGCCGACGAGCCGCGCTCGTTCCGCCGGCACCCGGCCTGGCAGCGCCTGGTCGTGCTGTTCGCCGGGTCGTTCATGCACTTCGTGCTGGCCTTCGTGCTGCTGTTCCTGCTGGCCGCGGTGATCGGGCTGGACAACAACAACACCACCCAGCTCGGGCCGGTCAGCCCGTGCGTGCCCGCGACCGCCAAGGCCTTCAGCAGCGGGACGTGCACCGCCGCCGACGCCCCGTCCCCCGCGAAGGCGGCCGGCCTGCGGGCGGGAGACAAGGTCGTCTCGTTCGACGGCAAGCCGGTGAGCACGTGGACCGCGCTCGGCAACGACATCCGCGACACGGCGGCGCACCGCAGCGTGCCGCTCGTCGTGCTGCGGGACGGGCACCGGATCACGCTCCACGTGACGCTGGCCGCGGTCAGCGGGAGGTCCGGGTCCTACCTCGGGATCGAGGACACCAACGTCTTCCAGCGCTACAACCCGGTCCACGCGGTCACCTACGCGGGATCGATGTTCGGCCAGGTGCTGACCGGCTCGGCGAAGGAGATCGGCAGCCTGCCGTCGGCCATCCCGCACCTGTTCGCCAAGAACCGCGCGAGCACATCGGCGGGACAGGTCACCAGCGTGGTGGGCGCGGGCGAGATCACCGGCGACGTCGTGTCGGCGAACGTCGGCTGGCAGGTCAAGATCGACTACGTACTGCTGATCATGGCCTCGCTGAACATCTTCGTCGGCGCGTTCAACCTGGTACCGCTGCTGCCACTGGACGGCGGCCACATCGCGGTCGTGATCTTCGAGCGGGTCCGGGCCTGGTTCGCGCGCCTGCGCGGCCGGGCCGACCCGGGTCTGGTGGACATGACGAAGCTGGTCCCGGTCAGCGTCGGCGTGTTCGCCATCCTCGTGTTCTTCGGGCTGATCCTGATCCTCGCCGACCTCGTGAACCCGATCCGGCTCACGTAGGATTCGCGGGTGGCCTCGCGTACGGTTCGTCTGGTTCACGGGGCGGCCGTGGCGAGCTTGGCGCCGGGCCGGATCGACGGCGCGCGAACATCGGGGAAGGCTCCGTGACGCTAGCGTCAGGCAAGACCGGTGTGCCGTACGTGGTGGCAGGCTGGTCCTGAGAGACTGGTAAGCGGGCAGGGAGACTCGGGTGCCGGGCTCCGCGGGGGAGCGCCAGCCCGGTCGCCGGGCCTGACCGCAGGGACACAAACCGCGAGGACACTGACTAATCGATCGGATGGGGAAGATGAGCATTGACCTCGGTCTGCCGGAAACGCCGCCCAGGCCGCTCGCCGAGCGCAGGGTTTCGCGCCAGGTCATGGTGGGGTCCGTGCCGGTGGGCGGCGGCGCGCCCGTCTCGGTTCAGTCGATGGCGACCACGCTGACCGCCGACGTGAACGCCACGCTGCAGCAGATCGCCGAGCTGACGGCGTCCGGCTGCCAGATCGTCCGGGTGGCCGTTCCCTCGCAGGACGACGCGGACGCCCTGCCCGCGATCGCCAGGAAGTCCCAGATCCCGGTGATCGCGGACATCCACTTCCAGCCGAAGTACGTATTCGCCGCCATCGACGCCGGCTGCGCCGCGGTCCGCGTCAACCCGGGCAACATCAAGGCCTTCGACGACAAGGTCGGCGAGATCGCGCGGGCCGCCTCCGGCGCCGGGATTCCCATCCGGATCGGTGTCAACGCCGGATCGCTCGACAAGCGCCTGATGGCCAAGTACGGCAAGGCGACGCCCGAGGCCCTGGTCGAGTCGGCGCTGTGGGAGTGCTCCCTGTTCGAGGAGCACGACTTCCGCGACATCAAGATCTCGGTGAAGCACCACGACCCGGTCGTCATGATCAACGCCTACCGGCTGCTGGCCCAGCGCTGTGACTACCCGCTGCACCTGGGCGTGACCGAGGCCGGTCCCACCTTCCAGGGGACGATCAAGTCGGCGGTCGCGTTCGGCGCGCTGCTGGCCGAGGGCATCGGTGACACCATCCGCGTCTCGCTGTCCGCCCCGCCGGTGGAGGAGGTCAAGGTCGGGATCGGCATCCTGGAGTCCCTCGGCCTGCGTCAGCGCGGCCTGGAGATCGTGTCCTGCCCGTCCTGCGGGCGCGCCCAGGTCGACGTCTACAAGCTGGCCGACGAGGTGACGGCGGGGCTCGAGGGCATGGAGGTTCCGCTGCGGGTGGCCGTCATGGGCTGCGTCGTCAACGGCCCCGGCGAGGCGCGCGAGGCCGACCTCGGGGTGGCGTCGGGCAACGGCAAGGGCCAGATCTTCGTCCGCGGCAAGGTCATCGCCACGGTGCCCGAGTCCAAGATCGTAGAGACCCTCATCGAGGAGGCCATGCGCCTCGCCGAGGAAGAGGGCCTGCAAGACAGCGAAGCAGGCTCCCCCTCCGTAACGGTCAGCTGACCCACCCGGCCCGTCGGCTCACCGGGCACCCGGGCCGGGCAGGTCCCGGGCCGGAGCAGGTCCCGGGCCGGTCGGGCCGCACGGATCGGTACCGCGGGCCGCGATAGGTCACCGGGCTCAGCAGCGGGGCCACGCCGAGCGTGACCCCGCCCCCCATCGGCACAGGCCCGGCGCCGGTCGTTACCGCGCCCGCCTGGGCTGCTTACCGCCGGCGGTGACCGGCTTGGTTAGCTAGCCGCGGCCCACCCGGGCCGCGGGCATGCCTTCGGCCACGATGATCTCGCCGACCTTTTCGGATGCCGCATCGCGGATCCCCGAAGGAAGCTCGTCGTCGGTGACCAGGACGTCAACCTCGTCGAGGCTCGCGAACGAGCTCAGGCTGACCAGGCCCCACTTGGTGTGGTCGGCAACGACGACCACGCGGCGGGCCAGCTTGATGAATGTGCGGTTCGTCTCCGATTCGGCCAGGTTAGGAGTGGTGAGCCCGGCGTCCGGGTCGATTCCGTGGCAGCCGAGGAACAAGGTGTCGAAGTGAAGTGACCGCACGGTCAGGTCGGCAACGGGACCGACGAGCGCGTCCGATGGCGTGCGAATGCCTCCGGTCAGGATGACCGACGTGTGTGACCCGTTGGTGGGCCGCGCGCTGCTGAACAGGTTCATCACGCGCAGCGAGTTCGTCACGATCGTCAGTCCGGGGACGTCGAGAAGGCACTGGGCCAGCGCGAACGTCGTGGTGCCGGCGGACAGGGCGATTGCGGTGCCGGGCTTGACCAGGCTGGCCGCCGCCCTCCCGATCGCCGCCTTCTCCGGCTGCTCGAGTACGAGTTTGGCCTCAAAGCCGGGCTCGTGGCTGCTGGTGGGTGTTCCGGGCAGGACCGCTCCGCCGTGAACTTTCTCGATCAGGCCGTCTCTCGCGAGGGCCTCCAGGTCCCGGCGGACGGTCATGTCCGAGACCCCGAGTTGCTGGGTGAGATCGCTGACTCTTGCGCTGCCGTCGCTGCGGACAGCTTGAAGGATCAGCGACTGCCGATGCCGGGCAAGCATCCGTAGCCTCCTCTTTCATGCGGAGACGCCGCAGGGCCCGTGCCCCGGCGGCGCCCAAGTCCGCCATCCGTCTTCTCTGAGACGTTCGCATTCGCTGTTCGGTTCCGGTTGCGGCTGTCGGATGCACAGAGTGACGACATAGCTAGCTGTGAGCGAACAGGACCCGCCGTCACCACACTCATTCTGAACCCCCCAGGACCGAAATTGTCCTCTTCTGAGGATAATGACTGGCGGCGGTGATGATTCCTGTGCCATCACCGCCGGAACCCCCTCCCGGCGACACGGTTACTGTGCGAAGTTAAACGATTATCTTCTGACAATAGTTCGAATCTAGTCACATTGTCTCTGAAGAACCTCTGAACTAACAGAGTGCACGCTCAAAACATCCTCAGGCAGGCAAGCGGCTGCTCCGGAGGGCTGTCAGCCTTGCTGCTCAGCGTGGCAATTGTGTTTCGCGTTCGTTGCCAAACAGTTACTTGTTAGCGCTAACATCCTGATAATGTTTAACTCTGTTATAAGTGAGGCAGAGAGTGCATCGTGGTTACGTTGAGCTGTCTGGGCCTCATGCGCATCGTGCCTACGTTGTGCCCAGTCAGCCGGTTCGCCAACCCGCGCCGCGGGAGCAGCACCCCAGGTCAGCGGTGGGGCCGACCTGGCTTGCCGTCGGCGACGTTCCGCACAATGTCCTTCCCGGACAGTCTGCCGCGCGGACGCCGGGAACGCCAGGCCATGATGACGCGCCGGACGGGCGACCCGCTCCCGCCCGCTCCCGCCCGCAGCCTTCCGCCGTCGCGTCGGGCGCCGGGCGCCGGTGGCCGCCCGGACCGGGTTCCGGCCGGCCCGGACCGGGGCCGGGTCGTCGGCCGGACCGGGTCCCGGACCGGGTCCCGGCGCCGGCGGAATCCGGCCTGTCCGGGGTTTGCGTGGTGTCTTGACATGCGATCATGAGCAGCTTTAGCGTCTACGGCGTTCCGTCGGACTTGGGCCTATCCCGATACCGGCCACCAATCGGTGATATGCCGTGCCGCACAAATGCGCAGGGCCGGACAGCGGTACCGTTTTCCGCCCGCGCCACGACTTCGTCGGAAAACGCTGTCAACGCAGCGGGTCCGGCTCGGGACAGTGAGTGTCCCGAGACAATTCCATGGAGGTCCAGATGAAGGAAAAAGTCGACCCTGTCGTCGACGAGGCGATAGAGACCCTCGACATGAAGGACGGGCCCGCGCGCCGCAAGCTGCTGAAGGGCGCGGGGCTGTTCAGCGCGACGGCGGCCGCTTCGGCGCTGATCTCGGCCTGCACCTCGTCGTCGAGCACCAGCGCGGGCACCGCCAAGACCACGGCGGGAAACTTCCCCAGCACGCCGAAGTGGCAGTTCTGGTTCGTTAACCATGTCACGACAAACCCGTTCTTTACGCCAACCCAGTATGGCCTGGCCGACGCCGCGGCGCTCCTTGGCCTTCCCACGCCAAAGTGGGGCGGCTCGGAGACCTCGAACGTCTCGCAGATGACGAACTACATGAGCACCGCGATTTCCGCGAAGGCCGACGGAATTGCCGTGGCGGTCATCGACGCGAATGCGTTCACCTCGCCGGTTGCGAATGCCCTGAATGCGGGTATCCCGGTGCTTTCGTACAACGCGGACGGCACCTTCGTGAACGGCCAGCCCAAGATCGGGACCAACCGTCTCGCCTACGTCGGGCAGGCGCTCTACATCTCGGGCCAGCAGATGGGCGCGGAGATCGCCAAGCTCATCCCGGGCGGCGGCGACATCGTGATCTTCATCGCCACCCCCGGCACCGGCAACATCCAGCCGCGGTACGACGGCGCCGCCTCGGTGCTGAAGAGCAAGGGCTTCACCATCAACGAGGTCGCTACGGGTGCGACGACATCCGCCGAACTGCCGGCGGAGAAGGCGTACCTGCTCGGTCACAAGAACATCAAGGGTGCCTTCGCGGTGGACGCGGGTTCGACCGAATTCCTCGGCCCCGCGCTGCAGAGCGCGGGCCTGAAGGTCCCGTCCGGCGGGTTCGACACGCTGGGCAACACGCTGTCCAACATCTCCAGCGGCCTGATGGACTTCACCATCTACCAGGACCCGTACCTGCAGGGCTTCCTGCCGGTGCTGTACATGTACCTGTACAACATTTCGGGTGGCACGCTGGCGCCGCCGGACACCGACACCGGCCTGACGATCATCACCAAGAGCAACGCCGCCCCGTACGACGACGGCCAGCCGGTTCCAGGGCTCCACGACGGCGCAGAAGTACATCCCCCGCCCGTCCGGTGCCATCCAGTCGCTCGCCGGCCACGACGAGCACCTGATGTCCGCGCCGGCGGCAGGCGCGCCCCACTCGCCAGCCGGGTGGGCCGCCTGCCGTCGGCGCATGACCCGCGTCAGCGTCCGGGCAGATGATGGGTGTAAGACTGGTTTTGCGCGGGCTGGCGAAGCGCCCCACCCTCCGCGAGCAGCGGCATGACGGATTCTGCCGCCCGCGTGCGCGACGGCCGGGACCGCGTAGGACCGACGTACAGAACGGAAGAGCAAAGTGAGCGAAGCCGTAGAAAACAGGACTGATCGTCCAGGCGGGCCTCGGGGCGATGCTCCAGGGCCCGGGGCATTCAGCTTCGTCAGAAGCGGCGGCGCGATGTTCCTGCGGCAGCGGGAGGCGACCGTGCTGGTCGTCACGATCGCGCTCATCATCTACTTCGCGCTCGCCTCCTCCAACTTCCTCGGCAAGTCCAACCTGATCACCTGGCTGTCGGAAGACGCGGCGCCCATCATCATCATCGCGATCGGCGAGGTCCTGCTGCTGATCTGCGGCGAGATCGACCTGTCGGTCGGGTTCGTCTACACGCTCTCGCCCTTCCTCATGCACTACCTGATCGACTTCTACGGGTTCCCCGGCATCGTGGCCATCCTCCTCTGCCTGGTCATGGGGCTCGCGGTGGGCTGGCTGAACGCCTTCCTCACCGTCACGGTCGGGCTGCCGTCGTTCATCACCACGCTCGGCACCGGATTCATCCTGCTGGGCCTGGTCAATACGACCTCGCACGCGCAGCCGTCCTCGATCCCGGGCACCGTGCAGGGCATCGGGCACTGGATCGCCAGCTACGCCTGGTCCGAGATCATCTGGGCGGTGGTCCTGGTGGCCATCTTCCACATCGTGCTCACCCGGACCCGGTGGGGCCTGCACACGGTCGCGGTCGGCGGCAACCTGCTCGGCGCGCAGGAGGCGGGCATCAAGGTCCACCGGATCAAGTACGGCAACTTCATGATCACCGCACTGCTCGGTGCGTTCGTCGGCCTGCAGGTCGCGTTCCAGACGAACACGATCGACCCGACGGCGGGCGGCTACCAGCCCATGTTCTACTCCGTGACCGCCGCGGTCATCGGCGGCACGGCCATGCTCGGCGGGGTGGGCACGATCCTGGGCGCCTTCCTGGGCGCGATCGTGCTGGCCACCCTGACCGACGGGTTCAGCATCATCGGCATCAGCGCCAACCCGCTGGACATCATCTTCGGCGGCGCGATCCTCATCGCCATGATCGCGAACGTGCAGCTGGCCAGGCTGCGGGAAGCGGGACGAAGCTAATGACCACCACCACCCCCGAGGGCGCCGCCGCGAGCGCGCCGGCGGGCGACGACATCCTGCGCGTCGAGCACATCTCCAAGCGGTACGGGGCGGTCACCGCCCTGACCGACGTGAGCATGCATCTGGGCCGCGGCGAGGTGCTCGGGCTGCTCGGCGACAACGGCGCCGGCAAGTCGACCCTGCTGAAGATCCTCTGCGGCTTCCAGCCGGCCACCACCGGGCGGATTCTGCTCGAAGGCCAGGAAGTCGTCTTCAAGGGCGTCGACCACGCCCGCTCGCTGGGCATCAACGCGGTCTACCAGGATCTCGCGCTGGTCAACCAGCTCAGCGTCTACCACAACATGTTCCTCAACCGGGAACAGATCAACGGGCCGCTGCTGAACAACCGGTCGATGCGCCGGCTGGCCAAGGAGCACCTGGATGAGATGGGGATCAAGATCCCGTCCGTCAACGTCGAGGTGGCCAAGCTGTCCGGCGGCCAGCGCCAGGCGATCGCGGTGGCCCGTTCGGTCTACTCCAACCCGAAGATCCTGCTGCTGGACGAGCCGCTGGCGGCGATGGGCGTCAAGGAAGGCGCCATCATCCTCGACCTGGTCCAGGAGCTGAAGGAGCAGGGCAACGTCTCGATCATCATCATCGCGCACAACTACGGCCAGGTGCTGGAGGTGTGCGACCGGGTGAACCTCATCCAGCACGGCGAGATCACTGTGGACAAGCGCAGCGGGGACACTTCCGTCACGGAGCTCACCGAGATGGTCGTGGCCGAGTACCGCAAGGCGCTGGAGGAGCGCCAGCGCCTCGGCCAGCACCCGCGTATCTCCTCGTGACCGTCCCGCCGGCGGGCGGCATGCCTCCCGGCGCGGTACGAGTCTCACGGTGGCGGCGCCTGCACCAGGGCCGTTCGGGCAAGATGACTGACATGCCGCTGTCCCGCCGGAACCGCACGGGCCATCGGGCCCGCTGGACCTCCCGTGCCCGCCATGCCGTCACGCTGACCGTCGCTTTGCCGGCGGCCGCGGCCATCGTTCTCGCCGGGTGCTCGTCCGGTTCGCCGGGCAGCGCGAGCCCGGGCAGCTCGGCGACCTCGGCCGGCCCGCAAAGCCCGGCCGCGGGCGGCACCGGGCAGGCCGGCACGCTGCGGTGGAGCGCCTGCACCGTCAGCGCGGTGCACATGCAGTGCGCGAACCTGCAGGTCCCGCTCAACTACTCCGATCCCGCCGGGCGGAAGATCACGCTCGCGCTGACCGAGGTACCGGCGAGGGCCCCGGCCAGCCAGCAGCAGGGCGATCTGCTGGTCAATCCGGGCGGGCCGGGCGCCAGTGGCCGGGCCCTGGCCGCGGAGGTGGCCCAGGGGCTGAGCCCCGCCGTGGCCGCTGACTACAACATCATCGGCTTCGACCCGCGCGGCGTCGGTGCCTCGGTGCCCGCCCTGAGCTGCGACCCGGGCTTCTTTTCCGGGGTGCGGCCGGACTACATTCCCGCCAGCGCGGCCGCCGAGCAGGTGCTGATCAACCGGGCCAAGACCTACGCGGCCGACTGCGAGCAGCGGTTCGGCTGGCTGCTGCCGTACCTGACCACCGAAGACGTGGCCCGCGACGTCGACTCCATCCGGGCCGCACTGCACCAGGCCAAGATCAGCTACTTCGCCTTCTCCTACGGGACCTACCTCGGCGAGGTGTACGCGACGATGTTCCCGCAGCGCGTCCGCCGGATGGCGCTGGACAGTATCGTCGGCCCGCAGGGCGTCTGGTACACCGACAACATCGACCAGGACTACGCCTTCCAGGGCCGGATCGAGGCGTTCTTCGCCTGGGTCGCGGGCGACGACAGCACGTTCCATCTGGGCTCCACCGCGGCGCAGGTGCAGCAGGCGTGGTACACGGCCAGGAACCGGCTGAAGGCACAGCCGATCTCCGGGCCGAGCGGGCCGATGATCGGCGCGGACGAGTTCGACGACACGTTCCTGGAGGGCGGCTACGAGAACGCCTACTGGCCCGGCCTGGCCGAGGCCCTGTCCAGCTACCTCCTGCAGAACTCGGCCAGCGCGATGGTCGCCGAGTACCAGCAGCTCGGCGTGCAGGACGAGAATGAGTTCGCGATCTACAACGCCGTGCAGTGTTCCGACGTGAACTGGCCGCGCAGCTGGGCGAAGTGGGACAGCGACACGAGGAAGGTCTACTCGACCGCTCCGTTCGAGGCCTGGGACAACGCCTGGTTCAACGCCGCGTGCGCGTTCTGGCCGGTGAAGGGGCCCGCCCAGCCGCTGAAGATCGGGGCCAGCGGCCTGCCGGGCATCCTCATGCTGCAGGGCACGCTGGATGCCGCCACGCCGTACGCCGGCGCTCAGCAGGCCCACGCGGCGCTGCCCACGTCGCGGATGGTGGTGGTCGAGGGGGGCGGCAACCACGGGCAGTCGCTGGAGGCCCCGGCCGACGGGTGCGTGCAGGGGTACCTCAACCGCTACCTGGCGACCGGGGCGCTGCCCGGGCACCCGGGTTCGGTCAACGCCACCTGCGCGCCCGTCCCGGACCCGCCCGCGACCGGCTATTAGGCCGCGTCCCGGGCAGCGTGGCCGGTCCGTGATCACGGAGCCCGGCCGTCGGCTGACATGGCGCGGCCCGGCCCGGCTACTCTGGGGTGGTGCTCCGCGTGAAACCGGCACGGCCCGGGCCGCTGCGCATCCTCGATGATCGCGATCGCGACGAGGTGCTCAGCATCTGCGACCAAGAGCCGGTTACGAACGTCTTCGTCGGTGCCCGGCTGCACGCCGTGGGCCTGAATCCCGCCCGGCTCGGCGCGCAGATCTGGGGTCACTATTCCGGCAGCCGGCTGACCTCGCTGTGCTACGCGGGCGCCAACCTGGTTCCGGTCGCCGCGACCCCGGACGCCATCACCGCGTTCGCGGAGCGGGCCCGGGCCCAGGGCCGCCGCTGCTCGTCGGTGGTCGGCCCGGAGCCCGACGTGTCCGTGCTGTGGCGGCTGCTCCGGCCGTACTGGGGCCGGCCCGGGACGTCCGCGCCGTTCAGCCGGTGCTGTCGATGTCCGGGCCGCCCGCGTGCGCCCCCGACCCGCTGGTCCGCCGGGTGCGGCCGGACGAGCTGAACGTGCTGATGCCCGCGTGCGTCGCCATGTTCACCGAGGAGGTGGGCGTCTCGCCGATGGCCGGTGACGGCGGCGCCACCTACCGGGCCCGAGTGTCGGAGCTCATCCGGGCCGGGCGGGCCTTCGCCCGGTTCGAGAACGGGCGGGTCATCTTCAAGGCGGAGATCGGCTCGGCCACCCCGCACGCGTGCCAGGTGCAGGGCGTCTGGGTCGACCCTGAGTGCCGGGGCCAGGGCCTGGCCTCGGCCGGGATGGCGTCGGTCGTGCTGGAAGCGCAGCGGAGCATCGCCCCGGTGGTGTCGCTGTACGTCAACGATTTCAACGCCCCCGCCCGCGCCGCGTACCGCCGGACGGGATTTGCCCAGGTCGGCACGTTCATGTCCGTCCTTTTCTAATCTCCCGAACGGACCTTCCCGGGACCGTTCCCCGCGTCCAGACCCGCCCGGGCGACAGGGCCCCGCGGACAGGTCCCCCCGGGGCGCCTAGTCGCGTTCGCGGATCTTCCGGAGGTGCTCGATGACCCCGGCGTAACCCTCCCTCAGCGCGGCGAGCTGGCCCTCGTCCAGCAGGCTGATGAAGTGGCGGCGGACGCTCTCCACGTGGTGCGGCGCCACCCGCTCGATCGTGGCCATCCCCGCGTCGGTCAGCACCGCGAACAGCCCGCGCTTGTCACCCGGGCAGGAGTCGCGGCGCACGAGCCCGTTCGCCTCCATCCGGGTGATCTGGTGCGATAGCCGGCTCCGGGACTGGGCCGTCGCGTCGGCCAGGTCGGTCATCCGCAGCCGGTGCTCGGGAGATTCGGACAGCACGACGAGGATCTCGTAGTCGTTGATGCTCAGCCCGAACGGGTGCAGGTCCCGGTCCAGTTGCCGGGTCAGCAGCTTGCTCGTGGCCAGGTGGGCCCGCCAGGCTTCCTGTTCCTCCGGCGCCAGCCAGCGGGGCGGCCCGGAGGCCGGTGCCTCCGGGCCGCCGCCCACGCCGCTAGCGTCTGTCTGTTGCTCCAGCGTGCCCATATCGGGAAACCTACCCCCGGTCGTCGACAGATCAGCCCGCTGGATCACACCGAGCTGACCGCTTCCTCGTAATCTAGCCGAGGGGCCCGGCCGAACCAGGCGCCCGCGCCGGGCTTGCCGATGTTGACGACCGCCAGCACCGATTTCCCGGGCCGGGATGGCCGGGTGGACACGCGCCGGTAAGAGGGCGGATAAGCAGGGCGCAGGCGTGACACGATCAGAGGGTGCGACTCGATACCGAACGAGCGACGACCAGCGCGGACCTGCGCACGCACAATCTGGCACGGCTGCTCCGGGCGGTTCACGACGGCGGCGGGATGAGGACCCGCGCCGAGCTCACCCGCGAGCTCAGCCTGGCCCGGGGAACGGCCACCGTGCTCGTGCGGGATCTGGCCGACCGGAACCTGATCGAGGAGCTTCAGATCCCGGCCGATGAGGCCGTGCACCGCTCCCGCGGCCGGCCGACCGGCGTGCCGTCCCCGCACCCGGACGGCCCGGTCGCCCTGGCTGTTGACCTCCGCGACGATTCCTTCTCCATCGCTTCCTTCGAGCTGACCGGGCGCGGGACGATCCTGGAGCGGCGGGAGCGTGAGTCCGCCTCCGGCACCGACCTGCTGAACGGCCTCGCGAAACGGCTCGCCGCCCACCGGCTGACCCGGGGCCGGCGCCTGATCGGGATCGGCGTGGCCGTGCCGTCGCCGGTGAGCCAGGGGCGCATGGTGCAGCCCGGGCTGGCGGCCTGGGACGGGGTGGACGTGTCGACGGTGCTGGCCGGCGGCTCCGTTCCGGTGCTGGTCGGCAACGACGCGCGGCTGGCCGGCCTGGCCGAGGCGAGGCGAGGCGGGCTCCGTGACCTGTCGGTCGCGCTGCACCTGCACCTGGCTACCGGCATCGGCGGAGTGCTGCTGTCCGGGGGCGTTCCGCTGACCGGGGCGCACGGGGCGGCGGGGGAGTTCGGTCACCTGCCCCTGACCGGTGGCACCGAATCATGCCGGTGCGGCTCCGTCGGCTGTTGGGAACTGGACGCGGGCAGTCACGGCCTGCTCCGCCGGGCTGGCCGTCCCGAGGAAGGGGACCGGATGGCGCTCGCCCTCGGCGTCATCCGGGACGCCGGCCGTCAGCCCGCGTGCGCCGGCGCCCTGATCGAGGTGGCCGGGGCCCTGGGCCGCGGCATGGGCTCCCTGGTCAACGCGCATGACCCGGAGGCGATCGGCCTTTCCGGCCTGGGGCGCGACATCTACCAGGCCGCTCCCGACGCCGTCAAGGCCGGTTATGCCGCCACGCTGATGCGGTTCCGCCGGGATGCGCCGCCACCGCTGATTCCGTCGCGGCTGGGCGAGCTGGCAGTACTGACCGGGGCGGCGGAACTCGTCTTCGACGCCTTCCTGACCCCGCGCGGCCTCACCTCCTGGCCGGCGCCCACTTCTCCGCTCATGGCCCGCTGACTGGCCGGCGCCGCGCCGCGACCCGGAAAAGCCGCCGAATGCCCCGACGCTGCACGCTGTCCTCCCAAGCGCCG
>CAWEFP010000024.1:0-48853 GCA_963808295.1 uncultured Actinomycetes bacterium | reverse complement strand
GCCGAATCCGGCTCGTCCGTACATCTGTCGTTTGAGCATCTTGATCTTGTTCACGGTGCCCTCGACCTTGCCGGAGCTGTGCGGCAGGGTGAGGCCGTTGGTGACGGCTTGCTGGTCGTTGC
This sequence comes from uncultured Actinomycetes bacterium, assembly GCA_963808295.1. GTDB lineage: Bacteria > Actinomycetota > Actinomycetes > Streptosporangiales > Streptosporangiaceae > Bog-532. The sequence continues at coordinate 48,731 of CAWEFP010000024.1, read as the reverse complement.
GGACGCCGGTGGCGAAGGAGCGCAGTTCAGGCTGGCCGTCGTCGGCTTCCACGGCGGCCAGCCAGGCGGCCAGGTCGCGGTCGCCGGTGCGGTTGGTCATCATTTCGGCGAAGCTCGCCACGTGCCCGGCGAGTGCGTCGATGTGCGGGCAGCTGGCGCGTATGGCGCTGAACTGTGCCTGTTCTTCGGGCTTAAGGTGCTCGGGGTGGGACAGTAGCCACCGGGTGATCTGCCGGGTCTTGGGGACCGCCGGGACGGGATCGGGTGCGGCGGTGGCCTGCCGGAACGGGGCCACGTGCCGGCGGACGGTCCGCACGCTGCCGGTGAAGCCGCGTTCGCGTAGTTCGGCGTGCAGCGCGGCGGCGTCGGTGATTCCTTGGTTCCACCGCTGGTGGAGGTGGGGTTTGAACTCCAGCTTCGATTCGTTGCCGGGGCCCCGTCGATCAGTTCATCAGCGCTGGCGGCGCCGCTAATCGCCGCACGGTGGGGCGGCTCAGCGACAGGGCCCGGCTGATCGCATGCAGCGACTCGCCGGTCTGCAGCAGCTCGCGGATGGCCGCGTGGCGTTCCCGGGTGCGGGTGACCAGACGGCCGTCGGCGCCGCACCCGTCCGCTAGCCCGCCCGGGATGTCCGGCGCGGCTGGTTCCTGCTCGTGCTCTGCTGCGTCCGGCTCAGCGGGGCCGGGCGGGCCGGCGGCGTCGCCGGGTGCTGGCTCGTTCAGGCAGGAGCGGTGCCGGGCCACGGTCTTCTCGGCGATCCGGCCAGGTTGTGCCACAGATGCCACCTGTCCGCCACCTGGGCTGCCTCCGGGGCGCCGTTGCGGGCGCCCTCGGCGTAAGCGCCGGCGCGGTCCCGGCAGACCACCTTCGCGCCCGGATGCGCCTTCAGCCACGCCTCCAAGGTTGCCGCCTCCCGGTCCGGCAGCAGGTCTACCGTGTCGCCGGTGGCGATGTCTACCAGCACGGTGCCGTACACCTGCCCCTTGCGCAGCGCGAAGTCATCCACGCCGAGTATCTCGGGGGCGGCGGTGACCTGCGGTTCGGGGAGGGCGGCGACCAGGCGCAGCACTGTGGACGGGTGCACGGGGACGCCCAGCAGCCCGGCCAGCCGGGCGGCGGCCCGCCCGGCCAGCTCCAGGCCGAACCCGGCCAGCATCGCCGTCAGCGGCACGCTGCGCCGCCGGTAGCGGGATGTTAACCCCGCCGCCTGCTCGGCGAACGTGGCCTGCGGGCACGACGGCTGCTGGCAGCGGAACCGGCGCACCCGGAAGGCGATCAGCACCGGCCGCCCGCCGGCCGCGCCGTCAGCGACCACCCGCGAGTACCCGCCGTGGACCCGCGACGACCGCTGCCCGCACCGCGGGCACACGCCGACTGCGCTCGGCACGACGCCGGGATCACCACCGCGTCCCCCGTGTCCTCCACCCGGTGCACGCGCAGCCCGGCCAGGTGCGGGAACAGCATGGCCAGCAGATCCTCGCCCTGGTCAGAGACTTCCCAGGCGCGGACGGCGGCAGTGGCCGCCCCGGCAGGCGGCATGGCAGACTGATCAGGCAACGAGGCTCCCGGGTGCGATGATCTTGGCGGATCACCGCGTCATACCGGAGCCTCGTTGCCAGGTCACGGCGCCCGCCGCACATATCCCACATCGCGGCATTCAGCGCGCCAGCCGCAGGACTCACGCCACAACGTTCCGCGCTGACCCAAGATCACTCACTGTGATCACAAAATTCGCGGCAGAACCCAGGAATCTGCCCGCTGGCAGCCATCGGGAACTGCCCGGAGACGGCCAAGACGATGACGCAGTGCGCCGCGTACAGGGGTAGGGCTGCTCCTGATCCGCCTGGATAGGTCCGGCCTGCCATTCGTTCAGCATGATCGCGAAGGCCGCGCAGAATTCATTCTGCAGCACAAGAGTGATTGATTGTGCCCGGATAGGCGCCCAGGTCGGCGCGCTGCGCTGTGTCGTTCGTAGTCAGCCGATAGCTGATCGTTCGCCTGCTCGTGAACCACTCGCCTTTGTCGCGGCGTAGCTGGGCAATACCGTGTCATTCCGTGGAGATCGCCGCAGCTTCGTTACGAGCGGCTTGTGCCTCAGCGCTACGCCCGAGAGCCGACAAGATCATGGCCTGAGTCTTTAGCGAACTGGCATATCTGCTTGCAAATACTGTGGGGCGGGCGCGGGCCAGCTCGCGGTAGGCGGTGACGGCTTCCTCGATCGCGGCCAGGGCCTCTTCCCGCCGCCCCAGGTCCGACAGCCGGACCGACTGGTTGTTCAGCGACGTGGCGAGGTCGGGGAGGAAGGCGTCGGGGCGGGCGCGGGCCAGCTCGCGGCGGATGGTGACGGCTTCCTCGATCGCGGCCAGGGCCTCTTCCCGCCGCCCCAGGTCCGACAGCCGGATCGACTGGTTGTTCAGCGACATGGCGAGGTCGGGGAGGAAGGCGTCGGGGCGGGCGCGGGCCAGCTCGCGGTAGGCGGTGACGGCTTCCTCGATCGCGGCCAGGGCCTCTTCCCGCCGCCCCAGGTCCGACAGCCGGAGTCGACTGGTTGTTCAGCGACCTGGCGAGGTCGGGGAGGAAGGCGTCGGGGCGGGCGCGGGCCAGCTCGCGGTAGGCGGTGACGGCTTCCTCGATCGCGGCCAGGGCCTCTTCCCGCCGCCCCAGGTCCGACAGCCGGAGTGACTGGTTGTTCAGCGACATGGCGAGGTCGGGGAGGAAGGCGTCGGGGCGGGCGCGGGCCAGCTCGCGGTAGGCGGTGACGGCTTCCTCGATCGCGGCCAGGGCCTCTTCCCGCCGCCCCAGGTCCGACAGCCGGTTCGCTGAGGTCATTGAGCCATCCGGCCCGCTCGCCGCTGCCGGGCGCAGATCCGTCAGCTAGACGCTGCAAGACCTCCGCGCCTAGCCCGGCAAGCGCGACTGTCTGATCAGGGAATCGCATCATCGATCTGTTCCAGCACGTGCTGCGGCACCGGCCCGGCGCTCAGCGCGGCGCTGATCATGTCCGCAGTAGCCGGGTTCGTCTCGACCGCGACCGTGAGCGCGGGAACGGCCAGGTGCTCAAAGCCGGTTTCCAGGGCGCCGCGCAGCAGCTGGCCTGCCCGGGCGTCAGTCAGTGCGGCACGTCCCAGGACTGTCAGCGCGCGGACCAGCCGGTCCTGCCCTAGCCCGGCCAGCAGGCCGGGCAGCATCCCCCGCCGCGCGGTGAATTCGCCGGTCACCAGGTGCTCGGCAACGCGGTCCGGGCGCAGCGGCCCGATCCACTCACCACCCGCACCGGTCCCGCCAGAGGCAGGGTAGAGATCATGCAGCCAGCGGGCGACCTGGCCGCGCCGCTCGGCGGAATCGGCCAGGTCCGGAACACGGGACAGCAGTCCGGCCGCGTCGGTCTCGCTGTCCGCCCCGATCAGGCAGGCGATCGCGACAGCCAGGCGTTCCACGCTGGGGTCAAGGATGAGCCCGCGGGCCTGGGCGCTCTTGTGCCAGTACCGGGCCTCGTGTCCCAGCAAGCCGGTGAGCACGTCAGCCGCCGAATACACGCGACCGGACCCGCTGCCCGCGCTGGCGTGATCCAGCACCGCCAGCAGCGCCGCCGCGTGCACCACCAGCACGACCGCGTCCGGGTCGTTCAGCATCAGCCTGGCCTGCGGGCGCGCGACCCCGAGCCTGTCCGCGAACGCGGTCACCGCGTCATCGAACAGCCCCTGCTGCCCGCCTGCCAGCGGCCCCAGGGGGAGCGGTTCGGTGTCCTCCAGCACCTGGCTCAGCCGGTAGTCAGCCCCGTCCAGGAGCTGCCGCCACCACTCCCCGGCACTGCGGGCCAGCAGCAGGACCCGCAGGTCCGGGCAATCCTCCGCCGCTGCCGCCTCCGCGAGCAGGTCAGCCAGGCCCGGCCTGGTCTCGGCATAGTCGACAACCAGCACCGCGGGCTCGCCGGTATCCCGCACCATGCCGACCGCCGTCCCCTCCTGCCCGCGGCCGCACCCACATCGTCCGCCACCCATCCGAAGCAAGGTCTGTGGCAAGCTGCAGGGCCAGGCGGGTCTTCCCCGCGCCGCCCTCCCCGGTCACCAGCCGCACCCCCAAGCGCCCCCCGGCCACGCACCACTCCCGCAACCGGCTCAGTTCCGGCCGCGGCCGGAACGCCACCACCTGGGCCTCCGGGCGCAGGTACCAGGCAGCACTATGCCCGCCAGGGGAACCGGCGACTGCGCCGCCCGCGGCAGGCGCTGCCACGGCGGGCACGAACGCCTTCAACGCAGCCTTGCGCCGTTCTGCCACCCGGGCATTCCGCTCCCGCCGGTCACGCGTCAGCTCCCACACCACCGCAGGCACGAACCCCGCCAGTGCCGCCAGCACCCCCGCCAACGCCCCCGCGTGCACCCCGGCCTCAAACCCCAGCACCACCGCGGCCACGACGCTGAGCACGGCCAGCGCGACAGTCCGTGAATCGATCCCCACCGGACCAGAATGGCGCACAACACCCCGCAAAGCACGCAAACCCAGCCGACGCAGCCAGCGGGAAACCAGGCAATGAACGGCGAATCGCCATTCCCGGGCTGACAGCCCGGAGGTCTTCATCTGCCCCGGCGCCTTCGGCGGCAACCTCTGGGCACCACGATAGAACGGACAAACGCCTGGACCGCTCCCCATCAGGGCGGGCCCCTGGGCAAGCACGCGGGGCGGTCTGAGCGCGAAATCATGCCCGATACGCGCCCAAGGCGACCTGCTGCGCCACATGCTGCCTGCTCAGGACATGGTTGCTCGGTCCCCTGAAAAGACGAACGATCCACCGCGGTCCGGTCGACTTGATGATGCGTCATTGGGTTGGTGAGGCGGCGCCAGAACTGGATCGCCTGCACGCAGATGCGGCGCTGGGGCGGCCCAAGCGTCACCCGTGTATCACGTCGTCCGGCAGCAGGCTCACGGCGGGCGGTACAGGGAACTCGCTCACGCTCGGTGATAGCGATCGGTCCATCTTCGTGGCCGCCAGCGGGCAGATTCAATTCCAATGACGGCCAGCAGACAGGGGGAAGACAGCGCCCGCAGGGCGCAATGGGGGTTGCCCTGGGGACGGCGGGTGCGCGGCGTGCGGCGGGGCCCGGCACCGGGCGCGGGGCCGGGCGGGCGGGCCGCCCTTCCTTGCCGCTGCTGTTTCCGTGCCCGGTGCGCGCGGCCGGGGCGAGTGCGGCGGCGCTGAGCCCCGGCCTGCGCGGTGTGTCCTCCTCGGTGCCTGCCTTCCTCAGCCTGGGCGGCCGGTCCCGCTGGCCGCGTTAGCCTGGTGCCTGTTCACAGTTCAGTTGTCCACTCGATCACCAGCCGGCGGCCCGGGTCCGGCGTTTGCCATTTGGGGTGGGACGACCCCCCGGAACCCCCCGCTGTGCTTCGCACCCCGATGTGGTCTCGCCGACAGCACCGGCCGCTCACCGGGCACGGCCCGGGTCGCTGAGCCGGTAACGATCACCCCGCCGTGACCCGACTGCGGTACCCGCCGACAGCACCGGCCGCTCACCGGGCACAAGGCCCGCGCGTCGCTGGGCCGGTTACTTGGGCTGGAAACGGACGCCGCCGTCGAACCGGACGACCTCGGCGTTCATGTAGTCGTTCTCGATCAGCGCCCGGACGAGCTGGCCGAACTCGGCGGCGCGTCCCATCCGCTTCGGAACACGATCGGCGCGGCGCCAGGGGCAATCGAGCAGGGTGCGGCGCCAGCCAGCAGGAGCGGCGCCAGTTTCCCGGTCCCCGTATCCCCCGTACGGACGGGCCGCCGGCCGACGGCCCGTGTCCCGCCCGCGTACCGTCCTGTCATCAGCGATAACGCAGCCGGTAGGGTCAGATGCCGCAGAGCATGACAATGACGGGCCGTCGCCGGCGGCTGCCAACACGCGGGAATGGAGAGGTGCCGTGGCCTGCGTCATCCGCCGTCCCGCCGTGGGGTCCGGCCCGGGAGCACCCGGCCCGGCCGCCCGCGCGGCGGCCGGCTGAGGCCCGGCCGGGCTTTCCCGTGGCCCCGGATTCCGACTTCGCCCCCGCCGCGCCGGGGGGGCCCGCCCGGCCCGGCGGCCCGGGGCCGCCGGGGCCGGTCATGTCGTGGCGGTGGACGCCATGGGCGGCGACAACGCCCCCGGCGAGATCGTGGCCGGGGCGCTCGCCGCTCAGCGCGAGCACGGCATCCAGGTCATCCTGACCGGGCAGCCGCAGCCGCTGGCGGCCGAGCTCGCCGCCCTCGGCGCCGCCCCGGACGAGATCGCGATCGCCGCGGCGGAGGACGTCCTCGGCATGGACGAGGGAGCCCTGGCCATCCGCCGCCGCCCCCGGTCCAGCATCGCGATCGCGTGCCAGCTGGTCCGGCGCGGCCAGGCCGCGGCCGTGGTGTCGGCCGGGTCGACGGGTGGGATCGTCACCACGGCCCGGCTGCGGCTGCGGCCCCTCGCGGGCGGCGGCGCCCGGCGCTGGCCGCCGTGCTGCCCACCCTGCCCCGCCCCACCGTGCTCATCGACGTGGGCGCGACCGCGGACCCCAAGCCGGAGATGCTGGTCCAGTTCGCCCAGCTCGGTGTGGCCTACGCCCAGGTCACCCTCGGTATCCAGGCCCCCCGGGTCGGGCTGCTCACCATCGGGGCCGAGCCTGGCCAAGGGCAACAAGCTGACCAGGGACGCGCACGAACTGCTTGCCGCGGACCCGGTGCACGGGGCCTCCCCGCTGATCTTCACCGGGAACATCGAAGGCGGCGACCTGATGGCCGGCAAGGTCGATGTGATCGTCACCGACGGGTTCACCGGGAACGTGGCCCTGAAAACCCTGGAGGGGTCGGTCCGGTTCGCGGCCGCGCAGCTCCGGGACGCCGTCACCGCCAGCCGCGCGGCCCGTCTCGGCGCCGTGCTGCAGCGGCGCGCGTTCCGGGACATGGCCGAACGGCTCGACGCGGAGACCTACGGCGGCGCGGCGCTGCTCGGGCTGGGCGGCACGGTCGTCATCGCGCACGGCGCGAGCACGGCCCGCGGCGTCAAATCGGCGTGCGTTCTCGCCCACGACCTGGCGCGCGGCCAGATCGTGGACAAGATCAGGGAACGGCTGGGACCGGGCCGGACCGGCCACTTCCGGCGCCGCCCGGCCGGGTGATCCGCGCGCTGCCGCCCGGGCGCTGGGCCTGAAGCTGCTCGGTTTCAGCACCGCCGTCTGGTCGGCGGCCGACGCGGCGCAGCCGCACCGCCTGTGCACCTACCTCTTCGAGCTGGCAGGCTGTTCACTATTTTTACGAACTGTGCCCGGCGCTGAAGGCGCAGGACGAACCGGTCCGGGCCTCCCGGCTGGCGCTGCGCGCGCTGACCCTGCGGGTTCTGGTGACCGGGCTGGACCTGCTCGGCGTGCCGGTCCCGGAGCGGATGTAGCGGTACCAGCGAACATTCTGGACGTTCCCAGGCTGCTCCCAGGCAGCGCCGACAGCGGTCCCAGGATGACGGCCGACACTCGGCGGTATGAACGAACTGGCGCACCATCTCGCACGAGATCGCCGCAGGTCCCTGATCTGGGCGATCGGCATCACCCTGGCCCTGCTCCTGGCCGCCGGCGGGGCCGTCGCCGGATCGGCGCTAGCCGGCTCGCCGGGCGGCCCGTCCGGAGAGGCGGCGACGCTCAACGCGGCGCTGAGCACCGACGGGACCACGGCCAGCACCCCGGCCGGTACGGCGCACGCCGGGGCCGGTGCCATCGCCCGGCTGCGCCGCCTGGGCGGCATGTACGGGCAGGTCGCCTTCCGCGGCAAGGACGGCGCGACCCGTACGCTCGCCTTTGAGCGGGGCGTCGTTACCTCGGCCGGCGGCGACCTGGTGGTCAAGGCGGCCAACGGCACCACGTGGACCTGGCAGTACACCTCCAGCACGGTCGTGCGCACGGGCGGCGCGAAGGTCAGCCGCTCGGACCTGTCCACCGGCGAGCACGTCCTGCTGGCCGGCCCGGTGGTGTCCGGCGCGCGCGATGCCCGAGTGATTCTCATCGCCGCGGCCAAGCACCCCGCCGCGGGCACGCCACCCGCGCCGTCCCCGTCGGCCTCGGCCCCGGCGAGCGGCTCGGCGTCCGCCAGCTGAGCGGCGCAGGAGGGGAGAAAAGCGCTCCCGGCGGCCACCCGGGCCGCCGGGAATCGCTTTTCGTAAGAATGTGAATTCCCGAACGTATTTATTACGTGCCAGGTCATGCCGCATCGAGCCGATTGCCATCCGCAGCCTCCGCAAAACGCCGCCGCAGGAATGTGAACTCTCGAACGGACTGCTTACGTGGACGCCGATCACGTACCGATCTCGGCGTCGCCAGTGCACTCTCATGGCCATGGATATGTACGAGCCGTCCATCGGCTATCCAGAAACCCACTGGCAATCGCAGTCGTACCAGGGCGCGCGTGGCGGGCGCAGCGACCAGGGAAGAAGGCAACGATGATGGGCCGCAATCGGCGTAACCCGGCTGGGAGCCGGCGCAGCAACCTAAAGGCGCGCCTCGGCATTGCGACCGCGGTCGTAGTCGGCGGCGGCGCAATCGGCGCGGTGGCGGTAGCAACAACAAGCCACCCCAGTGTGACCGCGGCACAGTCCGCTGGTTACAGCAAGCACTATTCGTTCTACGGAAACCAGGCGAATGACCTCAACGCAGGTCTTAGTGATTTCTCGTGGTCTCATGCACGCGCCTTTAGTTACTTCTCCCACCTCACGAACACCAACCGCGAGACGGAGATGTGGCGCGGGCACAGCAAGCTCGCCTTCGAGCGCGGCACGGTGGTCCTCGCCACCAAGAAGTTCGTCCTTATCCGCGCGGCCAACGGCTCGTTCAACGTGTGGTTCCTGTCCGGTGGCACCAAGGTCACGAACGTGGCCGCCAGCATGACCGGCACCACCGCGCTGACCGGCAGTACCTGGGCCGCCGGCGCGGCGATGAACGGGCAGATGGCCCCGGCGACGGCCATGCTGACCGGGAACACCACGGCCGCGCAGCAGGTGCTCGCTCCGACCGCCACGGCCGTCACGGTCAACGTGGTCGGCACGGGTATCACGGTCACGGTCAAGGTGACCAGCAACATGGCCACCGTGGCGCAGAACAAAACGTGGTGGCGGCAGCCGGCCATGACCACGGTCGCCGGCCTCCAGCGCGGTGATCTGGTCTTCATCGCGGGCACCCGGGCGAACTGGGCGCTGCACGCCAAGGTCATCCTCATCGAGAAGACGCCGATGACCACCACCGCGCCGCCGACAGCAATTCCGACGCCGACCGCGACCCCGAGCGTGGCGGCTGGATCGTCGGGCGCCCACTCCTGAGTCCACGACCCCGGGTAACCCCGTCACCAGACGGGACACGGCCCAGCCGCCCGTGCCACGCCGCTGTCAGCGGCGTGGCACGGGCTGTCGGCGTGGGCAGGGACGAAGCCGGGGGATGCGCTATGACGGCCGGTGCGGAAGGGCACGGTACATGGCCCTGGAATCATTGCCGGGAAGTCCCCGTTCGCGATAGCAGGGAGACCGCGACGACGCGGTTGGGGCGGGAGAAGATAATGCTGGGACACTATGGCCGACAATAAGCACATTCCGAAGGTGCTCGTCGTCGACGATGAGCCCAACATCCGCGAGCTTGTCCAGGTCGCGCTGAATTTCCACGGCTGCACGGTGCTGACCGCGGCGAGCGGCAAGGCGGCGCTCCGGGACGCCGAGGCCACCGGGCCCGACCTGATCGTGCTCGACGTCATGCTGCCCGATCTGGACGGCTTCGAAGTGTGCCGCCGGCTTCGCGCCCGCGGCAACGACGTGCCGATCATCTTCCTGACGGCCCGCGACACCTCCTCTGACACCGTGCAGGGGCTCGCCCTCGGCGGTGACGACTACGTGACCAAGCCGTTCTCGGTGGAAGCCCTGGTGGCCCGCATCCGCGCCGTGCTGCGCCGCGCCGCCCGCCCGGCGGATGAGACGGCGGCCGACGAAACCGCCACGCTGCAGGCCGGCGACCTGGAGCTGGACGAGTCCCGGTGGACGGTGCACCGCGCCGGGACGCCGGTGGAGCTGTCGCCGACCGAATTCCGGCTGCTGGCCTACCTCATGCGGCACCAGGGCCGCGTGCTGACCCGGGCCCAGCTGCTCGAGAACGTGTGGGGCTGGGATTACGCGGGCCAGTCGCAGATCGTCGAGACGTACGTCAGTTACCTGCGGCGCAAGCTCGACCCCCTCGGGCCGCCGCTCATTCACACCCAGCGCGGCGTCGGGTACACACTGCGGCCGCCGCAACACGTCGCGGATGCCGCAGAATCCGTTAGATGACCCATTCGCCCCGGCTGTCGCTGCGCGCCCGCCTGCTGGCCGGGCTGATCGCCGTGACGGCCGTGTTCCTGGTCATCATGGGAACGGTCAGCGCGTTCGTGATCAGCGGCCATCTCCAAGCCCAGTTCGATGACAGCCTGCTGGCCGCGCTGGGCGAGACACCCGCGCAGCTGAAGGCGAGCCCGGCCTATGCCCTCGCCGGGGTGGGGCCGCTCGGCACCGTCGTGCCGTACGCCAACGGGTCGCCCTACGCCAGCCAGCTCGCCACGGGCCTGAGCGCGATGCCGCTGGCCCAGATCCGCCAGCATGTCCGGGACCGCACGGTCTACCCCGTTCCCGGTACCACCCTCGCGGCGGCCGGGCGGCGGGTCACGCTGGGGTCCGGTATCACCGGCATCATGGTGATCGCCGAGCCCCGCGGCCGGGTCGCCGCCGGGGTACGCAGCCTGGTCATCGCCGAGCTGATCACGGGCTGCGCCCTGCTCGCGCTGCTCGCCGCGGGCGGCCGGTGGCTGATCGGCCGGGGGCTCGCGCCGCTCGATCAGATGGCCACCACGGCCCGGCGGATCACCACCCGGGGTGACCTGACCGCGCGGATGCCGGATCCCGGTGACCACGCGGAGGTCGGCTCCCTGGCCGACGCGATCAACACCATGCTGGACCGGATCCAGCAGGCGTTCAGCGCGCGGCTGCAGTCAGAGCAGAAAGTCCGCCGGTTCGCCGCGGATGCCTCCCACGAGCTCCGCACCCCGCTGACGACCATCCGCGGATACGCCGAACTGTACGGGCAGGGCGCGCTCGGCCCGGATCAGCTGCCGAACGCGATGCGCCGGATTGACGAGGAATCGCAGCGGATGAGCAGGCTGGTCGCCGAGCTGCTGGAGCTCGCCCGGCTCGACCGGACCTCCTCACTGAACCTGACCGAGACCGATCTGGCCGTCCTGGTGCGCGACGCCGCGGCCGACGCGCGCGCCGTCGAGCCGGGCCGCCCGGTCCGGCTCGAGGCCCCGGACCGGCTGGTCGTCGTCGCCGACGAGCCGCGGATCCGCCAGGTGCTGGCGAACCTGCTGGCCAACGTGCGCGAGCACACCCCGCCGGGGACGCCCGTCACGCTCCGGCTCGGCCCCGCCGGCGGCGGCGCCCTGATGGAGGTCGCCGACGCGGGCCCCGGGATGCGGCCCGAGGACGCGGCCCGCGCGTTTGACCGTTTCCACCGCGGCAGCCGGGACAAGGACGCGGGCCGGGCCGAGACCGGCAGCGGGCTGGGGCTGTCGATCGTCCAGGCGATCGCGGCCGCGCACAGCGGCCACGCGGATCTGGCGTCGGCACCGGGGTACGGCACCCGGGTGCGGGTGTGGCTGCCCGCCGAGGTGCCCCGCGACGCCACCCCGCCGCCGTAACCGCCCGCGCCCGGCGCCCGCACGCCACCTGGCCACCGCCGGTAAACCTACGCAACCGTAGCCAGCCCCGGCCTGGTGACGTAGTCTGGTGGTGCAGCAGGCAGTTGCGTGGAGGAGGCGGGTGTGTCCGGGGTCATCCTGCTAATTTTCCTGGCCATTCTCGTTGCGTATTTCTGGACCAGGATCCGCAAGCGCGCGGGCCTGGGCATCTCCTCCAGGACCTGGATGGGCGTCATCGCCGTCTTCGTTGTCGTGGTGGCGCTGCTGTACGGCTCCAGCGGGGGCCACTGACCGCCCTGCGCGCCCCGGTCAGGACGACTGGCCGTTGATCGGCATCTCGAACCAGACGGCCTTGCCGTTACGCGTCGGCCGCGATCCCCACCGGGTGGCGAGCTGCTCCACCAGGTACAGGCCGCGGCCGCCCTCGTCGCTGTCCTCCGCCGTCCGGATCCGCGGCAGCCGCATGTCCGGATCGAAGACCTCGACCCAGACCGCCGAGGAGCCCCGCCGCAGCCTCATCGCGAAATCCTTCGGCTCCGCGGCGGCGAAGCCGGCCGGGTTGCCGTCCATGACCGGCACCGGCAGGTCCCACGGCATCGGCGATACGGGCGGGACCGCCATGGCGCCCACCGGGACGTCGCCGAACTCCCGCCGCGGGCTGGGCGCGGCCGAGGTGTGCAGGACGGCGTTGGTGACAACCTCGGAGACCAGCAGGCACGCCAGCTCGGCCTGGGCCCTGCCCATCCCCCACGCCCGGAACGTCTCCAGCGCCATCCGGCGCGCCTCGGACACCATGACCGGCTCGGCGGGGAAGACCCGCTCGCGGGCGTCAAGCTCGGCCGGGAGCGAACGGACGACCAGGATCGCCATGTCGTCGTCGATGTCGCCGGGAACGGAGTCCTCCGCCGCGCGGGCGATCGCGTCGGCGCCCCCGGCCGCCGCCGCGCTGACCGCATGGCACAGCATGCCGAGCGCCTCTTCCTCGGTGTAGTGACCCGAGCCGTCGGCGCGCGCCCGGCGGTCGGTCAGGCCGTCGGTGTAGAGGACGAGGGTTGCCCCGGGCGGGAGGATCAGCGTCTCCTCCTTGTACGTCGGCAGCCCGCGGATGCCCTTGCCGCGCACTCCGAGCAGGACCCCCTTGTCGCCGATCTCCATCTGCCGCGCCTTGCCGTCGACCACGAGCAGCGGCGCGTCATGGCCGGCGTTGGCGAAGGACAGCTCACGGGACCACGGGTCGTAGACGAAGTACGTGCAGCTCACCGTGGGCGGATCCGCGCCCGGCAGTCCCGTGCCGTCGCCGGGCGTCATCGTGCGGCACCACTCGTCCAGCTTGCGGAGAATGTCCGCCGGGGCCTTCTCATCCTGGGCGAACGCGCGCAGCGCGGCCCGGAGCTGTCCCATGACGGCGGCCGCGCGGGCGCCCCGTCCCTCGACGTCGCCGATGACGATGCCCACTCGCCCGGCGGCCAGCGGGATGACGTCGTACCAGTCGCCGCCGACCTGCGTCTGGATGCCCTGGCCGTGGGTCTCGAGCGGGTAGGCCGGCACGTACCGGCATGCCACCTCGAGCCCGTCCAGCTCCGGGAGTGCCTGGGGCAGCAGGCTCTTCTGGAACACCAGGGCCGTCTGCCGTTCCGCCTCGAACAGCATCGCGTTGTCGATGGCGATGGCGATCCGGCTCGCGATCGCGCCGAACAGGTCACGGTCGTCGGGGCCGTAGCGCCGGCCCTTCCGGTCGGTGAGCCCGGACAGGGCCAGGCTCATGACCCCGAGCAGCTCGCCCCGGGCGTGCAGCGGCAGCGCGATCACCGAGAACATCCCGGCGTCGTGGCTGGCCCGGAGGCTGTCCGCGCTGGGCGCCGGGTAGCTCTCTTCCTGCAGGTCCGCGACGACGACGATCTCCGTCCGGTCCATGGCCTGCCGGCAGAAATGGCCCTCCGGGTACCTGACCTGCGCACCGACTGGAGTCCACGCGCCGGGCGGGGGCGCCCAGCCGGCCGCGTTGGTCTGTACCCGCCGGATCAGCTTGTCGCCCTGGAACAGGTCGATGACGCAATGGTCGGCGAACTGCGGGACGAGCATCTCGGCGACATGGCGGAGGGTCGCGCCCAGCTCCAGCGACCCGCCCAGCCGCTCGCCGATGCGCTCCAGCAGCCCGATCCGGTTCCGCTCGGCGAGCGTGCCCTGCCCGGCTTCGCGCGCGAAGATGGAGATGCCGTCGACGGCGCCGGACGCATGGCGCAGCGGCACCGCGTAGGCCCGGACCAGCAGGCTGGAGCCGTCTTCACCGGTGCTGGCGAAGGTTCCCTCCCACGGCCGCCCGTGCAGCACGCACCGGGCCAGCGCGGTGACCTTGTCCTGATCCCCGGCACCGAACCCGATGCTGAGCACGGATTGCCCGATGAACCGCCGCGCGTCGCCGGCCACGCCCAGCAGCCGGGCCGCGTACGCGTTGACGTACAGCAGGTTGCAGCGCCGGTCGGTGACGATGACCGCCATCTCCGCCTGGTCGAGCAGCATCTCCGCAGGCAGGAACGACTCGCCCGTGGTGTCCTGCCACGATTTCATATCTGCGCTCCACAGCCCGCGAACGGGCAGCCAGGAACGGCCCCGCGGGCGGGCACGCCCGCGCTCGCCGGTGCCCGGTTACGGCCGTGACACAAAGACGTGCGCGGCGATCTCGCGGGGCAGTTCCGTCTCGGCACCATCAGGGCTGTCGCCACACGTCACTCGCACACCATCGTCGCTTGCCGCAAGCATTACCTCACGTCCGGGTTGTATCCCGGTGCGCTTGAGTTTAAGCATCAGACCGAGATCGCTCTGGATCTGTTCGCTAATCCGCCGCACGACCACCGGCGCCGGCTCCCGCGCGGCGGCCCTGGTCATCGCCTCGCCGCCCTCGTCCGCCGCGGCCAGGATCTGCTCCTTGGCCTGGGGCGGTATCCCGAGTTCGTCGAGGCCGGGGATCACGTTCCCGTGCGGGCAACGGACCGGGTACCCGAGCAGCTCGAACAGGCGGCGCTCCACACTCTCCGAGATCACGTGCTCCCACCGGCACGCCTCGATGTGGACTTCCTCCCAGGGCAGCTCGATGACGCCCACCAGGAGGCATTCGGCCAGCCGGTGCTTGCGCATCACCCTGGTGGCCAGCGTCCGGCCCACGTCGCTGAGGGACAGCTGCCGGTCGCCGGCGACATGCAGCAGCCCGTCCCGCTCCATCCTGGCCACGGTCTGGCTGACGGTCGGCCCGCTCTGGGCCAGCCGTTCGGCGATACGGGCACGCAGCGGGACGATGCCCTCCTCTTCGAGCTCGAAGACGGTGCGGAGGTACATCTCGGTCGTGTCGATAAGCCCCTGGGCGGTCACCTGCTCACTCCTCCTGCTGCGATGCTATGCTGCGCTGGCGCCTGGGCGTACCCGTCCCGGCGGCCCTTCCGTGCGCCCGGCAGCACCAGGCCTCCCGGGCTAGGGCGAAACCCGCTCGATGACCCAGCCACCTGGGGTTCTGCGGTACCGGAAGCGGTCGTGCAGCCGGCTCTCCCGTGACTGCCAGAACTCGATCGCCTCCGGCGCGAGCCGGTAGCCGCCCCAGAAGTCCGGCATCGGCACCTCGGTGCCCGCCGGCCAGCGCCGGTCAAGCTCCGCGACGCGCTCGTCAAGTTGCGCGCGCGACGCGATCACCCGGGATTGCCGGCTGGCCCACGCCCCGATCTGCGACCCACGGGGCCGGGACCGGAAGTACGGCTCGCTTTCCGCCGTCGACAGCGCGCTGACCGGCCCCTCGATGGTCACCTGGCGCCCCAGCGCGTACCAGGGGAACAGCACGCAGGCCCATGAGTTCGCGGCCAGGTCAGTGCCCTTGCGGGACGTCCGGTTCGTATAGAAGACGAATCCGGCGCCGTCATGCGCCTTGAGCAGGACGGTCCGGGCCCGGGTGTGCCCCTCGGCCGAGGTGGTGGCCAGCACCATGGCATTGGGCTCCGGCAGGCCGGCCTGCATGGCGTCAGAGAGCCAGCCGGAGAACTGCTCGACGGGGTCGTCTGCGAGCATGTCCTCAGTAAGGAACCGGGAACCATCGCGGGAGTGGGGGCGGGAACCGTCGTCGCGCCGGGTCGTTTCCATGAGTAATGCTCCTAAAGCGCTGTGAGCTGGGCAGACGCATCATCGCACGTCCCTGCCGGGCACATTCCGGGCACATGAGCGCTCGGACGTGCCAGCAAGAACGTGTTCATGACCTCCCGTGCCCGGTCATCGTCGGATGGCAAGAAGTGAGCGTAGACCGACAGCACGGTCTCTTTGGTATCAGCCCAGGTACGCGGCCACCTTCGCGAGTGACACCCCGGCCGACAGCCAGGTCGAGGCGGCCGTGTGTGACGCAGCACATGGCAGCCGTTGCCCCGTTCCGCGGGTATGCCGACAGCGCGGCGAGCCTTCGACCACTGCTTGTTGAAGCGCTGCCGGATGATCGCCTGGTCTACCGGCCAGGTGAACAGCAGATTCCGGGTCACTGGTTTGCCGGATCCGGAACCATCCACGGCAACGTGACCGGCACCGGAGGGTTGTCATTCCACCTAGGTGCATGGCTCCCCAGGGTCCGGCGCGTGGGGTGTTCGCTCGCACATGCTGGCGGTGGGGGATGCAGGAAGGATTTCTTCATCAGTCACGCAGGCTCTGATCGTGCGTGCGGCGGAGTGGCGTGCACGTGGCATCTGGTGGAGGCCTGGCGTACCAGGTTGAGCTGGATGTGTGGGACTGGGCGGCTGGGCAGGACTTCATCACGAAGATCAGTGATGCGCTGGAGCGCTGTGACCGGGTGCTGGCGTTGTGGTCGGCGGAGTATTTCAGCCGGTCGCGGTACACGACCCGTGAATGGTCCGCGGCGCTGGTGGCGGTGCCGGGCGCGGCGGAGGACCGGCTGATGCCGCTGCGGGTGCCAGGCCGGAGGCCAGGCCCGGAAGCACGCGGCAAACCTCGGCAGCGTGTTTCCGGGCACATCCCGGGCACATGACCGTGGGCACCCGCCGGAAACGATGAGAAGCGCCGAGGCCTCGTTTCGCAGGCCAGGACGGTATGTCAATCTGGTCACAGGTAGCGGCACCGTGAGGTCGTACCCATGAGTAACGATCCTCACATTGCTGTCGGCTACCGCTAGGTAGGTCTGGCGAGATTGAATAGAGATGAGGTACAGCGCGGTCCGGAGTCCGCGGCCCTTTCGCGTCCCGTGGCCGGGTTGCCGTGCGCACCTGACGCGGGCCACGGCAGGACCGTCACGGTGAATGCGCCCGGACGCACAACGTCCGCCAGGCGCACGAGCCGGCGCTGCCCGTTAGGAGAAGGAGACACCGATGCCCGACTTCAAGCCAGGACTGGAAGGCGTCATCGCCTTTGAGTCCGAGATCGCCGAGCCTGACAAGGAAGGCGGCTCGCTCCGCTACCGCGGGGTGGATATCGAGGAGCTGACGGGTCACGTCTCGTTCGGCTACGTGTGGGGCCTCCTCGTTGACAATTCTTTCACCCCGGGACTTCCGCCGGCCGAGGCGTTCCCTCTCCCGGTGCACTCCGGCGACACCCGGGTCGATGTGCAGAGCGCCCTGGCCACGCTGACCCCGGCGTGGGGCATCAAGCAACTGCTCGACAGCAGTGATGACCAGGCTCGTGACGATCTTGCCCGGATCTCCGTGACCGCGCAGTCGTTTGTGGCCCAGTCGGCCCGCGGCCTCGGCCTGCCCATGGTGCCACAGCGCCTGGTGGACGCGGGGAAGACGATTCCGGAGCAGTTCATGATCCGCTGGCGGGGCGAGCCCGATCCGCGGCACGTCAAGGCGGTCGAATCCTACTGGGTCTCTGCGGCCGAGCACGGCATGAACGCCTCCACGTTCACCGCCCGCGTCATCGCCTCGACCGGCGCCGACCCGGCGGCGGCGATGTCCGGCGCGATCGGCGCCATGTCCGGGCCGCTGCACGGCGGCGCGCCGGCACGCGTGCTGCACATGGTCGAGGAGGTTGAGCGGACGGGCGACGCGGACGCCTACGTGAAGGCGCTGCTCGACCGGGGCGACCGGCTGATGGGCTTCGGGCACCGCGTGTACCGGGCCGAGGACCCGCGCGCCCGCGTGCTGCGCCGGACCGCCAAGGAACTGGGCGCCCCCCGCTATGAGGTGGCGCTGGCCCTGGAGAACGCCGCGCTGGCGGAGCTGCGCGCGCGACAGCCCGACCGGGTGCTCGAGACCAACGTGGAGTTCTGGGCGGCCGTCGTCCTCGACTTCGCCGGGGTCCCGGCCAACATGTTCACCTCGATGTTCACCTGCGCCCGCACCGCGGGGTGGGCCGCGCACATCCTGGAGCAGAAGATCACCGGCCGGCTGGTCCGGCCCAGCGCCCGGTATGTGGGCCCGGCCGCCCGGCAGGTCCGCGAGGTACCCGGCGCCGCCGACGTGCTCGACAAGTTGTAGGCCGCGCACCCCGGAGAACGTCACCGCCGGGCGCCCCGGGTCCGGCCCTTGGCGCCCGGCGCCGTCTGAGCCGGCCGACCGGCCCGGACGGCGCGGGCGCGGGGCGGGACCCGGGCCGGCCGCCCGGGCCGGTGGCCCGCCGCGGATAGGCTGGCGCGGTGAGCAGCGTCGTCATTCCCCCCGAGATCAGGCCCGCGGACGGCAGGTTCGGCAGCGGGCCGTCCAAGGTGCGCGCGGACCAGCTAACGGCGCTGGCCCGTTCCGGCGCCGCCTACCTGGGCACCTCGCACCGGCAGGCGCCCGTCCGGTCCCTGGTCGGGCGGATCCGGACCGGGCTGGCCGGGCTCTTCGCGCTGCCGGAGGACTTCGCGGTCGTCCTCGGCAACGGCGGCACGACGGCCTTCTGGGACGCCGCCGCCTTCGGGCTGATCCGCTCCCGGTCACAGCACCTCGCGTTCGGTGAATTCTCCGCCAAGTTCGCGGCGGTGGTGACGGACGCGCCGTGGCTGGACCCTCCGACGGTGATCGAATCGGCGCCGGGCCGCCATCCGCTGGCCACCGCGGAACCCGGGGTCGATGCGTACGCCCTCACCCACAACGAGACCTCGACCGGGGTGGCGATGCCGGTCCGCCGGGTGCCGGGGGCAGACCCCGGGGCACTGATCCTCGTCGACGCCACCAGCGCCGCGGGCGGCCTCCCGGTCGATCCCGCCGACTTCGACGTGTACTTCTTCGCGCCGCAGAAGTGCTTCGGCGCCGACGGCGGCCTGTGGATCGCCCTCATGTCGCCCGCCGCCGCCGACCGCGTGGCCGAGATCGCCGCGACGGGCCGCTACGTGCCGGGCTTCCTGTCCCTGCCGTCCGCGATGGAGAACTCGGCGAAGGACCAGACGTACAACACCCCGGCCGTCGCGACGCTGCTGCTGCTGGCGGACCAGATCGACTGGATGCTGGCCCGCGGCGGCCTGGCCTGGGCGACGGCACGGACCGCCGATTCGGCCGCGCGCCTGTACACCTGGGCGGAGAAGACGCCCTATACGTCGCCGTTCGTCGCCGACCCGGCCCAGCGTTCGCAGGTGGTCGGCACGATCGACTTCACCGGCGGCGTCGCCGCGGCGGCCGTCGCCGCGGCGCTGCGCGCGAACGGCATCGTGGACACCGAGCCGTACCGCAAGCTGGGCCGCAACCAGCTTCGCGTCGGCATGTTCCCCTCAGTCGACCCCGCCGATGTGGAGGCCCTGACCGCCTGCATCGACTACGTCGTCGAACGCCTCTGACCGCGGCCCCGGCCGGGACCGTCCGGCGGGGGGAGAGTTCGGCCCGGGAGCGGCTGTTGACCCTCCCCCGGCCGGAGCGGCGAGTGTGGAAAGTGCAAGCCACACGGCCAATCCAGACCAGGGAAGGACGGAGCTCATGGCCACCGAACTGACCGGCGTCGTCGCCGACCACATCGCCGCGGTCAACGCCTTCGACACCGACGCGATCGTCGCGACCTTCGCCGATGACGCCTATGTCAACGATGCCCACCGTGAGGTCGCCGGCATCGACGCGATCCGGCGGTGGGTGGAGAAGGAGATGGTCGGGGACAAGGTGACCCTCGACGTGCAGGAGGTCGCCGACCACTACGCCGACACCATCGTGCGCGCCGCCTACGACGGCGAGTACGACAAGACCGGCCTCCCGGACCCGCTGATCATGTCGAACTACTTCAGCGTCCGGAACGGCAAGATCGTCAGCCTCGCGGTCATCCGCAACACGCCGTCCCCCTACTGACCGGGCCCCCTACTGACCGGGCCCGGTCACGCGGGTTCTGAGCGCCGTGGCGCCCAGCGCACCACGGCGCTCTCGCGCGGCACGGGCGCCTCAGCGCACCACGGAGCCGATGAGCACGGTCAGCACCAGCAGCGCGAGCACGGCGGGGAGAAGCCAGCGGGGCACGCGGGTCACGCCCCGAGCCTATCCCCGGGAGAGCGGCCAGCTGCCCAGCGTCGTGTAGCGGGGCTGGCCGCCGGGCCTGCTGCGGATCAGCTGAATGCGGTCCGCGGTCCAGGCCGGCCCCCGGTACCCGCTCAGGGCGGCGACGAGGGCACCGGCATCGGCCGGGACCCGGCAGCGTGCCAGCGTGAGATGCGGGCGGAACGCCCGGCCTTCGTCCGGCATGGTGGCCCCGGCCCCGCGCGCGGCCGCGGCCGCCGACGCGGCCAGGCTGGCCACCTCGCGGTCGTCACCGCTGAGCCCGCACCACAGCACCCGGGCCCGGCCGGCCGAGGGGAAGGCACCCGCGCCGGCGAACGCGAGGCGGAACTGATGGTGCCCGGCGGCGGCGCGCTCGAGCCGCGGTGCCAGCCGGGCCGCCGTCGTCTCGCTGGCCTCGCCCAGGAAGGCCAGCGTGATGTGCCAGGCATCCCGGCTGGTCCAGCGCAGGCCGGGCGGCCCCGCGCGCAACGGCGTCACCGCCGCGTCGAGTTCGTCGAGCACCGCCGGCGGCGGCGCAAGGGCGACGAACAGTCTCATGCGCTCATTGGTAGCAGCTTCCCGCCCGGGCACCGCACGCCGGAGCGCCAGCGGGCCGGGGCGGCGGGCCCGCTGCCCGGCCGGCGCCTAAGGCGGCCGGGCGGTCAGGCGGCGGCCCGCTGGCCGCTTCGGGGGCCGACAGCGGTGCCCGGCGGGCGCCCGGGCGGAACTGGGCCAGCGGCCGCAGGCCGTCCCGCACACTGGTCCCGGTGACGTGCGACAGCACGATCCCGGCCGCGATGGCCGCGATCGCCGAGATCACCCCGCCCGAGATCAGGCTCATCCGCGGGCCGAACTGCTCGGCCACCCAGCCGACGAGCGGGGAGCCGACCGGGGCACCCCCCAGGAACACGAGCATGTACACGCCCATGACGCGGCCGCGTAGCTGCGGGTCCGTGCCGAGCTGGGTCGCGGAGTTCGCCGCCGTCGTGAACATCACCACCGACAGGCCGGTCGGCAGGAGCAGCAGGAGGAACGCCCAGTAGGCGGGCATCAGCCCCGAGACCGTCTCCAGGATGCCGAACGCCAGCGCGACCGCGATCTGCAGCCGGACCGACGGGTGGCGGCGGCGCGCCGCCAGCAGCGCGCCGCCCAGCGCGCCGACCGCGTACGCGGTGGAGGCAAGGCCGAACGCACTCGCGCCGGTGTGGAACACGCCGCGTGACATCAGGGCCGTGGTGACCTGGAAATTCATGCCGAACGTCGCGACGAAGAAAAGCATCGTCATCGGTATCCAGAGCCGCGGCGCTCCCTTGAGGTAGCGCAGGGCCTCCCGCAACTGGCCCCTGGCCCGCGCCGCCCGCTGGACCGGCAGCAGCTCGCCCGGGCGCATCAGCAGCAGCCCGGTGATCACCGCGCCGTACGACGCGGCGTTGAGCAGGAACGCGAGTGGGCGTGCCCACCAGGCCGATGACGATTCCCGCCACCGCTGGCCCGGCGATCCGGGCCAGGTTGAAGATGGCGCTGTTGAGCGCGATCGCGTTGGCCATGTCGGTCTGCCCGACCATCTCGGTCACGAAGGTCTGCCGGGTCGGGTTGTCCACGACCGTGACCATGCCGAGCGCGAAAGCGAGCAGGTAGACATGCCACAGCCGGACCGTCCCGGTGACGGCCAGGATGCCGAGGATCAGCGCCAGACCGCCCATCAGGCTCTGGGTGATGAGCAGGATCCGGCGCTTGCCGAACCGGTCGGCGATCGCGCCGCCCCACAGGCTGAACAGCAGCAACGGGAGGAACTGCAGGCCCGCGGCGATGCCGAGCGCGGAACCGCTGCCGTGCGACAGGTCCAGCACCAGCCAGTCCTGCGCGGTCCGCTGCATCCAGGTACCGCTGTTGGAGACGACCTGCCCGGCCGCGAACAGGCGGTAATTATGGTTGCGGAGGGAGCTGAACATCCGCCGACCGCGCGGCGAATGCGCGCGGCTCTCCGGGAAAGCGGGACGGGCGCCGCCGGCCGCAGCGCCGCTTCAGGACTGGCTGAGCTTCTCCAGGATCGGTGCCGCGGCGCGCAGTGCCGCGCGCTCCCGCGGTGTCAGTTCCTTGAGCCGCTTCGCCAGCCACTCGTCCCGGCGCCGGCGCGCCCGCAGCACCACGGCCCGGCCGTCCTCCGTCACGGTCAGCACAACCTGGCGCCGGTCGGTCGTGTGCGGTTCCCGCATCACCAGGCCGCGTTCCTCCAGGACCGCGATGACGCGTGTCATCGAGGGCGGCTGCACCTTCTCGTATTCGGCGAGCTCGCCGGGCGTCATGGCCGTGTGGCGTTCCAGCGCCGAAAGGGTGGCGAATTGCGTGTCGGACAGCTCCGACTCCGGCATGCCGTGCGCCGCGCGCTCTACCCGCAGCCGCCGCGCGAGCCGGCTGACCGAAATCCGCAACGCGGTGGGCAGGCCCACATCGGACCGTGTCTGCGCCGAGCTTGTCTGCGATAGTGTCATCTTCATTAGCCCAAGTCATTACCCTAGCTAACGATATGCGGTGCTGCGGCATTCCGCAAACCGCCTATCGCGCACGAGCAGGCAGCGGGCGCCTGCGGCCGGATGATCAAAGTACATCACGGATGGCGGGCACGGCAGGGGACATCACGGGCGGGGTCCGTCACGCCGGGCCGGGCGGGCACGTAACCTGGCTCTCGTGGCTTCTCCGCGCCGCTCACCGCCGCCTCCGCTGGAGGGAAACGCCCGGCTGATCACTGCCGTCCTCACGGCGGGCTGGCTGATCGCGCTCATCGTCGTCCTGGTCATCCGCGGCAGCCTGCCGCCGGCCGAGCGCTGGTGGGTGTGGACCTGCGTGACCGGGCTGGTGATGGGGTTCTTCGGCCTGTGGTACGTGCCGCACCTGCAGCGCCGCCGGGTCATCGCCGCCGAGCGCCGCGCGGCCCGGCCGGACCGCCGGGAACCGGGTCAGGCCCCGCCGCTGAACGACTCGAAGACGGTCTCGTCCAGCGAGACGCCGGGCAGATCCACCAGGTCGTAGCCGAACTCGTCGATCACCGGCGAGACCGTGTGCGCGGGCGCATCGAGCGCCGATTCCGAATGCGCCCCGCAGCCGTGGTCACCGGATACGATCCGGCCGTCGTCCGGGGCGTAGGCGTTCGCGCAGCCGCCGAACATCTGGCCGAGCACCCCGCTGAGCGGGACGAAAAAGCCGCAGCTGGCGCAGGTGGCGGGGGCCGCGCGGGCCAGCGGCGTGCGCGGGCCGTGCTCGCTGTCGTACCACCGTTCGGCGGTCTCGTCACGCCCGGCCGGGGACAGCACCCGGGCCCGGCCCGGGAAGGTCGGCTCCGGCGCGTCCCGCGCCTCGGGCGGATCGGGGGCCTCCGGCGGCCCGTCGGCGTACCAGTCAACCACGGCGTCGTCCCCGGCCAGCATCACCATCGGGACGAGCCGTTCGTCGTCGTCGTGGGCCGGGAGCAGGTCGCCCACGCCCACGTCGCCCGGCTGCAGCCGGTCCCGCCAGGGCACCCAGGCGGGTGCCAGCAGCGCGTCGGGGCCGGGGAGCAGCGCGCTGTCATCGACGGTGACGTTCTTGGCGCGTGCGGCACGCGTCACGGTCACCGCCCAGCGCCATCCGGGGTAGGCGGGGTCGAGGCACGCGAACAGGTGGGTGACGACCCGGTCGCCGCCCGCCTCGACGCCGAGGTGCTCCCCGACCTGCTGCGCGCCGACGGCGTCCTCCACCGCGGCACGCGCCAGGCCGACGGCTTCCGCGCATGCCTGATCTGGCTCTTTGCTGCGGACACGGATCGGGCTCACGATTAGTTATTCTCGCTCATCGGGACGACTGCACGAGCCAGCTATCGGGGAATTCCCGCCCGTCTGGTCGTCGCAGTCTTCGCTGAGACGAATACTTGGGGCATGGGACTGTCGGAGGCATGGCGGGTGACCGGGCACGCGGCCCGGTCTGCCGCGCGATCGGGTGCTTCCGCGAACCGGCGGCTGGGACGGTTCGTGCACCGGCTCAGCGGCGCGTCCGGTGCGGGCCGCACCGGCCTGTCGAGCCTCATCGAGCTGACCGCGGCGGGCAGTGCCGGTGACGCCTTCGTAGCCGTGGCGCTGGCCGGCACCGTGTTCTTCAACACCTCGCTGCACGAGGCCCGCAGTCAGGTCGTGCTCTACCTCGTCCTCACCGTGGCGCCGTTCGCGCTGCTCGCGCCGTTCATCGGTCCCATGCTGGACCGTGTCCGGCAGGGGCGCCGTTACATCATGATGGGGACCCTGCTCGCCCGCGGCCTCTTGTGCTGGGCGATGTCCGGCGCGGTCACGGGTGATCCGGTCACCCTGTTCCCGGCGGCGTTCGGCGTGCTGGTCCTGCAGAAGGCATACGCGATCACCCGCAGCTCGGTGACCCCGCGGCTGCTGCCCGCCGAGATCACGCTGGTGACGGCGAACGCACGGAACGGCCTGGGGGCCGTCCTGGCCTCGATCGTGGCCGCGCCGGTGGCCTTCGGGATCCAGGACGTGGCCGGCGCGGCCTGGGCGCTGCGCATCGGCACCCTCGTCTACCTGGGCGCCACGGTGCTCGGGGCCCGGGTCCCTGACCGCATCGACGACACCCCGCCCGAGCCGGCACCGCCCGCCGGGCAGGCCGCCGACGGCGCGGGATCTGCCGCCGCCGGGGGCTTACCCCCCGCGGCCCGGCCCGGCCGCCCCCGGTGCGCAGGCCGGCGGCGGTCCGGGGCCCGCGCGCCCGGCGCGCCCGGCGGGCGAGCCGGGGCGCCGGGAAGCCAGGCCGAAACGGCGGGGACGGCTACGGTCGGTCGGGCCGATCGTCGCCGAGGCGATATGGGCCAACGCGGCGGTGCGCGTGTTCGCCGGCTTTATGGTCTTCTTCCTCGCGTTCCTGCTGCGCAGCGCGCACTTCCCCGGGTTCTCGCAGAACCTGGCGCTGGGCTCGCTGGTGTTCGCCGCGGCGGCCGGCGGCCTGATCGGCACGGCGGCCGGCTCGCTGTTCCGTTCCCGCGTGCCGCACCTGATGGCGTTCGGCGTGCTGCTCCTGTGCACGGCGACATCCGCCGTGTGCGCGGTGTTCTTCGGCCTGGGCACGGCGCTGATCGTCGCGTTCGTGGCGTCGGTGGGGACCGTGCTGGCCAAGCTCGCGCTGGACGCTACGGTGCAGCGGGAGATCCCGGAGCAGATCCGGACGTCCACGTTCGCCGTGTCCGAGACGATCCACCAGGTGTCCTGGGTGGCGGGGGGGCTCGCGGGCGTGCTGGTCTCGATGACGGGCAGCGGCCCGGTCGGGCTGTGGATCAGCGCCGCCGGCCTGGGCACCGCCGTGGTGTTCCTGGTGCTGTCGCGGCGGCAGCGGCTGCGGGCCGGAGCGGCCGCCGCGCCCCGGCGGGGCTGAGGCGGGCGGCGAGGGCCGGTGGCCCTGAGGCCAGCGGCGCGGGCATCGCAAGCCGGTGGAGGCGGTCAGCCGGCCTCGACGTCGTCGGCCACGGCCCGCAGCACGGCACCGATCTTCTTGGCGTCGCGGCTGTCCGGATGCTTGCCGCGGCGGTAGGTGTTCGATACCCCGTCCAGCAGCTTGATCAGATCCTCGACGAGCACGATCATCTCATCCGGCTTCTTGCGGGCCACCTTCACGGTGACGGTGGGCGGCGGCTCGATGAGCCGCACCTGAAGGGCCTGCGCACCCTTCCGGCCCTCGGCGACGCCGAACTCCACCCGCTGGCCGGGGCGCAGCGAGGTGGTGCCGGCGGGGAGGGCAGAAGAATGCACGAAGACCTCACCCCCGTCGTCGCGGGCGAGGAAACCGAACCCCTTCTCGGAGTCGTACCACTTGACCTTGCCGGTAGGCACGCAAGACCTCACGTGAATAGAAAAAACCTGACGAACAGTACATAACGTGATCGAGCCGATGCTTCGGACACCTCTAGGCTAGCCGCCGCACGGAGCGGACGGCATACCCGTGAAGGGCGGCAGCAGTCTAACCGGGCCCGGATAGGCGGGCCTCCGCCGAAACGCGAGGGCCCGGGGGAAAGTCCCCCGGGCCCTCGGCGGTAAAGGGATGGACTAGAAGTCCATGTCCCCGCCGCCCGGAGCGGCCGGGGCCTTCTCCTTCTCCGGCTTCTCGGCGATCACAGCCTCGGTGGTAAGGAACAGGCCGGCGATTGACGATGCGTTCTGCAGCGCCGAACGGGTGACCTTGGTGGGATCATTGATCCCGGTCTTCAGCATGTCCACGTACTCACCGGTGGCGGCGTTCAGGCCCTGGCCCGCTGGGAGGCTCTTGACCTTCTCCACCACGACGCCGCCCTCGAGGCCGGCGTTCACCGCGATCTGCTTGAGCGGCTCCTCCAGGGCCCGGCGGACGATCGCCGCGCCGGTGGACTCGTCGCCCGCCAGTTCCAGCTTCTGGAACGCGCTGTTGCCCGCCTGGATGAGCGCCACGCCGCCGCCGGGCACGATGCCCTCCTCGACGGCCGCCTTGGCGTTACGCACGGCGTCCTCGATGCGGTGCTTGCGCTCCTTCAGCTCGACCTCGGTCGCCGCGCCGGCCTTGATGACGGCCACGCCGCCCGCCAGCTTGGCCAGCCGCTCCTGCAGCTTCTCGCGGTCGTAGTCGGAGTCGGTGTTCTCGATCTCCGTGCGGATCTGGTTGACACGGCCAGAAATCTGGTCCGCGTCACCGGCACCGTCCACGATGGTCGTCTCGTCCTTGGTGACGACGACCTTGCGGGCGCGGCCGAGCACGTCGACGTCGGCGTTCTCCAGCTTCAGGCCCAGCTCCTCGCTGATGACCTGGGCGCCGGTCAGAATGGCGATGTCGCCGAGCATGGCCTTGCGACGGTCACCGAACCCGGGGGCCTTCACCGCGACCGACTTGAACAGGCCGCGCATCTTGTTCACGATGAGCGTCGCCAGGGCTTCGCCCTCGACGTCCTCCGCGATGATGACGAGCGGCTTGCCCGACTGCACGACCTTGTCCAGCAGCGGCAGCAGGTCCTTGTTGGCCGAGACCTTCGAGTTGACCACGAGAATGTACGGGTCGTCCAGGACGGCCTCGAGACGCTCGGGATCGGTGACGAAGTACGGCGCGATGTACCCCTTGTCGAAGCGCATGCCCTCGGTGAGCTCGAGCTCGAGGCCGAAGGTGTTGCTCTCCTCGACGGTGATGACGCCTTCCTTGCCCACCTTGTCCATGGCTTCGGCGATCATCTCGCCGATGGCCGGGTCACCCGCGGAAATGGAGGCGGTGGAAGCGATCTGCTCCTTGGTCTCCACGTCCTTGGCGAGCTTGGACAGTTCCTCGCTCACCCGCTCGACGGCCGCGTCCATGCCGCGCTTGAGCGACATCGGGTTGGCGCCGGCGGCCACGTTGCGCAGGCCCTCGCGAACGAGCGCCTGGGCGAGAACGGTGGCGGTGGTTGTACCGTCACCCGCAACGTCGTCGGTCTTCTTCGCAACTTCCTTAACGAGCTCCGCGCCGATCTTCTCCCACGGGTCCTCGAGCTCGATCTCCTTGGCGATGGACACGCCATCGTTGGTGATCGTGGGGGCGCCCCACTTCTTCTCGAGTACCACGTTCCGGCCCTTCGGGCCGAGGGTTACCTTCACGGCGTCGGCGAGCTGGTTCATGCCGCGCTCGAGGCCGCGCCGGGCGTCCTCGTCGAACGCGATCATCTTCGCTGCCATAGGCTCCAGTCCTCCGTGGCTTGCTAGCGGATCGAGCCGACGCCCGCGACGGCTGGCCTGAGCCGCGGGCAGTCATGTCCTGCCGCGCGCACCGGCCTCATCGCCCGATCCCGCCTATCGCTGTCACTCTCGCAGGGAGAGTGCCAACGCCATGTTTAGCACTCTCACCCGGAGAGTGCAAACGGGGGCGGTCTCGCGGCGGCACAGCGAAACGGCCCGGCCCCCTCGGGGGCCGGGCCGTTTCGACGTCAGAGCTTCAGACCACGCGGACAGCCTCAGCCTGCTGCCCTCGGTCGCTCTGCGTAATCTCGAACTCCACCCGCTGGCCCTCTTCAAGCGTGCGGTAACCGTCCGACTGAATTGCCGAGAAGTGGACAAACACGTCCTTGCCGCTATCCACGGCGATGAAGCCGTAGCCCTTCTCCGCGTTGAACCACTTGACGGTGCCCTGAGCCATTTCCACACAACTCCCTAACTGCGCTCGGGCCTCGAGCTCCGCCCTTGCAACGCGGAACCCGTTCGATCGCATTACCCGGGCCACGCCAAGGAGCGGGTCCGACCGATGGCGACCAGAACACGACATTACCGCGTACGCGAACCGGACGGGCCAGATCTCCGGTGATAAGCGTGCACAGGCGGCGAGCAAACGGTTACCGTGGCCGCGACGCGGCGCGGGAGCGCTAACCGCCGGCCACCGCGGGGATGACCGAGACCTGCGCACCCGAGGGGACAAGGGTGTCAAGGCCCTGGGCGAAACGGACATCCTCCTCGCCGACGTACACGTTGACGAACCTGCGGAGCTTGCCGCCGTCGTCGACGATCCGCCCGGCGATGCCGGGATAGGCGGCGTCCAGCCCGGCGATCACCTCACGGAGCGTGCCGTGGCCCGCGCTGACCTCCGCCGCGCCGCCGGTATAGGACCGCAGGATGGTGGGGATCCGTACTGACACGCTCATTCGACGCCCGCCTCTCGGAACGATTCCAGCGTCGGCCGGACCACGGGCGGCACGGGCAACGCCCCCGCGACCGCGTTCTAGCGTCTTCAGGCCGTCGCCGGAGTTGATTATCACCGTCTCCGCCCCGGGGTCGATCTGCCCGGAGGCGAGAAGCTTGCGCAGGACGCCCAGCGTCACGCCGCCGGCGGTTTCCGCGAAGATCCCCTCGGTGGCGGCGAGCAGGCGGATCGAGTCGATGATCTCCTCATCGCTCACGTCCGCGACGGCACCACCGGTCCGCCGCACCGTGTCCAGCACGTAGGGGCCGTCCGCCGGGTTGCCGATGGCCAGCGACTTGGCGATGGTGGCGGGGCGCACCGGCGCGACGACGTCCTGGCCCGCCGCGAAGGCGGCCGACACCGGCGAGCACCCGGTGGCCTGGGCGCCGAACACGTGCCAGCCGGTGTCGTCGACGAGCCCGAGCGAGGCCAGCTCGCGGAAGCCCTTGTCCACCTTGGTGAGCTGGGCGCCCGAGGCGATGGGCACGACGACCTGCTCCGGCAGCCGCCAGCCGAGCTGCTCGGCGATCTCGAAGCCGAGCGTCTTGGACCCTTCCGCGTAGTAAGGCCGGACGTTGACGTTGACGAACGCCCAGTCCTCGTGCTCACCCGCCAGCTCGGAGGCCAGCCGGTTCACGTCGTCGTAGTTGCCGTCGACGAGGACGAACGTGCCGCCGTAGACCGCCGTGGTGATGATCTTCTGCTGCTCGAGGTCGGCCGGGACGAGCACCACGGAGCGGATGCCGGCCCGGGCCGCGGCCGCGGCGACCGCGTTCGCCAGGTTTCCCGTCGACGGGCAGGCGAGAACCTTGAACCCCATTTCCATCGCGGCGGCGAGCGCCACCGCGACGACGCGGTCCTTGAAGGAGTGGGTCGGGTTGTCCCGGTCGTCCTTGACCCAGAGCCGCCGCATGCCCAGCGCGTGCGCCAGGTTGTCCGCACGGATCAGCCGGGTGTAACCCGGCTCGGTGGTGGGCCGCCCGGCGATGTCGGCGGGTACCGGGAGCAGCTTGGCGTAGCGCCACATGTTGCGCGGGCCGGCCTCGATGTCGGCCCTGGTCAGCGCCGGGAAATCGTAGGCGACCTCGAGTGGGCCGAAGCAGTCCTCACATGCGTAGTAAGGCCCGAGTTCACGGGTCAGGCCGCATTCACGGCAGGACAGATGGGTGGCGTACCCGAACCGGGACACCGAAGGTGTCGTGCGGCCGGAAGGTACGGCGTCATTCTTCTCAGTGGCAGATGTGCTCACGTCGCGAGGCCCCTTTCATCCTCATCTTTCCCGGGTCACCCTGACCGCGGGCCGGAGTTGGCACCTCTCACGACATGGCCTCGCGCGGAACCGGTTGCCAATGACGGCGGGCCGGTTCCCTTACGGGCGCCTCGCAGGGAAACTAATCTCCGCGAGCAGAGCATCATCGTGACGGTTGCCGGGGCTTCACAGGGCCGATCCCTCCACCCCTCTAGATGAGCTGTCTTCAGTTGTGCCGCGGCGAACGCTGGGGTTCCCCGCGACCGGGCCGTTTCCTGACGGACACATGCCTTACGTGAACTTTAACCGATCATGGCGGATGCCGCAGCATGAGATATCGCTCATCGGACCGGTCTCGGCGGGTCAGGATCCTCCGCTAACCTGCCAGGATATGGGTCACAACTGCAGCCTGTGCCGGGAGGCCGCCACCAGGGAGGCCGCCTCGGACAGCGGCGCGGCAGAAGGCAACGCTGACGCCGGGGAGGCAGCCTCTGACCGGGAGGCCGGTCCCGGGGACGCCCCGGATCACGAAGCCGTCCCGGACGCGGACACCTCCCCGGACGGCGGCCGGGTGCTCGTCGCGTCGAACCGGGGCCCCCTGTCCTTCACCGTGGCCCCCGACGGGAGCCTGTCCGCGCGGCGCGGAGGCGGGGGGCTGGTGTCCGGGCTCATGCCCGGCTTGTCGTCGCTCGCGGACCGCGCCGAGGTGCTGTGGATCTGCGCCGCGCTCAGTCACGCCGACCGCGCCGCGGCCCGCCATGATCCGGACGGCAGGCAGTTCGGCATCGAAACCGGGGGACCGTCGGGCGGCCGGACCGCGGTCCGTGCGCTTGACATACCGGCCGACACCTTTCACAGCGCCTACAACGCGGTGGCGAACGCCACCTTGTGGTTCGTCCACCACATGCTGTTCGACATCCCGGTCCAGCCGCGCTTCGGGCCGACGTTCCGGCGCGACTGGCAGTCCTACGTCGCTTACAACGAGGCGTTCGCGGGGGCGCTCGCGCAGGCCGCAGCGCCGGCCCCGGTGGCCGCTCGCGTGCTCGTGCAGGATTACCATCTGGCGCTCGTCCCGCGGATGCTGCGGGATGCCGTGCCGGGCATCCGCATCGCGCACTTCTCGCACACGCCGTGGGCGCCGGCGGACTATTACCGGATACTTCCCGATGACGTCGGCCGCGCCGTCCTCGACGGCATGCTGGGCGCCGACCACGCCGCCTTCCATTGCCAGCGATGGGCCGATGCGTTCCTCGACTGCTGTGAGGCGCTGCTGGGGGCGCAGGTCGACCGGGCCGCGCAGCGGGTCATCCACCGCGGCCATGTCACCGGCGTGGGCGTCCATCCGCTCGGCGTCGACGCACCGACCCTCCGCGAGCGCGGCCGGGCGGCCGACGTCGAGGCGCACGTCGCCGCGCTGACCCGGGCCGCGGCCGGCCGGAAGCTGATCGTGCGGATCGACCGGACCGAATTGTCCAAGAACATCCTGCGGGGACTGGCCGCCTACCGTGAGCTGCTCACCACCCGGCCCGAATGGCGCGGCCAGGTCGTGCACGTCGTGTTCGCCTACCCGTCCCGGATCAGCGTGCCCGGATATCGCGAGTACACCGACGAGATGGTGCGGATGGCGGCCGGGATCACCGAGGAGTTCGGCACCGCGGACTGGAATCCGCTCATCCTCGAGGTCAAGGACGACTACCCGCGATCCCTGGCCGCGGGCCGCGTCGCGGACGTCCTGGTGGTCAACCCGATCCGGGACGGCATGAACCTGGTCGCCGAGGAGGGCCCGGTGCTGTCCGACCGCGGTTGTGCGCTGGTCCTGTCCCGCGAAGCGGGCGCCGCCTCACTGCTCGGATCGGACGCGCTGCTCGTCAACCCCTACGACGTGAGCGCCACCGCGAACGCGATGCACCAGGCGCTGCTGATGCCCGAGGATGAGCGCCGCCGGCGGTGCTCCGCGCTGGCCGCCGCCGCGGCGGCCAAGGCGCCCGGCCAGTGGCTCACCGCCCAGCTCGACGCGTTGACTTGAGGCTGCCCTCGGCTCATTGGTCTAACGGAGCCGTCCGGCCCCTCGCCCCCATACCCCTCAGGCCACCGCACCCGGCACGCCAGTCCCCATCGCAACCTGCGACGCGTGATTCAGCCGCCCCGGGCGCGGACCGATCATCTTCAGACCTGGGCCGGTAAAGGATTGCCTCCGTAACCCGCGGTGGTGAACGTTAGCGCTACCCCCGGCGGCGTCCGCTAGGGCGGTCAGGAGGGCGGCATATGCCGTCGGGGCCGTCCACTGCGAGGTCTCCTTCGTCCTTGGGCAGCTCGGACTCGGGGGCGGCGCTGACGACGTTCAGGCCGGGGATGCCGTCGGCGCGGAGGGCGCGGACGGCGGCGAACGCGGGCAGGTCACCGAGGTCGTCGCCGCAGAACATGACCGACCGCGCTCCCCGCTCGGCGGACAGCTCCCGCAGGGCCACGCCCTTGTCCATGCCCGGCGCCCGCAGCTCGACGACCCGGCGGCCCGGCTCCACCGCCAGCCCGGTCTGCCGCGCGAGTGCCTCCAGCGGGCCGCGCAGCCGGGCCAGCGCGGCGTCCGGGTCGGCGGTACCGCGGGTGTGCACGGCGACAGCGTGCCCCTTGTCCTCGGTGCGGGTCCCGTCGGGGGCACCCGCCGCACGCAGCACGACGGGCAGCTCGCGCCGGGCCGCCGCCACGCCCGGGGGCTCGGGCGGTGCGGAGACCCGGCCGTCTTCCCAGCGTTCCCAGCCGTAGTGGCCGAGCACGATGAGGCCGGGCACGGTGTCCAGGCCGCCGAGCTCGACCGCCTGCACGACGGGGCGGCCGGTGATGACGGCCAGCGTGCCGACGCGTGCCGCCAGCCGCCGCAGCGCCGCGATCGCGGCGGGATGGGCGTACGCGGCGGCCGGGTCAGCCACGATCGGCGAGAGCGTCCCGTCGTAGTCGGAGGCGATCAGCGCGCCGCCGGGCGCGGACAGCAGCGCGTCCAGGCCGGCCTGCCCCTCGGCGGTGACGGCCCGGGGCAGCCCGGCCGCGACACGCTCGGCGGTCATGGCCGCCCTCTCCGCGGTTCTCGCATCATGCCGTCCTATTCGGGAGTACGCGGCGACCGCATCCGCTGCCGCCGGGAGCGCTGCCTGCGCAGCCGCTTGATGAGCACCGGATCGAACCGCAGGGCCTCCGGCGTGTCGATGAGCTCGTTCAGTATCTGGTAGTAGCGGGTCGGCGCGAGGTTCAGCACGTCGTGCATGGCCTGTTCCTTCGCCCCCGGGTGCCGCCAGGCTCGCCCTTCGAAGGCCAGGATCTGGGCGTCACGCTCGGATAGTTCCGCCATATCGCCTTCCTCCCGGACACGCTCATCGTAGGCGGGCGGCGAGCGGGCCGGAAAATCCGGCCGTGCGCCCCTCCTGTACCGGCGGCTTCCTGCGACGTACGCTCACGGATCGTGGCTCCTTTTCGCTGTCTGACGTTTCTCACCGACTACGGGCTGGAGGACGGATTCACCGCCGCCTGCCACGGAGTTGCCGCCCAGATCGCGCCGCAGATACGTGTCGTGGACATCACCCACCTCATTCCGAGTGGTGACGTGCGCCGCGGCGCGGCCGTGCTCGCCCAGACGATTCCCTACTTCCCGCCCGCGGTGCACGTCGCCGTGGTCGACCCGGGAGTCGGCACGGACCGGCGGGGCATCGCCGTCGCGGCCGGGGACGCCATCCTGGTCGGACCGGACAACGGCGTGCTGTCGTGGGCGATGTCGGTGGCCGGCGGCCCGCGGACAGCGATCAGCCTCACCAATAAGGAACTGTGGCTCAACCCCACGGCGGCGCCGACGTTCCACGGCCGTGACATCTTCATGCCGGTCGCCGCGCGGCTGGCCGCCGGAGCAGACCTCGCGTCGGCCGGCACCGAGATCGAGGTGTCGGACGTGGTGACGCTGCCGCCGCCGGCGAGCCGGGTGATCGACGGGACCGCTCAGGGTGAGGTCCTGACGGTCGACACGTTCGGCAACGTACAGCTGTCCATCTCCGCGTTGGACGCCGGCAGCATCGGTATCCGCTACGGCCGGAACGTGGTGGTGCGAGCCGGGCGCCGGCAGCTGACCATGCCCTACCGGGAGACGTTCGGCGCGGTCGCGCCCGGTGAGCTGGTCGCCTTCGCCGATGGATCCGGCATGGTCTCACTGGCGGTCAATTCCGGCGACGCGGCCCAGCGGCTTGGGCTGCCGCCCGGCGCGCACGTCTCCCTGAACCCCGCGCCCTAATCAGGCGTCCCCGCAGCTCTGATGAGAGGTATCCGGGGCTAAGGCACCTTTGGTGCCCTGGCCGGCCGGGGACCGCTTCCGGCGCTGCGTAGCCGGATGTCTACGGTCCGTCCGACCCGGCGGTACATGCGCCGCAAGATCGGCGGGAACGATTCCCCGGGCGGGCACGCGCATGGCACGATGGGTCCTGCGACGACAAGACCGTAGGGACGGGCCGGGAGTACGGGCGCCAGGAGCCAGCCGGGCAGAGCCAGGCAGAGCCGCAATCCCGCGAACGGGCAGCACGCCGTGTGTCCCCCCGTCCAGAGGAGACGTGACCGCCGTGTCACCTCGATTGCCCAGCGGCGCGCTGCTGGCGCTGACCGTGGCGATGACGGCCGCCACCGCGGTCATGGCTGCCCTGCCCGCGTCGGCCGGTCCCGTCGCATCGGGCGGCCCGGCGGCAAGCCGCGGCGGGATGGCCCCCCGGGCGCGATCCGACCGGATCCGCGCCCAGGAATGGTGGCTGGCCAGCCTGCATGTCCCGCAGGCCTGGCAGTCCTCGCGCGGGGCGGGCATCACCGTCGCCGTGCTGAGCAGCGGAGTGGAGGCGGCTCATCCCGACCTGACCGGCTCCGTCGTCACCGGGCCCGATCTGACCGGTTCAGGTGAGGCGGCCGACGCCCCCTCCTGGGGAATCGAGGGCACGTCTGCCGCAAGCATCATCGCAGGTCACGGGGACAACGTGGACCACGCGTCGGGAATCATCGGTATCGCGCCCGCAGCCAGGGTTCTTTCCATCCGGGTGGTTCTGGATGCGACCGACCCGCTGAACGCGAACCCGGCTGACGTGGGACGCCTGCCGGCCGCGATCGCCGCGGGTATCCGGTACGCCGCCGGGCACGGCGCCCAGGTGATCGACCTGCCGCTGGACCCGGCGAGCCTGGCTTCCGACGGCGCCGCGACCGGCGGCCTCAGCGCCGCCGCCGGGGGCAGCGCTGCCGAGCGCGCGGCCGTGAGCTACGCCCTCGGGAAGGGGGCCGTTCTCGTCGCCCCGGCCGGGGACAACGGCGAGGACGGCAACGAACCCACCTTCCCGGCGGCCTACCCCGGCGTCATCGCGCTAGGTGCCGTGGACCGCCACTTCGTCCGGGCCGCGTTCTCGACCCGGCAGTCCTACGTGGCGCTCACCGCGCCCGGGGTGAACCTCACCACGGCGAGCCCGCCGTCCGGGTACCGGACCATGAGCACCACCGACGCGGCCAGCGCCGTGGTCGCGGGCGTCGCGGCTCTGATCCGGTCGCGGTATCCCGCCCTGACCGGCAGCCAGGTTCGGCAGGCGCTCGTGACCGGCAGCGTGGCCCGGCCGCCGTCCGCCACGACACCGGGCTACGGCTCCGGGACGGTGGACGCGCTGAAGGCCATCGAGGCGGCGGCACTCATCGCGGCCCCGCGTGCGTCCGCCTCGGCGCCCTCCACCCCGTCGGCTACGGCTCAGGCGCCACCGGGGAAGAAGACCCGGCCCGCGGCCGGTCAGCCCAAGACGGGCATCCTGGGCCGGGCCAAGACCGTGCTGCGCGATGCGGCCATGGCCGCGGGAATGCTGATCGTTCTGCTGCTGGCGAGCCTGGTCGGGATCCGGGTCCGGCGGCGGCGGGCAGGACGGGGTACTCTGCCCGCCCCGGAGCCCCGGACCCTGCTCAACGCCCCATCCGGGCCGCTGACGGCGGCCGGCGGTGCGAGGCACACGAGGGCGGCCGCCGAAGAGCGTGCCGCCGCAGCGCAGATGGCCGCGCCGGGAGCGGCCCCCTGGCGGACAGGACCGGTCCGCCAGGACTGGCGGGCACAACCCGGTGGCCAGGCCCGGCGGGCACAAGCCCACGCGCCGGGTCAGGGCGCGCCCGCCTGGACGGCCACCCGGCCGGCTCTGCCCGGCGCGCCGCCGGCCCTGGCCAGCGGGCCGCCGCCGCGCATCCTGCCCGTGCCCGGCGCGCCGCCGTTCCCGGGCGCCTTCCCCGGCCCGTCATCGCCGGGCCTTCCGGGCCGGCCCGGGACATCTGGGCCAGCCCCGGCCGGCGGGGAACCCGGGAACACCCCCGCTCCGGGCGGGGCAACCCCGGGCGACGCTGCCCCGGGCAGCACTGCCCCGGGTGCCGCGGTTCCCGCCGGGAGACCCCGCCGGAGGGGACGGAAGCGGGGCCGGGGCGGAGGCCGGTCCGGGGCGGGTTCCCGGATCAGCGCGCACGGTCTGCGGCTGCGGGTGACGCCGCCGTCAAGGACGGTAACCCGGGCTCAGGTCACCGCGCCCGGCGGCCCACCGTGGGAACCGGCGCCCATGCCGGAGGGCGAACTGCCACAGGAGGCGGCGCGGCGGGCACCCGATCCGTTCGCCCTGTTCGTGCCGCCGACCCCGACGACGCCAGCCCCGAGGACGTCGGCGCCATGGGACGTGACTCAGCCGGGACACTGCGCCCGGGCCACGGCCCATGACCCCGCCCGGGCACTCGCCCCCCACCGGTCAGGCCGCCCCGCCAGATCAGCCCGCCCCGCCAGATCAGCCCGCCCCGCCCGGGCACCCGCCCCCCACCGGCCAGATCGCCCTGCCCGGGCACCTGCCCCCACCGGAGCAGGCCGGGCCGCCTGGACATCAGGCGCGGCCACGTCAAGCCGACCCGCCAGGGCCGGTGCCCCCGTACGGGCAGCCAGGCATGGCCCCGCCGTACCCGCCCCAGCCGGGGCTGCCAACGGCGGGGCCGGCCGGACCACCCGGGCAGCCCCCGAGGATGCGCCCAGGGGGCGGCCCGTCCGGCCCGCCGGAGCAAGGGCGGGAGCGGGGGCAGCCGGGCGCTCCCCGGCCGTTGCCCGTGGTGCCGCCTCAGCCTGGTTCGCCACTGCCCCAGCGCGGCCAGTTCGGGCCCGGGACCGACGCGCCTGGCCACACCGGCGTCACCGGCCCACCGGCAGGATGGAGCGGGCCTCACGCCGGTGGCGGGACGCCTTCGCGACCGGCCCCGGGTGGTCCCGCGGGCCCCGGCGGCCGAACTGGCCCGATCGGCCCGGCTGGCCCGGGACCGTTTGCAGGCCCGGGCGGACCGGTGCCTCCGGCTGGCCCGGCACCCTCCGCAGGCCCGGCTGGCCCGGTCCCCCCTCCAGGCCCAACTGACCCGATACCCCCTCCGGGCCTAACTGGCCCGATACCCTCCGCGGGTCCGGCTGCCCGCGGCCCAACTGGCCCGATACCCTCCCGGCTCAACTGAGCCGGTTCCGCTGCGGCCTCAACTAACCCGGTCCCCCCTCCAGGCCCAACTGACCCGGTCCCCCCTACGGCCCCAGCTGGCCCGATAGCCTCCGCGGGCCCAGCCGGGATACCCTCCGCGGGCCCAGCCGACCGGGTGCCTCCCAGCGCCCGGCTGCGTTCCGGGGGCCCGGTACCCCCGGTGGATTCCGGGGGTACCGGGAGCGAACGGTCCCGCCGCGGAGGCCGGCGGTGCCAGGTGGCACTCCGCCGCTGGAAGGCCGGCTGCCGCTCGCGCGGCCGTCGAGTTTCGCGGGCTCGTCAGGACCGCCCGATCCTCCCCCTCGGCCGGCTCCGTCGCATCCGGCCGACCCGGCAGTCCCGCCACCCGAACAGCGGGAAACGACGGTGCCCGCCAGCGGGCCGCCGGAGGCGCCGGGCCATTCGCCGGGCACCGGCCCCCGGACCATGCCCCCACCCGGCCCGGCCGGGAGCGGCAGCCCCCGGTGGCGCCGGTCACCGTACTCCGGCAGGCACGCCTCGGACACCGGCCCGCAGCCCGCCGCCCCCGGACCGGGAGAGGATCCGGGCAGTTCACCCAGGCGGAGGGCCGACGATGCACCCTCCGGCCCGCTCTACATCTGGAATCCGGCCGCCCTGACGGACCCGTTCCCGTCGGCCCCGCCGCCACGTGGCGACGCCGGGCGCCCGGGTGAGGGTGCGGAGGATACCGAGGATCCGGCGCCCTAAGCGCCCGCCGCGAGCTGCTCCTTGCGCGCCGACGCGTACATCGCGACGTACTCTTGCCCGGACAGCTGCTGAATCGCCCGGACCACGTCGTCGGCGATGGCCCGGCGTGCCTTCCCCGGCGCCTCGCGCCCGGCGCCCGCGGCGTCGCCGAAGGTCATCGGCTTCCCGATACGGATCTCGATCCGGCCCAGGCGGGGGATGGCGCGGCCGGGCGGCAGCACGCGGTCCGTGCCGATCATGGCGACGGGGATGACCGGAAGGCCGGAGTTCAGCGCCAGCCAGCCCACTCCTGGCCGGGCGCGGTACAACCGCCCGTCCGGGGACCGGGTGCCTTCGGGATAGATGCCGAAGAGCTCCCCGCTGCGCAGCAGGGCGAGAGCCCCTTCGAGCATTTCCTGGGCCGCACGCGCACCGGCCCGGTCCACCGCTAGCTGGCCGGTGGCCTGCAGATAGAGGCCCATGAGCCGCAGGCCGGGCCGCTTACTGGTGAAGTACTCGGACTTGGCCGCGAACGTCACCGGGCGTTTGAGCATCAGCGGCAGGAAGACCGAGTCCAGTACGGACAGGTGATTGGACGCCAGGATGGCCCCGCCGGTGTCCGGAATATGCTCCGCGCCGATGACCTGCGGCCGCCACAATCCGCGCAGGAACGGCCCGGCGATGAGCCGTGATAGCTGGTACTGCACCCGTTCTCCTTTGTGCGTCCGGTCGTCCCGGCTAGCTGATCCGGCCGGCGACGGAGGTTCCGGTGACGGCCGGCCCGCGGCTGGCCGCCGCGTCACGGGTGAGCGGAACGCCGGCCAGCAGGGCGAACCCGAGCGGCAGGGCCAGCGGCAGCGCGGCGGCGGGCACGGCGATGCCGGAGTCGTCGGCGAACCAGCCGAGCACGCCGGCCAGCCACATCATGGCCAGGGTCATCGCGAGCAGCGGCTCGGCGGCGTAGCCGCGGGGAACTGCCCTGACCGCGAACCAGGAGGGTTTCAGCAGGATCAGCCCCACCAGGATGATGACCAGGGGCACCACCGGGCTGTAGGTATTCACCGTCGAGGGAGCCGGCCATGGAGGTCCACTTGCGCAGCAGCAGCGCTCCGGCGTGGCCGTGGAACAGGTTCCCGGCGAACGCGCCGATATCAGAGTGGCCCGTGGCCGGGATGAGGTAGCTGATCACCGCGAACACCGCGAACAGGGCCACCCCGCTGCCCAGCACCACCGCGACCCGCCGGACCGTGATCCGGATCCCGGCTATGGCCATGAGCAGCAGCAGGAGACACGGGACGATGGCGATCGTGCCGCCCACCTTCCCGCCGAACTGCGGCCAGCCGCACGCGATCACCACGAAGACCGCGACCGCGGACGCGGCGGCAAGCGCCCGCCCCCGGCCACCGGCCGGGCCCCGGCCGGGGCCACCGGTGCCCGCCGCCCGGCCGGCCGGGTCCGCGTCCCGCCCGGCCGGGCGGCCGCGGGCGGCCTGGGCGGGCCGGGCGGAGCAGCGTGCTGCCTGCCCAGGCGACCGCGATCATGGCGCAGACGGCGTACAGGCCGATCCCTTCCCCGCCGATCCCGTAGAACCGGCCGCCCTCCAGCACCGACAGGCCGAACGGCGCGCCCAGCTGCAGCCGGGACCCGGTCATCACGTCCAGCCCGACGACCAGCACCGTCATCAGCGCCACCGCGCCCGGCGGGCCGAACGGGTCCCGCCGCCACGGCCCGGCCAGCGCGATCACGCTGACCACCGCCGTCCAGGCCACGGTGAGCCCGTACTGCCAGACCGCCGGGTGCGCCAGCAGCCACCACGGCACCAGGCTGGCCAGGAACGACCCAGCCGGCACCGCACCCGCGATGGTGCCCGCGGCACGCCACAGCCCGGCCCGGCGCCGCCGCCGTCCCGGCCGGCCGCCCCGCAGCACCAGCCCCACCCCGGCGAACACGGCCACGTCCACCAGCGCGTACGCCCAGAAAAAGATGGTGTGCGTGCCCATCCACACCTGGGCGGTGGTGTCCTGGCCGATCAGCCCGCGGACCGAGGACGCCAGCGCGCCGCGGCCGGCCCGGGTCACCGGCGAGCCAGGCAAGCCCGGCCGGGCGGGCCTGGCCGCGCCAGCCCAGCACCGTGGGCGTCAGATCGGTGAGCACCACCATCCCCGCCTGCCGCGTCGAGGCGGCACCCAGCAGGCCCGCCCGGTACCCCGGGCCGCTGACCATGATGGCCTGCAGGTGCGGCGGGATCCCGGCCGACCCCAGCCCCGCCACCACCAGCGTCGTCCCCGCCGGCAGCCCGGCGGTAATGAGCGGCCAGCTGCACGTCAGCCCGCCGCACCGCGGCCGCGCGGGCCCCCCCATCGCCACCGGACCCGCCCGGAAGCGAACCAAGATCCACCACGGTCAGCGGGCACCGGGCCAGCACCGCCCCGCTGACCGCCGAGACCGCAGGCAGGTAGGAACCCACCGCTGCCGCCCGGGCCAGCCAGCGCCAGCGCCGCACCAGGCCCCGCCGCCGTCGCGCAGTTCCCCTTCCCCGCAGCCGAGGCCAGCAGCCCCCACCGGGGACCGTAATGGAAACCACGGTTATAGGACACCAGCGACGGCATCGCCGCGACCCGCGCCGGCCCGGGCACCCCCGCCCGGCCAGGCCCAGCGGTCACCGCCGGGAGCGCCGGGCACGGGCCCTTACCGGCATGCGGCGCCTGCGCCCGGTCCCCCCCATTCAGCGTCAGCCACGCATCCGCCGGGCACGTATGCGGAACCACCGCGAAAGCAACCAGCGACCCAGCCGAACCCGCCCGCGCCACCGCCCACAAAGCCGGCGTCGCCGACGCCGACACATCACTCCAGCGCAGCCCCGGCAACCCCACGATAACCACATGCGGCGCGACCACCGGCCCAGGCTCGCCCGCCGCCCGGGCCGGGCCGGAACCCACACCCGCCAGCACCGCCACCAGCACCCCGGCCACAGCCAGGACACCCAACAGCATCCGGCGCACCAACGTCCCCTTCACGGGGTCAACGGTATCCGGCCCAGCCCGATGACCGGCTTGACCTGGGAAAGAGCTCAGGCCGGGCCGGCGTGACCCGGACGGCCCTGGGGAGCGCCCAGCGCGCATGGCGCAGTAATGCCTTATGGCCGCGCTGGCGGGCCGCAGGCCGGGTGCTGTGTTCAGCCGGTGCAGATGTTCTGGTTGGCCGTCCGGGCCGACGGGATGGGCAGGGACGGGGTGGCCGTCGGCTGGGCGCTGCCCGGCGCGGTGGGAGAGGTGCTGCCGCCCTGACCGGACGTGGCGGTGCCCGGAGCGGCCGAGGGGGCCGTCAGGCCGGCGGACGGGCTCGCCCCGCTCGCCGCCGGGCTCGCTGACGGGCTGGCGGACGGGGTGAAGAGTGACTGGCTGGCGGGCACATCGTCCCGGAACGACTGGAAGATCTCGCTGTCCTGGGGCTGCGTCCACAGCACGTTGGCCGCGTCGGACGGGACCACGTCCGATCGCGGATAGGTGGGCAGCGTGAAGAAGGCGACCTTGTTGGACGGCAGGTTCCGCAGGCTGGACGCGAGATTGTAGAGGCCCGTGACGCCGCCCAGCCTGGTGTCGATAGTGAGTGATTTCGTGGCGGCATCCAGGAACCGGTAGATCGCTATGGGGTTCAGCAGCTTGCTCTTCACCCGCTGGATGAGGGAAGACATGAACGCCTGCTGGCGGGTGATCCGCTCGAGGTCACTGCCGTCGCCGAGGGTGTAGCGGGCGCGGACGTACGCCAGGGCCTGGGTGGGGGTCAGCATGTGGTGGCCGGCGGTCAGCTTGAGCCCGGACAGTGGATCGTTGATGGGCTGCGTGTTGCACTCCTGGACGCCGCCGAGCGCGGCGACCATGCTCTTGAAGCCGGTGAAGTTGATCACGACGAAATGGTCGATGTAGATACCGGTGTCCTGCTCGACCGTCTTGATGGTGCAGGCCACACCGAGGGCGGTGTTGTTCCCGTCGAGGTTGCCGACGGCGAACGCCTCATTGATCTTGAAAGTCTGCGGCGGCGACATCTGGCCGTTGCCCATCCGGCACGCCGGGATGCTGACGTAGGAATCGCGCGGAATCGACATCACCTCGGCCCACTGCCGGTCCGCGGCGACGTGCACGATTATCATCGTGTCCGACTGGTCGGTGGTAAGGTTCCGGCCGTACTGGGTGCCCTGGCCGTACCTGGTATCTGACCCGACGACCAGGATGTTCTCGGCTTGCGGGTGCAGATCGACCGGCTGGCTGCCGAGCAGCCCGCTGACGTCGCGCTGCTGAATGTTCCCGTTCAGGTGACGGTAGAGGAGAAAGACGCCGACGGCGGCGATGGCCACCACGCCCGCCGTGATGCTCGCGGTCCAGATCAGGATCGTGCGCCGGCGGCTCCGATGCGGCGCTGGATCCGCCGCTTCGGTTTCCTCCTGCGCCGGCGGAAGCCCGGCAGACGCTACCCCGCGGCCGGGCTCCTCATCCGGCGGGATAGGACTCCCCATGTATCACTCCACCCGGTTTCCGAGGTCCGCGAAGATCACCATTCCCAGGCCCCGGGTAAACACTCCTCAACTGCAACGACGTTCAGGCGAAGTCAAAGGTTGCCGGAAAATTCAACCTTTTCGCCTATGTGTCATATTGCTCCCGCCGCTCCGGGTACCGCGCGGCGGGTCCGGCCCAGGCCGGACTACGATCCCCGCATGGGTAACGGTTTCCGGTTCGCGCTGCAGTCGGCGCCTCCCGGAGGGCGTCCACCCCCTGCACCCCGGCGCCGGTGAGAGCGCCGATGACCTGGACGTGCGAGCCGCCCGGCCGGGCGGCGCCGTGGCCCCCGGTCCCGCCGGTAACAAGAATGTTCTAGGCCCGGGCGCGAACCCATGCCGGGTCCGCCTTTCCCAGCAGGTAGGCCGTCACCGCCCCCACGATGGTCAGGGCGAGGGCGATGAGCAGCGGGTAGTAGAACGGGGCGTGCCGCACGAGCGCAGCGCCGATAACGGCACCGGCGAGCATGGTGGCCACGGCCGTCAGGCGCCGTCCCGCCTTCGATCCGCTGCCGCCGGCCAGCGCGCTGTCGGCGGCGATCCCGGTGATGGTGAGGGTAAGCACCGTGGTGGTCAGATCGGGCACGGCGATGGTGCGGGCGGCCGCGTTCTGGATTCCCATCGAGATACCCAGCACCACGATGAGCGCGTAGCGGAACGCGCCGGTCACCGGGCTGGCACTGAAGGCGGCGAGCAGAACCGAGGCCGTTAGGAAGAGCCCCTGGGCCGCGGTGGCGGAACTGAAGAGCCGGGCCCGGTGCGTGCGGTACCGGGCGGCGAGCCTGCCGCCCAGCAGGGCCCCGAACGCGAACGACGCCAGCGCGGCCAGCGACGCGGCGATCGAGAATCCCGGGGCGCCGACCAGCGCGAAGCCAAGGAATACCACGTTGCCCGTCATGTTCGCGACGAAGACGTGCCCGAGGATCAGGTAACTGAACGCATCGACCAGCCCCGTCACCAGGGTCATGCTGACCAGCAGCGGCGGCAGCGGGCCGTGCCGGCTGTCCCGGCGCGGCACGAGGGTGTCCCGGATGTCGGTGAGAAAAGATGTCATGCACTCGGCCGCCGCCCGGGTGAAGCTGCTGGCCGACGCGACGGCCAGGAAGTACCTCAGGTACCGAAGTTCCATCGGCAACTCCGATCACTGCGAGCCCGGGCACATGTCAGGCCGATTGCCACTGGCAGCGTACCTCTGCCGGGGGGGCGTTCGGCCTGGCTCCTCGGCGCAGGGAGTGGCGGCGGACGCCGTCCGGCAGGCGGGCGACCGGCACCGGACGGTGCTGGACCGGTGGTCAGCGGCCGCGCGGCGGCCTGGGCCGAGACGTTACAACTTCCTGACCTGCGTCATGAATCAGGACATCATCCGGATCGCTGTAGCAGACTGGCGGCGAGGGACCATCGCGCAGATGGGCGTCAGCCGGCCGAGGGAAGGGCGGTGCCGCAGCCTGACCGGTCAAAACGCCGCGAAACAGGTATGCCTGGGCATTGAGCGGGTAGCCCGCGATATAAGAGGTCGGCTGCTGCCCGGCGGCGACCAGGCCAGGGACATCGACATCGACATCGGGCCGGCGGGGAGGTGACCACCATGGCCGACG
The DNA here is from genome assembly GCA_963808295.1 of uncultured Actinomycetes bacterium. Lineage (GTDB taxonomy): Bacteria > Actinomycetota > Actinomycetes > Streptosporangiales > Streptosporangiaceae > Bog-532. The sequence continues at coordinate 4,337 of CAWEFP010000024.1, read as the reverse complement.
ACTGGGACGAGGAGAAGCTGCTCTCGGAGCTCCGGGAGGTATTTGCCGCCCAGCAGGAGGTCCCGCCGGAGTTCGTCGAAGCGGGCAAGAGAATCTTCGACTGGCATTACGTCGACAAGGAACTTGCGCAGCTCAGCTACGACTCCACGCGTGAGTCCGATCGCGAGCTGGCCACCCGGGCCGAGGGGGCGGCTGTCCATGCCCTGACCTTCAGCTCGGCGCATCTGGCCGTCGAACTCGAATTCACCGCGGACGCGGTGCTGGGCCAGGTGGTACCGCCCCAGGTCACGACGGTCACGATGCAGCTCGGCAACGGCAGGGAAACCGGCCTGGCCGCCGACGAGATCGGCTGCTTCTCGATTCGCCCCGCCCCGCCGGGAACGTTCCGGCTGCGCTGCCAGACCGCCGCGGGCCTCGACGTCCTCACCGCATGGATCACCGGTTAGGCCGGGCGCGCACGCAGACGTCACAGCCATCGCGCCGTGTCCGCGTGTGCGTCCCCGGAACGGCATGTACGTTACGCGTAACATGGATCGGTGGCTGATACCCGGAACTGCGAGCAGTGCGGCACCCTGTTCGCGCCGCGCCGCGAGCACGCCCGGTTCTGCTCTGCTCGCTGCCGGGCCGCATGGAACCGCGAGAATGTGTGCGATCCGGCGGCCGAGGTGAGCGCGCTGGAGTGGTCCGTTACCGCGATGCGTGACGCGACGGAACGGCTCCCCCGGGTTAGGGCATCAGACCGGCCGCGGGCATTCGCTGTGATCGGTGAGGCGGTGTGGTGGGTCACCATCGTTGACGGCACGCTGGTGCGCTATCACCCGGATGTGTACGACGGTGTATTGGGAGGCCAGGCTCCGGCAGAGCGTCGGCTGATCGAGGGAACCCTGGCAGGGCTGCGCTTCGTCCGGAACCGGATGGGTCATGAAGTCGATTACGTTGACTTCATCCACCCGGAGGCATGCCGTCCCGGCCCTGGCGATGGCAGGATCATGGCCTGGACGTGGAACCCGGTGCCGGAGCCCACGCTCGCGTCGCTTCCACCGCGCGGGCAGGCGTGGGAGATGACGCGGTACCGGGCGTACGAGGCTCAGCTGGCGGGCCGCACCATCGGGGAGATCTTCGGGCGGCCCGCGGCGTTCCTCAAGCTGACTGCTGCGAAGGCAACGTCAGTCATAGATATCAGCGCGCATGCCGCACGCTGACCATCGGCCTCCCGGACCGGGTCGCGGCTGCGACTCCGCGGCGCCCCCGCAACCGGGCATCTTGGTCGGGCCGCCGAACGCCGCAGCCGGAGAATACGCATTAGGCGTTGCGGGTTCTTTTTTTTTTTTTTTTTTTTTTTTTTTTTTTTTTTTTTTTTTTTTTTTTTTTTTTTTTTTTTTTTTTTTTTTTTTTTTTTTTTTTTTTTTTTTTTTTTTTTTTTTTTTTTTTTTTTTTTTTTTTTTTTTTTTTTTTTTTTTTTTTTTTTTTTTTTTTTTTTTTTTTTTTTTTTTTTTTTTTTTTTTTTTTTTTTTTTTTTTTTTTTTTTTTTTTTTTTTTTTTTCCCCCCCCCCCCCCCCCCCCCCCCCCCCCCCCCCCCCCCCCCCCCCCCCCCCCCCCCCCCCCCCCCCCCCCCCCCCCCCCCCCCCCCCCCCCCCCCCCCCCCCCCCCCCCCCCCCCCCCCCTTTTTTTTTTTTTTTAAAAAAAAAAAAAAAATCACCCTGGCCGGTCAGCTCCCGGCTCATCCGCATCGCGGGTCAAGGAGGAGACGTGGCGCTGTCACCGCAGCCCCTGGGCTCACGCGGCCGCGCGTGAACGAACCCGATCCGTGGGTTGCCGCCGGGCAGCGCTATTGCCTGACGCAGGCGCCCAGGGCATGCCTGCGGGTCAGGTGGCATGCGGCAGTCCTGATGTGCCTGGCTGGAATCGCCGCAGCCGCAGGCTGTTGGTCACGACGAACACGGAGCTGAACGCCATCGCGGCGGCGGCGATGAGGGGGTTGAGGAACCCGAGGGCGGCCAGCGGGATGGCAGCGACGTTGTAGGCGAACGCCCAGAACAGGTTGCCCTTGATGGTGCGCAGGGTGCGCCGGGACAGGCCGATCGCGTCGGGTACCGCCAGCAGGTCGCCGCGGACCAGGGTCAGGTCGGCCGCCTCGATGGCAGCATCGGTGCCGGTACCCATGGCCAGGCCCAGGTCGGCCTGGGCGAGCGCAGCGGCGTCGTTCAGGCCGTCGCCGGCCATCGCCACCACCCGCCCAGCTTCTTGCAGCCGCCTGACTGCGCTGGCCTTCCCGGCTGGCAGCACCCCGGCGATGATCTCGCCGATGCCCACCCGGTCACCGACCGCCTGAGCGGCGCGGGCGTTGTCGCCGGTGAGCAGCACCGGCGACAGGCCCATCCCTCGCAGCCTCGCCACGGCCTCGGGCGAGGTGGGCTTGATCATGTCGGCGACCACGAGCACGCCGCGGACCTGCCCGTCCCAGCCGACGACCACGGCGGTCTGCCCGGCCGCCTCCGCATCAGCGGCGCGGGTGGCCAGCATCGCTGGGACGGGCTGTGCCCACTCGCGTTCGATCCAGTCCGCCGACCGGCCACCACCGCGTGACCGCCGGCCACGCCGGAGACGCCGAGCCCGTGGTGGCTGGTGAACCTCTCCACGCCGGGCAGGCTGGCGCCGAGCCGGTCCCGGGCACCGGCGGTGATCGCCGCGGCGATCGGGTGCCCGGAGGAGTCTTCCACCGCGCCAGCCAGGTGCAGTACCTGCACCGCGTCCTCGCCGGGCGCGGCGGCCACCTCTAGCAGGTTCATCCGCCCGGTGGTGATGGTGCCGGTCTTGTCCAGCACCACCGTGTCAATGGTGCGGGTGGACTCTAGCACTTCCGGTCCCTTGATCAAGATGCCGAGCTGGGCGCCCCGCCCGGTGCCAACCAGCAGTGCGGTTGGCGTCGCCAGCCCCATCGCGCATGGGCAGGCGATGATCAGCACCGCGACCGCGGCGGTGAACGCCGCGCCTGCCGACTGCCCGGCGGCCAGCCAGCCGATCAGCGTCACGATGGCGATACCGATGACCACGGGGACGAAGACCGCGGAGATCCGGTCGGCCTGCCGTTGCACCGGCGCCTTCCGGGCCTGCGCATCGGACACGAGCCGGGCGATCTGCGCGAGCTGGGTGCCTGCGCCTACGTGGGTGGCGCGGACGACGAGCCTGCCGCTGACGTTCAGCGTCGCGCCGGTCACCGCATCGCCGGTGGTCACCTCGGCCGGCACCGGCTCCCCGGTCAGCATCGAGGCGTCGACCGCGGAACTGCCGGACTCCACCACACCGTCGGTCGCGATCTTCTCACCGGGCCGGACCACGAATCGGTCACCAACCAGAAGCTCACCGGTCGGAATGCGCACCTCATGGCCATCCCGCAGCGCCGCGACGTCTTTGGCACCCAGCGACAGCAGTGCCCGCAGCGCCGTGCCCGCCCGGCGTTTTGCGCGGGCCTCGAAATACCGGCCCAGCAGGACGAGCACCGTCACCCCGGAGGCGACCTCCAGGTAGATGTCACCTGCCCCGGCGCCGGTGGCCGGCAGCGCGAAACCCATGTGCATGCCCGGCTGCCCGGCGGTGCCGAAGAACAGCGCATACAGCGACCACAGATAGGCGGCCCCACCCCGACCGAGATCAGCGTATCCATGGTCACGGTGCCATGCCGGGCGTTGGTGAAGGCGGCGCGGTGGAAGGGCCAGGCCCCCCACACCGCCACCGGCGAGGCCAGCGCCAGCGAGACCCACTGCCAGTTGCGGAACTGTGCCGCCGGCACCATCGCCAGCGTCACCACCGGGACGGTCAGCATCAGCGACACCAGCAGCCGTTGACGCAGCGACGCCGCCTCGCCCGCTATCCGGGTGGCCCTCCGGCGGGCTCTGCGCCCTCAGCCTGCGGAGCAGGTGGCCGGGCCGCCGCCGTGTACCCGGCCTGCTTCACGGCCGCGATCAGCTCATTCGGGCTGACGGTGCCGGGGTAGCTGACCCGCGCCATCTCGGTGGCGAAGTTGACCGTCGCGGTGACGCCGTCGAGCTTGTTGAGCTTCCTTTCGACCCGCGCCGCACACGACGCACATGTCATTCCGCCGATCACAAGCTCAACACTGCCCCCGGAGCCATCCGCTGACAGCCACCCGCTCACCAGTAACTGCGCTCATCGGCATCCTGCTCCTTCCCTATGCGCTCCGGGTCCTTGTGCACGCGACCCGGGAGGGGCCGCGGCAACGATCCGGTCGCTGCCGTACCGGCCAGCTAGTGCGCAGCAAGGTGGTAGTCGCCGGCCTCATCCAGGGCAGCGGTCACCATCTGTTCCGTCAGCGAGGC
>CAWEFP010000023.1:0-28150 GCA_963808295.1 uncultured Actinomycetes bacterium | reverse complement strand
GCAACCTGCGCAAGGCCGTCGTCGAGCCCGTGCACCTGCCCCGCCGCCGGGACACCGGCCCGCAACGGATCCCGCCCCGGCCGCCCGCCGCCAATTCCCGCCGCCCGGGCCCGGGCTCTCCGGGCGCGCCGCCGTCGGCCGGCCACGGCGACGCCCGGTTCGCGCTCCCGACCGAGCCGCCGCCGGCCCGCACGGGCGCCGCCGGGTTCGCGCTCCCGACCCAGCCGCCGGCGGTCGGCCACGGCGACGCCGGGTTCGCGCTACCCGCGGAGCCGCCCACCCCGGTTCCGCCCGATCCGCCCCGTTAGGAAACGGCTACCGGCGTGAACCTCCCCTGGGGCCGTTCCCGCTGCTCAGCCACGTCGCCCTGAAGCTGCCGCCGCTGAGCGCGGAGACGATGTCCTCCGGTACGTCGTATAGCGAGACCATGTTGATGCCCACCGGGCTGAACCCGCTCAGCGGCAACCTGTTGGCCGTCGAACCCGAGAAGCTGACCGTGCCGAAGTCGGTCAGCGGCAGGATGCCGTCGTCGGTGCAGCAGGGCGCCTCGGCGATGACCTCCGCGGAGGACCGGGCGGCCCCGAACAGGATCCTGGTGACGGTGTGGCTCCAGCGCTGCGTGGTGTCCGAGAGCGTGAGGGTGAAGGTACTGCCTCTCGTGACCGTCACCGACCCGGTGAAGTGGTCGCCGGGCCGCACCGGGTTGCTGTAGGTGACCGGGTAGGCCGGATACATCTCGTACCATGAGTAATACTCGGGCCTACTCCCGATGCAGTCGACTTCCGAGCCGGTCTGCTCGACCGAGTAGCTGCTGAACCCGTCCAGGCCCACCCAGAAGCTGGAGTACTGGTCACCCGAGGCGCATCGGGCCGTCGGCTCCACCCAGCTCGAGGAAACGCTCGTGAACGCGCCGGAGCGGCCGGTCGCCGCGTATCCCGACCAGTTCGTGCTGGTGGTGGCCGCATTCCTGGCCCCGGGCCGGACGGTGCGCGGGCCCACCAGGTGGCTGACGCCACCGGGCCGGACCAGGGCCCCGCTCGGAGTTCGCGGTCCCGCGGCGAAGGCGGCGGAGGTGCGGCGGCGGCAGGTGCGGCGGAGTGGCCCGACGCGGCGGCGTAGGCGGGCGCCATCAACGTGAAGCCCGCCAGGATCGAGCTTCCCGCGATGACCAGCCCGCGTCTCCGGGCGCTATGACTCATGTGTCTCTCCGTCGCTAGTGCGTTCCTCTGTGTGAGGGAGACCGCTGTTCGGTCAAGACTGATACGACCCGACCGAATCCAACACCAAGGCAACGTAAAGAAAAGTGAAAAAAATCAGCAAACGCTAAGATTGCATTTCGCTTGCTAAAGTTTGATAAATCGGCTATGCGAACGTTGTCAAATGTGAATCAAAGGATACATAGCGTCATTCCGTTTTCATGATCATTGGAGCCCGCGCAATGGCGCGGCGCGGTCCGCCGCGGCGCCCGGCGGGGCGCCGTCCCCTGGCGGCCCCTAACGGCGGTGCTCGCCGGCCGTTCGGAGAGACGTTCCGCCAGCCGCGCGTCCGCGAGGATCTCTTCCTCCGATGGGGGCCAGCATGATGACGATCAGGGCCAGGAAGCTGAAGATGCCGATGCCCAGCACGAGGGGCAGCACCAAGCCGGACGCGGCCTCGCCCGTCGTCACGGTGTTCTGGCCGGCCCCATAGACACCGCTGCTGGCCGCATACACGCGCAAGAAGTTATGGACATGCATGACTGGCACGTGTTCCCCCCGGGGATCATCGATACCCGGGAAAGATAGCACGACATGTCACGATATTGGGCAACGTAACGGAATATCAGGGCGCCTATAACGCGCACATCACAAAGGCGATCTTACCGCCCGGCCCGCGCGGCCGCCGATGATGGTGCACGACGCGGCCGCGCGTCCCGGCCATTGACGCGCTCCGGGCCGCGCTATGGTCGCGGCGGAGCAGGCAAAGCCGGGCATTTACCCACAGGATCGCACAGCTGGCCCGCTGTCCCGGTGGGGTGATGCCACCGGTGCCACCCGGATCCGGCCGGCGGCAGCTGAACCCAAGCTCTGGACCTGCTCTCAGTAGCGTGAATCCTGGCTTGAGGAGGCCGTAACGGCGCCACTACCCAATATGATGGGGAACCGGCAGCCGGGCCTGGGGGCGCTATCCGGCGGACTGCCACAGGCGGGGAACGGGCAGCCGCCGTGAGTCAGCGGGGCGCCGCCGGCGGTAACAGCCGCCGGGCCAGTGAAGCGAGAGGCTAGGTTACGGCACGCGATGGGTAAGGCAAGCAGGACCAAGCGGGACGGGACCCGCCAGCAGAGAATCGCGGCCCAGCAGGCCGCTGCGCGCAGGGCCGAGGTCCGCAACCGGGTCCTGATCGTGTCGGGAAGCGTCGTCGTGGTCATCGCGATCGTCCTGACCTTCGTTGTGCTGAAGCTGAACTCCAACCCGCATACCTCGGCCGCCGGCGGGGTCAGCAACGGGCCGACCGGCACCGCGCTGGCCAGCGTGGTCACCGACACCACCAGCGTCCCCCCGAGCACCCTCGACGCGGTCGGCGCCGGCAGCGGCGTGACGGGCCTCCCCAAGGCGATCAGCGGCGGGACGCCGCTCACGTCCGGCGGTAAGCCGGAGGTGCTGTACATGGGCGCGGAGTACTGCCCGTTCTGCGCGGCCGAGCGGTGGGCGATGGTGGTCGCGCTGAGCAGGTTCGGCACCTTCTCCGGCCTCAGCACCGTGCATTCGGGCAACAACTCGGGCGAGGTGTTCCCGAACACCCCCACCTGGACGTTCGTCAAGGCGCACTACACGAGCAAATACCTGGTGTTCTCGTCCGTCGAGACGCAGACCAACATCCCGACCAGCGACGGCCAGTCCTATACGACCCTGCAGACGCCGACGTCGGCCCAGCAGGCCCTGCTGGCCAAGTACGACGCGCCGCCCTACGTCGCCTCGGCCGACTCGGGGGCCATCCCCTTCATCGACTTCGGTAACAAGTACATGCTCAGCGGGGCCAGCTACAGCCCGTCGGTGCTGCAGGGCAAGAGCTGGAGCCAGATCGCCTCGGCGCTCAAGGACCCGACGAGCCCGATCGCCAAGGCGGTTGACGGCACGGCCAACTACCTGACCGCCGCGATCTGCAAGCTGACCGGCAACCAGCCGGCCACGGCGTGCACCCCGGTGGTCAAGCAGCTGGAGGCGAAACTCTGATGGCCAAGGCGGCCCAGAAGGCCGGGGCCCAGCGCAACACCGCCCAGCGCAACACGGCCCAGAAAGCCGAGGCCCAGAAAGCCAGGGCCCAGAAGGCGGGGGCCCAGCGCAGCACCGCCCAGCGATCGGGGGGCCAGCGCAACACGGCCCGGAAGAACGCGGCGGTTGAGCCCGCCGCCCCGGCGCCCGCCGGGCCCCCCGCCTGGCTGCGGTGGTCGACGTTCGCGCTCGCGCTGCTGGGCCTGGCCGCATCGGCCTACCTGACCTATACGCACTACACGGACTCCGCGCTGGCCGGCTGCACGGAGACCCGCGGCGCGATCAACTGCGGCAAGGTGACCACCAGCCCGCAGTCGGTCGTCTTCGGCATCCCGGTCGCGGTCCTGGGGCTCGCCTTCTACGTTTTCCTGGTCGCGATCATGAGCCCGTACGCCTGGCGGTCGGGCCGCCGGGAGATCGCCCTGACCCGCATGCTCTCCCTGGTCGTGGGGGTCGGCTTCGTGCTGTACCTGCTGTACGCCGAGCTGTTCCAGATCGGCGCCATCTGCCTGTACTGCACGAGCGTCCACGTCATCACGTTCCTGCTGTTCGTCCTCACCGGCCTCGCCGTGGCCATCTGGGGACTGACCCCGCAGCCGGCGGCCCCCGCCCGGCGCTAGCATCGCGCCAGCAGCCCGGCGCCGGGCTCCTGACGCCGGGCTCCCGGGCGCCGGGCAACCTCCAGCCCGCTGACCATTTGCTGAGCCTTAGCTGACGGGCATGTCAGCGCTGCACCGGACATTTCCGCATCCGCGGCTACCGGGCATTAAGATGAGGGACGGGCGTAGCGGAGTGTAACCAGCCTGCGGCCCGCCTCACGGTCCTTCAGTTCGGCGTAGGAGCCAAGGGAGGGCTCACATGCGATTTCTGCCCAGCAGGGTTTTCCTCATAGTCACCCTCGGTGCCATCGTGGCCGTCACGGCGTGCAGCAGCAGCGGTGGCGGCGCCAAGCCGAGCGCCTCCGCCAGCACCCCGGCCACCGCGTCTACCTCGGCGGCGGCCGCGGTGACCCAGATCAAGACGAACTGGGAGACCTTCTTCAATCCGAAGACGCCCGTGGCGCAGCGGGTCAGCCTGCTGCAGAACGGCCAGGCGTTCGAGCCGATCATCAAGGCGCAGGCCGGCTGCCGCTCGCGTCCTCGGCCACCTCGACAGTCAGCGCCGTGACCATCGAGTCGCCCACGCAGGCCAAGGTGGTGTACTCGATCCTGGTCGGCGGGTCGCCCGCGCTGAAGAACCAGCCGGGCGTGTCCGTGTACCAGAACGGCATCTGGAAGGTCGGCCTGCAGAGTTTCTGTGCCCTGCTGACCCTGGAAAACAGCGGTAAGGCGCCGTCGGCCTGCGCCAGCGCCGCCGGCTAGCGCGGCCGGTGGACCCGGGGAGCTTCACCCAGACGCGGCCCGAGGGTCCGGTGGCCGCCCGCCACGGCGGGCGGTCGCTGGCCCTCGCCGTGCTGTGCACGCTGCTGTTCCTGACCTTTCTCGACAACACGGTCGTGAGCGTCGCGCTGGGCAGCGTGCAGACCACCCTGCACGCCGGGGTCTCCGCCCTGCAGTGGGTCGTCGGGGCCTACGCGCTGACGTTCGCGAGCGTGATGCTCGCGTGCGGGATGATCGGCGACGAGCTGGGCCGCAAGATCGTGATGCTGTCCGGGGCGGGCGTCTTCTGCGCCGGGTCGGTCCTGTGCGCCCTGGCCCCGAATCCCGGCGTGCTGATCGCCGGGCGCGCGGTCATGGGACTGGGTGCCGCCGCCAGCGAGCCGGGCACGCTGTCGATGCTGCGGCACCTGTACACCGATCAGCGCAGCCGGGACCGCGCCATCGGCGTCTGGGCGGCCGTGTCGGGCCTGGCTCTCGCGCTGGGGCCGGTGGTCGGCGGCGCGCTCGTCGGCGTGTGGAACTGGCGGGCCATCTTCTGGTTCAACCTCGCCTTCGGGCTGGCCGCGCTGGTGCTCGCGGCCGTGATCCTGCCGGAAAGCGCCGACCCCGACGCGCACCGCGTCGACACCGCCGGTGCGCTGCTCGGCGCGGCCGTCCTGGCCACCATGGTGTTCGCGATCATCGACGCGGAAACGGCCGGCTTCGCCGCCCCCGAGGTCATCGCCCTGTTCTGCGTGAGCGCCGTGGCGGCCGTCGCGTTCGGCTGGCGGGAGGCCAGAGCCGCCCATCCGCTCATCGACCTGAAGTATCTGCGCGTGGCCCGTTTCACGACCGCGAACATCGTGGCCTTCTGCACCTACTTCGCGACCTTCGCCATCTTCTTCTTCACCGCGCTGTACCTCTTCGAGGTCGTCGGGCTGTCCGGTTACCGCATCGCGCTGGTCTTCCTGCCGATGACCGTGCTCATGATCGTCGCGTCGCTGCTGACCGGCCGCTGGCTGGATGCCATCGGCCTGCGCTGGGCCATTTTCGGCGGCTGCGTGCTGTTCGCGGCCGGCCTGTGGCTGTCGGATGAGAACCTCAGCCCGCACCCGCACTATGTTCCGCTGCTGGTGGCGCTCGCCCTCACCGGGATCGGCATCGGCGCCACGGTGGTGCCCATCACGTCCTCGGCGCTGTCGGCGGTGCCGCCGGAGCGATCGGGAATGGCGGCCTCGGCCACGAACACCAGCCGTGAGGTGGGCGCGGTGACCGGGGTGGCGGTGCTGGGTGCCCTGGTCAACGGCCAGCTCAGCACCAGCATCGCCGGCCAGCTGCGCGCCCTCGGGCTGCCGGCCAACATCCAGGCCATCGTCATCCGCGGCGTCGAGACGGGCCAGGTTCCCTCCAGCGGCAACGCTCCGGGGTGGGGCCGGCGGGTCAGGGCGCCCTCGTCCAGAAGGTCATCAACGCCGCGTACACCGCGTTCCACGACGGCCTGCGTGACGCCCTGTTCCTCTCGGCCGGCCTGGTGCTCGCGGCCGGCCTACTCGCTCTCGTGACGCTCCGCTCCCGGTCAACGCGCACCTGATCAGGCCACAGGTAAAGCCAGCACGTGCGCGATGGCGTGTCTTTGGGCACGTTCCCGGTTGTGGCGGCCGCCGGGGAAGGCGGGCGCCTGAAATCACGTCAGGAAGGCGGGCCCAGGCGGGCTGACGCGGGGAACGGGCGGCGCGGGAATGGCGGAGGGCCGGCCAGTGCCGGACGGATGGCGGACTGAACCGGCCCTGCCACATCGGGGCTGCCCGTGCCCCGCCTTCCGGAGAGGCGGCCACGGGGCCGGAGCCTCTCCGGGGGGCGTTACTTCTCCGGGGGAGAGTGAACGCTGGGGGGGATGGCGTTCACTCCCCCCGGAGAGCGGTGGACGATCCTGTTACAGGGTCGCCCGGCCTGACGCCCGCATTCGCTCTGGGGGGGAGGAGCGAATGAGGCGCCCGCCGGGACGGGCCCTAAGGAACATCCACCCGTCTGGGGGGTTGGCCGCGGAAGGTTGTGACGCAGGCGCTCACAGCGGACTCGTTCGGCGAGTTCGCGGAGCAGCCGTTCGCCGATCCCCTCCTGCAGCCCGTCCGCCGGCCGGATTTCGGACGGCCGGTTCTGGGCCGCCGTGTCCCAGTGCCACGAGCGCGCGAGGCCAGCCGGGCCGCCGGCGCTGCCGGATGCCCCACTGGTCATGCTCGCCCTGCCGGTCACGACGGTCACAGACTTCCCTTAATAGGTCAGCTTTGCCGGTGACGGGAACCGGGCATGAGCCGACGCTCCCCAATCACCCGGAACCGTCAGGCACGTACTGTTTCCCGCCTCTACTAGTGAAAGGCATTGCTCCCTACGTGTTATGGATTTTTTCTGGATGCATCACACATATGCTGTAGCTCCGGCCAAAAAGGGCCGCGTCGGGGAGAGACAGCGATGGCCATCGATGACGTGGAGGGCGACGCGCAGCGTCTCGGGTCGCTGCGTGTCGGGGTCCTCGGGCCCGTACGGGCCTGGCTTTCCGGCCGGCGAGCTTCCGACCGGTCCGCCCAGGCAGCAGGCCGTATTGGGCATGCTCGCCATGCGGGCGAACCGGGTCGTATCACGCGATGAGCTCGTCGATGCCGTGTGGGGTCAGCAGGCTCCGGCCAGCGCCGAGGGCGGCGTGCACACCTACGTGGCCGGGCTGCGGCGGGTGCTGGAACCGAACCGCTCCCGGCGGGGGCCCAGCCAGGTCCTGGCGTCGGCGGGCGCCGGGTACGTGCTGCGCGTGGACGCGGGCCAGGTGGACGCCATCGTCTTCGAGCGCAGCCTGCAACGTGGCCGCCGGCTGCGTACGTCCGGGGACCTGACCGGGGCGGTCGCGGCGCTGGAGACCGCGCTGGGTGAATGGCACGGGTCCGCGTTCGCCGGGGTGCCGGGGCCGTTCGCCACGGCCGAGCGGGTCCGTCTCGCCGAGCTGCGGTCGGCCGCCGCGGAAGAGCGCGCCGAAGGCCTGCTCGACCTGGGCCGCCACGAGCAGGCCGTGCCCGAGCTGGCCGCGCTCGTCGCGGAGCACCCGCTGCGCGAGCGCATGCGCGGGCTGCTGATGATCGCGCTGTACCGCTGCGGGCGCCAGGCCGAGGCGCTGCAGGCCTTCCACGACGCCCGCCAGGTGCTGGACGACGAGCTGGGCATCGATCCCGGCCCCGAGCTCAGCCGCATCCAGCAGCAGATCCTGGTCTTGGACCCCGAGCTGGAGGCCCCCGGGCGGGCCCCGGCCCCGGCGCCGTCCGCCGCCAGCGCCGTTCCCGATCCGGCCCCCGCGCAGCTTCCCCTGGAGGCGCCGGGCTTTTCCGGCCGGCACGCGGAACTGGACCGCATGCTCCGCGTCGCCGGGCCGGCCCGGGTGAGGAGCCGGACGGGCTCTCGCCGGGCACGGTGCGGATCATCGCGATCACCGGGACGGCCGGGGTCGGCAAGACGGCGCTGGCCATCCGGTTCGCCCGGCAGGTCGCGAAGCGTTTCCCCGACGGCCAGCTGTACGCGAACCTGCGCGGCTTCGATCCGTCCGGGTCGGCGACCAGCCCGGACGACGCGCTGCGCTACTTCCTGGACGCGCTCGCGGTGCCGCCGCAACGGATGCCGGCCGACCTGGAGGCCCGGGCCGCCCTGTTCCGCAGCATGCTGGACGGCAAGCGGGTGCTGATCGTGCTGGACAACGCGCGCGACACCGACCAGGTGCGCCCGCTGCTGCCCGGCTCGCCGGGATCCATGGTCCTCGTGACCAGCCGGTCCCAGCTGACCGGGCTGGTCGCGGCCGAGGGGGCCACGCCGCTGAGCCTGGACGTGCTGACCGAGGACGAGGCGCACGAGCTGCTGGGCCGCCGGCTCGGGCCGGAGGTGGTGGCGGCCGAGCCGCAGCCCGCGGCCGAGCTGATCGCCCTGTGCGCGCGGCTGCCGCTGGCGCTGGGGGTGGCGGCGGGCCGCGCGGCGACCCGGCCCGTGCTGTCGCTGGCCGCGCTGGCGGCCGAGCTGCGAGACACCAGGAACCGGCTGGAGGCGCTGGAGGTCGGCGACGCGGCCACCGACGTGCGCGCGGTGCTGTCCTGGTCGTATGAGCAGCTCAGCGAGCCGGCCGCGCGGATGTTCCGGCTGCTCGGCCTGCATCCGGGGCCGGACGTGTCGGTGGCCGCCGCGGCGAGCCTGGCCGGTGTCTCGCTGGCGGACGCGACGGCCGCGCTGCGCGAGCTGACCCGGACCCACGTGGTGGCCGAGCCGCAGCCGGGCCGGTTCGCGTTCCACGACCTGCTCCGCGCGTACGCGTCCCAGCAGGCGGAGAGCGAGGACAGCGAGGCGGACCGGGCCGCCGCGGCGCGCCGCTGCCGCGGCCATTACCTGCACACCGCGCACGCGGGCGCGGTGCAGGCCAACCGGGTGCGCAAGCCGCTGGACCTGGCGCCGCCGGAACCGGGCGCGGTGCCGGAGGAGTTCTCCGGCCGGGGAGAGGCGCTGGCCTGGTTCGACGTGGAGAGCCCGGTCATGTTCGGCCTGCTCGCCAGCGCCATATCCGGCGGCGACGACCAGTACGTGTGGCAGATCGTCTGGACCCTGGCGCCGTTCCTGTACCGGCGCGGCCGCTGGCACGAGTGCATCGGCATCCAGCGCCTGGCGTTGCGTGCCGCCCAGCGCCTGGGCGACCCCGTCGGCCTCGGGCACGCCCACTACGAGCTGGGCCGCGGCCTGGTCAACATCGGCAGCTTCACCGACGCCGAACCGCACCTGTCCCAGGCGCTCGATATCTTCGGCCAGCTCGGCGACCGGGCCAACGAGGCCACCGTGCACCAGGGCTTCGGCCACCTGTTCGAGCAGCAGGGGCGGTACGCCCAGTCGCTGGTGCACGCCCGGGAGGCGCTGCGCGTGGTGCGGGAGATCGGCCCCGCCCAGACCGTGGCCAGCATCGAGAACAGCGTGGGCTGGCTGTACGCCCACCTCGGGCAGTGCGAGGAGGCGCTGGTCTACTGCCAGCGCTCGCTGAAGTTCCAGCGCGAAATCGGCCACCGCGGCGGCGAGGCCGACACCCTGGGACAGCCTCGGCTATACGCACAGCCGGATGAACGACCACGCGCAGGCGGCCGAGTGCTACCGGCAGGCGGTCGACATCTACTACGAGATCGGCGACCGCTACCACGAGGCCGGCTCGCACATCGGCCTGGGGGACGCGAAACTGCACGCCGGTGACCCGGCCGCGGCCCGCAAGCACTGGGAGCAGGCGCTGGCCATCTTCGAGAGCATCCCGCACCAGGACGCCGAGCAGGCCCGCGCCCGGCTCAGCAACCTCGGGACCACGGGCGAGCCCGCCGCCGGGGTGACCGGCGCCGGGGTGACCGGCGCCGCGCCCGCCGCCGGGGTGCCCGGCAGCTGAGCGTGACCGGAAATCTGGGCGCCTGACCGGAAATCTGGGCGCCTGAGGCGGTCCCGCCCGCCGGTTAGGCTAGATGTCAGGCGGCCATGCCCGCCCGGGCGCGATCGCCCGGCCTGGCCCGCATGGCCGTGAGGGGACGCAAGGGGATAGGGGTGCTGACGCTGGACACGACCAGGCCGCCGATGCGCGCGCTGCTGCTGGAGAACATCCACCCGGATGCCACGGCCCGGCTGACCAAGGCGGGTTATGAGGTGGAGACGCGCAAGGGCGCGCTGAGCGAGGACGAGCTGATCAGGGCGCTGCCCGGGGTCAACCTGCTCGGCATCCGCTCGCGGACGCACCTCACCGAGCGGGTCATCGCGGCGGCGCCGGACCTGGTGGCGGTGGGCGCGTTCTGCATCGGCGTCAACCAGATCGACCTGGCCGCCGCGTCGCATCACGGTGTCGCGGTGTTCAACGCGCCGTTCTCCAACACGCGCAGCGTGGTCGAGCTGGTGCTCGCCGAGATCATCTCGCTCGCCCGCCGGCTGCCGGAAAAGAACGCCAAGATGCACCTGGGGGAGTGGGACAAGTCCGCCTCCGGCAGCCACGAGGTCCGCGGCCGCCGGCTCGGGATCGTCGGCTACGGCAACATCGGGGCCCAGCTGTCCGTGCTCGCGGAGAACCTGGGCATGTCGGTGTACTTCTACGACATCGCCGACAAGCTGGCGCTCGGCAACGCGCGCCGCTGCGGCACCCTGACCGAGCTGCTCGATTCCGTGGAGACCGTCACCCTGCACGTGGACGGCCGGCCGGGCAACAGCGGGCTGTTCGGGGACGCCGAGTTCGCCGCGATGCAGCCGCGCAGCCTGTTCCTGAACCTGTCCCGGGGCTTCGTGGTGGACCACGCGGCCCTGCGGCGGAGCATCGAGAGCGGCCATATCGCCGGCGCCGCCATCGACGTGTTCCCCGAGGAGCCGAAGGGCAGCGGCGAGGAGTTCACCTCGGTGCTGCGCGGCCTGCCGAACGTGATCCTGACCCCGCACGTGGGCGGCTCGACCGAGGAGGCGCAGCAGGACATCGGCGAGTTCGTGGCCGGCAAGCTGACCGACTACGTCACGGCCGGGGCGACCTCGCTCAGCGTCAACCTGCCCGCGATCGCGCTGCCGACCGTGCCGGGCACGCACCGCCTGGTGCACATTCACCAGAACGTCCCCGGTGTGCTGGCGTCCATCAACCGGGTGCTGGCCGACCACCGTGTCAACGTCGAGGGCCAGCTGCTCGGCACCCGCGACGACATCGGCTACGCCATCACCGATATCGGCACCGAGTACAGCGCCGAGGTCCTGGCTCAGCTGCGCGCGATGGACGTGACGATCCGGCTGCGGACGCTTCGCTGCGCCTAACGGGACTCGCCGGGGCCTCCCCTACAGCGGGGTGACGTACGCGCCGGAGATACCGCCGTCGACCAGGAACGACGACGCCGTGATGAACGAGGCGTCGTCGCTGGCCAGGAAGGCCACGGCCGCGGCGATCTCGTCGGCCTCGGCGAACCGGCCCATCGGGATGTGCACCAGCCGCCGCGCGGCGCGCTCCGGATCCTTGGCGAACAGTTCCTGCAGCAGCGGCGTGTTCACCGGGCCGGGGCACAGCGCGTTGACCCGGATTCCCTCGCGGGCGAACTGCACGCCCAGCTCGCGGCTGAGCGCGAGCACGCCCCCTTCGAGGCGGTGTAGGAGATCTGGGACGTGGCCGCGCCCAGCACGGCGACGAACGACGCGGTGTTGATGATCGGCGCCCTTGCCCTGGCGCTGCATGTACGGGATGGCCGCACGGCAGCACAGGTAGACCGAGGTGAGGTTGACCTCCTGGACGCGGCGCCAGGCGTCCAGGCCCGTGGTCAGGATCGAGTCGTCGTCCGGCGGGGAGATGCCCGCGTTGTTGAACGCGATATCGACCGAGCCGTACCGGCCGAACGCGGCCGCGAACGCGCCCGCCACCTCCTCCGGCACGGTCACGTCGGCGGGCACGAACAGGCCCCCGGCCTCGGCGGCCGCCTTCTCGCCCGCCGCCGCGTCGATGTCGACGGCCACCACGTTCGCGCCCTCGGCCGCGAAACGGCGGACGGTGGCCAGCCCGATCCCGCTCCCGGCGCCGGTGACCACGGCGGTCCGTCCCTCAAGTCGCCCCACGATGCACTGCTCCCGCTAACGTCATGAGCACCTGGTCGTCAACGGTAGATGAAGACATTCTTCTCCTCGGTGAAGGCCAGCGGCGCGTCCGGGCCGAGTTCGCGGCCGAGTCCCGACTGCTTGAACCCGCCGAACGGGGTCGAGTACCGCACCGAGGAGTGCGAGTTGACCGAGAGGTTGCCGCTCTGCACCGCGCGCGCCACCCGGACCGCCCGGCCCACGTCCCGCGTCCAGATCGAACCGGACAGGCCGTACGGCGTGTCGTTGGCGATCGCGACGGCCTCGTCCTCGGTCTCGAACGCCGTCGACGCACGCCACCGGGCCGAAGACCTCCTCCCGCCACGCGGGCCACCCGGTCAGCGCCCGGCGCGGCCAGCACCGTGGGCGGGAACCAGAAGCCGGGCCCCGCCGGGCGCCGCTGCCCCGGAACGCGACGGGGGCGTCCGCCGGCACGAAGCCCGCCACCTGGTCCCGGTGCGCCGCGGAGATCAGCGGGCCCATCTCGGTGGCGTCGTCGGCGGGGTCGCCGACCACCAGGCCGCTTGACCGCCGCCTCGAACAGTCGCCAGGAACCGGTCGAGGACCGGCCGCTGCACGAGGATGCGGGACCGGGCGCAGCAGTCCTGGCCGGCGTTGTCGAAGACGGCGTACGGCGCCGTGGCCGCCGCGCGTTCCAGGTCCGCGTCGGCGAAGACGATGTTCGGGCTCTTGCCGCCCAGTTCCAGCGTGACCCGCTTGGTCTGCGCGGCGCACGCGGCCATGATGGCCTGGCCGACCGGCACCGAGCCGGTGAAGCAGATCTTGCGTACCGCCTCGTGCCCGACCAGGAACCGGCCGACGACCGTGCCCCGGCCCGGGCAGGACCTGCAGCACGCCCTCGGGCAGGCCGGCCTCCAGGGCCAGCGCGGCCAGGTGCAGGGCCGTCAGCGGGGTCAGTTCGGCGGGCTTGAGCAGCACCGCGTTGCCGGCCGCGAGCGCGGGGGCGAACCCCCAGGACGCGATCGGCATCGGGAAGTTCCAGGGGACGATCACGCCGACCACGCCGAGCGGCTCGCGGAAGGTGACGTCGAGGCCGCCCGCCACCGGGATCTGCCGCCCGCTCAGCCGTTCCGGTGCCCCCGCGTAGTAGGCGAGCACGTCCCGCACGGCGGCCGCCTCGCCCCGGGCGCTGGCGATCGGGTGCCCGGCCTCGGCCACCTCCAGCCGGGCCAGCCTCTCCACGTCGCGGTCCACGAGCGCGGCGAACGCGCGCAGCAGCCCGGCCCGGTCCGCGGGCGACACCCGAGCCCAACCGGCGGCCGCCCGGGCCGCCCGCTGCACCGCCGCCTCGGCCTCCTCCGGCGAGGTCTCCGCGACGGTCTCGACCGCCTCCTCGGTGGCCGGGTTGATAACCACATGGGCCACAGGAACCTCATGAGTCACGGGCGCCACGGGTGCCTCACAATCGTTCGAAGCAGCGGCGGAGTTCCCAGTCCGTGACGGCGGCGTGGTAGGAGTCCAGCTCGACCCGCGCCATGTTGGCGTAGTGCGCCACCACCTCCGGGCCGAACGCGTCGGCCGCCAGCACGGAGTCCGACCACAGCACCGCCGCCTCGTCCAGGGTGGCCGGCACCCGCGGGCCGCCGGCGGCGTAGGCGTTTCCGGCGGTCGGCGGCGGCAGCGGCAGTTCCTGCTCGACCCCGTTGAGCGCGGCCGCCACCAGCCCGGACATGGCCAGGTACGGGTTCACGTCGCCGCCGGGCACCCGGCACTCAACCCGCAGCGACGGCCCGTGGCCGACCAGGCGCAGGGCGCACGTCCGGTTGTCCGGGCCCCACGCCACCGTGGTGGGGGCGAAGCTGCCGTCCGGGAACCGCTTGTAGGAGTTGACGTTCGGCGCGAGCAGCAGGGTCAGCTCGCGCAGCCCGGCGAGCAGCCCGGCGATCATCTGGCCGCCCGTCTCCGAGAGCCCGAACGGGCCGTCCCCCGCCATCACCGGCCGCCCGCCGGCGTCACGGAACGACAGGTGGATATGGCAGGAGTTGCCTTCCTTGTCGTTCGGCTTGGCCATGAAGGTCAGGCTGCAGCCGTGCGCCGCGGCGATCTCCTTGGCGCCGGTCTTGTACACCACGTGCTGGTCACACGTGGTGAGGGCGTCCCGGTAGAGGAACGCGATCTCGTGCTGGCCGGGGTTGCACTCGCCCTTGGCCGACTCGACCGTCATCCCCGCCCCGGCCATGCCGAGCCGGATGTCGCGCAGCAGCGGCTCGATGCGGGACGTGCCGAGCACCGAGTAGTCGACGTTGTACCGGTTGGCCGGGGTGAGGCCGCGGTAGCCGCGGTCCCACGCCTTCTCGTAGGAGTCCTCGAAGACGATGAACTCCAGCTCGGTGCCCGCGTAGCAGGTCCAGCCGCGCTCGGCGGCCCGGGCCAGCTGGCCCTTCAGCATCTGCCGGGGGGAGGGGGCCACCGCGGTGCCGTCCGGCCAGCGCACGTCGGCCAGCACCAGCGCCGTGCGTTCCTGCCACGGCAGCATGCGGATCGTGGCCGGGTCGGGGATCAGCTCGAAGTCCCCGTACCCGCGGTCCCACGACGTGAGGTCGTAGCCGTCCACCGTGTTCATGTCGATGTCCACGGCGAGCAGGTAGGAGCAGGCTTCGGTGCCGTGCCGGATGACCTGGTCGACGAAGTACGGCGCGTGCAGCCGCTTGCCCTGCAGGCGCCCCTGCATGTCGGTCAGGGCGACGATCACGGTGTCGACGGTGCCCGCCCCGACCGCGACGCTGATCGCCTCGAAGCTGGGCGCCCCGGGGCCGGCGTGCCCGGTCAGCTGGTTCGCCGCGACCTCTCCCATGTCCCCCACTAGGCCAGCGACTCCAGTTCATGCTCGATCTCGGCCAGTTCTTCCGCGGTGCCCTGGACCTTCGGCCCCTTGAACCAGCGCCGCGCGGATAGGAACCAGTATGTCGTGGCGAAGCCGAGCACGACGACCACCGCGATCACGGTGTAGTTGAACGTCTTCGCCGTGATCGGCGACGCGGTGGGCAGCATGAACAGGATCGAGATGAACGCGACCCAGGCGACCGAGATGATCCCGATCGGCCGCGACCACCGGCCGAGGTGCCACGGTCCCGGCACGAAGTCCGCGCCGCGCAGCAGCCGCAGCAGGGTCGGCAGCACGTACGCGACGTACAGCCCGATCACCGCGATGGACGTCACCGCCGCGTACGCGGTGCTGTTCCACAGGTAGGGCAGGCCGAGGATGAGCGCGCCGCCGGCCGCCAGCCAGATGGCGTTGGTCGGCGTCCGGGTCCGCGGGTTGATCTTGTGCCAGAGCGCCGAGCCGGGCAGCGCGCCGTCCCGGGAGAAGGCGTAGATCATCCGCGAGTTCGCGGTGACGGACGCCATGCCGCAGAACAGCTGCGCCCCGATCGCCACGATCGAGCAGCAGCTTGCCGCCGGTGTTGCCGACCGCGTCGACGAAGATCTGGGCCGGCGGCACGGTGGCCGCCGCCGTGCTGGCGTAATGCTGGATGGCGAAGGTGACGCCGATCAGCAGGATCCAGCCCGCGCCCAGCGAGACCAGGATCGAGGTGACGATCCCGCGCCGGGCCGGCCGTGGCCGCGTCCCGGGTTTCCTCGGTCATGTGCGCGGACGCGTCGTACCCGGTGAACGTGTACTGCGCCAGCAGCAGGCCGAGCAGCGCGACGTAGAACGTCGAGCCCCAGCCGGTGTTGTTGACGAAGTGGCCGAACACGAACGACGCGGACTGGTGATGGCTGGGCACGAAGGCCAGCACGCTGACGATGAGCAGCACGCCGAGGATGTGCCACCACACGCTGATGTCGTTCAGCATGGCCACGATGCTCACGCCGAACTGGTTGAGCAGCGCGTGCAGCACCAGGATCGCGGCGAACAGCACGATCGTGTGCCACGGCTTCCTCGGCCGGTCCGGCGCGCCCGGCGCTGCAGCGGGGACCCCGCAGCTTCGGCGATGGCCAGGTGCAGCCGGGTGTCGGCCTGCCGGTAGCCGGCCAGCTGGGCGGCCTCGACCGCCGCCAGGCTCGCGGTCAGCTCTTCCCGCTGGCGGCGGCTGAGCGTCGCGCGGGCCGCGGTCTCCGCCGCCCCGGCCTCCACCACCCGGCGGAAGGTCAGGGCGTCGGTGAGCAGGTCGCCCATGCCCCGCGCGGTGCGGGTGAGCTCGCCGTGCGCGAGCGGATCGGGCTGGTAGGTGACGAACGTGCCGCCGAACCGGCCCCGGCGGGTCTCTACATAGCCGGCCGCGGCCAGCTCGCGCAGCGCGTCACGGACGGTGACCCGGCTGACGCCGAGCCGGCGCCAGCTCCCGTTCCGGGCGGCAGCCGGTCCCCGCGCGAGTGCACGCCCAGCCGGATGCCGTCGAGCAGCCGCTCCACCGTCTCCTCGAAGGCGTTGCCGGTCCGGACCGGGCGGAACACCGCGTCGGTGATAGCGGACGAGCCTTCCGGCACGGCTGGGCTGCCTCCCGGCTGGACGCAGCGGTGGTTCCGGCTGCGTAATGGATCAAGAATAGACCGGGGGCGTGCGGATGGCACCTGCCGCCCGCTAACCACACGTACGCGGGCGGCGGGACCGGTGCGCCGGCCGCCGCGCGGGCCAGCGCGCGGAACAGGCGCGGGTCCCCGGTCTCTTCCGGATGCCACTGCACGCCGATCGCGAACCCCGCTGGGCCCGCCGAGCCCGGCGCGTCGGCGAACTCGACCGCCTCCACGGTCCCGTCCGCCGCCCACGCCGTGGCCACCAGCCCCGCGCCGAGCCGGTCGACGGCCTGGTGGTGATGGGTGGCCACCTCGATCCAGTGGCCGTCCGGCGCTGGCCAGTCGAAACCGGCGGCGCCGCGACCCGCCGCGCGGTACCCGTTCGCGCTGGAACCGTTCGCGGGGGACCCGTTCGCGGGGGAACCGTTCGCGCTGGAACCGTTCGCGGGGGAACCGTTCGCGCCGGGCCCGTCCGCAGGGGGTCCGTTCGGCGTGAGAATCCGGCCGATGGTGCCGGCCGCGCCGATGCGGACCATGTGCAGGCCGAAGTCGTCGCCGATCCCGGAGTGCTCCTCGTGCCCGACGACGTGCGGCAGGTGCTGGTGCAGCGTCCCGCCCCGGACGACGTTGAGGAGCTGGATGCCGCGGCAGATGGCCAGCAGCGGCAGCCCGGCCTCCAGCGCGCAGTCGAGCATGGCCAGCTCCCAGGCGTCGCGTTCGGCGTCGGGCGCGCCGGTCGCGGGGTGCATGGCCGCGCCGTACCGGGACGGGTCCACATCCCCGCCGCCGGCCACGACCAGGCCGTCGAGGTCGGCGACGGTGGTGGCCGCCTCCGCGGCGGTGCCGCCGGGCGGCAGCAGCACCGGCCGCCCGCCGCCCCGGCGCACCGCGTCCACGTAGGAGCGCGGCAGCACCGCCGCGGGTGCCGACCAGTCGCGCCACTGCGCGACGTCGCTGTACGTCGTGATGCCGATCAGGGGGATCATGGAAACAGAAGTTACCTGGGCCGCAAGGGGACACCGGGCAGCGGCGGCGCCGCCAGCGGCTCACCCGGATAACCGCGCACCTCGCCGAACCGTCCCGCGGCCCAGTCGGCCCGGAACTGGGCGATCTCCTCGCCGGTCCGGGCGACGAAGTTCCACCACATCACCAGGCGCTCGGCGAACGGCACCCCGCCCACCACGAAGAACCGCCCGCCGGGGCCGGACGGCGCCAGCCGCACCGACGAGCCTCCGGTGGGCAGGTGCGCCAGCAGCCCGGGCTCGACGTGCGCCCCGGGCGCGGGGCCCACCGACGCGGGGCTGACCGACGCGGGCCCGTCGACCGCGAGCACGCCGTACTCGAAGTCCGGGGCGCAGCGCGAGCGTGGCCGCCGCCCCGGCGGGGACGGCGACCTCCAGCCCCACCAGCGGGGTGTACACGGTGGCGGGGGACCGCTCGCCGCGGTACTCGCCGGCCACGACGGTCACGGTCGCGTCCCCGTCGCGAAGTACGGGCAGGCCGGCGTGGTGCGCGAAGCCCGGCTCGGTGAACCGGTCGCTGGTCGGCAGGGCGATCCAGAGCTGCACGCCGTGCAGCCCGGCGGGCCGCTGCGCGGGAGACTCCTCCGAATGGGCGATCCCGCGGCCCGAGGTCATCAGGTTGAGCTCGCCGGGGCGGATCAACTGCTGCTGCCGAGGCTGTCCCGGTGCAGCACCAGCCCGCTGAACAGCCAGCTCGCCGTCTGCAGGCCGGTGTGCGGGTGCGGCGGCACCTGCATGCCGGGACCGGTGCTCACGTCGTCGGGGCCGTAGTGGTCGAGGAAGCACCAGGCGCCGATGGTGCGCAGGGCCCGCTGCGGCAGCAGCCTGCGTACCTCGGTGCCGTCTCCCACCGCGGCCTTGCGCGCCTCGATCACGTCCACGGCGCGCAGCACGCCGGGCGAGGCTCCCCCGCTGCCGGTCAGGCTGATCGGCTGGGGGGACGGATCCATGTTGCTCACGATCCGACGGTACGCTCCCCGGCCGGGGGGCGGGCGGCCCGGTGGGCGATAGGGCCTGGCGGCGCGACGAAGGCCGTGATCTGCCCGGCGAGCGGCCCGGGCGCCTCCTCGGCGATGTGGTGGCCGGAGTCGATCGGCGCGCCCGACACGTCATCCGCCCACGCCCGCCAGACCGCGACCACGTCCCCGTACAGGTCTTCCAGGTCGTCGCGGGACGCCCACACGATCCGGGTGGGGCAGCGGAGCCGCCGCCCGGCCGCCCGGTCGGCGTCGTCGGCGGCCCGGTCGGGCCCGAGCCCGGCGCGGTAGTCCTCGCACATGGCCAGCACGGTGCCGGGATCGTGGATCGCGGCCATGAAGTCCGCCCAGTTCTCCTCGCCCATCTGCGCGCGCGTGTCCTGGCTGTGGTACCAGGCGTCCGGGTCGGCGCTGATGACGCGGTGCGCCCCGGCCACCGGGTTGCCGAGAAAGAACCAGTGCCACCAGGCCTGGGCGAACCGGGCGTCACAGCGGGCCAGCGCCTCGCCGATGGGCACGGCGTCCGCGACGATCAGGTGGCTGACGGCGTCCGGGTGGTCCATG
The DNA here is from genome assembly GCA_963808295.1 of uncultured Actinomycetes bacterium. GTDB lineage: Bacteria > Actinomycetota > Actinomycetes > Streptosporangiales > Streptosporangiaceae > Bog-532. The sequence goes on along the minus strand of CAWEFP010000023.1, from coordinate 8,872 downwards.
GCGAGCCGGAACGCGACGTAGCCGCCCCGGTCGTGGCCGGCCACGGCGAAGCGGTCGTAGCCGAGTTCCCGCATCAGGGTCAGGCAGTCCCCGGCCATGGCGCGTTTGCTGTAGCTGCTGTGGTCGTCGGTCACCTGCGGTTTCGACGATCGGCCGTAGCCGCGCAGGTCCGGGCAGACGACGCTGAAGTCCCGCGCGAGCAGCGGCGCGACCCGGTGCCAGGTGGCGTGCGTGCGCGGATGGCCGTGCAGCAGCAGGACCGGGTACCCGGACCCGCCGTGCCGGACCCGGAGCCGTACCGGGCCCACATCGACGTACTCCAGCACGAATTTCTCGAACACGGCCGCCACCTCCCCCTTGCCTGCGTGCTGTTACTGGGCGCCCCAGCAGCGAGCCCGTCCCGCCCAGGGTAGTGAGGTGGTGCCCGAAGCCGGCAGGCGCCCGGGCCAGGCCCGCGAGAACATGAAAAGTTAACAATGTGCTCTGAGAGTGGTTCAGGTACTCCTCGGCGGATCCGCGCGGAGGTACGATCCGGTCGTGCCGTGGCCACCGATCACGAGGACACTGAGCAGGAGGACACTGAGCAGGAGGGCGTTCCTGGCGGCGGCGGGCGCCGCGGCGGGAGCGGTCGCCGTCGGCGCCGTCGCCGAGGGGGACGCGGTGCAGCTCACCCCGCCGGCCCGGATTCCGATGATGACCGGTTACGCCCCGGACGGCAGCGCGGGGGCGACCGCGGCGTTCCCGCCGTCACAGGTGCGGCTCCTCGCGGGCCCGTTCCGGGACAATCAGCGCCGGAACACCAGCTATCTGCTGTTCGTGGACCCGGACCGGCTGCTGCGCTCCTTCCGGCTGAACTATGGCCTCCCGTCGACGGCCCGCCCGTGCGGCGGCTGGGAGGCGCCGCACATCCAGGTGCGCGGGCACAACACCGGCCACCTCATGTCGGCGCTGGCCTTCACCTGGGCGAACACCGGCGACCGGGCCGCCCTGGACAAGGGCCGGTACCTGGTCCGGGAGCTCGCCGCGCTGCAGGGCCGCGCCGCGGCGGCCGGGTTCAGCCCCGGCTACCTGTCCGCCTTCCCGGAAAGCTACTTCGACCAGCTCGAGGCCGGCCAGCCCGTCTGGTCGCCGTACTACATGATCCACAAGTACCTGGCCGGGTTCATCGACCAGTACCAGCTGGCCGGCGACGAGGTCGCGCTGGAGGCCGCGATCTTGCTGGGGGACTGGGTGGACTGGCGCACCGGCCGCCTGGGTTACGCGCACATGCAGCGGGTGCTGGAGGTCGAGTACGGCGGCCTGCCCGAGGCGCTCGCCAACCTGTACACGATCACCGGCGAGCAGCGGTACCTGCTGGCCGCCGAGCGGTTCTACCACGCCCGCGTCCTGGATCCGATGGCCCGCGGGCAGGACCGGCTGGATGGCCTGCACGCCAACACCACGGTGCCGAAGGTCACCTCCTGCCTGCGCCTGTGGGAGGAGACCGGCACCAGCATGTACCACCGGGTCGCGGTGAACTTCTGGCGGATGGTGGCCCGGGACCACACCTACGCCATCGGCGGGGCCAGCAACTATGAGCATTTCCACCGGCCGGGGGCCATCGCCGGGCAGCTGTCCAACTACACCTGCGAGAACTGCGTCAGCTACAACATGCTGAAGCTGACCCGCCTGCTGCACTTCCACCAGCAGGACCGGACCAACCTGGTCGACTACTACGAGCGCGCGCTGTTCAACCAGATGCTCGGCGAGCAGGACCCGGACTCAGCGCACGGGTTCAACATCTACTACACCGGCCTGTCGCCGGGCGCCTTCAAGCAGCAGCCGCTGAACTACTTCCCGCACGGCAACCCGGACGTCTACGCCACTGACTACGGCGATTTCACCTGCGACAACGCGACCGGGATGGAGACGCAGGCGAAGTTCGCCGACACGATCTACTCCCGCGACGAACGCGGTATCTTCGTCAACCTGTTCGTCGCGTCCGAGCTGACCTGCGCGGACCGCGCGGTGACGCTGCGCCAGACGACCCGCTTCCCGGACGAGCCGGTTACCCGCATCGAGATCACCGCGGGCCTGGCCCTGATGACGATCCGGGTCCGCGTCCCGGCCTGGACGGCGTCGGCGCCGGCCGCGCGGCTGAACGGCCGGCCGGTCCATGTGACGGCGCGGGCGGGCGGCTGGCTCGCCGTGGACCGGCTCTGGCAGCGGGGCGACGTCCTGGAGGTCATGCTGCCGATGCGGCTGACGCTCGAGCCCGCGCCCGACGACCGCGGCGTGCAGGCGGCGGCGTACGGCCCGGTCGTGCTGAGTGGCGGCTACGGCCGGGACAAGCCGGCCGCGATGCCGCGGCTGCGGCCCGGGTCGCTGACCCCGGCCGGCGGGCCGCTGACGTTCAGTGCGAAGGCCGACGGCCAGGACGTCCGGCTGCTCCCGGTGGCCCGGACCCAGCACCAGCACTACAACGTCTACTGGCAGACGACCTGACACACCCTGCGCGTTTGTTCTAAGCAGCCCTGCTTACCTGCGCGAACATCGTTGGTCAACGTTGGCCGTCATTGGCCGTTTTCGGTCGCGCCAACCCATGCGGCGATGTCTTCCTCGATCGGCCGGCAGGTCATCCCGGGCGCTCACCGGACATCGCCGTGCAGCGCCGCCGCGATCATCTGACCGCCGTGTAGAACACGTCCTTGTAGTTTCGGCTGTTGTACGTGGTGCCGTACACGGTCGCGTACTGGCCCCGGACGGCTGGCTTCACCCACCAGAACTTCCAGCTGGTGGTCGCGTGGCCGCTGCTGGTGAAGATCCACTTGCGCTGCGGATAACTCCACACACCAGCCCAGTAACCGGACGGGCCGCCGCTGTACTGCTGATACCAGACGCCCACCTCCATGTACTGGCCAAGGCGGATGGTGCCGGCGTCGTCGTTAACGCGGGTTTCCGCACCGGTTCATGGCCCCTTGGATCAGGTGATTTCAAGGCCCAGCTGACGTCCGGCCCAGCAGCGCCCGGGTCGGCGGTGGGGGCCGATACAGCGGTCATCGCGCCGATCTGTTACTAGACCGTTCTTGCGGCCAGCGCCCGGTTAAGCCCTTCCCGTGCCTGCTTGCGATCATCTGGACTGATTCGAAACCTGGTATTTGTCACTTGCTACGCGAGGTGCCACCTGGATGACAACCGTCCAGGCGAGCCCATCGTCTCTGCACCGGCCCCAGAAGAGCGTCCGCCATGGGTTCCCAGGCCCCGCGAAACCCCAGGTCACAACTCGGCCTAGTCCAACACGGCCAGGGCCGAAGTAGCGGTGCGGAAGTCCGCATTGGCCGTTTTCGGTCGCGCCAACCCATGCGGCGATGTCTTCCTCAATAGGCCGGAAGGTCATCCCGGGCGCTCACCGGACATCGCCGTGCAGCGCCGCCGCGATCATCTGACCGTCGTGTAGAACACGTCCTTGTAGTTACGGCCGTTGTACGTGGTGCCGTACACGGTCGCGTACTGGCCCCGGACGGCTGGCTTCACCCACCAGAACTTCCAGCTGGTGGTCGCGTAGCCGCTGCTGGTGAAGATCCACTTGCGCTGCGGATAACTCCACACACCAGCCCAGTAACCGGACGGGCCGCCGCTGTACTGCTGATACCAGACGCCCACCTCCATGTACTGGCCAAGGCGGATCGTGCCGGCGTCGTCGTTAACGAGAACCTCAGCGGACGCAGGCGCAGCAGTCGCGATGACCGCGCCTGCTCCCGACAACACGGTGAGCATGAGCGCCGCAGCGGCGAAGATGACTCTCACGTCAGTGCCCCCTGGTTCCTGTGGTTCTCCTGCCCGGTTTTCACTCTGCGCAGCGCCGGCGGCCAGTCCCAGATCAAGGCACCCACCAGGACGCCCACCCCCGGAACGTACCAAGCCATTACACAGCGTAACACCCCTAATCCGGGGAAAAGAAATCCACCGCAAAATATGGGGAGTAGCGCGGCGGGAAAGGCCTCCTGATCCACGCGGAAAATGTCACGCGAAAATTGGGGGGTAGTCGTGATGTATGCCCGTTTGCCCGGTTCTCGACCTGGTGGCGCCCGGCACCGGTAGCAAACGACCCGGATGCCGCTGGGTGGCAGCTGGCACGTACGCGAGCCGCCGGGCGAGGTTCATGAGCACGCGCGCCTGGCCGTCGCTGCCTTTGCGCCGGCGCCGCTCGTGGCGACGGCGCACGTCGTGAGGCGCCGGGAAAACGAACTTTGCCTACCGGCGTGGCCGCGTTGCGGTCGCTCTGCATCCCCGCAAGTCAGCGCGCCGGGAAACTGCATAGAGAAATCACCGGCCAGGACTTGCGGCCGGACCCGGCCGATGTGTAAGCCCCAGCAGGGCTGATCGCGGCGCTGCGCGAGTCCCGAACGTGGTCGTGTAACCCGTCAGCCGGCTCATGGCGCAGCGGTGCGGTGGCCGCGCCGCCACGCCGGACCATGTGCCTGGTCATGAACAGTAACGAACTGCCCGAGCGCCTGGGGGTGATCGAGGCGATCATCAGGGGCTGCGGCGGCGGTTCTCAAGACATCTGCCGTTTGCCCTCTGACCTGCCCAAATATCACGGTTGCGGGAATTTCTCCGGCTATTCTCCGGACTCGAGCTAGGATCTGCACCACCGTGGCGACAAGATCGGCGGCAGTTTCGCCACAACAGCGCCGCAGCGGAGCCGCGCCTTCCACGACGCCCACGACCCGCACTGGCGCGGCCAGGTCGACCCGGCCAGGCTCGCCCGCAACCTGGCCGACAGCCCGATGGCAAGCTCGACCCGCGCGGCTACGTCGGCATGCTCAGGTCTCCCGCCGGTTTAGCTCAGCTGGCAGAGCAGCCGTCTTGTAAACAACCCGCCTCGCCGCGCCATGTCGGCTGCTGAGCTGCGAGGACACCGACGGCGGCAGGCTCCTGTCGTTGATTTCCGCACGTATTCGGCAAAGCTGAGAGGAGAATATGCTCGGCCACTTGCGCAGCACTCCGCCGCCCGACACGGGCTTCAGCAGCGACGCAATTGATCACATTTATTGTGACAACGGGACTTCTCTAGGTCACGATGGATGACGTGCGTGGGCGGGGATGGCGTTGGGCTGAGACAGCGGTGAGCTTCGTGGTCGCAGCAGCGTTTGGTGCGATATGTCAGCGGGGGCAGTCGTGGCTATGAGCGGTCCGGGCATCACCCCCTACGGCGGCCACACCGGCCCGGTGCTCGCGGTGGCCTACGCGCCCGACGGCGCCACCCTGGCCACCGGCGGCGGCGACGGCCCGGTGCGGATCTGGGATACCCGCACCGGCCAGCAGCAGCACCAGCTCACCGGCCACACCGGCTGGTGTCGCGGTGGCTTACGCGCCCAGGAAGAAGGGGGAGCCAGGGGGAGGGACACCGAGGGAGAAAAGGACAGGAAGGGGGTCGGGGGGAGGCTGGACGGCGCCACCCTGGCCTCCGGCGGCCGCGACGGCACGGTGCGGATCTGGGACACCCGCACCGGCCAGCAACAGCACCAGCTCACCGGCCACACCGGCCCGGTGCGGTCGGTGGCCTACGCGCCCGACGGCGCCACCCTGGCCACCGGCGGGGACACGACTATCCGGATCTGGAACCCGCGCAACGGAACTCAAGTCGACGGTACGGGGTTCGGTGTGACGCGCAGGATCGGGCGTCCCCTGGCCGGGGTTCGCAGTGACGCTCCGAGCGAGCGCGACCTGATCGCGGCTACCTCCGATGTGGAGACGCTGGCTGACCTGATCGCGGCCGCCGAAACGTCGCCGCCACTTGCGATAGCGCTGATCGGCGACTGGGGGGTGGGCAAGTCCAGCGTGATGCTGCAGATTCAGCGCCGCATCGACGCCCTGGCGGAGATGTCTCGCAATAACCCCGGTCTGAGCGTGTTCGCCGCGAACGTGCGGCAGGTCCGGTTCAACGCATGGGACTACAGCGATGATCAGCTATGGTCCGGGCTTGTCGAACATCTATTCCACGCTCTCGCCGCAGATCCGGACAGCTCCCCCGCGCCCCCCGACCCCGGCACTGTTGAGGCCGAACGCAGGACACTTCGCAGGAACCTCGCCGAGCAGGAAGCCGCAGGGGAACGGCTCAGCAGCGAACTGCGCGGGGCAGACCGCGCCGTCGAGCCGCAAGGGTTTCTGGCATGGCTCGGCTCTCCCGTCTACACCTGGCGGGTCGTGACTACTGCTATCCGCGAACTGGCTCGCGAGATTCGGTCAGCTCCATGGGTCCTGCTGGGCTGGGCGGTCCTCGGAGCCATTGCGTACGGAGCCTGGTCACTGTGGGGATCAAAGATCGGAGCAGCCGTCACTGCGGTCGCAGCGGTCATTGCGCCTGCAGTAGTGATTAGGCAGCGGCTCCGGAGCTGGCACCGCACGGGAATGAGCGCCACCGCCCGGCTGCGCCGACGCCTCGACGGGCAAGAACGCGGCATAAACCAGAAGATCGCGGACCTGAGAGAACGCCTGGCCCTCATCGATGCAAGCGCCAGGCTGTCGGCATTCCTCACCGACCGCGCAGCATCCGGGGCCTATCAGGAATACCGCGGGCTGCTCGGCCAGGTCCGCAGCGACCTGGCCACACTATCCAGCGACCTGACCGCTGCCCGCAACGAATGGCTCGTCAGCGGAGCCACCACACTGCCGCCACTGGAACGTATCGTGCTCTACATTGACGATCTTGACCGCTGCCCGCCGCGGCGAGTGGTGGAGGTCCTCGAGGCCGTTCACCTCATGCTCGCGCTCGAGTTGTTTGTCGTAGTAGTCGCAGTCGATGCCCGCTGGCTCATCCGGTCACTGGAATGCCATTACCGGGAGCTGTTCAGCACCGGCGACGTAATGGTCCCAACCGCCCCCGCTAGATCGTTGACCGGGGATTCGGCGCTGGTCGTGGCGTGTCGCGACACGCCGCCGTTGGTCCGTGACTGAGAAATGAAGAGTGTCCAAGATCGGCGTGTTTACACACGTCTGACCTTGGGAGGTCATCGTGATCGCCGACCTGGACACTCTCCTGACCGCACTCTACGTCGAGCTGACCGACCGCATCATCCCCTCGCTCGGCCTGGCCCGGTCCGGGCCGGGCCAGCCGCCGGAGGTGACCGATGCCGAGCTGGTGTGCCTGGCCGTGGCGCAGGTGCTGCTGCGCTATGACGACGAGCGGCACTGGCTGCGCGCCGCCGCCAGGCACGTCGGGCACCTGTTTCCCCGGCTGCTGGGCCAAAGCGAGTACAACGACCGGGTCAAGGCCGCGGCGCCGCTGATGGAGGCCGCGCTGCGGTGGCTGGCCGATCACACCCCCGGCTCGGCGGAGCTGCTGCGGCTGATGGACGCCACCCCGGTGCCGTGCGGGCAGTCCGTCATCACCGCCCGCGCTCTGACCTGTTCGGATACGCCGGCTACGGCTACTGCCCCAGCCATTCCCGCTGGTACTGGGGCGGCAAGCTGCTGATCATCTGCACCTGCGACGGCACCGTCACCGGGTTCGGCCTGGCCAACCCCAAGCTGTTCGGCGAGCGCGAGCAGGCCCGGCAGATGCTCAAAGACCAGCCCGCCAACCGCCCGGCCCCCGGCACCGCCATCGTCACCGACAAGGGCCTGTCCGGCGAGGACACCGAGGAGTTCTTCGCCAGCCCGGACCTGGGCCTGATCCTGATCCGCCCGGCCCGCAAGGACGAGAAGACCCCCCGGCCCTTCCCGAACTGGCTGCGGCAGCGCGTCGAGGCCATCATCTGGACGCTGAAGAACCAGCTCGGCCTCGAACGCCACGGCGGCCGGGTCCCCGCCGGGCTGTGGGCCCGCATCGTCCAGCGCCTGCTCGCCCTCAACGCCGCCATCTGGCACAACTGGCAGATCGGCGCACCGGTCAAGCGGTCCCTGATCGCCTACGATCACTGAGCTGCCCCTATTCCCCGGTCAACGATTTCGCCGGAGGCTGATGCTGAGGGCGGACCAGCAAGCCCTGTCGACTACCTCGACAAGATCTTCCAGATCCCCTACGTGCTAGCGCCACCCCCGCCCGCCGCCATGGCCTCCTACCTGCGCTCGCTACTACCCCCGGCATCACCCACAGCCACTCTGCCAGGCTCAGCGACGGCGCCGGCGATGAAATCCATGCCTGTCGAACCTGGATTTGACCTTCGCGAAGGCGAGGACCCGATGGCGATAGGCACCGAAGACCTTTCCCCGCGCGACGACGAATTCACCGTTCAGCCGCCCGGCGGTCGGACGATGATCCCCACCAGCGCACCGGCCAACCTGGCCATCGTGCTGAGAAAGAACAGCCGGTCACGTCGCGGACCGAGCAGCCAGGCACTCCTATACCCGACCTGCGCCCACTTGGCCTACAGGTGAGCCAACCTGAAGCTGAGTTCTTGACACGCCTTGGCCCTCTGCTACCGACTCCCCGTGCAGCGAAGAAGCTCGTCAATCTCTACCGCCTAGTCCGCATCGGGATTGCCGACTCCGGCCTCGCGGCCTTTATCGGCTCAAGGCCGGCGGCCAATATCAGGTCGTCCAGATCCTCCTTGCCGTGCTGGTCGGCAGCCCTGCGGCCGCGCAGCGTATCTTCTGTGAGCTCATGGCCCCAACGCCTGACAGCGACATCCTCACAGTCTTCGCCAAGGCGGGAGCCGCCGACCTTCCCGAGAGCCATCTCTGCGCACGCATCGGCGCGGAACTGGTCAGGATCTCTGAAGGCACTCCCCTGATGACCGCCACCAGCGAATACCAGCGCTGGTGCCCGACACTAGCCCGGTACAGCTTTCACACCCGCACGATGACAGCCAAGCCACCATCAGCGGATCATCTCCGCGGGACTGCCGAAGTGCCAGCGGCAGGATGACCTCCAGCGCCGTCAGGCGAT
>CAWEFP010000022.1:0-183589 GCA_963808295.1 uncultured Actinomycetes bacterium | reverse complement strand
CCAGAGGCTGGCCACGAGCGTGGGGCGTTCTTGGCCGATCAAGCGACGGATGGATACGCCGCACAGCGTCGATGCGCCTGTAGGCGGCCTCCGCACCGAGCACGTGGCGGTCCGAAACCGGCCCGTCTCATGGCACGTGCATCTGTAAGTCCGGCTTGGTAGGTAGCGGTGTGATATCTATTGCGCTGTCGTACTTGCACTGACACTCCTGGGGGTGCATCCTGTGTGGTGATACTTTGGGGGTTTATGGACGGGGAATTGCGCCTTCAATTGTCGGAGGAGGGCGCGGACGCCGAGCGGCTCGCGGTGCTGACCGGCTACTTGCGGTCGGAACTTCTGCTGCTTGATGTCGAGGATGTGAGTGCGCTTCCGGCTGGTGCGCCTCCGCCGGGTGCCCGGGTGTTCGGCGTGGCTACCGTTGGCGCGTTGTTAATCGCTCTTGGCCAATCCGCGCAGGGCCTGCAGTCGGTGGTTTCTGTGATCCGGAACTGGCTGCGGCGTGGCGAGGGGACGGGCCGCGCGGTGAGGCTGGAACTCGGCGGCGATGCGCTGGAGCTCTCCCAGGCGAGCGTGGCCGATCAGGAGTAAACATTCACCCCCATGTACTCCGGGTGATCTGTGGTTCGGGTTCGGCTGCGCTTTACGGGGAGATCGCCTGTGCTGGCGGTTGCCAGGGGGTGCCGAGCATGAGGTCGCACAGAACGGCGAAAGCGTTCCGGCCGTGCTTGCGGGCGGTGTCGATGTAGCCGCGGATGCCGGGGCGGTCCTGGGTGGTGTCGTCGCTGGTGAGGCGGCCGGAGATTTTCTGCTGGGTTTTCAGCGGGCGTACTCCGCGCTCGCTGATGTTATTCGTGGGCCAGATGCTGGTGTCCGCGGTGAACCGCAGCACGTCACCTTGCCGGCCGTTGCAGAATTCCAGCAGCTCGCGGCCCGGCCGCTGCTTCGTGCTGTTCTTCGGGCCGGGGACGCGCGGCACGCTGGCCAGCCCGGCAAGGACAGCGTGCCGGAACTCGTGCTCCAGCGGCCCGGTGATGTTAGCGGGGATGCTGCCCAGGCCCTGCTCGCGGGCGGTGTGCCAGGCATGGATGAGGCCGCGCAGCGCCCGCTGCGCCTGCTCCGGCCAGACCGCGCCCGGATACGTTTCGGCGCAATCCTGGAAATCCCGCAGCAAATGGGCACAGCACGCCTGGTTCCCCGCGATGTGCTCCCAGGACTCGTGGAAGTAGTTCTGGTACCGGTCGGAGACCACCACGCCGGCGAAGCCCGGGAGGATCCCGGCCTGCCGCATCGATTCCAGGCTGCGGGTGCCGAGCCAGAAAGCGGAGTACTCCTCGGTGAACGCGCCGTGGACGTACTTCTTCTCCCCGGCTGGGCCGGACCGCAGCGTGGTCTCGCCGGAACCGGCGACCGCGGCGGCGGTGATCAGGGTGCGGATCAGCCGGACCACGCCGGCGGCCAGGTCCGCTGCGGTGCGCAGGCAGGAGTGGATGAACCCCGCAGAGACGGCCGTACCGGCGACGTCGGCGATCAGGTCCCGGCACCGCTCCACGGGAACATGCTGGAAGACGACCAGGTAAACGGCCAGGGCACGCAGCCGCGGCCCGATGGGCAGCGGCGCGTCCGGAACGCCGGGCGGGTGCGGCGCGACGTGCTCCCGCCCGCACGCGCACAGCGCCTGGTGCACGTCGTGCTGCACCCGCTCCGCCGGCGCCGCCGGGATCTCCTCCTGCTGGTATGACCGGGCCACGCCCAGGTCAGCCGCTTGCGTCAGGTCACGCCCGCACGCGCACGCCCCCCGCGGGTAGTGGTCCTCGGTCCGGTCCGGGACCTCCCACCGCATCGCCGTCCCCGGGCTGCCCGGCTGCTTCCCCCGGTTCCGCTTCCCCTCAGCCCGCCGCTGCTTCCGCGGCATCTTCCGCCCCGGCAGGTCATCCGACGCAGGCGGCATCGACGAATTCCCGCTGTTCCGCGACGCGGCACGCTCCATCTCCGCGAGCCGCTCATGCAGGGCCGTCACCTGCGCTGCAAGCTCCGCGATCTGCTCATCACGGGCAGCGCACGACGCGCAGCCCGGGGCAGGAGGCAGCATCCCGGACATAAGCCATGATCATCCAGAGCCGGCCCTCGGCAAGCAAGGCGACACGCCCGGCCAGCCTGCAAAGATCCCGCCGTCCTGGCAGTCACGCACCGTCAACCAAATCGGCGGCCGGACCAGGGGGCGGTGAATGTTTACCTAAGCGGGTCCAGGGGTGGAGCGGTCGAGGTGTCATCCATCGTGGTGGCTGTCTGGGCGCTTGTTATGCCAGCCTGGGCGGCAGTGGCAGTACCGCGTCGGCTCGGGGTGGCTCTCCTCGCGGGTTGGATCTGGGTGGGTGCAGCCTTCTGCGTCTACTGCTACCTGTTCCTCGGCTCGGCGTCCGCCAGTAGGGGCCTTATTATCGCTTTTTGGCGTTACGCTGCTCGCGCTTTCGGCGGTGACCGTCCCCTTCGCCCGCGCAGTGCCGCGTGTTATGCCGCGCGTGACGTGAGGCCAATCCACGGCGCGTGCCCAGGGTCCAGGTCGTAGTGTCTGGCAAGAGCCAGGCGTTTGTGGCAGCGGTTTTAAGAGTCGCTGTAACATGTAGCGTGGGCTGCGAGTATGTAGCTGGCTGCTCCATTGCACCCCTCATTCGCCAGACAACCGGGCGCTGACCGAGGTGTAGGCGAAGGCCGCCGAGTCTAGGGTCGGCGTGGCCGATCGCAGCAGCGACGGCGCGCAAGGCCGCGCTGGGACGCGGTGGCCGCGGGCTGGACAACCGCTGGGCGATGAAGATGGCTATGCGCTGGCCTCGTGCGCCTTGCCGACTAGGCCTTCTTGACCTGTGCGCACGTTTGAGCGTGGCCCGGCGTGCGCCGGGCGGGCCTCCCAAGGCTGAGCCCGGCGCTGACGCCGGGCCGCGGCGCGCGCAGGCGCCGCCTTGTTACTCAATGCGGCTCAATTCGGCAGTGCCTTGCGTAAGTCGGTTCCAGTTCCGTCTACGAGGCGGTCGCGGCGGGTGATGGCGACGCCGATGAGGACGATGAGCATGCCGCCGACGATCTGAATAGTGATCTTGTCGGACAGGACAGCCGCGCCGAGGATGACGGCGACGATGGGCAGGAGGTAGGTGACTACCGAGGCCGTGGTGCCTTCGTCGGTGATGAGGCGGTAGTTGAGGATGTAGGCGATGCCGGTGCCGAAGATGCCGAGAACGGCCAGGGCGGCGATCGCGTCCCATCGCAGATGGACCGGCTGGAGTCCGGCGAAGGGGAGGACGACCGCCAGGAGCACTGTGGCGGCGATGAGCTGGCCTGCGGACAGGATGAGGGGCGGGATGCCCCGGCGGGCTAGGAAGCTGTCCATGTACACGTAGCTGACGCCGTAGCTGGCTGAGGCACCAAGGCAGACCAAGCCGCCAACGCTGGCGATCTGGGAGCCGCTCTGCCAGGGAGAGAAGATCACAAGCGTCCCGACCAGGCCGACAATAAACCCCGCCGTCTTGGCCGCCGAGATCCGCCGTTCGTGACCGGTTGCGAATGAGATGACCAGGGTCCAGAGCGGGGTGGTGGCGTTGAGGACGCCTGCGACGCTGGAGCTGACGTGCTGCTCGCCGATCGCGAAAAGGGTGTAGGGGATCGCGTTGGCGAACAGGGCGGCGACCGTCAGGTGCAGCCAGACGAGTCGGTTCGTGGGCAGGCGGAGGCCGCGTGCGTAGACGATGATCACCAGGACGACCGCGCCGAGGGCGAGCCGGATCAGGACGATCTGGACGGGGGAGAAGCCGCGGAGCGCGATGGCAATCCACAGGAAGCTGGATCCCCACAGCAGGGCAAGTAGGGCCAGGCGGGCGAGGCTGCCGCGTCCGATTGCCATCCGGTTACTCGATGGGTGCGTCGTAGGCGAGGCCGGTCAGGTCGGCGCGCATGACGAAGCGGGTCAGCTCGTAGGGCTTGCCGTTCTGGTCGATGCTGGTGTGCAGGACGTCGAGGACCGGGACGCCGAGCGACAGATGCAGGAGCTCCGTCTCGGCCGTGCTGGGCATACGGGCGCTGACTTCCTCGCGGAGCCGGGCCATGGTGTGCCCGCGTTCTTCGAGGATGCCGTGGATGCCGTACGGGTGACCGACTTCGGGGTTGAGGAGGCCGGTGCCTTCGGCGATCGGCCAGGGGATGTAGGTGGTGACGCGGTGCACAGGGTCGGCGTCGGCGTAGAAGACGTTCTCACGGCGCAGGACTGACTCACTGTCGGCCAGGACGTCCAGGCGAGCCGCCACATCATCGGAAGGCTGGATGCGCTCGACACCGAGGACCTCGAATCGGCCGGTCTTGCCCTGCTTGGCGCACTCCAGCAGGAACGGGGACATGCCTGACTGGCGGTACTTGGGGGAGTAGCGGTCGTTGCCCAGCCGGATCAAGGGAGCGCTGCGGCGGACGAACGCGCCTCGGCCCTGCTCGGCGATGACCAGGCCGGAGTCGGCCAGGAGCCGGATCGCTTCGCGGGCTGTGTTCCGCGCGGTGCCATAGGTGGCGGCGAGCTGGCGTTCGGATGGGAGCTGGGCTCCGGGCGCGAGCTCGCCCGACTCGATCGAGCGGCGCAGCTCGTCGGCTATGCGGCGGCTCGCAGGACGCCGGTCTTCGGCTGCTTCGTCGTTCATCTCATGTCTCCTCGCCTGCTGGCTTCACGTGGCTCCATCGAACTGGCTCAAGCCATGTACCTATAAGGCTTGAGCCAGTATGCCTCTATGTGGTCTACTAGACAATGCCGTCACTGGCTTGAGCCACTTGACACGGTGGTTCAAGCCGTTTCATTGCGGAGGCTGCTGGATGATCAGGTGGTTTGGGCCCGCCCGGCCGCAGCGGCGTCTCGCGCCGGGTAAGGAAAGGCGGGCGTCGTGAGAGACAGCGGCGGCGAGTTCCTCCAGTACCGGCTGGTGATCGAGCCTCGGGCTGCCCGGCGTGCACGGCACGTCGTCGGGTCGGTGCTGGAGGGCTGGCGGCTCGGCGGGCTGGCCGATGACGTGGTGAGCTGCGTTTCCGAGCTGGTGGCCAACGTCTACGAACACGCTGCTAAGTCGGCAACCGCCGAACTGTTCGTCTCCTGGGTGCCGGGCTACTCGCTGACCGTGGAAGTCCGGGATCAGGACTCGCGGCTGCCGCGCCGCCGCAAGACCGCCGAGCTGGGGGTGCTGCCTTTCGCATTAATCGACACCGACGCAGACGATTGGCGGATAATGCAGCTCGCTGAGGCAGGGCGCGGGCTGGCCCTGGTGGACGCGCTGTGCGACCGCCTCACCTGGCAGCCGAACACCGGCGGCGGCAAAGTGGTCCGCTGCCACTGGCGGCTCAAGGCCGCCACCGACACCGCTCATAGCAACCCACACCCCTCGGACCACATAGAGGGCTGACCCCTCGTACCTCCCCTGCGCCGCCTCAGCACTGGCAGCTCGAACGGCCCGGCCGTGAGCTGGAACTAGCCGAGGCGATCTCACCAGGCCGACCGGTGCTCACTTGCACCGGAACGGCCCCTATTCCTCCTTCCCGGCTATCACCCGCCGGGCACCTGCCGTCGCCGCGTTCTTTAGCCATTGGGTGACCTCTCGCGCTGCTCCATCCATTCGTCTCAAAGGAGATTGAGTTGGACGTAACGCGACGCACCCGGGCTGAACGGCTGGCCATGCCGCTCGCCCGGGATGTGGTCAAGGACCTAGCCATCGAGCACGGTGCCTGCATCCGCCCGGTCCAGCTACGCCGGACCAACCTCGACACCGGGACCGTAGACCAGGTGCTCGTGCCCTGCGGGCACACCCTCGCCAGTGTGTGCCCGGCCTGCGCCCAGCGGGCCAAGACCCTCCGCGCGGCCCAGTGCCGGGAGGGCTGGCACCTGGAAACCGAGCCTGTCATCGACCCCGACCCGGCCACCGAGGACCAGAAATTCTGGGTCGAGAAGCGGGCCGAGACCCAGGCCACGCGGGACCAAGCCGCCAGCGACGGCGAGGACACCGAGGACCTGGACGCGCTGAACGCCGAACTGGACCAAGAGATCACCAACGCCGGGATGCGCGGGAACGTGCTCCCGGCCCGGCCGGTCCGGCGGCACCGGACCACCCGGCGACGCCAAGACGCCGCACCGCTTCCTCGCCGCAAGGTCGCGGCCCGGACGATCGGCAAGACCTACACCACCCCGGGCGGAAAGACGTTCCGGCCGTCGATGTTCCTCACGCTCACCTGCCCCAGCTACGGGCGTGTCCGGGAGGACGGCACCCCAGCCGACCCGGCCGCCTACGACTACCAGCGGGCCGCGCGGGATGCGCTGCACTTCGCGGCACTGTTCGACCGGTTCATCCAGAACCTGCGCCGCTTCCTCGGCTACGACGTGCAGTACTTCGCCGCCGTCGAACCGCAACGGCGGCTGGCCCCGCACATTCATCTAGCCATGCGCGGCACGGTCTCCCGGACGGAGCTGCGCCGGGTCCTGGCCGCGACCTATCACCAGGTGTGGTGGCCGGCCACGTCCGTCGTCCGCTTCGGGGACGGCGCGCTGCCGGTTTGGGATGAGGCCGCGGCCACTTACCTTGACCCGGCCACCGGTGAAGTGCTGCCCACCTGGGACCAGGCTCTCGATGCGATTGGTGACCAGGATGAGCCGTTGCATGTGGCCCGGTTTGGGGAGCGATTCGACGCCCAGGGTGTGCTGGCCGGGTCCAAGGACGCGGCCCGGTGCATCGGGTACCTGACCAAGTACCTCACCAAGCAGGTGGCCGACTGCCACCAGGCCACCAGCGGCGCCGAGCGGGCGCATGTTGAACGGCTGGCTGAGGCGCTGAGCTTCGAGCCGTGCTCGCCGGGGTGCGCGAACTGGCTCCGCTACGGCGTCCAGCCCAAGAACGCCCGGCCCGGCCTGGTCCCGGGTGCCTGCAAGGGCAAGGCCCATCGCCGTGAGTATCTCGGCTATGCCGGGCGCCGCGTGCTGGTCTCGCGGAAGTGGTCGGGCAAGACGCTGGCCGACCACCGTTCCGACCGGAAGAACTGGCTGCTGTCCACGCTCGCCGTCCAGGCCGCCAACCCGGCCTACTACGCATGGGAACCGGTCATGCCCGGCGACCCGGACCACATGGAGCACGCCCGGCGACTGCTGCACGTCGTCGCCGACCGCCAACACTGGCAGGCCGCACTCGCAGAAGCCAGACGCCGGGCAGGCGTCGAACCGCCCTCAGATCTTTCGGCAACGGGGAGGGCGGCATGACGACAGAGGGCAGAAGCGCGGCGCCCGAACGGCTCCTCACTCTGTCGGAGGTCGCCGCGATCCTCAGAACAAGCGAGCGCTTCCCGCGTCGCCTGATTGAGGAGCGCCGCATTCGCTTCGTGCGCATCGGCCGTCACGTC
Source organism: uncultured Actinomycetes bacterium (assembly GCA_963808295.1). Lineage (GTDB taxonomy): Bacteria > Actinomycetota > Actinomycetes > Streptosporangiales > Streptosporangiaceae > Bog-532. The sequence goes on along the minus strand of CAWEFP010000022.1, from coordinate 176,188 downwards.
CGTATCCCGGATTCCGCGCTCGCCGAGTTCATCGCGGCCGGGGTCGTGGAGCCCATCATCACCACGAGCAAGAGAAGGGCAGCGTTATGGGCAACAGTAAAGGCCGTCGTCGGCGCTTCGGCGCTGTCCGAGAACTCAAATCCGGCCAGTGGCAGGCGCGTTATCGCGGCCCGGATGGTCTGATGCGCCCAGCCGACCGGACCTTCCCCAGCAAGACCGATGCCGAGGTCTGGCTCACGCGCAAAGAAGCGGAGATCCTCAACGATGAGTGGATCAATCCGGAAGCGGGCCGCGTCCCCTTTCCGGAGTACGCGGCGGCCTGGATCGAGGAACGGCCCAACCTCCGGCCGAAGACGATCCGCCTCTACCGCTACCTGCTGCGCAGCCACCTGCGGCCGGGCTTCGAGTCCAGGACCGTCGCCGAGATCAAGGAGGCCCACGTGCGGCGGTGGCGGAAGGGCCTACTGGACAGCGGGGTCAGCGCGGTCACCACGGCGAAGGCGTACCGGCTGCTCAAGGCGGTCATGAACACCGCCGTCGACGACGGGCTGATCCGCCGCAACCCGTGCCGGATCAAGGGAGCGGGCCAGGAGAGGTCACCGGAGCGACCGACGCTGACCATCCCGCAGGTCTACGCGCTCGCCGAGGTGATCGACCAGCGTTACCGCGCGCTCGTCCTGCTGGGAACGTTCGGCAGTCTGCGCCGGGGCGAGCTGGCCGCGCTGCGCCGGGGCGATATCGACCTCACAGCCTGCACGGTCAGCGTCGACCGGCAGCTCACCGAGACGATCGCGGGCAAGCCAGGCTTCGGGCCGCCCAAGTCGGAGGCGGGCATCCGGGGCGTGGCGTTCCCTGACGTGATCGCGGCCGACCTGCGCTGGCATCTCGCGTGCTTCGTCCCGGACCAGGCCGACGCGCTCGTGTTCACCAGCCCGGCCGGGCTGCCGCTGCGGCACAGCAACTTCTACCGCCGCGCCTGGACCAAGGCCGTGCAGGTGGTTGGCCTGCCTGACCTGCACTTCCACGATCTCCGCCATACCGGGAACACGCTCACGGCGGAAGCGGGCGCGAACTTGCGCGAGCTGATGGAGCGCATGGGCCACACCAGCACTCGCGCCGCACTCATCTACCTGCACTCGACCAGCGAACGACAGCACACGCTGGCCGACACGGTTGGGAAACTGGCCCGGGCACAGATGCGCCAGGTCAGGAAACCGGTCGACGACGACGGCGCATCTGGCACGAAAGTGGCACGGCAGCCGACGAGGGCCTCGTAAGCGTCGACTGCGGACACACCAATATGGTCGCTGACCTGGGATTTCCGGTGAGCGCGCCCGGCAGGACTCGAACCTGCGACCTGCTGCTTAGAAGGCAGCTGCTCTATCCGACTGAGCTACGGGCGCCCGGCACAACATTGTGCATGTCAAAGGTCACGTGTCGGCCACAGGCAGGTTCGCTCTACATCGCGGCGACCGGGCCGGGTGCTTCACCGCCAGCGACCGTGCCTGCGCCCCTGGCCGGACACGCCCCGCATCCTTGGCCGGACACTCCCTGGACGCCCGGCCCGGACACGCCCTGGACGCCCTGACCGGACACGACCCGAACGCCATTCAGCATCCCCCGGCGCATTCCAGCATCTCACGCTCCCGCGCCTCGCCCAACCTCGCCCAACCCGGCCGAACGTGGCTTCGGCCCGCGTCGCCCAGCCCCAGGCGCAATGGACCGGAACAAGCATCGACCGACCATTCTGGGCTGGGCGTCCCCGTGCGCCGAATGTCCCTATCCGGTGCCCCGGTGCCATAACGGTCACATGAGGCAAGTGGCATCCCCGGCAGCTGAAGATGCCAATGTGATCCCTGCGGTCGGTGTTGCCTGCAGTTACACAAATTGAAAGCCAAAGGGTTCACCATTACCTCAGTGACATCTAGCAATTTCGGGCAGTAACCGCTTATCGTCACTTTTCATGATGTTCGTGGAAAAACCACCTATTAGGGATTTACTTACCAGCCGTCAGGCCGGGGCCGATGCGCCGGATGACGCGTTGGCGGAGCATGACGGAGCAGCCAGCCCCCCCGACGGGCTGGCCGATGACGCCGATGACACCGGTACAGCCTGGCGTCAGATCCGGTCGGTGTCCGACCGCCTCGACCTTATCCGGGCCTTCGCCGGCGTGCTGCGCGAGCATTCCGGCGAACTGCTGGACCGCAGCCAAACGCTCAAGGCCCGTTCCGCGCTGCGGAAACGCGCCGGGCCGCTCGGGGCGCGGAACGCCGGGCCGCTGAGGGCGCGGAACGCCGGGGCCGCTGAGGGCGCGGAACGCCGAGGCGCTGAGGGCGCGGAACGCCGGGGCGCTCGGGGAGCGGAACGCCGGGGAGTGCGGCCACGACGGCGGCGTTACCGGCGCTCCCTTCGCCGCGGAGAGCCCCTTCGCCGCGGAGAGCCCCTTGGCCGCGGAGAGCGCCGTGCTGCCGTGCCCCTACGTCAGCGCCGACCCCGAGGCCGCCGAAATTCCCCTCCTCGGCGGTGACATGACCAGAGGCGTCGTCCGCGTCGGCGGAACCGTCCGGCGCCCGGTCCGGCCGCACACCGCCGCGGTGCACGCATTACTGCGGCACCTCGAAGCCGCCGGCTTCGAGGGAGCCCCGCGTGTGCTCGGGGTCGATGCGAGGAATCGGGAGGTCCTGACCTACCTGCCCGGCGTGGTGGCCCGGCGCCCGCGCGCGGCGTTCGTCACCGCCGACTCGACCCTGGTCTCCCTGGCCGAACTGCTTCTGCGTTATCACGAGGCGGTCGCCGGCTTCGAGCCACCCGCCTGGGCGCGGTGGGACGGCGAGCTGACCCGGCTCGTCGACGGCCCGCCGGGCATCGTCTGCCACTGCGACGTGAACCTGGAGAACGTCATCTTCCGCCCCGGGCCGGACGGCCCCCGGCCGTACGCTCTCATCGACTTCGATCTGGCACGGCCCGGGACACGGCTGGTCGACATCGTCCAGACGCTGCGCCACTGGGCCCCGATCGCCGCGCCCGCCGACCGCGATCCGGCGCTGAAGAACGCCGACGCCCCGGCCCGGATCGCGGTCTTCTGCGAGGCGTACGGCCTTCCCTACGCCGAACGGGCCCGTCTCGTCTCGGTGGCCAGCCGGTGGCTGCGCCGTTCGCGGGACACCATTGCCCAGCGGGCCCGCATGCAGGGCGGGGCCTGGATCGGCATGCTCGACGCCGGGGTGGGGGAGCGGCTGCTGCGCTCGGCGGTGTGGCTGGAGCGCCACCGGCCGGAGATCGAGGCGCGCCTGCGCCGGCCGGACCGCCGGCCGTGGTGAGCGCCGAGCCAGCCCCGGCAGCCGCGCGAACCCGCACCCGGTTACCCGCGGGAGCCGGGCCACACCACGGTGGTTTCGCCTAAGGTCGGATGCTGTGATGTGTGAGGGGCAGGCGCCGGGCGGTGCCGGGTGACGCGGCGAGCCGGCTGGCCCTCCCGAGGACGAGCCTCCTGGCCCTCGGCGGGACCAGCTGGCTGGCCCTCCCGGGGCCACGGCCCGCGCCGGGCCACGGCCCGCGCCTGGGCCACGGCCCGCGCCTGGGCCACGGCCCGCGCCTGGGCCACGGCCCGCGCCTGGGCCGGGGCCCGCGCCGGGACTGGGCGCTGGCGGGCGGCCTGGCCGCGGGTGTGGCGCTGGACGCGCTGCTCGGCGACCCGCGCCGCGGGCACCCCGTGGCCGCCTTCGGCCGCGCCGCCGCGCGGCTGGAATCGCGCATGTACGCGGACAGCCGGCGCCGCGGCTCGGTGCACGCCGGCGCCTGCGTGCTGGCCGCCGCGCTGCCCGCCGTGGCCGCGCACCGCCTCACCCGCGGCCGGCCGCTGCCGCGCGCCGCCGCCGTCGCGGCCACCGTCTGGGCGGTCACCGGTGCCCGTTCGCTTCGCCATGAAGCCGAACGGACCGCAGACGCGCTGGATACCAACGATCTGGCGGCGGCCCGCGCGATGCTTCCGGGGCTCTGCAGCCGCGACCCGGACCAGCTCGGCGCGAAGGACCTCGCGCGCGCCGTGGTGGAATCCGTGGCCGAGAACACCAGCGACGCGGCGGTCGCCCCGCTGGTCTGGGGCGCGCTGGCCGGTCTGCCTGGCCTGGCCGCCTACCGCGCGGTGAATACGCTGGACGCGATGGTGGGCTACCGGTCACCGCGCTACGAGCGGTTCGGCTGGGCCGCGGCGCGCCTCGACGACGTGGCCAACTGGGCCCCCGCGCGCCTGACGGCGGTGCTCGCCGCGGCCTGCGCGCCGGCCGTCGGCGGAAGCCCCTGCGGGTCGCTGCGCGCCGCCGTCCGCGACGGCGGGCAGCATCCCAGCCCGAACGCGGGCCGGCCGGAGGCGGCCTTCGCCGGCGCGCTCGGCCTGCGGCTCGGCGGGGCCAGCGCCTACCACGGCGTCCCGCAGTACCGGCCCGAACTCGGCGACGGCCGCCCGCCCGAGCCCCGCGACATCCGCCGCGTGGCGCGCCTGTCCCGCGCCGTCACGGTCACCGCCGCCGCCCTGGCCGCCCTCGCCGCCCTGGCCGGGCGCCGGTGAGGGGGGCGCTGCTCGTCGCGGGGACCAGCTCCGACGCCGGCAAGAGCGTGATCACGGCCGGGCTGTGCCGCTGGCTGGCCCGCCAGGGCCTGAAGGTGGCGCCGTTCAAGGCGCAGAACATGTCGCTCAACTCCTTCGTCACGCCCGGCGGCGCGGAGATCGGCCGGGCCCAGGTCATGCAGGCCGCCGCGGCCGGTGTCGAGCCGACCGCGGACATGAACCCGGTCCTGCTCAAGCCGGGCAGCGACCGGCGCAGCCAGGTCGTCGTCCTCGGCCGGCCCGCCGCCGAGGCCGACGCGGTCTCCTACCGGTCGATGGCGAAAGACCTCCGCGAGGTCGCGCTGGCCAGCCTGGCCAGGCTGCGCCGCGAGTTCGACGTGGTGATCTGCGAGGGGGCCGGCAGCCCGGCGGAGATCAACCTGCGGGACACCGACGTCGCGAACATGGGGCTGGCCCGGGCCGCCGGGCTGCCCGTCATCGTCGTGGGTGACATCGACCGGGGCGGCGTGTTCGCGGCGCTGTACGGGACGCTGGCGCTCATGCCGCCCGCCGATCAGGAGCTCGTCTCCGGCTTCGTCATCAACAAGTTCCGCGGCGCGCCCGAACTGCTGGACAGCGGGATCGCCATGCTGGGGCGCCTCACCGGCCGCCCGCTGCTCGGCGTCCTGCCCTGGGCCGAGAACCTCTGGCTCGACGCGGAGGACTCGCTCGCGCTCTCCCGGCCGGCCGGCTCCGGCGGCCTGGCGGGCTCCTCGCCAGGCCCGTTCGGCCGTGATGTGCTGCGGATCAGCGTGGTCAGGCTCCCGCGGATCAGCAACTTCACTGACATCGATGCGCTCGCCGCCGAGCCGGGCGTGCTCGTCCGGCTGGCCCGCGAGCCGGCCGAGCTGGCCGACGCCGACCTGGTCGTGCTGCCCGGCTCCCGGGCGACCGTCGCGGACCTGGCGTGGCTGCGCGAGCGCGGGCTCGCGGCGGTGATCGCCGGGCGGGCGCGGGCGGGCCGGCCGGTGCTCGGCATCTGCGGGGGGTACCAGATGCTGGCCGGTCAGATCGAGGACCGGGTGGAATCCGGCGCGGGTGCGGTCGCCGGGCTGGGGCTGCTCCCGGCCCGGGTGGAGTTCGGCGCGGACAAGCACCTGGGACGGCCGGTGGGCCGCGCGCTGGGCACCACCGTGGCCGGATACGAGATCCACCACGGCGTCGTCCGGCTCACCGGCGCGGGCGGCGAGCCGTTCCTCGACGGCTGCCGGGCCGGCCCCGGCGGCGCGGTATGGGGCACGAGCTGGCATGGCACGATGGAAAACGACGAGTTCAGGCGGGCGTTCCTGGCCGAGGTGGCGCGCCTGGCGGGCCGCGATTTCACGCCCGCGCCCGATACCGACTTCGCGAAGCTGCGCGAGGCGCGGCTGGACGCGCTCGGCGATCTGGTCGCCGACCACCTCGACACCGCGGCGCTCGCGCGGCTGATCAGCGGGGGCGCGCCGGCCGGCCTGCCGGTGCTGCCGCCCGCGGGCCCGTGATCACACACCGAACGGGAGGGGCCAGGAGATGGACGAACGTGGCGACGCCGCCGCCGCGGAGCAGACCGGCGATCCAGCGTGGCTGGCGTCCCGGCCGGTGCTCATCTTCGATCTGGGCGGTGTCGTCCTGGACTGGAACCCCCGCCACCTTTTCCGCAAGCTGATCCCCGACGAGCAGACGCGCGAATGGTTCCTGACCGAGGTGTGCAGCCCGGCCTGGAACATGCAGATGGACACCGGCAAGCCGGCCGCGGAAGCGGTCGCGGAGCTGGCCGCGCGCTATCCCGCCCACGCCGGGCTGATCAGCGCCTACTGGGATCGCTGGCCGGAAATGCTCGGCGGTGCCATTCCCGGTACCAGCGAGCTCGTCACCGAATTGGCCGGATCGGGACGGGAACTGTACGCCATATCCAATTTTCCCGGCGAGGTGTGGCCGGCCACGCTGGACGCCTATCCCGTCCTGCATTGCTTCAAGGACATTGTTCTTTCCAGCGCCGTCGGCGTGTGCAAGCCCGACCCGCGGATCTTCGCGCTCGCGCTGCGGCGGTTCGGCGTCGCCGCCGGGGACTGCCTCTTCATCGATGACGTCGCGGCGAACGTGGCCGGCGCGAAGGCGGCCGGGATCGCGGCCGTCCAGTTCACCTCGGCCGCCGCGCTGCGGCAACTGCTCGCGGCCGGTCCGGCGCGCTGAGCCTGCCCGCTCACCGGGGCGGCGGCGTGATCCGCCGTCCCCTAGCATGGGCGGCAGCGCGGCCGGGCTGACGCAGGGCACGGCCGCCGCCGTGAACGCCCGCGTGAGTCCCATTCCGGAGCCTTGAGGGTGGTTGGTCATGCCTGAGAAAGTCCTCTACACCGCCGCAGCCACGTCGACGGGCGACGGCCGGAACGGCCACGTCACGTCGTCCGACGGCCGGATCGACCTCGATCTCGCGCTGCCGCCCGAGATGGGCGGGTCGGGTAACGGCGCCAATCCCGAGGAGCTCTTCGCCGCCGGGTACGCGGCGTGCTACCACAGCGCCCTGCGCGCGGTCGGCCGCCGGACCGGGGCCGACGTGGACGGCTCCACGGTCACCGCGTACGTGGGCATCGGGCCCGAAGGCGACGCGTTCGACCTGGTCGTCACGCTGGAGATCCACCTGCCGAACGTCGGGCCCGAGCAGGCCAGGGAGGTCGCCGAGGCGGCCCACCAGGTCTGCCCGTACTCACGGGCGACGCGCGGCAACATCAGCGTGGAGCTGCGGCTCACCGGGCCGGCCGCCGCCACCGGCCAGCCCGCCTGACCCCGGTGCCGGGGCTCCGGGACCGGCTCGCGGACGCGCGGCTCTACCTGTGCACGGACGCCCGGGAGCGCCACGGCGACCTGCCGGACTTCCTCGACGCGGTGCTCGGCGCCGGGGTGGACGTCATCCAGCTCCGGCAGAAGGGCCTGGAGGCGGCGCAGGAACTCGCGTTCCTTGAGGTGTTCCGGGAGAAGGCGGCCCGGCACGGCGCGCTCTTCGCCGTCAACGACCGCGCCGACCTGGCGTACGCCGCCGGGGCCGACATCCTGCATCTGGGCCAGGACGATCTCCCGGTCGCCGTGGCCCGGGCCATCGTCGGCCCCGGGCCGCTGATCGGCCGTTCCTCGCACGCCGAGCCGGAAACGGCCGCCGAAGCCGCCGCCCCCGGCGTCGACTACTTCTGCACGGGCCCGGTCTGGCCGACCCCGACCAAGCCGGGCCGGGCCGCGCCCGGGCTGCCGCTGCTGCGCTACGCCGCCACGCTGGGCACCCGCCGCCCCTGGTTCGCGATCGGCGGGATCACCCTGGACAACCTCGGCCAGGTGCTGGCGGCGGGCGCGCGGCGGGTGGTGGTGGTCCGCGCGCTCACCGACGCCGCGGACCCGGCCGCCGCCGCGGCCGCGTTCGCCGCCCGGCTGCGCGCCGCGCCGTAGGGTGTCGTGGCACGGATGGGCGCTCAGCGGTTACCCTGAGGCATGCCTCCTCGCCCGCGGCGCTCCGCCGCGCCCGCCGATGCCCCGGCCCGCCTGGCCCGGCACGCCGCCGTGATCCGGGACCTGATCGCGGCCGGCGGTGAGTCGTTCTCGTTCGAGTTCATGCCGCCGAAGACCGACGCCGAGGAGCTGCAGCTCTGGCGCGCGATCCGGCAGCTCGAGCCGCTGCGGCCGACGTTCGTCTCGGTGACCTACGGCGCGGGCGGCTCGACCCGCGACCGCACGGTCCGCGTGACCGGCCGGATCGCCGAGGAGACCACGCTGACCCCGGTCGGGCACCTGACCGCGGTGAGCCACTCGGTCGCGGAGCTGCGGCACGTCATCGGCTCCTACGCGGCGGTCGGCGTGCGCAACATGCTGGCGCTGCGCGGCGACCCGCCCGGCGACCCCAACGGGCAGTGGACGGCGCACCCCGAGGGCCTGGCCCACGCCGACGACCTGGTCCGCCTGATCCGGTCGGCCGGTGACTTCTGCGTCGGCGTCGCCGCCTTCCCCGAGAAGCACCCCCGCTCACCCGACCTCGACTCCGACGTCGAGTACTTCGTCGGCAAGTGCCGGGCCGGGGCCGACTTCGCCGTCACGCAGATGTTCTTCTACCCCGAGGACTACCTGCGGCTGCGCGACCGGGTCGCGGCGCACGGCTGTGACGTGCCGATCATCCCCGGCATCATGCCCATCACCAGCGTTCGGGTCGTCGACCGCGCAGTGGAGCTGGGCGGCACCCGGATTCCGCCGGAGCTGTCCGAGCGGCTGCACGCCGTCTCCGACGACCGGGCGGCGGTGCGCGAGATCGGCGTGGACTACGCGGCGTCGATGTGCGAGCGGCTGCTCGCCGAGGGCGTCCCCGGCCTGCACTTCTACACGCTGAACTGGTCACGGGCCACCCGGGAGATCTACCAGCGGCTCGGCCTGGCCGAGCGCGCGGCCCGGATGCGCGCGTCCGGTCAGGAGCGGATCTCGCGCAGCGGCAGCTCGGCGCCCATCACCGCATAGGGCGGGTCGCCGCCGGAGAACCGGAAGGCGGTCAGCAGGTCGACGAAGCCCGCGCTGCGGTAGAGATGCCGCGCGGGCGATTCGGAGTCGTGCGTGGACAGCAGGGCGCTGGGCTCGTCCAGGTCGGCGGTCAGCCGGTACAGCAGGCTGCGGCCAAGTCCCTGGTGCTGGTAGGCCGGGACCACGTGCAGTTCGGCCACCTCGAACGAGTCCGTCAGCCAGTGCCGGCCCTCGGCCGCCCCGGCCGACGTGGACAGCGCGTAGTTCACCATGTCGTGCCACCACTGGCCGGGCTCCCCGTGGAAGCCGTAGCTGAAGGCGACCGGCTCACCGTCGCCGTCGAGCACGGTCAGCGCGCGGAAACCGGGGTTGGTGGCGTGCCGGGCCATGATGGACCGCCTGCCCGCCAGCTGCGACGCCGCCGGGTTCATGGCCGCCGTGTACACGGCGAGCATCTTGTCGACGGCCATGACGAACCGCGCGGCCGCCAGTTCCGTCAGCGTCGTTGCCGGGCCCATCCTGCTGAGCTTACGGGACGCCGCCCCCGGTGCCCATGGACGCCGCCGCCCGCGCCGACCAGCGGCCCCGGCGGATGCCGCCTCCCGCGCCCGGGCGGCGCCCCCGCCGGCCGCGGTGCCCCTGCCCGGGGCCGCTGTATTTAGTCGTCAAAACCTATCTAAATTATTGACAATTGTTCTGCCCTAGTGTTTTGCTCAGGGAGACGGCCATGCGTGCCCCGCCGGACGGGCCGCGCGACCCTGCGGAAGGGAGACCCATGTCCACCAGTGCCCCGGCCATCGACATCCGGCGCATCGCGGGCAACATCGGCGCGGAGGTCACCGGCGTCCGCATCGCCCCCGGCCCCCGCGCCCCCGCATTCACCGCCCCCGCGCCCCCCAGACCCTCCCGGCCGGATTCGGGGCGGCTTTTCCGCAGCATGCGCGGACTAGTCGCCCCGAATCCCGATGGACGGCCGGGCCAGCCGCCCCTCGTATCGCAAAAGTCGCAATGGCCACAGGGGCCACGTACGGTGGCTGCCCCAGCACCACCCGCCAGGGCAAGTCCGCCTCCGCTTCAGCCCGTCTGACCCGAGGCCACCCCACCGGACGCGTTCCTCAGCGCGCAACGCCCATCTGGGGGAGGTTCAGCGAGGGAAGAGGGGCCCGTGGTCCAGATGAGGCAGCACATGGCGGGCGAACAGGTCGCCCTCGGCCGCGTGCGGGTAACCGGACAGGATGAACGCCTCCATGCCCAGCGCCTGGTACGCCCGCAGCTTGGCCAGCACCTGGTCCGGGTCGCCCACGATGGCGGCCCCCGCGCCCGAACGCGCCCGGCCGATGCCGGTCCACAGCTGGGGCTCGGCGTACCCCTCGCTGTTGGCCACCTCCCGCAGTTCCCGCTGCCGCGCGTTCCCGGCCGAGGTGGTGTCGAGCGACCGGCGGCGGATCTGCTCGCCGGTCTCCGCGTCCAGCCGGGACAGCAGCCGCCGCGCCGCCGCCCGCGCCTCGGCCTCGGTGGAGCGGACGATCACGTGCGCCCGGTACCCGAACCGCAGTTCCCGCCCGTACCGCGCCGCCCGCGCCCGCATGTCCTCGATCACCGCCGCCACCCCGGGCAGGGTGTCCGGCCACATCAGGAACACGTCCGCGGCCTGCGCGGCCACCTCGCGCGCGGACTCGGACAGGCCGCCGAAGTAGAACGGCGGGCACCCGCCCCTCGGCCGCAGCCGCGGCGGATCGAGCGTCACGTCGACGAACTCCCCGCGGAAATCCACCGGCTTGCCGTCGAGCAGGTCGCGCAGCACGCCCATGATCTCCAGCGTGCGCTGGTACCGGGGCACGGACTCCAGCTTCTGGCCCGGCAGGTCGGAGGAGATGATGTTGACCGTGCAGCCGGCCGCCGAGCATCTGCTCCAGTGTGGCCAGCTGCCGGGCCAGCTGCGGCGCCCACATCTCGCCCATCCGCACGGCCACCAGGAGCTGCATGCGCCGCAGCAGCGGGGCGATGCCGGCCGCGAAGCCCACCGCGTCGATGCCCATCGCGTATCCCGACGGCAGCAGCAGGTTGTCGTAGCCGCCGGCCTCGGCGGCGAGCGCGATCGTGCGGCAGTGCTCCCAGCTGGACTGCAGAGCCGGGTCCGGCACACCAAGGAACTCGTAATCGTCATCGCACAGTGCGGCGAACCACGAAACCTCACATCCCATCGGGCTACCTCCTCGTGCGGCGCTGCGCTTGGCGGTCAAGTTTCCCCCGTACCCACCGGAGGTGGCCAGGAATCCCTCGCGCCCCAGTGCTGGCTCAGGGGGACGACCCCTGGAACCCCCGATTGCTGGCCGAGGGGGACGACCCCTGGAACCCTCAGCTCAGAGGAACGCGCGGCCGGGCGCGGGTGTCACGGTGAGCCGCGTGGCGGCGGACCCGAGCCCCGGGTGCTCCGCCGTGATCGTGACCAGCCCGGCCCGGCCGGGCACCGAACGCACGAACGCGCCGCCGACGCCGCCGTATATACCGAACGGAAATGGGTTATCGCCCACCAGAATGGCGGGGCCGACCAGGCTGAGGGACACCGCGCCGTCCACATAGGGCCGCTGGTTGCCGTAGGCGTCCAGCGCGCGGAACGTCAGCCGGGTGGTGTCGGACCCATCGGCCCGGATCGAGGTGTCGTCCGCCACCAGGGACAGCCGGTCGCGGGTGGTGTCCGCGGACATGCGCACCGACGCCGCCAGGGCGCCGGCCACGTAACCGTCGATCCGCAGCTCGGGCCGGCTGGCCCCGTCCACCGTCAGGTCGGCGAAGGCCAGCGGGTGAGCCAGGTTCCCGTAATCGGTGACGTCCGGGGTGGTGCTGGCGATGTGCTGCCCGTCCAGGAAGATGTCGAGCCGGTCGCAGTTGGTGGCGATGATCGAGCCCTGGCCGGGCCCGGCGATCGGGGACCCGGGACCGAAATCCCAGAAGAACATGGGCAGGATCACCGGCTGGTCCGCCGGGGACACCTGCGAGCGGTAGAACGCCGCGCCGGGCTTCGGCACCCGGAACGTGTCGAGCACGCCCGGCGTCTTCAGGTTGTCCCAGATCCTCCTCCCCCCGTTCAGGGAGGCGTAATCGAAGGCGCACCACCCCAGCACGCCCGCGTACCGGGGATCGGACTGGGCGATGTTGTGCACCTGGGCGTGCATCTGACCCTGCTCGGCGAGCACCGCCCCGGCATCGGTCCAGCGGTAGAGCGGCGACCCGTCCAGCGCGCCGACCGCCTCGCTGACCAGCCACGGAACGGCCGGCAGCGGCGGCTCCAGCGTCGCGTTGCCGTCCACCGCGTGGTAGTCGTCGTAGCCGAAGACGTCCTCGGCCCAGCCGGTCAGCGAGTAGCTGGACATCGCGCCCGTGGTCTGCCGGGTCCCGTCGAGGTCGTACGCCAGCTGCCGGGTCTGCGCGTACAGGTCCACGGCGCTGGCGGTCTCGTTGAGCCGGGTGGCCCAGACGATGACCGACGGGCGGTTCCGGTCGCGGACCACCATGTCGTGCACGTTCTGCAGCACGATCTGCCCGAAGGCGGCGTCGCCGGTGTACGCCCAGCCGGGCGGTTCCTCCCACACCATCAGGCCCAGCTCGTCGCAGGCGTCGAGGAAGTGCGGCGACTGCGGGTAGTGCGAGCAGCGCACCATGTTGCAGTTCAGCTCGTTCTTGAGGATCTCGGCGTCCCGCCGCTGCAGCCGCGCGCCCGCCGCCATGCCGAGGTAGGGGAAGAGCTGGTGCCGGTTCAGCCCGAAGATCTCCAGCCGCTTCCCGTTGAGGTAGAAGCCGTCCGGCTGGAACGCCGCCTGCCGGAACCCGGTGGTGACGTCGACGGTGTGCGGCGGCGCGGTAACGGGCGAGACCGTCGTCCGCACGGTGTACAGCTTCGGCGCGTCCGGTGACCAGAGCACCACGCCGGCCAGCCCGGTCAGGGTCAGCTGCAGCACGGTCGCGCCGATGGCTACCACCGCCGCGGCCATCCCGGCCGCGGCGACCTCGCGGGCTCCGTCCAGGAGCTGGACGGCGACCTGAAGCGTGCCGTCCGGCACGCTCGCGGCGTCCAGCGTGACCTGAACCTCGAGCGCCGGGTCCGCGGTGAGCACGTTGACGGGCCTGGCCCACACGTCGCGGATGCAGACCTCGGGCACGACCCGCAGCGTGACATCCCGGTAGATGCCGCCCGGCTGGAGGTAGTCCACCGACGCGGTTCCGCTCGGCGGGTTGTCCGGCGGCACGTCCAGCCAGCGCGCGTCGACGATGACCGCGAGCACGTTGTCGCCGTCGGCCAGGTGGCCGGTCAGCTCGGCCGAAAACGGCAGGTAGCCGCCCTCATGAGTGGCGACGGTCACCCCGTTGATGACCACGGCCGCGTTGACCATGACGCCGTTGAAGTCGGCGAACACCCGGCCGCCGCGGACGTCGGACCCCGCGAAGTGCTTGCGGTAGATCCACACGTTTTCCCAGCTCGTGGGGTCCCAGTTGGCCCACGACAGCGGGGTCACCGTATGCGGCAGCGTCACCCGGGTGAACCCGTCGTCGGGGTAGCCGGGCTGCTCGGCGCCGGCCAGGTAGGCCCCGCCGAAGAGCCAGCCTTGGCCGAAGTCGTACTGGCGTGCGGGGGTGGCGGCCGTCCCGCTCGCGGCCGTGCGCACGGCCTGCCGCGGCCACGCCGCGGCCTGCTCCGGCCGCGGCGCGGCGTGCGCCTTAGGCGCCGCGGCCAGCGAGAGCAGCGCCACGCCGCCGAACGCCCCGCCGCGCAGCACCGCCCGCCGCGACGGAGAGGCTTCCGCCGCGGGAAGGGGAAGGCCGGATTCCCGCCGGGCGTGGCTCATCGTCACCTCCCGCACCGTTTGCAACTCTGAGTAATTAATTTACTTCGGAGTGTCACGATCGTGCGAGAGAGGGGGTGCGTGTCCCCGGGCGGTCAGTCGAGGCGCTGGCGGCCGGCCGGCGTGACCGTGAGCATGACCCGGGCGCGGCCGAGATCGGGGTGGTCGGCGATGACCGTGACCGGGCCCGACCGGCCCGGCTGCGAGCGCAGCCAGACCGCGCCGAGCCCGCCGTACTCGCCGAGCGGGAACGGGTTGTCCCCGATGAGCTCGGCGGGCCCCGCCACGTGCAGTTTGACCTCACCGGACGTATATCTGCGCTGGTTGCCGTAGGCGTCGACCGCGCGGAACACCACGCGAGTGGCGTCCGAACCGTCGCCGGTGATCGCCGCGTCGTCGGCCGTCATCGCGAGCCGGTCGCCGGCCGGATCGCAGGACATCCGGACCACCGCGACCTGCCTGCCGCCGAGATAGCCCTCGATGCGCAGTTCGGGATGGTCGTTCCGGGACACGGTGAGGTCGACCAGGGTCGGCGGGTAGGCGAGCTGGCCGTACAGTTCCGCGTCCAGCACGGGCCGCCCGGTCCCGGCGTGGTCACCGCCGATGAAGACTTCCACCTGCTCGCAGTTGCTGGCCAGCATCGCGTTGGGGCCGGGTCCCCGCGGCGCCGCCCCGTCCGCCAGATCCCAGAAGAACACCGGCACGACCACCGGCCGGACCCGGGGATCCACCTGCGAAAGGTAGATGGCGGCGCCGGGCTTGGCGACCCGGAACCCGTCGGCGACGCCTGCCCACTTGATGCTCTGGCCGCCCGGCCCCTGCAGCGAGGCGTAGTCGAACGCGACCCAGGCGAGCAGTCCCGCGTACCGCGGATCCGACTGCGCGATGTCGTGCACCTGCGCGTGGTAGACAGCCTGCCGGGCCAGCAGCGCCGGGGGATCGGTCCAGCGGTAGTGCCGCGGCTTCGGCAGTTCCACCCCCACCGACTCGGTGACCAGGTACGGAACGTTCGGAAGCGGGGGCAGCAGCCGGTAGTGGCCGGCCGCGTTCAGGTGGTAATCGTTGAAGGCGAAGACGTCCTCGTCCCAGAATTCGGTGCTGTGGCGGTCCATCGCCCCGGACGAGGGCCGCGAGCCGTCCAGGTCCTTCGCGATCTGCCGGGCCCGGCGGTACAGGCCGGGGTAATCTTTGGTCTCGTTGAGCCGGGTGCCCCAGATGATCACCGATGGCCTGCTGCGATCCCGGACCACCATGTCGTGCACGTTGGCCAGCACGATGTCCTGCCACGCCGCGCCGCCGATATGGTGCCAGCCGGGCGTCTCCTCCCACACCATCAGGCCCAGCTCGTCGCACGCGTCCAGGAAGTGCGGCGATTGCGGGTAGTGCGAGCAGCGCACCATGTTGCAGTTGAAGTCGTTCTTGATGATCTCGGCGTCCCGGCGCTGGATGCGGGCGGGCATGGCCATCCCGGCGTAGGGAAAGAGCTGGTGCCGGTCCAGGCCGAATATCTTCAGCCGCTCGCCGTTCAGGAAGAAGCCGTCCGGCCGGAACGCCGCCTCGCGGAACCCGATCCGCTGCCGCACCGAATGCGTGCCGGAGCCCGGGACCGACACGGTTGTCGTCAGGTCGTACAGCTCGGGGCTGGCCGGCGACCACAGCCCAATGTCGCCCAGGCCGGTGAGCGACAGGGCGGCCACCGTCTGGCCCGCGCGGACCTCGTACAGCGTCCGGGAGACCGTGGCGATCTTCCGGGTGCCCTGGGCCAGCGCGGCGGTGATCCGCACCGGCGCGGCCGGCGCCCCGGCAGCGTCGATGGTGCAACCGATGGCGACGCTCCGGTGCGCGGTCAGCACGTTGACCGGCTGGGCGAACACGTCGGACAGGTAGATGTCCGGCAGCAGCCGCAGCCGGACGTCACGGTAGATCCCGCCCGGCTGCAGGAAGTCGACGGTGCCCGGCGCGTCCGGGACCTCCGGCGGGACCGGGATGCAACGGGCGTCGACCACCACCGCGAGCACGTTGTCGCCGGGCTGCAGCAAACCGGTCAGCTCGGCCGAGAACGGCAGGTAGCCGCCCTTGTGACTGGCCGCCGTCCGGCCGTTGATGATCACCGTGGCGTTGACCATCACGCCGTCGAAGTCGGCCAGCACGCGGCCGCCCCGCAGCCCCGTGCCGTCGAAGGACCGGCGGTAGACCCAGACGCGCTGCCACGCCGCCGGGTTCCACTTCTGCCAGGACAGTTTGGTGACGCAGTGCGGCAGCGTGACCGGCGTGAGCTGCGTGTCGTCATACCCGGGCTGCTCGGACCCGCGGGCGTACTCGCCGAACACCCAGCCGGTGTTGAACGGGTACTGCAGCGCCGTGACCGGGCGATCCCGCGCCGTGGAGTGTTCCCACCCGGGCCGGTCAGCGGCGTCGCCGGGGGCCTGCCTGGCCCCGCCGCGGTCCAGGGTCAGCGGGATCACGGCCGCGCCGGCCGCCCCGGCCAGCCCCCCGGCCAGCAGCGTGCGGCGTGACGGCCCGCGTGATCGCGCCTGCTGTTCTCCCGTGTGCGCGCGGCCTTCTCCCGTATGTGTGCGGCCCTCTCGCGTGTGCGCGCGGCCTTCTCCCGTGTGCGGGGGTGGTTCCCCCGCTTCCCCCGTCGGCGATCCCATGCCGGATAAGTCCTCCAACGTCGCGATCGTTCGGCGCGTGCTGCCGCCGCGCAATCTCAGGCCCAACGTTCACCGGCCGGCCCGTGCCTCCGGTGCGGTTCCCCGGCCGCCGCCCGCTGGGTCCCGGCAGTGGCCCTGCTGGGGGTTCCCTGGGAACCGCCGGTGAGGTTTCGCTATAAATGACGACGCAACGGGTCATTTAGTTGCGACCTGTGCGCGGTGGTAGCCCTCCCCGTGGATCTTCGGCGAACGGGCGCACATCCCCCGGACCAGGCGTAACCGGCAGAACGGCGACTCCCGGAAACACCGCGTAACCATGTCATGACATGTCCGCGTTCGGCCATGGACGAACGTCCCGGAAAATCCCCGCCCCTGGGATCTCGCCACGTCCACGGTGGCGTCATCGTCGACGTCATGGCGGCCACGACCGCGCCATCGTGGCCGTTCCGCTGACCCCGCCGGCCGGCTCCGCCTCGCGCCCGCGCCCCGCGCCCGCGGGGCCGGCCGGAATGTCGGACCCCCCAGCTACATTCGAACGCAGGTACAAACGGACTGGACACACAGCCGAAACTGTGTTCGACTGGATGTGTGAAGGCCCCGGCCGCCTGACCCCCCTCGGGCGGCCGGACCCCGTGCCAGGCGTGGTAGCGGGAAGTGCCTCGCCTGGCACGGTTCCGCACGGAAGAGAGGACGCGATGGTGAACGCAGTCACCTCAGCGCAGGTACGTACCCCGGTGCGTACCAGGACGGCCGACCGCGGCTCCGCGGAGCGGGCCCCGGCGGAGCGCGGCCCGGGGAACGGCAGGCCATCACCCAGCGGGCAGCCACGGCGCAGGATGGCGCCTTCGGCCATGGCGCTGCTCGAATCCGCGCGGTGCGGGCTGGCTGAGGCCGTTGATGAGACCTCGCCCGCGGGACGCTATGTTGCCGCCCACCTGGCCGCGCTGCGGGCGGCCGCGGCGGTGGTCGCTGTCCGCGGGGAGCCGTCCAGCGGGTCCCGCCGCCGGCGCCCCCGCAGTGTGTGGGAGCTGCTGCCGCAGGTCGAGCCCACACTCGCGGAGTGGGCCGCGTTCTTCGCGGCGGGGGCGAGCAAGCGCGCCGCTGCCGAGGCCGGGCTTTCCCGGGCGGCCACCGCGCGAGAGGCAGATGACCTGCTGAGGGACGCGGAGATATTCCTGTCCGTCGTGGAGACCGCGCTCGGCGTCCCGGGCCAGTCTCCGCTCCCGCTCCGCACGGCGGGCTGACCCGGCGCGCTGGCCCGGCCGGAAGCAACCGTTTCTTCCCCTTCCCCGCCTGGATGCCAGCGCGACGATGAGCGCGAGCCCGGGCGGGAAAGGGGTACGGGCGGGGAGGCCTAGCCGTCAGAGCGTGTCGATGGCTCCGCGAGCCTCGGAGTCCAGCACGCCCCAGTTGATCAGTTCCTCGGTCAGGTCGGCGGGGGACTTGTCGTAGATGACGGCCAGCGACCGGAGGTCCTCCTGCCGGACCGACAGCACCCGGCCGTTGTAGTCGCCGCGCTGGCTCTGGATGGTGGCGATGTAGCGGGCCAGCGGGCCGGACTTCTCCTTGGGCAGTTCGTTCATCCGCTCAAGGTCGATGACGAGCTTGGGTGTCGGTGCGAGCGGTGCCGGCGTCGAGTCGCCGGGCAGCAGTTCCGATACCGGAACGCCGTAGAATTCGGCCAGTTCGGCCAGCTTCTGGACGGTCACGGACCGGTCGCCGCGCTCGTAGGAGCCAACCACGACGGCCTTCCAGCGGCCGCGCGACTTCTCTTCGACCCCGTGCAGGGACAGGCCCTGCTGTGTCCGGATCGCGCGCAGCCGCGCGCCCAGGGTCTTTGCGTACTCAGATGGCATTTTTCGGCCCCCCGGCCAGTCGTAGCTTACGGTAACGGTTACGGACAGTGACGGTAAGCCGCGAGCACGACAAGGTCAAGCCGAATGGCAAAAACTGGTTGAACCTACCCGGTAACCGGCCTGCCCTACCGGAGCGTTATCTACCCCGCGCGCAGCGTGCGGGAACCTCGGCCTGGCCGGGCTTTATCGACGGTCTGCGACCGTTTTGGGGTAGTCGGCGGGGGGTTGTGGCGCTCTGTGAGCAACCCCTGAAGTGTGACCCAAATCACACTACGAAGCGGGGTTCCGCGAGCACGTGCCGCCCCGATTTATCCCACGGCGCGTCGTCCATCCGCCCCTCAGCCGCCCTGATAACGTGATGGCGACAGACGTCCTTTAAGGACCGTTCCGTGAGGCGGTGAAGGAGGTCGCGGATGATGCATGCGCACAACGCGGGAGACGGGCCAGCTGGCCCGCACGCCGGCCGCGCAGGCCGCTCGGGCGACGCAGGTTCAGGCCCAGGCCGAGACGATCCCGGCGGGCATAAGCGGGTCCTTGAGCCCGCAGAGATCCGGCGGGCGCTGACCCGGATCGCGCACGAGATCCTGGAACGGACCCACGGCGCCGACGACATCGTGCTTCTCGGCATTCCCACCCGCGGCGTCCCGCTCGCCGAGCGGCTCGCCGAGCGGGCCGCCGAGTTCGAGGGCCGGCCCGTTCCGTGGGGCTCGCTCGACGTCACCATGTACCGGGATGACCTCCGGCTGCGCCCCGCCCGGGCGCTCGGCCGCACCGAGCTTCCCGCCGACGGCATCGACGGCAAGACGGTCGTCATCGTCGATGACGTCCTCTACTCCGGGCGCACGGTCCGGGCCGCGCTGGACGCGCTGACCGACCTGGGCCGCCCGCGCTCGGTGCAGCTCGCTGTCCTCGTCGACCGCGGGCACCGCGAGCTGCCGATCCGGGCCGACTACGTGGGCAAGAACCTGCCCACCTCACAACGCGAGATGGTGCGGGTCCTCCTCACCGAGACCGATGGCGAGGACGCCGTACTGCTGGGTGAGTGGAAGGGGGCGCTGGCATGAACCGGCACCTGCTCTCGGTCGCCGACCTCAGCCGGGACGATGCACTCCTGATCCTGGACACCGCCGAAGAGCTGGCGCGCGTGTCCGACCGGCCGATCAAGAAGCTGCCGACGCTGCGCGGGCGCACCGTCGTCAACCTGTTCTTCGAGGATTCGACCCGGACCAGGATCTCGTTCGAGGCCGCCGCCAAGCGGCTGTCCGCGGACGTGATCAACTTCTCGGTCAAGGGGTCCAGCGTCGCCAAGGGGGAGAGCCTCAAGGACACGGCGCTGACGCTGGAGGCCATGGGCGCCGATGCCGTGGTCATCCGGCACGTCGCGTCCGGCGCGCCGCAGCGGCTGGCCGGCTGGATTCGCGGCCACGTGGTCAACGCCGGTGACGGCATGCACGAGCACCCCACCCAGGCGCTGCTCGACGCCTTCACCATCCGGCGCCGGCTCGGCCTGCGGCCCGGGGCCGGGGGAAGCGGCCCGGGCGGGGCCGGCCGCCGGGTACCCGGCAGCGGCCGGTCCGGTACGGGCGGGCTGGACGGCGTGCGGGTGACGATCGTCGGGGACGTCCTGCACAGCCGCGTGGCCCGGTCGAACATCACGCTGCTGAACATCCTCGGCGCCGAGGTGACCCTGGTCGCGCCGCCTACGCTGTTGCCCATCGCCGTGGACGGCTGGCCGTGCGAGGTCAGCTACGACCTGGATGCGGTGCTGCCCAAGAGCGATGTGATCATGATGTTGCGGGTACAGCAGGAGCGGATGACCGCCGCGTACTTCCCCAGCGTCCGTGAGTACAGCCGCCGGTACGGGCTGGACGCCGGGCGGATGGCGGTGCTGCCCGAGCACGCCATCGTGATGCATCCGGGGCCGATGAACCGGGGGGTCGAGATCGCGGCCGAGGTGGCGGACTCGCCCCGGTCGACGATCGTGGAGCAGGTCGCGAACGGTGTCAGCGTCCGGATGGCCGTGCTGTACCTGCTCCTCGGCGGCGCGGAACTGCCCGGGGAACCCCGGTGACCGGCCAGGCGCCCGGGACGGCCGCCGCGAGCGCGACGACGGAAGGCGACCGCCCGGAACACGGCGACGGAAGGCACAGTGGAGACGACGGAAGGCCCAATGGAAGGCACAGTGGAAGGCCCAGTGGACGGCCCAATGGCGGCCCGGACGGCACAGCGGAGGAAGACACGGTGGAATGGTGAACGGCATGGCGGACACCTGGCTGATCAGGACGGTCACCCTGCCCGGCGGCCAGCGCACCGACCTGCTGCTGCGCGGCGGGGTGATCGCGGACACCGGGACGCGGCTCGCCGCGGCCGGGGCCCAGGTGCTGGACGCGGACGGCCTGATCGCGCTGCCCGGGCTGGTCGACCTGCACACCCACCTGCGGGAGCCGGGCCGCGAGGACGCGGAGACCATCGAGACCGGCACCCGGGCGGCCGCGCTGGGCGGCTACACCGCCGTGCACGCCATGGCCAACACCGAGCCGGTTGCCGACACCGCCGGGGTGGTGGAGCAGGTGTGGCGGCTCGGCCGGGAGGCCGGGCACTGTGACGTCCAGCCGGTCGGCGCCGTGACGCTCGGGCTCGGCGGAACGCGCCTGGCCGAGCTCGGCGCGATGGCCGACTCGGCCGCCCGGGTCAGGGTGTTTTCCGACGACGGCCGCTGCGTGTCCGACCCGCTGCTGATGCGCCGGGCGCTGGAGTACGTCAAGGCGTTCGACGGGGTGATCGCGCAGCACGCCCAGGAGCCCCGGCTCACCGAGGACGCCCAGATGAACGAGGGCGCGGTGTCCGGGCGGCTGGGGCTGGCGGGCTGGCCGGCCGTGGCCGAGGAGGCGATCATCGCCCGGGACTGCCTGCTGGCCGCGCACGTGGGCTCGGCCCTGCACGTCTGCCACGTGTCGACGGCCGGGTCGGTGGAGATCATCCGCTGGGCCAAGTCCAAGGGGTGGCGGGTCACGGCCGAGGTCACCCCGCACCACCTGCTGCTCACCGACGAGCTGGCCGAGGGCTACGACCCGGTGTTCAAGGTCAACCCGCCGCTGCGGACCGCCGCTGACGCCGCGGGGCTCCGGCAGGGCCTGGCCGACGGGACGATCGACTGCGTGGCCACGGATCACGCGCCGCACCCGGCCGAAGCCAAGGACACCGAGTGGGCCGACGCCGCCTTCGGCATGACCGGCCTGGAGGTCGCGCTGCGCGCGGTGCAGCGGGCCATGGTGGAGACCGGGCTGCTGGACTGGGGCGGGGTGGCGGACCGGATGTCGGTGCGGCCGGCCGGCATCGGCCGGCTGAGCGGGCACGGCATCCTGCCCGGGACCGGGGCGCCCGCGAACCTCACGCTGTATGACCCGGCGGCCGCGGCCGAGCCGGTGGACCCGGCCGCGCACGCGTCGAAGAGCCGCAACTCGCCGTTCCGCGGCGTCGCGCTGCCGGGCAAGGTGGTGGCCACGTTCCTGCGCGGCACCGCGACCGTGCTCGACGGGAAGCTGGCGTCATGACCGCGGACGCCGCGCCGGCCGCCGCCGGCCAGGCCGCCGACGGCCGTGCGGCACCGCCGGCCCTGCTCGTCCTCGAAGACGGAACGGTCCTGCGCGGGAGCTCATTCGGCGCGGAGGGCGAGACCTTCGGGGAGATGGTGTTCAACACCGGCATGACGGGTTACCAGGAGACGCTGACCGACCCGTCGTACGCGCGCCAGATCGTCGCCATGACCGCCCCGCACATCGGCAACACCGGCGTCAACGACGAGGACCCGGAATCGCGGCGCATCTGGGTGGGCGGTTACGTGGTGCGGGAGCCCGCCCGGCTGACGTCGAGCTGGCGGGCGGCCCGGGACCTGGACGCCGAGCTCCGCGACCAGGGCGTCACCGGCATCGCGGTCCGCGGCACCCGCGCGCTCACCCGGCGGCTGCGCGAGCACGGCGCGATGCGCGCGGCGATCAGCACCACCGAAGCCGACCCGGCCGCGCTGCTGCAGCGCGTGCTGGCCAGCCCGGGAATGGTCGGCGCCGACCTGGCCCGGACCGTCACCACCTCCGAGCCCTACACGGTCAGCCCGCCGGCCGGGACGCCGGCCCGGTACCGGGTCGCCGCGGTGGACCTGGGCATCAAGGCCTCGACCCCGCGCTACCTGGCCCGGCTCGGGTGTGAGGTGCTGGTCCTGCCCGCGGACGCCACCGCCGCCACGATCCTGGAGCGGGACCCGGACGGGGTCTTCTTCAGCAACGGCCCCGGTGACCCGGCCGCGGCCGGCTACGCGGTGCAGGCGATGCGGGGCGTGCTGGAGGCCGGCCTGCCGGTGTTCGGGATCTGCCTGGGCAGCCAGATCCTCGGCCGGGCGCTGGGCCTGGACACCTACAAGCTCCGCTACGGCCACCGCGGCGTGAACCAGCCGGTCATGGACCTGGCCACCGGCCGGGTCCAGGTGACCAGCCACAACCACGGCTTCGCCGCCGCCCTGCCCGGGGTGACCCTCGCCGGGGACCAGTCCGCCGGGGAGAGCCATGCCCCGCCGGGGAAGGCCACCCCGCGGGGAAGGCCACGCCCCGGGGAAGCCGCTCCCCGGCACCGGGACCGAATGGGCGCACATCCCCGCCGCCGCCCGCCAGCCCTTCGACACCCCCTACGGGCCCGCGGTCGTCAGCCACGTCAACCTCAACGACGGCGTGGTCGAGGGCCTGCGGATGCTGGAGCGCCCCGTGTTCAGCGTCCAGTACCACCCCGAGGCGGCCCCCGGCCCGCACGACGCCGCCGGCCTCTTCGAGGAGTTCTGCGCCGCCATGGAGCGCCCCCAATGACCCCGCCCAGTCCGGCCGGGCCGCTGCCCGCGCCCGCGGCGTCTCCCGCCATGATCGGCGCCGGCTCTTCCGCAGATACTGCGGAAACGCCGGCGCCGGTACGCCGCCGCGCCGCCGCTCCGGCTATGGGGCTGCTGGGACGCGCGGGGCCGGTGGGGCGCGCAATGCGTGAACAGCGTGACAGCTAGACACGACGGGAGCGCGTGATGCCGCGTCGCAGTGACCTGAAGTCGGTGCTGGTCATCGGGTCGGGGCCGATCGTGATCGGGCAGGGGTGCGAGTTCGACTACTCCGGGACGCAGGCGTGCCGCGTGCTCAAGGCCGAGGGCATCCGGGTCAGCCTGGTCAACTCGAACCCGGCGACGATCATGACGGACCCGGAGTTCGCCGACGCCACCTACGTCGAGCCGATCACGGTCGACGTGCTGGAGAAGGTCATCGCGATCGAGCGCCCGGACGCGGTGCTGCCCACCCTGGGCGGCCAGACCGCGCTGAACGCCGCGGTCGAGCTGCACGAAGCGGGCATCCTGGCCCGGTACGGCACCGAGCTGATCGGGGCCCGGATCGACGCGATCAAGGCCGGCGAGGACCGCGAGCGGTTCAAGGAGATCGTGACCAGCCTGCCCCCGCTGGGCGGCGGGGCCGACGGTCCCGGCGACGTGCCCCAGGTGCCGGACAGCCGCATCTGCCACTCCCTGGAGGGGGCCTTCACCGCGGCGGACAGCTCGGCTACCCGGTCGTCGTCCGCCCCTCCTACACCCTCGGCGGCTCCGGCTCCGGGATCGCCCGGACCCGGGACGAACTGCGCCGCATCGCCGGCGCCGGGCTGGACGCCAGCCCCACCACCGAAGTCCTGCTGGAGGAGTCGATCCTCGGCTGGAAGGAGTTCGAGCTCGAGCTCATGCGCGACCGCAACGACAACGTGGTCGTGGTCTGCTCGATCGAGAACATCGACCCGATGGGCGTGCACACCGGCGACTCGGTGACCGTGGCCCCCGCGATGACCCTCACCGACCGCGAGTACCAGCGCATGCGCGACACCGCGATCGCGATCGTCCGGGCGGTCGGGGTGGACACCGGCGGCTGCAACATCCAGTTCGCCGTGCACCCGCGGACCGGCCGCATGGTCGTCATCGAGATGAACCCCCGGGTGTCCCGCTCCTCGGCGCTGGCCTCCAAGGCGACCGGCTTCCCGATCGCCAAGATCGCGGCGAAGCTCGCCATCGGCTACTCCCTCGACGAGATCCCGAACGACATCACCGGCCAGACCCCCGCCTGCTTCGAGCCCGCGCTCGACTACGTGGTGGTCAAGACGCCGCGGTTCGCGTTCGAGAAGTTCCCCAGCGCCGACACCGAGCTCACCACGCACATGAAGTCGGTGGGCGAGGCCATGGCCATCGGGCGCTCCTTTCCCGAGGCGCTGCAGAAGGCCTTGCGGTCGATGGAGTCCCGCGGGGCGCCGTTCGGCTGGGATGAACCGCCCGGCGACGCGGCGGAACTGCTGCGCCGCTGCGCCATCCCGCACGACGGCCGCCTCGGCACCGTGCACCAGGCGCTGCGCGCGGGGGCCAGCGTGGCCGACGTGGTCGCGGCGAGCGCGATCGACCCCTGGTTCGTCGACCAGATCGCGCATATCGAGGAAATAGCCGAACGAATCCGCGGCGGCCGGGACGAGGGCGAGCTCACCGGCCCAGCGATCCCGGGCCGTCAGGCCCGGGTGAGCGGCCGGTGATCAGCGGCGAGAACCGCAGCGGGACCTACGGCGAGGCGGTCTGTAACCGGCCAGCGAGCCGGGCCGTCAGGCCCGGCGAGCGGCCGGTGTGTCGGCGAGTACCGCAGCGGGGCGCGGAGCGCAGCGGGGGGTTCCGGGGGGTCGTCCCCCCGGGCCAGCACAGCGAGCGGGCGGTCCGGGGGGTCGGCCCCCCGGGCTGGCACGGGTCCAGGGGAGTCGTCCCCCGGACGGCGTCCTCCCCCCGGGCCGATACAGCCGCTCGACGCCGGGACGCTGCGGCTGGCCAAGGGGGCCGGTTTCTCCGACGCGCAGATCGGCCAGCTCCGCGGGATGAGCGAAGCCAGCGTCCGGGAGATCCGCTGGGGGCTCGGCGTCCGGCCGGTGTTCCACGCGGTGGACACCTGCGCGGCCGAATTCGCCGCGCGGACCCCCTACCTGTACTCCACCTATGACGACGAGACGGAGGTCCCGCCCGGGGACCGGCCCAAGGTGATCATCCTGGGCAGCGGGCCGAACCGGATCGGCCAGGGCATCGAGTTCGACTACGCCTGCGTGCACGCGTCGTTCGCGCTGGCCGAGGCCGGATATGAGACGGTCATGGTCAACTGCAACCCGGAGACCGTCTCCACCGACTACGACACGTCAGGGCGACTGTACTTCGAGCCGCTGACGCTGTGAGGACGTGCTCGAGGTGGTGCACGCCGAGCAGGCCAGCGGGCCGCTCGCCGGCGTGATCGTCCAGCTCGGCGGGCAGACGCCGCTGGGCCTGGCGCGCGCGCTGGAGGCGGCCGGCGTGCCCATCGTCGGGACCAGCCCGGAGGCCATCCACCTGGCCGAGGACCGCGGCGCGTTCGCCGGGGTGCTCGCCGCGGCGGGCCTGCCGGCGCCGCGGTACGGCATGGCCACCTCGGCGGAGCAGGCCCAGCAGGTGGCCGGGGAGATCGGCTACCCGGTCCTGGTGCGGCCCTCCTACGTGCTCGGCGGCCGCGGCATGGAGATCGTCTACGACGACGACACCCTGGCCGCGTATGTGCGGCGCGCGACGCAGGCCAGCCCCGAGCATCCCGTGCTCATCGACCGCTTCCTCGACGACGCGATCGAGATCGACGTGGACGCGCTGTACGACGGCGAGGACCTGTACCTCGGCGGCGTGATGGAGCACATCGAGGAGGCCGGGATCCACTCCGGCGACTCGGCGTGCGCGCTGCCGCCGATCACGCTGGGCCACGCGGACATCGAGGCCATCCGCGACGCCACCACCCGGATCGCCGCCGGGGTGGGCGTGCGCGGCCTGCTCAACGTCCAGTACGCGCTGGCCGCCGGCGTGCTGTACGTGCTGGAGGCCAACCCGCGCGCCTCGCGCACGGTCCCGTTCGTCTCCAAGGCCACCGCGGTCCCGCTGGCCAAGGCGGCGGCCCGGGTCATGCTCGGCGCCAGCATCGCGGACCTGCGCGCCGAGGGGCTGCTGCCGCCCGACGGGGACGGCGGCACGCTCCCGCTGGACGCCCCGGTGGCGGTGAAGGAGGCCGTGCTCCCGTTCGGCCGGTTCCGCAACACCCAGGGCGAGGGCGTGGACACCGTGCTCGGCCCGGAGATGCGCTCGACCGGCGAGGTCATGGGCATCGACGAGATGTTCGGCACCGCGTACGCGAAATCGCAGGCGGCCGTGTACGGGTCGCTGCCGGTCAAGGGGCGCGTGTTCGTGTCGGTCGCCAACCGGGACAAGCGGTCCATGGTGTTCCCGGTCAAGCGCCTCGCCGACCTGGGCTTCGAGATCTGGGCGACCCGGGGGACCGCCGAGGTGCTGCGCCGCAACGGCGTCCGTGCCAAGATCGTCCGTAAGCACGGCGACGGCCCCGGGCCCGACGGTGAGCCGACGGTCGTCACCCGGATCCTGGACGGCGAGATGGACCTCATCGTCAACACGCCGTTCGGCAGCCCCGGGCACACCGGTCCCCGGCTCGACGGGTACGAGATCCGCTCGGCCGCGGTCCGGCGGGGGGTGCCGTGCGTGACGACCGTGCCGGGCCTGGGGGCCGCGGTGCAGGGCATCGAGGCCATCATCCGCGGCGAGGTCGGCGTACGGTCGCTGCAGGAGCACGCGGAGCGCCTGCGCGGTGCCGGCTAGCCCTTCGGCTGGCCCCGCGCGGTCCCGGCCGGCGCCGCCAGGCGGTACGGTGCCGGATAGCACGAGCCCGATAGGACGACACTGGCAGCGCGGTGACCGGATTTCCCTGGCCGCATGAGCCAGGGAGGGGTCATGACGACGTCCAGAACGTCAAGGGATGGTGAGCAGGGCGTGGCGCCGGTTCAGGTACGCGGGCCGGTGCTCACCGTGCGCCGGATCGACGCCTACCACGCCCTGACGATGGTGGCCCCGGCCATCGCGAGCCGCTTCCGGCCGGGGCAGTTCGTCACGGTCGCCGTCGGCGGGCCGGAAAGCTCGATGCTGCTGCGCCGGGCCTTCACCGTCCACGACGTGCGCCCCGACCACGGCGGCACGGTCGAGTTCGTCTTCACCGCCAGCGAGCCGGGCACCCGGTGGCTGGCCCGACCGCCGCAGCCGGGACATGCTGGACGCGGTTGGCCCGCTCGGCCGGCCGTTCCCCGTCCCGCGCGAATCCGCGAGCTGCCTGCTGGTCGGGGCCGGGCTCGGCAGCACGGCGCTGTTCCCGCTCGCGGACCGGCTGCGTGAGCGCGGCTGCCAGGTCGACTTCCTGCTCGGCGCGGAAAGCGCGGACCACGTGTTCGGCGCGCTGCGCGCACGCCGCACCGCGCGCAGCGCGACGATCACCACCGGGGACGGGTCGCTGGGCACGCGCGGGGTCGTCACCGACCTGCTCAGCCAGGTCATCCACGAGGCCCGCAGCGACGTCATCTACGCGTCGGCGCCGCTTCCCGTGCTGCGCGAGGTGACCGCGCTGGCCAGCCGGTACGACATTCCCGTGCAGGCCTGCGTGCAGGAGGCCATGGGCTGCGGGACCGGGGTCTGCATGAGCTGCGTGCTGCCGGTGGTGGGTTCGGACGGGATCACCCGCATCGTGCGGTCGTGCGTCGACGGCCCGGTATTCCGCGGCGACGTGGTGCGCTGGGACGACGTGGGGACGATCCCCTTCGACGCGCTGGGCGCCCCCGGCTGGAAGCCCCCCCGCGCCCCCCGCGAGGCCCCGGCCGATCACGCGGCGGCTCAGCTACCCCACACCGCACGCCGGCCGCAGATACCGCGGCCGTCCACGGCTGCCCGCCCGGTGCAGCATCCGCGCCCGCCCCAGGCCGGCCATGCCGGCTGACCTGCGGGCCCGGCTCGGCCACGTCGAGCTGCCGAACCCGGTCCTCACGGCCGCCGGATGCGCGGGAACCGGCCGCGAGCTGGCGCAGTTCATCGACGTGGCCAAGATCGGCGCCATCGTCACCAAATCGATCCTGATCGAGCCGCAGGCAGGCCGGCCGACACCGCGTACCGCCGAGACACCCAGCGGCATGCTCAGCTCGGTCGGCCTCCAGGGGCCCGGGATCGATGCGTTCCTCCAGCGTGACCTGCCCTGGCTGCTCTCCCGCGGTGCCCGCACGGTGGTCTCGATCGCCGGCGGCAGCGCGGGCGAATACGCCGAGCTCGCCGCGCGGCTGTCCGACGCGGCCGGGGTCACGGCGATCGAGCTGAACCTGTCCTGGCCGAACGCCGGCGCCCGGGGGCAGGACTTCGCCTCCCAGCCCGACGCGGCGGCCCGCGTGGTCGAGGCCGCGCGCGGCTCCGCCCGGTACGACATCCCCGTCTTCGCCAAGCTGTCCGCGGATGTCACCGACATCGTGACCATCGCCCGGTCCTGCGTGGCGGCGGGCGCCGACGGCCTGTCCATGATCAACACGCTGCCCGGCATGGTCATCGACCCGGAAACCAGGCGCCCGGCGATCGCGGGCGCGCTGGGCGGCCTGTCCGGCCCGGCGATCCGCCCGGTGGCCGTGCGGTGCATCTGGCTGGCGCGGGAGGCCCTCCCCGACGTCCCCATCATCGGCATCGGCGGCGTGCGCACCGGGCCGCGACGCGCTTGAGCTGATCATGGCCGGTGCGTCCCTGGTGGGCGTGGGCACGGCCATCTTCAACGACCCGTCGGCCTGCACCCGGATTCAGCGCGAACTGGAGGAAGAGCTCACCGTGCTGGGCGCCGGGCGCCTCGCCGAGGTGACCGGGCTGGCCCATCAGACCGGCGGCTACTCCACGCCCCTCCGCCGCCGCCCGGCCTGACCCCCGCCCCGCGACCGCCACCGCACCGGTGCCCACGCAGACATGGCGGTGGCCCGTGGGGGGTAAGCGGGTACGTAGAACGACGCCGGGCCCGTGTCCCGGCGCGGGAGAGCGGAGGTGCCGCAGGTACGACACGTGCCTGGGAGACGCACAGGGCTGGTGGGGTCGGGAACGTTGATGCAGGACGCGGAACCCTGCCGGGCACGAGTTGAAGGAGTGGCCTTGAGCAACCCCGCGCCAGTCGCCGTCGCGCTGGACGCACCCGATCTGGAAACCGCCGCGCGCTGGGCCGACCTGGTGACGCCGCACGTCAGTACGGTGAAGATCGGCCTGGAGCTGTACTTGCGGTACGGCCCGGATGTGGTCGCCTCGATCAGGGGGGCCAGCGGCGTGCGCGTCTTCCTGGACCTCAAGCTGCATGACATCCCGGCGACGGTGGCCCGCGCCGCGCGGACCGTCGCGCGCCTGCACCCTGACCTGCTGACGGTGCACGCGAGCGGCGGCGCCGACGTCATCCGCGCCGCCACGGAGGCCGCGCCCCGCACGAAGATCGCCGCGGTCACCCTCCTCACCTCACTGAACGAGGCCCAGCTGGGGCAGATCGGCGTGACGGGGAGCGTGCACGACACGGTGCTGCGGCTCGCCTCGCTCGCCGTCGAGGCCGGCGCCGGAGGCATCGTCTGCTCGCCGCGCGAGGTCGGCGCGGTGCGGGCCGAGGTGGGGCCCGACATCATGCTCATCACCCCTGGCGTGCGGCCCGCGGGCTCGGCCGCCTACGATCAGGCCCGGGTGGCCACGCCCGAGGAGGCCGTCAAGGCGGGCTCTGACCTGCTGGTCATCGGGCGGCCCATCACCAGCGCGGCCGACCCCGGCGCGGCTGCGGCCGCCGTGGCGGCGTCCCTGCGGCGGCTCACGCCAGCTCACCGGCTGGCGTTACGCCTGAGCCAGGGTGAAATGCCACCGCGTAGCCGGGCACGGTAAGGAAGCGGTAAGGGCGTGTGGTAAGGGTCACCTGGCCGATTCGTATGCAGATGATTGGCCGTTTGGCTTCACCATAGGATGGGCATGGCCTTGAAAGGTAAAATATTTACTCGCCATGTAACTTCGGCCGCCGGTCCGTTTCCATGGGATTGCGGCGCCTTGCTGTGCCAGTCTGTGTGGTAACCGGGGAGTGGTGACACGCGCCGTATGGAGTAACGGCTTCAGTGGTGTGCGGTGGCCATCATATGCGCGATCGGGCGGTGGCCAAATCTGCGAACCGGTGCGGGCTGGGTGTGTGCGCCGCGAGCGCGGCGTATTGACCGCCGGGCGGCGAAGTCATCCCTCCGCCCCTGTTCAGGAACGGCGTCAGTTGGCTTACTCTTGCGTGGATGGCCCATCGTGGCGGCCCCGGTGACGGGGGCGCTCGGTGCATTGGTTCACGGCCGGCAGGGCGGACAGGAGAGCGTGTGACCGTTGGTTGCTTGCTCATAGTGATCAATCGATCACTCAAAGTAATATCCTTAAATTTATTATGACATAAACGGGGATTCGCGTTGCCGAAAGGTACGCTTACTCGCTAGTTTCCCCCCGACCAACGTTTTTACCGACGAAACCCGAGGTGACCTCGAGTGGCTCTTCCTCCCCTCACTCCTGACCAGCGCGCGGCGGCCTTGGAGAAGGCCGCCAGAGCGCGTAAAGAACGCGCAGAGGTGAAGAATCGCCTCAAGCGCGGAGCCACCACGCTCTCGGACGTCATCAAGGAAGGCTCGACCGATGACGTCATTGGCAAGATGAAGGTCTCGGCCTTGCTTGAGTCGATGCCCGGCGTGGGCAAGGTCCGGGCCAAGCAGATCATGGAACGGCTTGGCATCGCCGAGTCCCGCCGCGTCCGCGGGCTTGGTACGAACCAGCGCTCGGCGCTAGAGCACGAGTTCGGCTCGGACATCTGAGGCGGCCAGCGGAACCCGGGAGCGGGCACGGGGGCATGGTCGCCCACTCCGGAGATTTCGTGCGCGACTTCGCCACCCCCGGCGGAGCCGCGAGGATCGGCGGTGGATACTGCCTTTCCATGCGGAAGTTCTCCCGGCTGACCGTGCTCTCCGGCCCCTCCGGGGTCGGGAAGAGCACGGTCATCGCGGAACTGCGCCGGTGCTGCCCCGAACTGTGGCTTTCCGTTTCGGTGACGACGCGGGCGCCGCGGGCCGGGGAGGTCGACGGGCGGGAATATTACTTTGTCGACGACAAGGAATTTGACCGGATGGTCGTCGATGGCGAGCTACTGGAATGGGCGGAGTTCGCCGGTAATAAGTATGGAACGCCGCGAAAGCCCCTCGATGAGAAGCTGGCCGCCGGGATTGGTTGCCTCCTGGAGATCGACCTTGAGGGGGCCCGGCAGGTGCGGCGCAGCGTGCCCGACGCCCGCCTGGTCTTCCTGGCCCCGCCGTCCTGGGAGGAACTGGTCCGCAGGCTGACCGGGCGCGGCACGGAGCCGCCCGAGGTCGTGCAGCGGCGGCTGGACGCGGCGCGCCGCGAGCTCGCCGCGGAGAGCGAATTCGACCTTACGCTGGTCAACACGTCGGTCCAGGAGGTATGCCACCAGGTGGTAGCCTTGGTTTTCGGCTCGGACGAGCGATGCTCCGATGAGCGATAAGCGTTAATCAGACGAAAGGCGTGACGTGGCAGGGACTCCCGCCGCAGATGGCATTATCAACCCGCCGATCGACGACCTGCTCAAAGTCGTGGACAGCAAGTACCAGCTCGTGATCATGGCCGCGAAGCGGGCGCGGCAGATCAACGCGTACTACTCGCAGCTGGGCGAGGGCCTGCTCGAGTACGTGGGCCCGCTGGTGGAGACCCGGGTCCAGGAGAAGCCGCTGTCGATCGCGCTGCGTGAAGTGCGGGACGGGCTTCTCTCGGTCGAGCGCACCGAGGGCTGACGGCCGCCCGACCGGGCGGGAGTGCGTGTGGCACCGCGGGTCATCCTCGGCGTAACGGCCGGCATAGCTGCCTACAAGGCGTGCGAGCTGCTCCGGCGGCTCACCGAAACGGGTCATGACGTATGGGTCGTGCCCACCCCGGACGCGCTGCGATTCGTCGGCGAGGCGACCTGGGCGGCGCTGTCCGGCCATCCCGTCCGCACCGATGCCTGGACCGGGGCGGATCAGGTTCCGCACGTCCGGCTCGGGCAGTCGGCGGATCTCGTGATCGTCGCCCCGGCCACGGCGGATCTCATGGCGCGGGCCGCGGCGGGTATGGCCGATGACCTGCTGACCGCGACGCTGCTGACCGCGCGGTGCCCGGTGCTGTACGCACCGGCGATGCACACGGAGATGTGGGAGCACCCGGCCACGCGGGCCAACGTCGCGCTGCTGCGGGACCGCGGGGCGATCGTGCTCGATCCGGCCAGCGGCCGCCTGACCGGCGCGGACTCCGGGGTCGGCCGGCTGCCGGAGCCCGGTGAGATATACGCGGCCGCGATGCGGGTCCTGGCGCGGGGCGCGGGCGGGCTCGGCCAGGACATGGCCGGCCGCAAGGTCGTCGTGTCCGCCGGGGGGACCCGTGAGGAGCTCGACCCGGTGCGGTTCCTCGGTAACTGGTCTTCTGGCCGCCAGGGGTACGCGTTCGCGGAGACTGCCGTCGCCCGCGGGGCCAAGGTGACGCTGGTGGCGGCGAACGTCGCGCTGCCCGACCCGGCCGGGACGCGCGTGATCCGGGTGACCTCCGCGCTGGAGATGCGCGACGTGATGCTGGCCGAGGCGGCTGACGCCGACGCGGTCGTGATGGCCGCCGCCGTGGCCGACTTCCGCCCCGCGGTGCGGAGCGCGGCAAAGATAAAGAAGGATGGCTCGGAACCAGCCCCGATCGGGCTCGTCCGCAACCCCGACATCCTGGCCGAGCTGTCCGCGCAGCGCAGTACGGCGGCCGGGGCGCCCGGCGCGCCCGGCGTCCTCCCGGGGGCGCCGCGTCCCGGGCAGGTCATCGTCGGCTTCGCGGCGGAGACCGAGCCGGACCTGGCCGGCAGCCGGGCCAAGCTCGCCCGCAAGGGCTGTGACCTGCTGGTGGTCAACCGGGTCGGAAACGGGCTGGCCTTCGGGACCAGTGACAACGAGGCCGTCGTGGTGGGTGCCGACGGGTCGCAGACGGAGATCCCGCGGGCCCCCAAGGAGGTCCTGGCCGATACCGTCTGGGATCTTGTGGCGCCCCGGCTGCGGTCAAAGGTAGCCTTACGCAGGCCGTCCACCAGTATCAAATGCGGCCGGAAGCGATCAAGTGAAGGGGCGCTCGACTGCGTCCCGGCCACCGGCGACATGATCATGGATAAACTTCGGGCGAGTCTGCCGGGAAAGAACATTGGACCCGTACAGAAGGAAAGGGAGTCTCGTGGCACGTCGCCTCTTCACCTCCGAGTCGGTCACTGAGGGTCATCCGGACAAGATGGCCGACCAGATCAGTGACGCCATCCTCGACGCCATGATCAAAGACGACACCGAAAGCCGGGTCGCCGTCGAGACTCTGATCACCACCGGCCAGGTGCACGTCGCGGGTGAGGTCACCACCCGGACCTACGTCGACATCCCGGGCATCATCCGGGAGAAGATCCTTGAGATCGGCTACGACTCCTCCGCCAAGGGCTTCGACGGCGCCTCCTGCGGCGTGTCGGTGTCCATCGGGTCGCAGTCGCCGGACATCGCTCTCGGTATCGACGACGCGTACGAGTACCGCGAGGGCGAGGGCGCCGAGGAATTTGACCGGCAGGGGGCCGGCGACCAGGGCCTGATGTTCGGGTACGCGTGCCGCGAGACAAGCGAGCTGATGCCCCTCCCGATCATGCTGGCGCACCAGCTGTCCAAGCAGCTGTCCAACGTCCGCCGCAGCGGAACCGTGCCGTACCTGCGCCCGGACGGCAAGACCCAGGTGACGGTCGAGTACGCGGGCATCACGCCGGTGCGCCTGGACACGGTCGTGGTGTCGACGCAGCACGCACCGGACATCAACCTGAAGGAACTGCTGGCCCCCGACATCAAGGACTACGTGGTCGAGCCGGTGGTGGCGGCCCTGGAACTGGACACGTCCAACTACCGGCTGCTGGTCAACCCCACCGGCCGCTTCGAGGTGGGCGGCCCGATGGGGGACGCCGGCCTGACCGGCCGCAAGATCATCATTGACACCTACGGCGGCATGGCCCGGCACGGCGGTGGCGCGTTCTCCGGCAAGGACCCGTCCAAGGTGGACCGCAGCGCGGCGTACGCGATGCGGTGGGTGGCCAAGAACGTGGTCGCGGCGGGGCTCGCCGACCGGTGCGAGACGCAGGTCGCCTACGCGATCGGGAAGGCCAAGCCGGTCGGGCTGTTCGTCGAGTGCTTCGGCACCGAGAAGGTGCCGGTCGAGCGGATTCAGGACGCCGTCCTGGAAGTGTTCGACCTCCGGCCGCGGGCCATCATCTCCATCCTGGACCTGCAGCGCCCCATCTACTCGCAGACCGCCACCTTCGGGCACTTCGGCCGTACCGAGCCGGACTTCTCCTGGGAGCGCGCCGACCGTGTCGAGCAGCTGCGCGCCGCCGCCGGTCTCTGATCGCGGTACCGGGGCCCAGGTACCGGGCTCTGATCGGGATACCGGGGCCAGGCTCGGGGCCGAACTAATGCCGGCCGTCGGCCAGCCGTCCCTGCGGCTGCCCGGCGGCCGGCATTTAGCTACCCCAGCTCGCACATGCCATCCGGCCGGCCTGGCACGGGCATTTTCCAGCCTGCGGGCTGGCTGGTCACCAGCTATGCGGCGAGCATCGATCACACCGGGCATGCAGCGTGGCAGAGAGTCAGAACTGGTCTATCTTTGCCGATCAGCCAATCCGGTTTGCCATTCTAGTAAATGATTTCCTTTTTGGACACTTCCATTGCGCGCCGCGTTATGCGCCTACCCCGGGAGCCGGCATACCGGCCCTGGGCCGACCGAAATCAGGGTGATTTTCCCCCGGTCCGTGCCGGAAGGTCGTCATGCTGGCCGACAGGTAGCAACTTTCTCCCCGGCCGTCTCTTTCATAAGTCAACACCTGGCGGGCTGGCCCTGCGTCGCGGTGCCCTGCGCCATGCCGTCACCGGGTCTGGCTGCCGGGGACTGTGCGGCGGCCACCCCGTCGCGGCCTGCACGCTCGTGCGGCCGGGTGCGGGGTTTCCGGTCATCCGGGCAATGTCACCCGTTCATACTCCGGCGTCCGAAATGCGTTAATGCGCAACTATCAGGACGCTGCGGCCTTATTCGGTTGTACGCACGCCTCATGTTGACGAAAGTTCATCTGGGTGATACCCAATTTTTATTAGAAGCCGCTATTAGGCCGACTTATTGGCGGCTGGCATAAACGCGGGCCGGTGTCCCCGCGGGAGGGAGTATTCGGGAATTTTCTGGTCGGAGCCCTCCGTCAACGCCCCATGTGGCACGTGCGCGGGCACTCGCCGCGGCACTTGCGGATGACTGTGCGGATGAGTATGCGAAAGCCCATGCGAATGCACGTGCATCTTGCATAACATAACACCGTCCGGACCCGCAGGACGCGGCCGGGGTAGCGTGCCACGACCGTGCCTGAGGTCAAGACGGCCAGCGCACTGCTAGTGGTGATAGCCAGTCAGGGAGACACGACGATGGGTGGCATCTACAACGGCATGTCTGCCAGAGACCTTGAGGGAGCGGCCTGGCGGAAGAGCCAGCGCAGCAACTCACAGGGCGCCTGCGTGGAGATTGCCAGGATCGACGCCGAGATAGTTGCGATGCGGAACTCCAGGGACCCGTACGGGCCGGCGCTTATTTGCCGCCGGGACGCCATCGTGGCCCTCATGGACGGCCTGCGGGACGGGGAGTTCGACCACCTCGTCTCCTGACGCCGCCCGCCTGGTAACCCGGTCGGCCGGGCCGCCAGTTCTTTGTCGGCCGCAAGCTCCCGCCGTCCCGCGACCGCGCCCCTGCGCGGCGGGGCGGCGGGGCGGCGGGCTTGCGTGCTTCAGGCCGGCGGCGCCCGGGCATCCTCACTGCGAGCCTCCCGCGCAGCGGCCCGCCGGATCGCCGTGCCCGGTCGCCGGGATTTCCGAACCGGAGATATCGACATGACGGACACCCCGCCCGACCTGGCCGCGCTCGACGAGCAACGATCCCGGCTCCGCGCCGCCTACCTGATGGACCGGCGGCCGGTCAGCAGTGCCCGCGGAGTGCACCACACCGCGCTGATCAGTTCCGATCCCGAACGGACCATCCGCTTCTATCAGGAATTGCTGGAGTTCCCGCTGACCGAGATCATCGAGAACCGCGACTACAAGGGCTCCAGCCACTTCTTTTTCGACCTGGGCAACGGCAACCTGCTCGCGTTCTTCGACTTTCCCGGCCTGGACGTGGGCCCGTACGCGGAGGTCCTCGGTGGCCTGCATCACCTGGCCATTTCGGTGACCCCGGAGTCGTGGCGGCACCTGCGCGGCAAGCTCGACGCGGCCGGTGTCCCCTACCAGATGGAAAGCGGCACGTCGATCTACTTCCGGGACCCGGACGGCGCGCGCATCGAACTGCTCGCCGATCCGCTCGGTGAGATGTACGGCAGCACGGTGCTCTAACTCCCGGCCACTCCGGCCAGCGCCCGATGGGGTCGGCGGAGATGGGCGTTCAGCTTGGTGGACGAGCCAGCCGCAGGCCGAACCCGAGCAGGAAGACGGCGGCGATGGCCGACCCGAGGGCAGAGGTGCCGTCGCGGGTACCGGGGCGGGTCCCGGCAGGGGCATCGTGGTCGCTCGGCCACGGGCCGCCGGGAGCGGGGGAGGCGGGAAGGCGGGAGGATGGCTCGCGCCGCCGTGGCAGGATCGGGGGGTGGCCACGATCCTGCTCCTTTCCACCGCCGATACCGAGCTCCTCGCCGCGCGCGCTTCGGGGGCGGGCTACCGGGCCGCGAACCCGGTGCGTATCTCGCTCGATGAGCCGGGACCGCTCGCCGCGCTGACGGACGGGGCGGACATCGTCGTGCTGCGCCTGCTCGGCGGGCGCCAGGCGTGGCCCGCGGGGGTCGCGGCGCTGCGCGCCACCGGGATCCCGCTGGTCGCGCTCGGCGGCGAATCGGCACCCGACGCGGAACTCATGGCGCTGTCCACCGTCCCGGCCGGGGTGGCCGCCGAGGCGCTCGGCTACCTGCGCGAGGAGGGCCCCGCCAACCTGCGCGAGCTCGCGGCGTTCCTGTCCGACACCGTGCTGCTCACCGGCCAGGGTTTCGCCCCGCCCGAGCCCGCGCCCCGCCTACGGCCTGCACCGCCTCCCCGCCCCTGCGAACCCCGCCCCTGCGAATCCCGCCCCTGCGAATCCCGCCCCGGCGAATCCCGCCCCGGCGAATCCCGCCCCCGCCCGCCGGTCGGCCCCGCCGCGGGCGACAGCCCCGGCACGGCGCCGCCCACGGTCGCGGTGATCTTCTACCGGGCGCACGAGCTCTCGGGCAACACCGGTTTCGTCGACACGCTCTGCGCGGCGATCACCGAGCACGGCGCGACACCGCTGCCGGTGTACTGCTCCTCGCTCCGGGCCGCCGATCCCGGCCTGGCCGAACTTCTCCGCCCGGCCAGCGTCATCATCACGACGGTCCTCGCGGCCGGGGGTTCGGTCGCCGCCGACGCGGGCACCGACGGCGACTGGGACGCGGGCGCGCTCGCCGGGCTGGGCGTCCCGCTCATCCAGGGCCTCTGCCTGACCTCATCGCGCGCCCAGTGGCACGACGCGGGCGGCGGCCTGAGCCCGATCGACGCGGCCATGCAGGTCGCCATCCCCGAGTTCGACGGGCGCCTGATCGCGGTCCCGTTCTCCTTCAAGGAGGAGGGGCCGGATGGGATCCCGGTCTACGTCGCCGACCGCGAGCGGGCCGGCCGCCTCGCGGGCATCGCCGTCCGGCACGCGCGCCTGGCCGCCACCCCGAACCGGGACAAGCGCGTCGCGATCATGCTTTCCTCCTACCCAACGAAGCATTCCCGGGTCGGCAACGCCGTCGGCCTCGACACCCCCGCCTCCGCGGTCCGCCTGCTGCAGGCCCTCCGCGAGGCCGGGTACGACCTCGGCGACGGTTTCCCCGACGACGGCGACACGCTCATCCACACGCTCATCGCGGCCGGCGGCTACGACACCGAATGGCTGACCGAGGAGCAGCTCAGCGCCGCACCGGCGCGGGTCCCGCTGCCGGCGTACCGTCAGTGGTTCTCTTCTTTGCCGAACGGGCCCCGGCAGAAGCTGACCAGTCAGTGGGGGGAGCCGCCGGGCGAGCTCTACACCGACGGCGACGACATCGTGCTGGCCGCCCTGCGGTTCGGGCACGTGGTGGTGATGATCCAGCCGCCGCGCGGTTTCGGCGAGAACCCGGTCGCCATCTACCACGACCCGGACCTGCCGCCGTCCCACCACTACCTGGCGGCCTACCGGTGGCTGGATGAGGAGTTCGGCGCGGACGCGGTCATCCATCTCGGCAAGCACGGCACCCTGGAATGGCTGCCCGGCAAGGGCCTCGGCCTGTCGCAGGAGTGCGCGCCCGACGCGGTCCTGCGGGACATCCCGCTCATCTACCCGTTCATCGTCAACGACCCGGGGGAGGGGACCCAGGCCAAGCGGCGCGCGCACGCGGTCATCGTCGATCACCTGGTCCCGCCGATGGCACGCGCCGACAGCTACGGCGAGCTCGCCAAGCTGGAACAGCTGCTGGATGAGTACGCGACGGTCGCGGCGCTGGATCCGGGCAAGCTGCCCGCGGTCCGGGCGCAGATCTGGTCGCTGGTGCACGCGGCGCAGCTTCACCACGACCTGGACGTGCCGGCCGAGCCGGGCGCGGCCGAGTTCGACGAGTTCGTGCTGCACATCGACGGCTATCTCTGCGAGGTCAAGGACGCCGCGATCCGGGACGGCCTGCACATCCTCGGCGAGGCGCCCACCGGGGAAGCGCTCACCAACCTGGTCCTGGTCATCCTGCGTTCCGCGCAGTTGTGGAGCGCCCGCTGGGGCGCCCTGCCGGGGCTGCGCGCCGCGCTCGGGCTGGCCGAGGGCCGCGACGACGCGTCCCGCACCGAGACCGACCGCTACGAGCGCACCGCCCGCGCCCTCGTCGAGGCCGTGGCCGCCACCAACTGGGACGCCGCCCGCGCGCCCGAGCGTCGCCGCCACCGTGCTCGCCGAGGAGGCCCGCCCACCGCCCCCGGCCGCCGCCGCCACAGAACTTCGTCCCGCCGCCACAGAACTTCCCGGAACTCCCGCCGCCACAACCTCTCCGCGGAGCTCCCGCCACTCCCGCCGCCACGTCCCGGACTCCCGCCGACGACTTCGCTCCCGCCACCTCAATGGCCCCCGGTGACGCTCCCGCCGCCCTTCCCCTCGCCGGGAATGCCCCGGACGGGGGAGAAGGAGCGCCATGGCCCGTTCGGCATGAGGGGCGGAGCCGGCCGCGGTGGCGCGGGTTCTGCAGTTCGCGTGTGCCGAAGTGGTGCCGCGCCTGGCCGCGACGACCGGGGAGATCGGTGCGGTGCTGCGCGCGCTGTCCGGCGGGTACATCCCCGCCGGGCCGTCCGGGTCACCCACCCGCGGGCTGGTCAACGTCCTGCCGACCGGGCGGAACTTCTACTCGGTCGACCCCAAGGCCATCCCGTCGCCGAACTCCTGGGACACCGGGGCGGCGCTGGCCGAATCGCTGCTGGCCCGGCATCTCGCGGACGAGGGCAGCTACCCGCGCTGCATCGGCCTGACCGTCTGGGGCACCTCGGCGATGCGCACCCAGGGTGACGATATCGCCGAAGTCCTCGCCCTGATCGGGTGCCGCCCGGTCTGGGACGAGGTCTCGCGCCGGGTCACCGGCTTTGCGGTCGTCCCGGCGCAGGAGCTGGGACGGCCGCGGATCGACGTCACCGTGCGCATCTCCGGCTTCTTCCGTGACGCGTTCCCGCACGTCATCGCGCTGCTGGACGACGCGATCGCCGCGGTCGCGGCGCTGGACGAGCCCGCCGAGGTGAACTACCTGCGCGCGCACGCCACCGCCGACCAGGCCGCGCACGGGGACTGGCGCCGCGCGACGACCCGGATCTTCGGCTCGAAGCCGGGCGCCTACGGGGCGGGCCTGCTCCCGCTGATCGACGCGCGGAACTGGCGCGACGACGCCGACCTCGCCGAGGTCTACGCGGTCTGGGGCGGCTACGCGTACGGCCGCGACCTCGACGGTGCCCCCGCGCGGACCGACATGGAGACCGCGTTCGCCCGGATCGCGGTGGCGGCCAAGAACGCCGACACCCGCGAGCACGACATCGCCGACTCCGACGACTACTTCCAGTACCACGGCGGCATGGTGGCCATGGTCCGGTCGCTGACCGGGCGCAGCCCGGCCGCCTATATCGGCGATTCGGCCACCCCCGATGCGGTCAAGACCCGCACGCTGGCCGAGGAGACACGCCGGGTGTTCCGTTCCCGGGTGGTCAATCCACGGTGGATCGCGGCGATGCGCAGGCACGGCTACAAGGGCGCGTTTGAGCTGGCCGCGACGGTGGACTACCTGTTCGGGTACGACGCGACCGCGCACGTCGTGGCGGACTGGATGTATGAGCGGCTCGCCGCCGCCTACGTGTTCGACCCGGAGAACCGCGCGTTTATGGAAAAATCCAACCCCTGGGCGCTGCGGGGCATCACGGAACGTCTGCTGGAGGCGGCCCAGCGAGGCATGTGGGCGGAGCCGGATCCGAAGACGCTGGACCAGCTCCGGCAGGTCTTCCTGGACCTGGAGGGTGACCTGGAGGCAGGCGGTTAATGGCCGGATGTGGCACAGTTATGCGATGTTGCGGTTCGCGATTCGCACATCCCGTGACACACTGTAAGTAACGGTTTCAGCGGAGGCGGCGATGGCTCAGACGTCACCGGTCCCCGCGGGGGCGGATGCCAGCGTTCCCACCCCTGCGCGGATTTATGACTACATGCTGCGCGGTGAGCACTATCTCGACGTGGACGCGCGTGCCGCCGAGCAGATCTTGGGCGCCGTACCGGAGATCAGGGACTGCGCCTGGTCCAACCGCGGGTTTCACCAGCGGGCGGCGAAATGGATCGCCGAGCGCGGGATCCGGCAGTTCATCGATATCGGCTCCGGGCTGCCGACCGTCGGCAACACGCACGAGGTCGTCCAGCAGGTGATCCCGGACGCCCGGATCATCTACATCGACAACGACCCGATGGTGGAAGCGCAGGGCCGCTTGCTGCTCGCCGGCGCGGGGACGACCGCCGTGATCCGTGGTGACATGCGCGAGCCGGACACGATTCTCGGTCACCCGGAGCTTCGGCGGCTCATCGATTTCAGCGAGCCGGTCGGGGTGCTGATGACCGCCGTCCTGATGTTCGTGTCCGACGGCTCGGATCCCTGGGGCCTGGTGGCGCGCTACATGAATGCGGTGGCCCCCGGAAGCTACCTGTCACTGTCGCACCTCACCGACGAGCGCAAGCCGCCGCTCACCGTGGAGCGCTTCCGTGCCGTCTTCGACAGGGCCAGCGAGCGCATGCACTTCCGGTCGCTCGCGGATATCGCGCGGTTCTTCGACGGGCTGGAACTGGTTCCGCCGTACGAGGGCGCCGACCCCGGCCTCAGCTTCACCGGCGTCTGGGGCGCGGAGGATCCGGTACTCGCGGACAGCGAGGGCCAGCGCTGGCTCTACTGCGGGGTTGCCAGGCGCCCGTGACCGCCAAGCCCACGGTCGAGGAACTCGGCATCGATCCTGACGCTCAGGAATGGCAGCGTTCGGGAGAGGGCGCCGGTGCCATTGAGATTGCTTTTGCTCGCGTGACCGCTGGGCTTTTCGGGGCCCCGGGCGTTCCCGGGGTGGCCCCCGTTTCCGGGGTGGCCCCCGCTCCCGGGTGGCCCCCGCTCCCGGGGTGGCCCCCGCTCCGGGGTGGCGGGCGTTCCCGGGGTGCCCGGCGTGCGGGCGTTTCCGGGGTGCCCGGCGTAGCGGGCGTTTCCGGGGCGCCCAGTGTGCCCGGGACATCTGGTGGGCCCGGGGCGTCCGGGGATAGCCGTGTGCACAGGGCGGCGAAACGACGCGACGGGGACTGGATTCTGATGCGGGTCGCCGGTGATCCGGACCGCCGGGTCCTCGTGTTCGACCGGAACGAGTGGGAGTGCTTTCTGGATGGCGCCCGAAAAGGCGAATTCGACGATGCGGCTGGTAATGCCACCCCCTTAGGCCGTCCGCGGGGTGCTATTAGGACGGTTTGACCTGGTCGTATGCCGCAGAACGAGGAGTGGGGCGGCCCTGGCGGGTCGCCGGAATGGGCCGGTCCGGCCGAGATTTGCTCATTAGAGGTGTAGATCTGCGAATCGCAAGTTGGGTAGTCTCATGTTGAAGTTAAGAACTTGTCAGGGAGGCAGAGCGGCGTGAGCGACGATGCCTACGGCGCCACCATCGCCAAGCGCCGGCTGTCTCACCGCCTGTCCGAGCTCCGCGTGGCCAGCGGCTACACCGCCAACCACGTCTGCGACATCCTGAACTGGGGCCGGGGCAAGGTGGGCCGCTTCGAGGCCAATCAGTGGAAGCGCCCCGAGATGAGCGACGTCCGGGACCTGCTGCGCATCTACGGCGTCACGGGCAGCGAGGGCGAGGAGGTCGAGGAACTCGCCGTGCGGGCCCGGGCCCGGCCCTGGTGGCGTGACTTCCCGGAGATCTTCGACAGCGAGTTCCCCGGCTACGAGAACGACGCCAGCACCATCCGCGCGTTCATGCCGCTCATCCTGCCCGGGTTGCTGCAGACGCCGGCGTATATCGAGTCACTGCTGCGGACCGGTCCCCGGCCGCCCAAGTGGCGGCGTGACGCGCTGGCCGCACGGCTGCGGCGGCAGGAAATTCTCGACCGCTCGGACGGGACCGCCCCGACGCTGAGCGCCGTGATCACCGAGGCGTCCCTGCTGTACCGGTGGGGCACCCACGCCGACCGCAGGGAGCAGATTCTCCACCTGGCCGACATGGCGGCCCGCCGCAACGTCGAGCTGCGCGTTCAGCGCTTCGAGGATGGGCCGCCGAGCGGCGCGCACTCCATGGTCAACATCTTCGGCTTCGGCGGCGGGGAGCCGAGTCTCGTCTTCGTGGAGACCGACTACATGATCGAGGAGGTGAGCAAGCGCGAATCAGTGCACGGCTACACGCAGTCGTTCGACCGTGCCTGCGACGGGGCGCTCGACCCGCGCGACACGGTGGCCTATCTCGAGCGTCTCGCTGACCGACTGGAGTAAGCAATGACCGATCTGTCTCAAGCCATCTGGCGGAAGGCCCGCCGTAGCTCGCACAATGGCGGCTGCGTGGAGATCGCGGCCAACCTTCCTGGCGTGACCGCTCTACGGGATAGCAAGCAGCCGGAAGGCGGCGCGCACGTCATCGACCGGACGGCATTCGCCAGATTCCTGGCGGATGTGAAGGGGGGGCGCTACGACATCGAGGTGTCGTAGCGGGGGGTGGTGGATCCCCCCGGGGGGCAATCCCGGGGGGATCCACCCATTTACTGCCCCTGTCTCAAGGCCTGGCGGTCCGCCATGTGGTTTTCCGCCGCGATTGTGACTGTACACGTGCTATTTGTTTGCGGCCATATCGGCCCGCCGCCGGTCGTTAGCTGAGATAAACACGCCGCATATGCAGGGCATATGTGAGCTGACGGCTGGATACCCGGTAACGCCCGCATCGCGGCGGTGCGCGGGAAGCTTTGATTGTGTGTTATTGATCACCAAAGCTTGCGGAACGCTGTGCGCAACTCATAATGTGCTCACAGATTTGAGAATGCAAGCCTGGCATTGTGGAACGTGCGTGCGGTCGCCCAGGGCCGCGGCGGCCGGGGTGACCTGAGGCGGCGATCCTGTGGGAGGAAGCAGATATGGGCG
Organism: uncultured Actinomycetes bacterium; assembly: GCA_963808295.1. Lineage (GTDB taxonomy): Bacteria > Actinomycetota > Actinomycetes > Streptosporangiales > Streptosporangiaceae > Bog-532. The sequence goes on along the minus strand of CAWEFP010000022.1, from coordinate 132,073 downwards.
GCTTGCGCAATCTGCTGACCGGAGCGTGCTGCGCCTGGCCGCTGCCCATGGACGCCTCCTGCGCCCGGGCGGCCCGCCAGCTCTACCGTGACGCCGCGGCCGAGGCCGGGATCAGGGACGAGCTGAGCTGCGACGGCACCATGATGGCGAGTGAACTGGCCGCCAATACCCTGCACGCGGCCAAGGCCCTGCACGCGCGGCCGGATACCGCGTGTGCGGGGCGGCGGGCGGCCGGTCACGGCGCGTCCCGAACTCTGGCTGTACCTGCGCGGCAGCGGCATGACGCGTGAGCTGGTGTGCAAGGTGTTCGACGCCTCGCCGGGCTGGACACTGGGCCGCGCGCCGGGTTCGGTCCCGCTCCGGGCCTCCGCCGGGGCGGTCAGCGGCCGGGGGCTTCAGATCGTGCACGAGCTGTCCAGCGGGCGATGGGGTTATCACCTGACCCGGTCCCGGCTGGGCGGGTGGCAGGTGCGCGGCAAGGCGGTCTGGTTCGCGCTGCCCGCTCCGGCGCGGGAGCACGTGCCCGCGGTGCCCGGCAGGAGCGACGCGTGGGCGGCGGATCTGGCCGTGATGCGCCGTTGCCGCCGGCTGAGCGCGCAGCAGGCTACCGGAGAACTCGAGGCGATGCTGTCCGCGCGGGGCCTCGGCGGACGGCTCCGGCGCACCGATCAGCCCGCCGCGGACATGTCGGTGCTCTGGGTGCCGCGCGGCCTGACCCTCTGCTGCCGGGACGGGGCCGTTTCGCTGCGCACGCCCGCCGGTGACAGCCAGCACTGGACGTACGCGGACCTCGTTGAGGTGTCCGAGCGGGCCGTCTGGGTGCACGAGGAGATCGAGCAGGAGGTCGCCTCCGCGGCCGGCGGTCCCGGCTAGCCCTCGGTGACGAGATCCTGCATCCGCCGCAGGTGTTCCTTCGCTGTCGGCTTCCGCGCGCAGTGTCAGCGTGCCGGGGGCGGCGTGCATGGTCCACTGGCCCCAGTTCAGGGTGACGGTTCCGTCGGTGGCTGACGATTCGGAGTGCCGTATCTCGGGGCGTGGCACCATCGGCGTGGCTGCCAGGCCGATGGCGCAGGTGGCCGCCCATCTTGCTGGCGTGCTTGCAGAGCTGGCGAGGTAGCGGTCCGGTGCTCGGTCTTGACTACGGCTTCGGCGGTCCGCATGGTGTTTCCTCCCTTGGGGGCGCGGCCTCTCGCGGTCTCTGGTTGCCGGCGGTTAGGTGTCGCGGCGGGTGATAAGGAGAACCCGGCCGTGAGAGCAACTGCGGCGTACAGGCAGAACACCCCGAACCCCGCCCACGGCTCCAGAGTATGCGCCTCGATGTTGCACGGCGAAGATCTGCTCGCCTACCTTCATCGGCACGTACGTAGCCGATCGTGTTCTTCCAGGACTGCGGCAGCAGCTCTGACCAGGATCGTGGGCACGAACAGCAGCCCGAGCAGCGTAGCGATCGCACCGGTGCTGGAGCGGATGATCACGCCGATACCAAATCCCAGCAGGCCGAGCACCGTCAGATACAGCCCACCGCCTATTAGCGCCCGCAGCACTCCGGGATCGCTCAGCGAGGTCCGCATGACGTCGCCTGTTGCAGCAGCCCTTGGAAGACGAAGTAGGCGGCGTAGCTCGCAACGATCCCGCCGACCGAGAGCGGTCGCAGTGAACACCGCGGTCTTCGCTGCGAGCATCAGGCGACGTTGCAGCACGGCGCTGAACGTGACGCGGATCATTCCCGTCCCGTATTCGCTGGTGATGATCAGCACGCCGAGTACACCGATCGCGATCTGCGAGAGGTGCCTGCCGCCGAGGCTTACCGGGGTCGAGTCGATGTCATCTTCTGGTGCGCGCTCATATGGCTCGGCAGAAGATCGCCAGCAGCGCCGCAAGCGCGATGTTGTATAGCACCGACTGCCAGCAGCGTCCAGTAGGTCGAGCGCACCGTGCGGAGCTTCCAGTACTCCGAGCCGAGCACATCGGCATCACGGCCGAGCGGGCCACCAGGCGGTTGCGCGCGGTAGCCGGGCCGGGCGGGGCGTGGCTTGCATGGCCGGCCTCATTTCCCCGCCGGGCGGCGGCCTGCGGTGCTGGTAGTCGACGGCATCCCTGGTGAGTTCCATGTACCTCTCTTCCAGCGATGCTTCCTGCGCAGAGAGCTCGGTCAGCGTGAACCCGCTGGCCGGCGAGCTCGCCGACAGTGTCCCTCGTGCTTCCGGTGATGGCGAAGGTGTCACCGTCCCGACTGGCGATCGTGGCACCGCGGCGCGCGCAGCGCCACGCTAGCGCAGCGGCTTGGGGTGAGCGGCGCGCACCGAGCCGCTGTTACCGCTGCCAAGAAGATCGTTCATCGTGGTCTGCGTGATCAGCCGGCCGCGCCCGATGATGATCAGGCGGTCGGCGGTCAGCGCCATCTCGCTCATCAGGTGGCTGGACAGCAGGACGGTGCGGCCCTCAGCGGCCAGGGACTTGCAGCAGGGTGCGGATCCACAGACGCCCTCCGGGTCTAGGCCGTTAACCGGCTCGTCCAGCATCAGCACCGGCGGTCGCCGAGCAGCGCTGCCGCGATGCCCAGTCGCTGTCCCATGCCGAGCGAGAACCCGCCAGCCCGCTTGCGAGCGGCGCTCGGCCAGCCCGACCAGGTCCAGCACCTCATCGACCCGGGCGGCGCGATCCCGTTGCTGACAGCGCAGGCACAGCAGGTGGTTGTACGCGCTTCGCCCGCCGTGCAACGCCTTCGGCCTCCAGCATTGCGCCCACCTCGAACAGCGGGCGGCGGTAGCCAGCGTAGGCCGACCGTTCACCGTCACCGACCCCGGACGTCGGCGCGTCCAGGCCGAGGATCAGGCGCATCGTCGTGGACTTGCCCGCCCCGTTCGGGCCGAGGAACCCGGTCACCTGGCCAGTCGCACGGTGAATGAGAGGCCGTCCACCGCCACGGTGGTCGCCGTAGCTCTTGGTCAGGTCGGTTACCTCGATCATCTGCGGACTCCGATTTCCGGTCGCACGTGACTAGCCGTTGGTGTTAGCGCCGACGACGCCAGTGACGTGCAGCACGATCAGCAGCAGCAGCGCGACCGTCCACCAGGGTGATCACCAGCACGACCTTCCAGCGCGCCTGGCCGCGCCTGGATCGCCCGCAGTACCTGCCCCGTGTCCTCGCTGATATCTGGGTGGCGAGGTCGATCAGCCATGTCGGTGTCCTGTCCTGTCGCGCGGGGCTTGCCGGTCTGTGTCAGGTCACCAGTTTTATCGAGACATTTTGTCGCTGTCAAAATCTAACTGTCGATATATCAGGACGTGTTGTATGGCTGAAGTCGTGCCCAAGCTGTGGACCGAAACGATCGAGTAGCACCGCGCGCGGTGCACGACGCGACGCCTGCACGCCACCGCGGCCCTGGTTGCCGAGCACGGGCTGCGCGTCGGTGACGATGTCCCTCGCCGCCGAGACCGGCATCGGGCGCGCGACGCTGTACAAGTACTTCTCCGATGTCGAGGCGATCCTGGCCGCCTGGCACGCCCGCCACGTAGCCCGCCACTTGGAACACCTCGCCGCGGTCGGGATCAGGCCGCCGACAGCCCCGCCGGGCGGCTCGAAGCCGTACTCACCGCCTACGCGCTGATCACCCACCAGCGCCCCAGGCACCTAGCTAGCCTCGCTTTCCTAGCCCGCCGCCCCCGCCGCTCCAGCGGGCCCCCACCGTCCGCGGCCCCCACCGCCCGGCGGGCCGCGCCGCCCGGCGGGCCCGGCCGTACCGTCAGCGCCCGGGCGCGCGCCGGGTGCCCGCGTTCATGGCGGCGGCCACGTTCGTGTACGCCCCGATCACCCGGTCCCAGAATCCCTGGACGTCGATGGCCGTGGCGACGAGGGCGTTCCGCTCGGCGGCCGGCGCGCGGAAGTCGGTGACCGTCATGCCCGAGGTCCAGCGGCCGGTGGTCTCGACCTCCACCCGGGCGGGCAGGCAGCCCAGCAGGCCGTGGTCGGCGACGTACGCTACCGCGCACACGTCGTGCACGGCGGGGTCGGCCACGATCGGCGTGCGCGCCTCGTCTTCCTGGCCGTTCCCGGCGGGACCGGGCAGCGCGGACAGCGGGTCCTCGTCCGAGGCGTAGTGCTCCAGGCCGGGCAGCAGCAGTTCACTGGCCAGCGCGCCCAGGCCCCGCATCCGGTCCCGCACCGCCGCGGTCGCCCGGGCCTGCAGGGTCACGTCCAGCCCCACCATGGTGACCGTCCAGCCCGCACGGAAGACGATCGCGGCGGCCTCGGGGTCGACGGCCATGTTGAACTCGGCCGCGGGCGTGGTGTTGCCCCGGCCGGACGAACCGCCCATGATCACAAACTCCTTGACCTGGCTGACCAGCTGCGGCTCCCGGTGAACGGCCAGGGCGATGTTGGTCAGCGGGCCGGTGGCGACGAGGGTGATCCCACCCGGGGCCGCGCCGATCGTCTCGATCAGGAAATCGATAGCGTGACCGCCCGAGGGCCGTGATTCCGGTGGCGGCAGCCGCGCACCGCCGAGACCGGTCTTCCCGTGCACGTCCCGGGCATCCACCGGCGGCCGGAGCAGCGGCGCGGGGCTGCCCGGGGTGACCGGGATACCCGCCGCGCCGATGAACTCACAGACCCGCTGCGCGTTGGACGTGGTGAGGTCCAGGCCCACGTTGCCGGACACGGTGGTGATGCCGCACAGGTCAAGGTCCGGGCTGCCGACCGCGAAGGTGATGGCCAGCGCGTCGTCGATGCCTGGATCGCAGTCCAGAATGATCTTCTCAGCCACCCGCGTTCCTTCCCTGCGACGTGCCCCCGGCCTAGCCACGACGCTACCGGACCCACGTTCCCGCGCGGCGAGGCCGGCCCGGGCGCCGACCGGTCCCGCCCCCCGGCCGGCCGTCCGCTTGTAGCCTCATGCCGAGGAGGTTCGATATGCACCAGCCGCCCATCCCGCACGCCGCCAGGACCGACCCGGAGATCGCCAGCCTGATCGAGCAGGAGGCCCGCAGGGAGTTCGAGAAGATCCGGCTCATCCCGTCCGAAAACTACGTATCGCTGGCCGTGCTCGAGGCCTCGGGCTCGGTGCTCACCAACAAGTACTCGGAGGGGTACCCGGGCCGCCGCTACTACGAGGGCCAGCAGTTCATCGACATCATCGAGACCATGGCCGTGCAGCGGGCGCAGGCGCTGTTCGGCGTCGAGCACGCCAACGTTCAGCCATACTCGGGCTCCCCGGCCAACCTGGCCGTTTACCTGGCCTTCGCCCAGCCGGGCGACACCATCATGGGCATGTCGCTGCCGATGGGCGGTCACCTGACCCACGGCTGGCCGGTGTCGGTGACCGGCAAGTGGTTCCGCAGCGTGCAGTACGGCGTCCGCGCCGATACGGGCCGCCTGGACCTGGACGAGGTCCGCGACCTGGCCCGCCGGGAACGGCCGAAGCTCATCTTCTGCGGCGGGACGGCGATCCCGCGGACCATCGACTTCCCCGCGTTCGACCAGATCGCCGCCGAGGTCGGCGCGGTGCTCGTGGCCGACATCGCGCACATCGCCGGGCTGATCGCCGGAGGGGCGCACCCTTCCCCGGCCGGTCACGCCGGCGTGATCACCACGACCACGCACAAGACGCTGCGCGGCCCGCGCGGCGCGATGATCATGTCGACCGCGGAGCATGCGTCCGCCCTGGACAAGGCGGTGTTCCCCGGGCTGCAGGGCGGCCCGCACGACCACGCCACCGCCGCGATCGCCGTGGCCCTGCACGAGGCCGCGCAGCCCGAGTTCCGCGAGTACGCGCACCAGGTGGTCACCAACGCGCGGGCACTGGCCGAGGCGCTGACGGCGCGCGGCTACGACCTCGTGTCCGGTGGCACCGACAACCACCTGATCCTGGTGGACCTGACCCGTCAGGGGATCGCCGGCAAGCCCGCCGCGCGGGCGCTGGACCGGGCCGGCATCGAGCTCAACTACAACACCGTGCCCTACGACCCGCGCAAGCCGTTCGACCCGTCCGGTATCCGGCTCGGCACCCCCGCGATCACCACCCGCGGCCTCGGCGGGGAGCACATGCCGCTGATCGCCGCCTGGATGGATGACGCGATCACCGCCGCGGCCAAGGAGGACGAGGCGGCGCTGGACCGGATCGCCCATGAGGTCCGCGACCTGCTGGCGGCGTTCCCCATGCCCGGCTGGTCCGCCCCCTGACGCCGCGCCCAGCCAGGCCCTCCGCCACGGGGCCCTCCGCCACGGGGCCCTCCGCCATGGGGCCCTCCCGCCGGGGCCCACGGGGGCCCTCGCGCCGCGGGGCCCTCCGCCATGGGGCCCTCCGCCATGGGGCCCTCCGCCACGGGGCCCTCCGCCACGGGGCCCTCCGCCACGGGGCCCTCCGCCACCGCGCGGGCCCCACCGGCTGACGCCCGCGCCACCCGGCCCCGCCCACCTGCACTGCCCCTCCGCCATCTCACTATGTGAAACGGATTTTATCCTACTGTGAGATAGAATTATCGTCAGGCCCATGGCAGCGGATCGCCGCAGGTGGTGGATGCTGGCCCTCGGCATGGGCGCGCAGGCGGCCAGTTGCGTGTTCCTGTACGGCCTCCCGTACATCGTGCCGGACCTGCGTCACCAGCTCGGGCTGTCGCTGACCGGCGCGAGCACGCTCGCGGCCGCGCCGCTGGTCGGCGTCATCATCGCGCTGGTCGCGTGGGGGGCCGCCGCCGACCGGTACGGTGAGCGGCTGGTCATCACCGCCGGGCTCGCGATCGCCGGCGCCAGCCTCATCGCGGCGACGCGGCTGTCCGGCGCCCTGAGCATCGGCATCCTGCTCGGCTGCGCCGGAGCCGGCGGCGCCTCGGTCAACGCGGCCAGCGGCCGGCTGGTCCTCGGCTGGTTCTCAGCGGCCGAACGAGGCCTGGCGATGGGGGCACGGCAGACGGCGCAGCCGCTCGGGACCATGATCGCCGCGGCCTCCCTGCCGTTCATCGCGGCCCGCTGGGCGCTGGCCGGAGCGCTGGGGGCGTGCGGAGCTTTGTGCCTGGTGGCCGCGGCCGCCGTCGCGGTCTTCGCGGCCGACCCGCCCCGCGCCGCCCGCGCAGGCGCCGCCCCCGCGCCGAATCCGTACCGGACGCCCACGCTGTGGCGCATTCACGCGGCCAGCATGCTGCTCGTGGTGCCGCAGTTCGCGACCACCGGCTTCGCGCTGGTGTACCTGGTGGCCGGGCGCGGCTGGGGCGCGGAGGGCGCGGGCCGGGTCATCGCGATCGCTAACCTGGCGGGCGCGCTCACCCGGCTCGTGGCCGGCCGGTGGTCTGACCGCGCGATGAGCAGGCTCCGGCCGATGCGCTGGCTGGCCTGCGTGGTGGCGGCCGTCATGGGGCTGACCGCGCTCGGGATGTGGTGGCGTTCGCCGCTGGCCGTCGGCGCGCTGCTCGCCGCGATCGCCCTGTCGGTCAGCACGAACGGCCTCGCGTTCACGGCGGTGGCGGAGATCGCGGGCATGTCGTGGGCGGGCCGCGCGCTCGGGGTGCAGAACACCGGGCAGAACGTGGCCGCGGCCGCGACGCCCCCGGTGATGGCGCAGCTCATCGGACTGTCGGGCTACGCCGGGGCGTTCGGCATCGGGGCCCTGTTCCCCATCGCGGCGATCTTCGCGGTCCCAATCTGGTCCGAGCGCCCGCCGCCCCGCCCCCGCCACCGGCCCCGCCGCCCCCGCCGTCGCCCCCCGCTCCCCGTGACCGAGCGCGCCCCCACCCAGGTTCGCCCCACTATGGGCAGACTTTTCGGCAGTATGTGCCAAAAAATCTGCCCGGAACTGGCCGAGGCCGGGGCTTGCCGCCGCGGGGAGTGTCAGCTGGCCCCGTGCGCCGCTTGTGTCACTTCGGCTTCTGGGCGGACGTTTCGGCGGGTGCGTCCCGGTGCGGGGCGACGCTCCGTCCTTCGCCGAGGTGAACCGCAGGACGTACTGGATGACGGCTCCCGGCAGCCGCGCCGGGTGCCCTCCGCCGGGATGAACACCGGAAAGAGCGCTGCTCTTGTTTGTGCCTGGCGCTCTGCTAAGGTCGGAGGGTGCCGGCACGCAGGACGGCGCGGGAACGGGTCCGCGCGGAGATTACCCGCGAGATCACGGATATCGCCCGCACCCAGCTCGCGGCGGATGGTGCCGCCGCCCTGTCGCTTCGGGCCGTGGCCCGGGACATGGGCATGGTCTCCTCCGCGATCTACCGGTATTTCGCCAGCCGTGACGAGCTGCTGACCGCGCTGATCATCGACGGCTACAACGCCATCGGCCAGGCCGTCGAGGACGCCGACGCAAAGTGCCGGCGGGACGACTACCCGGGCCGGTGGCGGGCGGCGTGCCGGGCCGCCCGGGCCTGGGCGCTCGCGCACCCGCACGAGTACGCGCTGATCTACGGTTCGCCCGTGCCCGGGTACCAGGCGCCGCCGGACACTATCGGCCCCGCGGCCCGGTCCGCCGCCGTCTTCGGCCGGCTGATCAGCGACGCCCACGCGGCCGGCGAACTCGCGCCCGGGGAACGCGAGCCCGGCGAACTCCTGCCCGGCGAACGCGAGCACGGCGAACGCGAGCACAGCGAACGCGAGCACAGCGAACTCGTGCCCGGCGAACGCGCGAACTCGTGCCCGGCGCCGCGGCAACCCGCCGATGCCGAACGCGCTGTCCGAGGACGCCGGCGGCTCCGGGACAGCGTCCTGCCGGGGGTCAGCGACGAGACCGCGGTCGGGGCGCTGACGGCCTGGGCCGGAGTATTCGGGGTCATCAGCTTCGAGCTGTTCGGCCAGTTCAACAACGTCGTCACCGATACCGCCGCGTATTTCGACCGTGCCGTCGCCGACCTGGGCCAGCTGATCGGCCTCGCCGCCTGAGACACCCGCCCCGCGACGAGCCGCCCCGGCAAAGAGACGCCCCCGCGACGAGCCGCCCCGGCAAAGAGACGCCCGCGCAAAAGCAGACCGGGCGCCGGACGGCATCGCCGCCCGGCGCCCGGTCGCCACCTCTAACGCCCGCGCAGGAAGCGTCAGGATCAGGCCTTCGGGCTGCGCCAGTTGACGGTGGGCAGGAGGGCTTCGGGGCGGACGCGGTGGGCGTACCGTTTGGTGATTTCGAAGAGGGACTCGATCAGGGTGTCGGACAGCAGATGCGGCTGCAGGCCGAGCTCGATCAGCTTGGTGTGGGTGACCTTGTAGTAGTGGTCGGCCAGCTCCACCCGGGGGTTGTCGATGTACTCGATCGTCACGTCTTCGGGGCTGACGGCCGCGATGGTCTCGGCGACGTCCTTGACCGATTTCCATTCGGTGATCTGGTTGAACACCCGGAACTCGCCGCGGTTGGCGGGGTTCTCGCACGCGAGCTGGACGCAGCGGACGGTGTCGCGGATGTCGATCATGCCGCGGGTCTGCCCGCCGGTGCCGTAGACGGTCAGCGGGTGCCCGATGACCGACTGGATCACGAACCGGTTCAGCACGGTGCCGAACACCGCGTCGTAGTCGAACCGGGTCGCCAGCCGCTCGTCACGGGCGGTCTCGGGGGTCTGCTGGCCGTAGACCACGCCCTGGTTCAGGTCGGTGGCGCGCAGGTTCCAGATCCGGCACGCGAACTCGATGTTGTGGCTGTCGTGCACCTTCGACAGGTGATAGAACGACCCCGGCCGCTTGGGGAACATCACCCGGTCGGTGCGGCCCTTGTGCTCGACCTCCAGCCAGCCTTCCTCGATGTCGATGTTCGGGGTGCCGTACTCGCCCATTGTGCCCAGCTTGACCAGGTGGATCTCCGGGTTGATCTCCGCGATCGCGAACAGCAGGTTCAGGTTCCCGACCACGTTGTTCTGCTGGGTGTAGACCGCGTGCGCCCGGTCGATCATCGAATACGGCGCCGCCCGCTGCTCGGCGAAGTGCACCACCGCGTCCGGGGCGAAGTCCTCGATGATGTGGTAGGTGAAGATCGCGTCGGTCAGGTCCCCGATGTAACACCCGAGGCTCTTGCCGGTCAGCTCCTTCCACACCGCGATCCGGGTCTGCAGCGGCTCGATCGGCACCAGGGACTCGACCCCGAGCTCATTGTCATAATGCCGGCGCACGAAATTATCGGCCACCGCCACCTCATGACCCGCCTGCGACAGATGCAGCGCCGTCGGCCAGCCGAGGTACCCATCCCCGCCCAACACCAAAATCTTCATACTCGGTTTTCCTGCCTTGGGATCGTAGTGTCGCTTTCGGTTGTGTGTCTGCCCTGGCCGGTCGTTTGGTACCGGCGACGCGCTTTCCCGCTTCACTCAGCGTTTTCCCAGCTCATCTGGAGCCCGCATTGGCTGCGCTCGCTGTTGCGACACGGTAGCGTGCTGCAGTGCGGCCGGGAGACCGGTCGGCACAACACACGGCCCACCCGGGCGCTGTGGCCTGCGGCGTCGGCACTTTATACCTGCTCTCCGGGACCTCGTCGGTAGCCCTTTATCGTCGGTCACGTAACCTAGGACTTCAATGGCACTCGCATCGAGCCGGATCGGCGCCGCGCTGATCCGCAAGGCACGCACCAACGTCGGTGTCCGTTTCACGCGGTTCACCCTGGTGGCCGTGGCCTCCGTGGTAGCCAGCCAGGTGGCGCTGAGCATCTTCATCGGCCCGGCGAACATGACGGCTGGAATTTCCGGCGGCCTGGCGGCGATCATCGGTGCGGCGGTGAGCTACGTACTGAGCCGCTGGGCGTGGGAACGCAAGGGTAAGCCGCAGCTGCTGACGGAAACCCTGCCGTTCTGGCTGGTCTCCATCGGTGCGTGGATCATCCTCGGCCTGGCCGCGAAGCTGGGCGTCGCGCTGGCCGAGGCGGTCGAGGTGGACGGCATCCGGCGGGTGCTGCTGACCGACGGCACGTACTTCGCCGCCAACTGCCTCACCTTCCTGGGGCGCTTCGTGATCTTCCACTACGTCCTCTTCGCCGACCGGCGGTCCCCGCGCGAGTCCGGCCCGCCCATCAGCTCATCCAGTGCGGCGGCGGGGGGCCCGGCCGGCGACGAGCCGTTCGTCATGGCCGCCGACTCCGCGGTCCCGGTCTGCGCCGACCGGGGTGACGCCGACGCGAGCCCCGATCTCCGCTGACGCTCGCGCCACCAGGTCCCGAAGACCACCCGGCTGAAGCGCAGGCCGTAGAAGAGGTTGTTCACGCCGGGGATGTGCAGGCGGTAGAAGGGGTTCTGGCCCTTCTTGCTCTCACCGACGCGGCGCTTGTGGATGGTGGCGGGGATCTCGGCCACCTTGTAGCCGTGGGTGATGACGCCGATCAGCAGTTCTGAGGCCTGATACTGCGGCTGCGACAGCTGCACCGCCGCGGTGACCTCCGCCCGCATGGCCCGCAGCCCGAACGTGGTGTCGGTGACCTTCTGGCCGGTCAGCAGGCTGATGGTGGCGGCGAAGAACCGGACTCCCGCCTGGCGGATCGGGTCCTTGGTCTCCTCGCTGCCCAGCCGGCGCGAGCCGGTCACGAAGTCGGCTTCCCCGGCCACGACCGGCCGGAGCAGCCCCTCGATCTCGGCCGGGTTGTACTGGCCGTCCGCGTCCGTGGTCACGATGTACTGCGCGCCGCCGTCCCGGGCGATCCGGTACCCGAGCCGCAGCGCGGCCCCCTGGCCCCGGTTGACCGGGACGTCCGCGACCAGCGCCCCGGCCGCCTCCGCCTCCTTGGCGGTGGCGTCGGCGCAGCCGTCGGCCACGACGATCGTCGCGGTGTCCAGCCCGCACACCCGCGCCGGAAGGTTCCGGATGACCGGCCCGACCGCGCCCTCCTCGTTGTAGGCGGCGATCACCAGCGCGACCGGCGGCAGCTGCCGCACCCGGTCGCCGTACCGGCCGGCCATGACGCGGATCGCGGCGTCATCGACGGCCACGTCGCCAGCGGACGCGGCGTACGCAGCCGATATGCCCGGGCTCATCGCACGCCCTCCGCAGCCAGCGCCGCCGAGTCCCGGGCCGCCGGGCCCCCGCCGGCCCCAGGCCCGCCGCGGCCAGCGCGCCCTCGGGCGCGAAATCGGGCCACACCGTCGCCATGCCCGTTTCGAGGTCGTAGGTCGGCGCGTAACCCAGCCCGCGCGCGGTGGAGATGTCCAGCTTGACCGCGGGCATCTCGCCCTGGGCGATCGGGGCGTTCTCGGCCGGGATCGCCACGCCGGTGACCCGGCGCGCGGTCGCCACCATGTCGTTCACCGTGACGGACTGCCCGGAACCCAGGATGACCGGGCCGGTGTGGCCGGAGCGCCACGCGGCGAAGATCCCGGCCAGGACGTCGTCGACCTGGATCACGTCGCGGATCATGGTGCCGTCCCCGCGGACCTTGACGCCGGTGCCGTCGCGCGCGGCGCGCATCAGCCGCGGGATGAAGCTGTCCTTGTGCTGCATCCCGGGCCCGTAGACGTTGGAGAACCGGAGCGAGACACCCCGGACCCCGTAGGACGCCGCGTAGCAGTTGATCAGCATCTCGGAGGCGGCCTTGGTCGCGCCGTACGGGGTGAGCGGCCGCAGCGGGGCCTGCTCGGTGATGACCGCCCCGCCGACGTTGCCGACGACGGCGTTGGTGGATGCGAACAGGAACGTCCGCACGCCGCGCTGCCGGGCCAGCTCCAGGAGGCCGGCCGTCACCGCGACGTTGTTCCGGTAGGTGGTCTCGGGATCCTTGACCGACTCCAGGACCGAGGTCCGCGCCGCGAGGTGGATGATCGTGTCCGTCCCGGGCTGAACCGCCTGGCCCGCGACGTCCGGGTCGTACAGGTCACCGACGATGGCCTGCACCGGGCCGCCGGGCGAGCCGGGGAAGGGCTTGAGGTCGGCCACCGTCACCTCGGCGCCGCCGCCCACCAGCGCCGCCACCAGCCGCCGGCCGATGAACCCGGAGCCACCCGTCACCAGTACACGACCCGCCGTTGCCGGTATCCGGGAGCGGAAATCGTTCCCCATTCAAGCTCCATTCGCATGTCGGTCAGTCCTGATTAAGCAAACTGTGTAACGCGGGCACGTTACCGCCCCGAACTGAGGATTAGCTGGGGGGAAGCTGCGGGCCGCGCGCGCCCGGGCAAGCCGGTCAAACGGCGGCACTCTACGGCCAACCGCAGTGTTGGCGGGCCAATATGCCTGGTCAGTGTACCGGCGCGGCCGGCCCGGGTCCCGGCACCTCGGTAAATGTGTCATGCTGGGCCGAGGCGGTATGCAGAGGAACTCCGGTGCGAATCCGGGGCTGTCGCGCAACTGTAACCGGGGAGTAACCCCTCATCGAGGCCACCGCCGCCACCGCGGCGGGAAGGCGAGGGCGAGCACCGATCCGGGAGCCAGGAGACTCCGGCCGCCGGTATGACCGGCTACGGGCGCGAAGACCCGGGAAGGACACCCTCGCATGACAGCCAGCGGCGTAACGTCCGGCGACGAGCGGCACGCGGTGCGCGGCGGCACCCATGCGCCGCTGTATCCCTTCGCCGCGATCGTCGGCATGCCGGATCTGAAGCTCGCGCTGCTGCTCAACGCGGTCTCGGCCGCGATCGGCGGGGTGCTGGTGCGCGGCGAGAAGGGCACCGCGAAGTCGACCGTCGTCCGCGGCCTCGGCGAGCTGCTGCCCCCGGTGCGTGTCGTTCGGGGCTGCCGGTTCTCCTGTGATCCGGCCGCGCCCGACCCGGCCTGCCCGGACGGCCCGCACCCGCCCGGCGCGCCGGAGCAGGCCCGGCGGGCCACGCTCGCGGAGCTGCCCGTGGGCGCCACCGAGGACCGCCTGGTCGGCTCGCTGGACATCGAGCGCGCGCTGTCCGAGGGCGTCACCGCCTACGAGCCGGGCGTGCTCGCCGCGGCGCACCGCGGCCTGCTGTACGTGGACGAGGTGAACCTGCTGCACGACCATCTCGTCGACCTGCTGCTCGACGCGGCGGCGCTCGGGGTCAGCTACGTCGAGCGCGAGGGGGTCTCGGTCCGGCACGCCGCGCGTTTCCTGCTCGTCGGCACGATGAACCCGGAGGAAGGCGAGCTGAGGCCGCAGCTGCTCGACCGGTTCGGTCTGACCGTGGAGGTGGCGGCCAGCCGCGATCCGGACGAGCGCGCCGAGGTCGTCCGCCGCCGGCTCGCCTTCGAGGCGGACCCGGCCGGTTTCGCGGCCCGTTTCGCCGCCGATTCCCGCCGGATCGCCGCCGCCGTGGCCGCCGCGCGCGCCCGGCTGCCGCACGTCGTGCTGCCCGACGCCGCGCTGCGGCAGATCTGCGCGGTGTGCGGCCGGTTCGGGGTCGACGGCATGCGCGCCGACCTGGTCACCGCGCGCGCGGCGATCGCGCTGGCGGCCTGGCACGGCCGCGGCGAGGTGACCGTGGACGACATCCGCCAGGCGGCCCGGCTGGCGCTGCCGCACCGCCGCCGCCGCGACCCGTTCGACGCCCCGGGCCTGGACGAGCAGGAGCTCGAGGACGCGCTCAGCCAGCCGCCGCCGGGCCCGCCGGCCCCCCCTGACCCGTCCGGCCCGGACTCGCCTGAGCCCCCCGACCAGCCGGACCCGCCGCAGCCCGGCGGGCCGCCGCCCTCCGGCCGTGCGCCCGGCCCGGCCGCGCACGCCGCGGCCAGGGCCCCGCCGGCCAGGGCCCTGCGGGCCCGGGTCCCGCGCCGGAACCCGCCGCGGCCCAGCGGGCCGCAGATCACGATGCCGAACGGGCCTGTGCCGGGGGCCCGCCGCCCGCAGGACCGGACCCCGTTCCGGCGCCGCCGCCGTTCCGGGCCCGGCTGCTGACCGTCCCCGGGATGGGCGCCGGGGCGCTGGGCCGCCGGTCGCCCGCCTACACCCCGCAGGGCCGGACCGTCGGCGCGCGGCCGCCGTCCGGCCGGCTTACCGCGGTGCACCTTCCGGCCACGCTCCGGGCGGCGGCCCCGTCCCAGCCGGAACGCAAGCGGCGGGCCGGCACCACGCAGCCCGGCTTCCTCCTGGCCCCGAACGACCTGCGCGAGGCCGTCCATGTCGGCCGTGAGGGCAACCTGGTGCTGTTCACCGTGGACGCCAGCGGCTCGATGGCGGCGCGGCCGCGGATGCGCGCGGCCAAGGGCGCAGTGCTCTCGCTGCTGCTCGACGCGTACCAGCGGCGGGACAAGGTCGGGCTGGTCACCTTCCGCGGGGACGGCGCCGAGCTGGTGCTGCCGCCCACGTCGTCGGTGGAGGCGGGCGCCCGGCGGCTGGCCACGCTGGCCACCGGCGGGCGCACCCCGCTGGCAGCGGGCCTGGCCCGGTCCGCCGAGGTGCTCGCCGCCGAGAAGATCCGCGACCCCGCCCGGCGCCCGCTGCTGGTGATCGTCACCGACGGCCGCGCCACCCACGGCGGCGACGCCGACCTGGCCCGGGCTACCGCCCTGCTGGCCGGGGTGGCGGCCGTGGTGGTGGACTGCGAGACCGGGCCGATCCGGCTGGGTCTGGCCGGGGCGCTCGCCGGCCGGCTGGGCGCCGCCCTGGTCAGCCTGGACGACCTGGCCGCGGCCGGGGCCGGGACGCTCGCCGGGATCGTGCGCGCCGTGCGCGGAATGGCCGCCTGATGCCCAAGGGGCAGCCGGCCAGCGTGCCGGACGACGGGCTCACGACGCGCGCGCGGCGCGCCCGGCCGCTGGTCGTCGTGCACACCGGGACCGGCAAGGGCAAGTCCACCGCCGCGTTCGGCATGGCGCTGCGCGCCTGGAACCAGGGCTGGCCGGTGGGGGTCTTCCAGTTCGTCAAGTCGGCCAAGTGGCGGGTGGGGGAGGAGCACGCGCTGCGGACGCTCGGCGCCAGCGGCGAGGGCGGCACGGTCAGCTGGCACAAGATGGGCGAGGGCTGGTCGTGGATTCAGCGGGAGGCGGGCGGCCACGCCGAGCAGGCGGCCGAGGGCTGGGCGCAGGTGGCCCGCGATCTCGCCGCGCAGACCTACCGTTTCTATGTCCTGGACGAGTTCACCTACCCGATCAAGTGGGGCTGGGTCGATGTGGCCGAGGTGATCTCCGTGCTGGACGCCCGGCCGGGTAACCAGCACGTGGTGATCACCGGCCGCGACGCGCACCCGGACCTGGTCGCCCACGCCGACCTGGTCACGGACATGACGAAGATCACGCACCCGATGGACCGCGGCCAGAAGGGGCAGAAGGGCATCGAATGGTAGCCGTCCCCCGGCTCGTGATCGCGGCCCCGGCCTCGGGCAGCGGGAAGACCACGGTCGCGTGCGGGCTGATGGCCGCGCTGCGGGCGGCCGGGCTCACCGTGTCCGGCCACAAGACCGGCCCGGACTACATCGATCCCGGTTACCACGCGCTGGCCACCGGGCGCCCGGCCCGGAACCTGGACCCGTTCCTGTGCGGCGAGGACCGGATCGTCCCGCTGTTCACGCACGCCGCCCGGGACGCGGACGTCGCCGTCGTGGAGGGCGTGATGGGCCTGTTCGACGGCACCGACCCGGGTGCGGGGCGACGGGTGCGGGGAGGGGGGGATCCGGGCTTCGGCTCCACCGCGCACGTCGCCCGGCTGCTGGGCGCGCCCGTCGTGCTGGTCATCGACGCCGCCGCGATGGGGCGCTCGGTGGCCGCCGTGGCGGCCGGCTTCGCCCGGTTCGACCCGCGTACCGCGGTGGCCGGGGTGATCCTCAACCGGGTCGCGTCGGACCGGCACGAACGGCTGCTGCGCGACGCCCTCGCCACGGCCGGGATCGCGGTCTACGGCGCGATCCGCCGCTCGGCCCAGGTGGCCGCGCCGTCCCGGCACCTGGGCCTGGTCCCCGCCGCCGAACGTTCCGCTGCCGCGGCCGACACCATGGACCGGCTCGCCGCCCTGGTCCGCGAGTCCTGCGACCTGCGCGGCCTGCTCGCGCTGGCCCGCGGCGCCGCCCCGCTCCCCGGCCCGCCCTGGGACCCCGCCGGCGCCCTCGCCGCTTCCGGGCCGTTCCCGGTGTCCGCCGGCTCCGGGCCGTTCCCGGTGTCCTCCCGTTCCGGGGCGCCCCCGGTCCCCGCCGCTTCCGGGCCGTTCCCGGTGTCCGCCGGCTCCGTGGTCGCGATCGCCGGCGGCGCCGCCTTCACCTTCAGCTACACCGAGCACGCCGAACTGCTCGCCGCGGCCGGGCTGGAGGTGGCGGCGTTCGACCCGGTGCGCGACGAGCGCCTGCCCGAGGGCACGGCCGGGATCATCCTGGGCGGCGGCTTCCCGGAAGTCCACGCCGCGGACCTGTCCGCCAACGAGCCGCTGCGCCGGGAGGTGGCCGCGGCCGCCGCCCGGGGCGTACCGATCGCCGCCGAGTGCGCGGGGCTGCTGTACCTGGCGCGGTCCCTGGACGGCCAGCCCATGTGCGGGGTCCTCCCGGCCGACGCGGCCATGACCGGCCGGCTGACGCTCGGCTACCGGCAGGCCCGCGCCGAGACCGATTCCGTGCTCGCCGCCGCCGGCGACGTGGTCCGCGCGCACGAGTTCCACCGCACGGCCGTCACCCCGGACCACGGCGACCCCGCCGCCTGGCGGCTCCCGCCAGCTCCCGCGCAGCCCCAATGGCCCCAGCAGCCTCAGCGCCCACCCTGTTCGCCGCGAAGGCCACGTCCGCGGTGCCGTGCACGCGTCGTACCTGCACACCCACTGGGCCGGTTACCCGGGCGCCGCCGCCCGCTTCGCCGCCGCCTGCCGCGCGGCTCCGGCACGACGCACGCCTGCGGCCGTTGCGGTGTCCCGGCGCCGAGGACCAGCCTCCCGCTTTGATGTTTTGCGCGCCTCCGGCACGACCACGCGAAGCGCCCGCGAGGGAGGTAATGAATGAAGCGGCTCGTCGGGGTGGGGGTCGGGCCGGGTGATCCGGAGCTGATCACGGTCAAGGCGCTGCGGGTGCTGCGCGAGGCCGACGCGGTCTTCGTCCCCGTCATGGCGGGCCGCGGCCCCGGGCCCGGGCCGGGCCGAGGCGACGATCCGCGCCCACATCGGCCCGCAGACCATCCGCCCGGTCGCCTTCGCGCTGAACGACACCGGCGGGGTCACGGCCCGCCGCGCGTCCGCCTGGCACGCGGCCGCCCGCGAGGTGGCCCGCACGTTCGGGGCGGGGGCCAGCACGGTCGCGTTCGGCACGATCGGCGACCCCAACCTGTACTCGACGTTCAGCTATCTCGCGCAGACGGTCCGCGATATGGTCCGCGACGTGCTCATCGAGACCGTGCCCGGCATCACGGCCATGCAGGACCTGGCGGCGCGGTCGGCCACGCTGGCCGGGGCCGGGACCGTGCTGGCCGAGGGGGACGAGCCGCTGACGCTGCTGCCGCTGACCGCCGGCGCCGGGCCGCTGCGCGACGCGCTGGGCCGGCCCGGCACCGTCGTCGGCTACAAGCTCGGCGCGGCCGCCGGGCCGTCGCCCGGGGAGGTACGCGACCTGCTCGCCGCGGCCGGCCGGCTCGACGGGGCGATCGCCGGGGCCCGGCTCGGGCTGCCCGGCCAGGACATCAGGCCCGCCGCCGAGCTGGCCGCGCTGCGCGCCGTGCCGTACCTGTCCACGCTGATCGTCCCGGCCCGGCGCGACGGGGTGGGCGCGAGCCTGGGACGTTCCGGCCGGGGTGCCCTGTGACTGCTGGGGAGGAGGGGGACCGCTGGGGGGACCGCTGGGCAGGTCACGTTCGTCGGGGCCGGGCCCGGGGCGCCGGACCTGATCACCCTGCGCGGCGCCGCCGCCATCGCCGCCGCGGACGTCGTGATCTGGGCGTCCAGCCTGGTCCATCCCGGTGTCCTCGAGCATGCCCGGCCCGGCGCGGAGATCGTCGACTCGGCGGAGCTGCCGATGGAGGGGGTGCTCCCGTACTACCAGCGTGCCGCCGCCGGCGGGCTGCGGGTGGCGCGGGTGCATTCCGGTGACCCGGCGCTGTGGGGCGCGATCCAGGAGCAGCTGGACCGGTGCGCCGAGCTGGGCCTGCGCACCGAGATCGTGCCCGGTGTCTCCAGCTTCACCGCGGCCGCCGCGCGGATCGGCCGGGAGCTGACGATCCCCGAGGTGGCCCAGTCGGTGATCCTGACCCGGCTCGGCGGCGGGAAGACCCCGATGCCGCCGGGGGAGCAGGTGGCCGGATTCGCCCGGCACGGGACCACGATGGCGCTGTTCCTGTCCGCCGCGCGGTCCGGGCAGCTGCAGGACGAACTGCTGGCCGGCGGCTATCCGCCGGCCACCCCGTGCGTGATCGCCTACCAGGTGACCTGGCCCGACGAGCTGATCGTGCGCTGCGCGCTGGCGGACCTGGCCTCGACCATCAAGGCGCGCAAGCTCTGGAAGCACACCCTGGTGCTGGTCGGCCCGGGCCTGAGCGCCGAGGGCACCCGGTCGCACCTGTACCACCCCGGTCACTTCCACGGCTTCCGCCGGGCCGAGTCCGCCGCGCGCCGCGCCCTGCGCGCCCAGGACGGTGACCGGCGCGCGCCGGACGGGGAGCGAACGTGACCGGCCCCGAGCTGCGCGAGCCCGACCTGCCCCGCACGGCAAAGCAGCGCGGCCGCGCGCTGCGCACCGGCTGGACCACCGGGACCTGCGCCGCGGCCGCCGCCAAGGCCGCGGCGACGGCGCTGCGCACCGGCGAGGTGCAGCGCGACGTGGAGATCGCGCTCCCCTCCGGGCGCCGCGTCGGCTTCCCCGTCGACTCCTGCGAGCTGGTCCCGCGCCGGGCGGAGCCGCGCGGCCGTGCTCCCGCCCCCGGGACGGGGCGAGGGGGCCGCGGCCCCGCAGCCGGCCGAACGGGCCGAGGCGGTCGTGGTCAAGGACGCCGGCGACGACCCGGATGTCACCCACGGCGCCCATCTCACCGCGACGGTGACCTGGCGGGAGGCGCCCGGGATCGAGCTGGACGGCGGCGTCGGCGTCGGGGTCGTCACCAGGCCCGGCCTCGGCCTGGAGCCGGGCACCCCGGCCATCAACCCGGTGCCCCGCGAGATGATCACCCAGGCCGTCGGGGAGGCCGTCGATCTGGCGTCGTTCGGCATCCGGGTGGTCATCTCGGTGCCCGAGGGCGAGCGGATGGCGCGCAAGACGACCAACGCGCGGCTGGGCATCATCGGCGGCATCTCGATCCTCGGCACGACCGGCATCGTCCGCCCGTTCTCCACCGCGTCCTGGCGGGCGAGCGTCGAGCAGGCCGTGTCCGTGCTGGCCGCCCGCGGCGAGACGACGGCCGTGCTGTGCACCGGCGGGCGGACCGAGAAGGCGGCCATGGCCCTGCTGCCCGGCCTGCCCGAGGTCTGCTTCATCGAGGTCGGCGACTTCACCGGGGCCGCGCTGCGCCGCGTGGTGGCGTGCGGCGTCGGCCGGGTCGTCTTCGCCGGGATGGCCGGGAAGCTGGCCAAGCTCGCGGGCGGCGTGCTGATGACGCACTACACGCGGTCCCGGGTGCCGCACGATCTGCTCGCGGAGATCACCCGCGCCGCCGGGGGCGCCCCGGACCTCGCCGCCCAGGTCGAGGCGGCGAACTCGGCGCGGCACGCGGCCGAACTGTGGGACGAGGCGGGACTGCTCCCGGCCGCGGGGACCGAGTTGTGCCGCCGGGTGGCCGAGGTCCTGGCCCGCTTCTGCGCCGAGGCCGCCGCCGCGCCGCCCGCACCCGCTCCGGGCGGGTCCGCGGCGGGGGGACTCGCACCCGTGTCCGTTCGGGTGATCATGGTTGATTTCAGCGGGCGGGCGCAGCTCGCCGCCTACCCGTCCGCGTGCTTGCCGGGGACGCCGGCATGACCGTCACCGTGATCGGGTGCGACGGGAGCGCCCTCGCGCCCGCCGCGGCCGCCGCGCTGGCGGGCGCGTCCGTGGTCGCGGGCGCCCGGCGGCACCTCGCCACGGTCAGCGTTCCCCCTGCCGCCGAACGCATCGTGATCGGGCACCTGGACGCCGCGCTCGACGCGATCTGCGCCGCCCGCGGGCCGGCCGCGGTGCTGGCCTCGGGTGATCCCGGCTTCTTCGGCATCGTGCGGGCGCTGCGCACCCGGGGTGTCATCCCGGCGGTGATCCCCGCTGTCTCCTCCGTGGCCCTGGCGTTCGCCCGGCTCGGCCTGGACTGGGCCGACGCCCTCGTGCTGTCCGCGCACGGCCGCGACCTGCGGCCGGTGCTCGCCGCCGCCCTCGCGCACCCGAAGGTGGCCATCCTGACCGGCCCGCCCGAGGCCGCCACCGGGCAGCTTCGGTCCGGGCTGCTCGCCGCGGGCCGGGCGGTCTACGTCGCCGAGCGCCTGGGGGCCCCGGACGAGCGGGTACGTGACCTCAGCGAGGAGCCCGCCGCCGGGATCGCGGACCCGCACGTGCTCATCGCCCTGGACCCGGCCGCGGGCCCCAGCCCCACCCGGTGGCTGGCCGGGCACCAGGGCGCCCCGCCGGGATGGGCGCTGCCCGAGGCCGGCTTCGAGCACCGTGATTCCATGATCACCAAGGCCGAGGTCCGGGCGCTGGTGCTGGCCCGGCTCGGTCCCGGCCCGGGCCGGACGGTCTGGGACGTCGGCGCCGGGTCCGGTTCGGTCGCGGTCGAGTGCGCCCGGTTCGGCGCGTGGGCCGTGGCGGTCGATTCCGATGAGCGGCAGTGCGCCCGCATCCGCCGCAACGCCACGGCGCATGGTGTCCTGCTGCAGGTCGTGGCCGGCCGCGCCCCCGGCGCGCTGGTGAACCTGCCCGCTCCGGACGCCGTGTTCGCCGGCGGCGGTGACGACGACGCGCTGGCCGGGGCGGTCAAGGCCGGGCAGCCCGCCCGCGTGGTGGTGACGCTCGCGTCCGTGGACCGGGTGCGCGGCGTGGGCGAGCTGCTGGCCGGATCCGGTTACCAGGTCGGCGGCACCCAGCTCCAGGCGTCCCGGCTGGCCGGCCTGCCCGGCGGATCGCTGCGGCTCGCGGCGGCCAACCCGGTGTTCATCATCTGGGCAGACCGGCCGGGCTCCGCCGCCGGGCTCCGCCGGAGCGGCGGCGGAAGCGGGCCGGGCACGCCCGGCGGGAACGGGGGCGGGGTCATGATCGGGCTGATCGCGACCACGGCCGCGGGCCACCGGGCCGCCGAACGGCTCACCGGGGCGTGGCCGGGCACCCGGCGTTACCAGGGGCCTGCCGCCGCCGCGCTGCCGCGCGCCTTCGCCGAGTGCGACGGCATCGTGTGCTTCCTGGCCGTGGGGGCGACCGTTCGGCTGCTGGCGCCGCTGCTCGGCAGCAAGCGCTCCGACCCGGGGGTGGTCTGCGTCGACGAGGCGCTGCGCTACGCCGTCCCGGTGGTCGGCGCGCACGCGGGCGGGGCCAACGAGCTGGCCCGGCGGGTCACGCTGGTCCTCGGCGGGGAAGCGGTGATCACCACGGCCAGCGACGCGGCCGGCTGCGTGGCCCTCGATGAGTTCGGCGCCGACCTCGGGTTCGTCCCGGAGCCCGGCAGCGACCTGGCCTCCGTCGGGACGGCGATCCTGTCCGGTGAGCGCGTCACGCTCACCGGAGGCGCGGCCTGGCCGGTCCCGCCGCTCCCGCCCAACGTGATCAGCGGCGAGCCCGAGCCCGGCGTGCCCGCCATCATGGTGTCCGACCGCACCGGGGCGGCGCCGGACGGACGCTGCGTCGTCTACCGGCCCCCCTCGCTGGTGGTGGGGATCGGCGCGAGCCGGGGCGTCCCGGCCGCCGAAGTCACCGCCCTGATCGACGAGGCCCTCGCGGACGCGGGGCTCTCGCCGCGTTCGGTCCGGCTGGCCGCGACCGCGGACCTGAAGGCGGACGAGCCCGGGCTGCTGGCGGCGGTCCGCGCCCGCAACTGGCCGCTCGCCGTGTTCCCGGCCGCCGAACTGGCCGCCGTGGCCGTGCCGAACCCGAGCGAAACGGTCCTCATCGCCGTCGGCACCCCCAGCGTGGCCGAGGCCGCCGCCCTGCTCGCCGCGCGCGCGGACACCCCCGCCGGCCGGGGCCGAGGCGAACCGGAGCTGGTGGTGGCCAAACGGGTAAGCGCGCACGCCACGGTGGCGATCGCCCGGGCGCGGCCCCGGGGCCGGCTGGCCGTCGTCGGGATCGGGCCGGGCGCCCGGGACCTGATGACGCCGCGCGCCTCGGCCGAACTGCGCCGTGCGTCCGTCGTCGTCGGCCTCGACCAGTACGTCGACCAGGTCGCAGACCTGCTCCGCCCCGGGACCACCGTCCTGGCCAGCGGTCTCGGCCGCGAGCAGGAACGCGCCGTGACCGCCGTATCCGAGGCGGCCGCGGGCCGGGCCGTGGCGCTCATCGGCTCCGGTGACGCCGGCGTCTACGCGATGGGCAGCCCCGCGCTGGAACTGGCCGACGAGACGATCGATGTGGTCAGCGTGCCGGGTGTGACGGCCAGCCTGGCCGCCGCCGCGCTGCTCGGCGCGCCGCTCGGGCACGACCACGCGCTGATCTCGCTGTCCGACCTGCACACCCCGTGGGAGGCGATCGAGCGCCGGATCACCGCCGTCGCCGAGGCGGACCTGGTTGCGTGCTTCTACAACCCCGCCAGCCGCGAACGGAGCTGGCAGCTGCGGAAGGCGCTGTCGATCCTGGCCGCGTGCCGGCCGCCGGACACCCCGGTGGGCTGGGTGCGGGACGCCTCCCGGACCGGCGAGTCGGTGTCGGCCAGCACGCTCGCCGCGTTCGACCCGGCCCGGGTGGACATGCGGACCCTGGTCATCGTCGGTTCCTCGCGCACCACGATGGTGGCCGGCCGGATGGTCACCCCGCGCGAGTACCGCTGGGCGGCGCCGTCGTGACCGCCCGCGTACTTCCGGTCGCGGTCGTCACCAGCCGGTGCCAGGGCTGCGGCGCCTGCCTGCTGACCTGCCCGGAACGCGCGATCCGCCCAGCGGGGGCCGGGCCGGCGGCGAGCGCGGGCCGTGCGGCCCGTCCGGCCCAGGCGGCCACGCCAACTCACGCGATCCGTCCAATGAACGGGCCGGCGCGGCTTATCGTCCTGGAGAAGCTCTGTACCGGATGCGGCGAGTGCGTCGAGGTCTGTCCCGTCGACGCGATCGATCTCGCCCGCGTTCCGGGCAAAACCGGGGAGGAAACGTGACCAGATTCGACCGCGTGCCGAGCGAGCCTGACCCGATCGAGACCGAGTCCTACCGAATCCTCCGTTCCCGGGTCGACCTGAGCCACCTGCCACCGCTGACGCGCGCGGTGACCGAGCGGGTGATCCACGCGAGCGCCGACTTCGACTACGCCACCGACCTGATCTGTGACGAGACGGCGCTGGCGGCGGGGGTCGCGGCGATCACCAGGGGCGCACCCGTCGTCGCCGACGTGGCGATGGTGGCGGCCGGCATCACCGGCTACCCGGTGATCTGCAAGATCGGGGATTCGATCGCGTCCCGGCTGGCCCGGACGGTGGGTATCACCGTGTCGGCGGCCGCGACCCGGCTGGCCTTCGGCGAGGCGGGTCCCGGCGCGGTCTGGGTGGTCGGCTGCGCGCCGACTGCCCTGGAGGAGGTCCTGCGCCGGGATGTCGTGCCCGCACTGGTGATCGGGCTGCCGGTGGGGTTCGTCGGGGCGGCGCCCGCCAAGGAAGCCCTTCGCGCCAGCGGCCTGCCCGCGATCAGCAACGTCTCGGAGAAGGGCGGTTCGGCGGTCGCCGCGGCCGTGTTCAACGCGCTGCTGCGGGTCGCCCGGGCGCAGGCCCCCCAGCCCCCCCCAGCCCGCCCGGCCTCCCCGGGCCAGCCCGGCCTCCCCCGGGCGCCCGGCCGGCTCGGGCCTGCCCCCAGCCTCAGGGCGCCAGCCCGCGTCGGCCCGCCCCGACCCGCCCGGCCGGGGCGGCTCCGCCGGGGACAGCCGGTGAGGCCGGCCCTGCTCGTGGCCGGCCACGGGACCCGCGACCCCGAAGGAGTGGCGGGCTTCACCGCGCTGACCAGGCGGCTCACCGACCTGGCCGGCGCAGCCGGGCCCCGGGCAGGTACGGCTTGGGCCGACGGAGCGGGGGCGGACGTGGCCGGCGGGTTCATCGAGCTGTCCGCGCCGCCGCTCCGCGACGCCGTGTCCGGCCTGGTGGACCGCGGGAACCGGACCCTCGTCGCCGTCCCGCTGATGCTGTCCGCGGCCGGCCACTCCAAGGGCGACGTGCCCGCGGCGCTGGCCCGGGAGACGGCACGCCACCCCGGGCTCACCGTCCGGTACGGCCGACCGCTCGGCCCGCACCCGGTACTGCTGAACCTGCTGGCCGAACGGATCTCAGTAGCCGCGCGCGACCTGCCGGAACCGTTCGCGGTGCTGGTGGTCGGGCGCGGCTCGACCGACCCGGACGCCAACGCCGACGTGTGCAAGGACGCGCGGCTGCTGTGGGAGGGCCGCGGGTACGAGTTCACCGAGACCGCGTTCGTGTCGCTCGCCCGCCCCAGCGTGGCCGAGGGCCTGGCGCGGTGCCGGCGGCTGGGGGCCCGCAGCATCGTGGTCGCCCGCTATTTCCTGTTCCCCGGCGTGCTGCCGGACCGGGTTGCCGCCCAGGCCGCCGGCTACGCCCGCGCCCATCCCGGCCTGAACATCGGTTGCGCGGACGTCCTCGGCGACTGCGACGAGATCGCCGGGCTGGTCGCCGAGCGCTACCGTGAGGCGCTGACCGGCGACATCAGGATGAACTGCGACGTGTGCCAGTACCGGGCCGCGTTCCCCGGCCTGGAGCACCGCGTCGGCGCGCCGCAGCAGCCGCACGACCATCCGCACGACCACGCGCACCACTCGCCCGCCGCGCCCGCCGTGCCCGCCGCGCCCGCCGCGCCCGCCGGGCCGCTGGGGCCGCCGCGCCCGCCGGGGGCGTGGGCCGCGCCCGCCGCGCCCGCTGGGGGCGCCGCGCCCGCTGGGGCCGCTGGGCCCGGCAGGACCGCCAGGCCCAGCGAGGCGGCGCACGCCGATGCGAGCTGACACCCGCCGCAGCGTCCCTGGCCCGCCCGGCACCCAGCCGGCCACCGGCGCGGGCCGCGACGAGCCGGATCTGTCCTTCCACGGGGACCGCGAGCTCGCCGACGGCCTGACCGACCTGGCCGTGAACGTCCGGCCGGGCACCCCGCCGCCATGGCTGCTGGACCGGATCCGCGCGGCGGCCGGCGACCTGGCCGCCTACCCGGATCCGCGCGCCGCGACCGAGGCCGCCGCCCGCCGCCACGCCCGGCCCCCGGTCGAGGTCCTCGTCACGGCCGGGGCCGCGGAGGCGTTCACCCTGATCGCCCGGGCCTTCCGGCCGCGCCACGCGGTCATCGTGCACCCGCAGTTCACCGAGCCGGAGGTGGCGCTGCGCGCGGCCGGTCATCCGGTGCGCCGGGTCACGCTCGGCGGCGACTTCACGCTCGATCCCGGGGCCGTGCCGCCGGACGCGGACCTGGTCGTGGTGGGCAATCCGACGAACCCGACCTCGGTCCTGCACCCCGCCGCGGCGATCATGGCGCTGGCCCGGCCCGGCCGCCTGCTCGTCGTCGACGAGGCGTTCGCGGACTGCGTGCCCGGTGAGCCGGAGAGCCTGGCCGCGGTGCGTGACGTCCCCGGGCTGATCGTCGTGCGCAGCCTGACCAAGACGTGGGGCCTGGCCGGGCTGCGGGCCGGCTACCTGCTCGCCAGCCCGCCACACGTGCACGCGCTGGCCCGGCCGCGCCCGCCGTGGGCCGTGTCCGGGCCGGCCCTGGCCGCGGTCGTGGCCTGCTGCGGGCCGGCCGCCACGGCGGAGGCCGCCGCCTGGGCCACGGCGATGCGGGCCGAACGGGCCCGGCTGGCCCAGGCCCTCCGCCGCGTGCCCGGTGTCGCGGTGACCCCGCACGCCCAGGCGTCCTTCCTGCTGCTGAACATCACCGCCGGGCCCGCTGGGGCGACTGGGCCCGCCGGGGCCGGCGTACGGGAGCGGCTGCGGGCAGCCGGGTTCGCGGTGCGCCGGGGCGACACGTTCCCGGGACTTGGCCCCAGCTGGATCCGCGTCGCCGTTCGTGATCGGGCCACCAACGATCGTTTCGCTGTCACTCTTGCTGCTGTGCTGGAGGTCGCATGACCACCCATCCCGAAGATCAGCTGCGGGCGGAGCCGTACCAGGAGGAGCAGCGCGCGGCGGTCTACCGGGTCATCGCGGAACGCCGCGACGTCCGGCAGGGGTTCCGGCCCGACCCGGTGCCGGACGACGTGCTGCGCCGCGTGCTGGCCGCCGCCCACCAGGCGCCATCCGTCGGGTTCTCCCAGCCGTGGGACTTCATCGTGATCACCGAACGGGCCCAGCGGGAGCGTATCGCCGCGCTGGCGCGCCGGAACCGGGACGGCTACGCGGCCGGCCTGCCGGGGGCGCGGTCCCGCGCGTTCGGCCGCCTCAAGGTGGAATCCATCCTGGACACGCCGGTCAATATCGCCGTGACCTGCGACGCCACCCGCGGCGGCCGGCACACCCTTGGCCGCCACAGCCAGCCGGAGACGGCCGCATTCTCCAGCGTCCTGGCCGTCTCCAACCTGTGGCTGGCCGCGCGCGCGGAGGGGCTGGGCGTCGGCTGGGTGAGCTTCTTCGACGAGCGGGAGCTGGCCGCGGAGCTGGGCCTGCCCGCGCACCTGGATGTGGTCGCGTACCTGTGCGCCGGGTACGTGCGGGAGTTCGGGCCGGAGCCGGAGCTGCAGGCCTCCGGCTGGGCGCGCCGCCGGCCGGTCGCGTGGGCGGTGCACGCCGGGCAGTTCGGCCGGCGTGGCCTGCCGGGGGAGGAACCAGTGGACGCTCTGGCCGAAGTCACCGCGGCGATCCGCCCGCTGGATCCGGGGGCGGCCGCCGCCGCACGTGAGCGCCAGGCCCGGATGACGAAACCGCCCGGTTCCCTGGGAGTGCTCGAGGATGTGTCCGTTCAGCTCGCCGGGCTGGCGGGGGAGTGCCCGGCGCCGCTGCCCGAGCCGGCCGCGGTCGCGATCTTCGCCGGTGATCACGGGGTGCACGCCCAGGGCGTCAGCCCGTGGCCGCAGGAGGTGACCGCGCAGATGGTCGCCAACTTCCTGGCCGGGGGAGCCGTCGTCAACGCGTTCGCGGCGCAGGCCGGGGCCGAGGTCGTCGTGGTCGACGCCGGGGTCGCGGCGGACCTGGAGCCGGCCCCGGGCCTGCTGCCGCGCAAGGTCGCGCGGGGCACGGCGGACTTCACCCGGGGCCCGGCGATGACCCGCGAGCAGGCCGTGACCGCGCTGACGGCCGGGATCGAGGTCGCCCGCGACCTGGTCGCGGCCGGGAACCGCTGCCTGGTGACGGGGGACATGGGCATCGCGAACACCACCGCCTCGGCCGCGCTGATCTGCGCCTTCACCGGCAGCAGCCCGGTTGTGGTGACCGGCCCCGGGGCCGGCGCCGACGCGGCCGCCCGCGCCCGGAAGGTGGAGGCCATCCGCCAGGGGCTGGCGCTGCACCGGCCCGACCCGGCCGAACCCGGTCGGCGTGCTGGCCGCGTTCGGCGGCTACGAGCACGCCGCGCTGGCCGGCTTCATCCTGGCCGGCGCGGCACTGCGCGTTCCGGTCATCCTGGACGGCGTCATCGCGGGGGCGGCGGCGCTGGCGGCGGTGGCCATCGCCCCCGACACGATCGCCGCGTGCCTGGCCGGCCATCGCAGCACCGAGCCCGGGCATGCCGCTACGCTTGGTTACCTGAAGCTGCGACCGCTTGTTGATCTTGACTTGCGGCTGGGGGAGGGGACCGGCGCCCTGCTGGCTCTGCCGCTCGTGCAGAGCGCGGCGCGGGCGCTCCGCGACGTGGCGACGTTCGACTCGGCCGGCGTCAGCGACAAGAAAGCATGAAGGAGCCTGGACCAGCGTGCTGACGGATACCGTGCTGACCCATTCCGGCCCCCATGGCTACCACTGACGATCAGCCGTACCTGCTGGGGCTGCGCCTGGCCGGCCGGCGCGTCGTCGTGGCCGGGGGCGGCGCCGTGGCCGCGCGCCGGGTACCCGCCCTGCTCGACGCGGGTGCCGACGTGTCGCTGGTGTCACCCGAGGTCACCGGATCGCTGGAAGATCTCGCGCTGGCGGGGAAGATCCACTGGGCCGGTCGCCGCTACGCCGCGGGCGATATCGACGGGGCGTGGCTGGTCTGCGCCTGCACCAGCGACCCGGCCGTGAACGCCGCCATCGCCGCCGAGGCCGAGGCCCTGCGGATCTGGTGCGTCCGCGCGGATGACGCGGCCCAGTCGGCCGTCTGGACGCCCGCGTCCGGCCTGGCCGGCGACGTCCGGGTCGGCGTGCTGAGCGGGGACCCGCGCCGCAGCGCCGGCATCCGGGACGCCATCGTCTCCGGGCTTCATTCGGGTACGCTCGGCGCCCGGCGTGGCCGTGGCCGCCGGTCGGGCGTCGCGCTGGTCGGCGGCGGCCCCGGCGATCCCGGCCTGCTCACCGTGCGCGGGCGCCAGCTGCTGGCCGAGGCGGATGTGGTGGTGACCGACCGGCTCGCGCCCCGTTCGGTGCTGGCTGAGCTGCCGCCGGACGTGCACGTCATCGACGTGGCCAAGATTCCCTACGGGCGTTCGGTCGCCCAGGAGCACATCAACGCCGCGCTCATCGAGCACGCCCGGGCCGGCCGGTTCGTGGTCCGGCTCAAGGGCGGTGATCCGTACGTCTTCGGCCGCGGCGCGGAAGAGGTCATCGCGTGCCTGCGCGCCGGGATTCCGGTGACGGTTGTGCCGGGGGTGACGAGCGCGGTCGCCGTTCCCGCGGCCGCCGGGGTGCCGGTTACGCACCGTGGCGTCGCGCAGGAGTTCAGCGTGGTGTCGGTGCATGTCCCGCCGGACGACGAGCGCTCCACGGTGAACTGGCCGGCCCTGGCCGCGGCCCGGGGCACGCTCGTCCTGCTCATGGGAGTGGAGCGGCTGGCTGCCGTGACCGAAACGCTGATCCGGTACGGCCGTTCGGGCCAGACGCCCGTTTCGGTGATCGCTGACGGTACCCTGCCTACTCAGCGCACAATTGTGGCAACGCTGGACACAGTCGCGCCTAGGGTATTTAAAGATGGGATCAGGCCGCCGGCCGTAGTCGTGATAGGTGAGGTCGTGAACGTCGCAGCCGAGATTGCCGAGCTCACGCGGGGCATGCAGCCCGGCGTGCCCGGCCGTGCCGACGCCGGCCGCGCGGCGCAGCGGACGGACCAGGCGTGAGATCGCCCTCCGCGCCCGAGGGCAGCCTCCCCCCGGCCGTGACCGGCGACGCTCCGCAGCCGCCGGGGGCGGGCCACCAGGCCGCGGCCATCCAGCCGTTCGGCGCGCCCGCGGACCAGGAGCCGGCGGCGGCAGCGGAGCAGTCCGCGGGGGAGCGGTCCGCGGCGCGCAGCGTCCGCGGCGGAGCGGTCCGCGGGGGAGCGGTCCGCGGCGCGGAGCAGTCCGCGGACGGCGGGAAGGTCCCCAGCGGCGGGAAGGTCCCCAGCGGCGGGAAGGTCCGCGGCGGCGGGAAGGTCCGCGGCGAAAGTCCCCGGCCGCGGCGGCAGGACGGGCGGCAGGGCAGTCCGCGAGCGGCGAGACGGCGGATGGCGCCAGTACGCCCCGGGCGGCCCGGACCGACGACCCGGCCGCGCCTGAACCGGGCGCCGCCCCTGCCTCAGACAACCCCAGCGCCTCCGGCCGCCCCATAGACCCGAACGTCCCCAGAAGTCGCAGCGGCCCCAGAAACCCGGACGTCCCCAAAAGTCGCAGCGGCCCCAGAAACCCGGACGTCCCCAGAAGTCGCAGCGGCCCCAGAGACCCGAACGACGCCAGCGACCGCAGCGATCCCCGCGACCCCGGGGACCCCGGCGACTCCGGCGGCTCGGCCGGCGGGGCCGCCGATGTCGGCCAGGGCGCCGGCGCCCCGGCCGCCGGGCCGGGCTCCGTGGTGGAGCCGTACGTCCGGGTGGACGCGCGCACCCTGGAGAGCGCCCTGCTCAACCTGCGCAAGCGCATCGCCGCCGTGCCCTTGCTGTTCGAGGCGCCGAACGTGCCGGAGGCGAAAGCCGAACGGGGGAAGCTGCTCAGCCAGGTCGACGACTATCTGCTGCCGCGGCTGCGCCGGTCCGCCGCCCCGATCCTCGTGTCGCTGGTCGGCTCGACCGGGTCCGGGAAGTCCACGCTGGTCAACAGCATCGTCGGCACGCAGGTCAGCGCGACCGGGAGTGCGCCGGCCGACGACGAACAGCCCCGTCCTGGCGTGTCATCCCGACGACGTCGACTGGTTCGCGGAGAACAACTTTCTGCCCAGCCTGCCCCGCGTCCGCCAGGAGGGCCTGGCCCGGCCGGGCCGGGATGGGCTGCTCGTGCTCGCCGCGACCGAGGGCATGCCCAGGGGGCTCGCACTGCTCGACACCCCGGACATCGACTCCGTGGTCAAGGCGCACCACGAATTCGCGTATCAGTTCCTGGATGCGTCCGACCTATGGCTGTTCGTGACCTCGGCCAGCCGGTACGCGGACGCGCCGGTCTGGCATCTGCTTCAGCACGCCCGGGACCGTGGCGCGTCGCTGGGGATCGTGCTGTCCCGCGTCCCGGCCGGGTCCCGTGCCGAGCTCGTCGGGCATTTCACCGCGATGCTCGACGCGAACGGCATCAACGCCGGCGGCCGGTTCGTCATCCCGGAAACCCGGATCGCCGCCGGGATGCTCCCGCCGGAAGCGTTCGGGCAGATCCGCGCCTGGCTGACGGACACCGCGCGACGCGATGAGCGCCGGGTGGCGGTCCTCACCCAAACCATGTCGGGCGTCCTCGACACGTTCCGGACCAGGGTGCCCGCGCTCGCCGCGCAGGCGGAGGCGCAGCTGGCCGTCCGTTCCCGGCTCCGCAAGCAGGCTGAGGAGCCGTACCGGAGTGCCCTGGCGGAGGTCGCGAAGGCAACCCGGGACGGCACGGTGCTGCGCGGTGAGGTCCAGGCCCGCTGGCAGGACTTCGTGGTGACGGGTGACCTGATGCGTACCCTGCGGTCACGCAAGGTCCCGCGGCAGGGTAAACGGGCGCGCCGGCGCCAGGCGCCGGAGCGCGGCGCGGCCATGAAGACCGCGCTGCGCTCGGCGCTGGAGGGGGCGGTCATCTCCGCCGCCGACCGCGCGGCCGAGGAAGCCGACAACCGGTGGCGCGCCGATACCGCCGGGTCCGCGATGCTCGCCGCCGCCGAGCGGGAACGGGCGTCCGGGCGTCAGGCGGACCGCTTGTTCGCGTCGGTGTTCGGGGACGGCGACGTCGGCGCCGAAGAACTGAATCTGGCCAAGTCCGCGCCGGACCTGCCGTTGCGCTCGGCCCGGGCTGTCAGCGCGTGGCAGGATCACGTCATGCGGCTCGTGCAGGACGCCGGCCAGCAAAAACGATCGCTCACCCGGTCCGCGCCGCTGGACGACGATACGCTGGCGCTGGTCGCCGTGCTCGCGATCCTCGGCGAGAGCGCGACCGGCAGTCACGCCGCCGCGGCCGCGGATGACAGCGACATCCTGGCGCTTCCCCGGCGCATCGTGACGGCGGTGCTGGGCGAGCAGCCGATGCGCGACATATTCCGGACGGCACGCGCTGAGCTTTACGAGAGGGCGCGCTTGCTACTGGACGAGGAACTCCGCCGCTTCTCCGAGGTCATCGACGGCGCGGGCACTTGCGATGAGGTCGCGGGAGTCCGGCTGTATCAGGCCGCCTTCATGGTCGAGGCGCTTCAGTGACGTCCAGCACGCCGCCGTTCGCCGGCCTGCCGAACACTCACCTGCCAGGCCCGCCTGAAGGCGCTGTCGTCCCTGGTGCAGATCGCCAGGGACCGCAGCGGCCCGGGCGGGTTCAGCCCGGAGTTGCTGGCCGAGGCGGAGGCCCTGCTGGAACGGGCCGATGAGCGGCTCAGCCTATCTCCCGCGCACACGGTGGTGACGCTCGCGGGCGGCACCGGCAGTGGCAAGTCCTCCCTGTTCAACGCCCTGGCCGGGGCCACCTTTTCGCCGCCCGCCGTGACCCGGCAGGCCACCCGGCACGCGCACGCCTGCGTGTGGGGCATGCAGGGCGCCGCGCCGCTGCTGGACTGGCTGGGGATCGAGCGCCGCTACCGCTACGCCCGGGCCAGCGCGCTGGACGCCGGGGAGGCGGCCCTCAGCGGCCTGCTGCTCGTCGACCTGCCGGACCACGACTCGGTGGCGGCCGGGGCCGCCACCGCCGTGGACCGCCTGATCAGCCAGGCCGACCTGATGGTCTGGGTCCTCGATCCGCAGAAGTACGCGGACGGCGCCGTGCACAACCGTTTCCTGGCCCCGCTGGCGCGGCACGCGACCGTGACCACGGTCGCGCTCAACCAGTGCGACCTGCTCACGCCCCAGCAGGCCAAGGACTGCGAGGAAGACCTGCGCAGGCTGCTGGATTCCGAAGGGCACGGGGAGGCGCGGGTCCTGCTGATGTCCGCCGCCACCGGCGCGGGCCTGAACAACCTGCGCCAGCTTCTGGCCGAAGCGGTCTCGGCCCGGCAGACGCGGACCGAGCGGATCGCCGCCGACATCGACAGCATCATCGCCAAGTTCGCCGTCTACGCCACGGACCCCGCCGCGGTCGCCCGCCGCGCGGCGGGGGGCAGCCCGGATGGCGCCGCTGGCCCGGCCGCGC
This sequence comes from uncultured Actinomycetes bacterium, assembly GCA_963808295.1. Taxonomy (GTDB): domain Bacteria; phylum Actinomycetota; class Actinomycetes; order Streptosporangiales; family Streptosporangiaceae; genus Bog-532. The sequence goes on along the minus strand of CAWEFP010000022.1, from coordinate 98,611 downwards.
CGGCCAGGGCTTTCGCGCCCGCCGGGGTGTCCGGGGCCGCGGCTTCCGGGATGGACGCCGGGGTCGCGGCCGAAGCCGGTCACCCGGATGCCCCGCCGGGCGACCCGTCGTCCGCTGCGGCCGCCACCCGCCCGCCATGGGACGACGTCTCAGACGCCACAGACGCCTCCTCGATCCCCAGTGCGCCCCAGTCCGGCCAGACCGCGGTCGAGAGCGTCCCGGCCGGGCCCGCCCTCGACCTGGCCGACGCCTTCGCGCGCGCCGTCGGCCTGGCCGCCGTCACCGAAGCGCTGGAAGACGTCCGCGAGATCCACGCCGCCCGCTACCTCAGCTGGCCGTTCGGCCGGGCCGCCGGCTGGTTCCCGGGCCGTGACCCGGTCCGCCTGGGCCGGGTCAGCGGCGACGCCCGGGTCGCGCTGACCGTCGGCGCCGACGCCCAGCAGTCCGAGATAGACAGCGCCATCACCGCCTTCGCCGACGCGGCCGGCGAGACCCTTCCCGATCCCTGGCCGCGCACGGTGCGCGCCGCGGCCCGGTCCCGCGCCGGGGAGGTCAGTGGCGCGCTCCGCGCGGCGATCAGCGAGAGCATGCCGGTGGGCGCTCGGATTCCCGCCTGGTGGCGCGTGGTGTGCGCCTGGCAGTGGCTGCTGGTCGCCTTGGTGGCCGCCGGTATCGGCTGGATCGGCGTCATCGTCGTGGTCGGGGCCCTGCACGCGGCGGGGCCGCACCCGCCGGAACTCATCGGCAGCGTCGCGCTGCTGCCGTGGCTGGCCGCCATGGTTGTCGCGGTGCTCCTGCTCGGCTGGCTGACGGCCTCCGGCAGCCAGAACGCGGTGATGCTCTCCTCGGACCGGGAACGCGAGCACATGGCGGCCGTCATGCGGGCGCGGATCGACGCCGTGGCCCGCGATCTGGTGGTCATCCCGGCCGGCACCGAGCTCACCGAGTACGCGAGCTTCTGCACCTGCCTCACCGCCGCCGCCCGCCCCTGACCCGCTCCGGTCCCGTCCCCGCTCCCGCCCGCATGCCCGCAATGGCACCTCTGCATGTATCCGGGTACACGCAATGGCACCTCTGCAGGTAAAGCCCACGAGTCCAATGCGCCATCGCGTGCGTCCGGGGCCGCTGACCTCTGAATGGGAAGACCCCGCACCGGGGAGCGAGGGTCACAAAGTTTCGTTCGGCATTCTGCTGAGGGCATAACAGCGGCCGGAAGGTAGGCGCGGACGGGCCTGTTGCCTTGTAATACTGTAATCCCGCAAATGGAGGCGGTCATGGCAGCAGACCGTCCACTGGACGCGTACTCGCTCATTGTTTCCGGCGTGGCCGAGAAACTTACGTCCAAGGTGGCCAGCCTACGCGTGCCCCGCGGGGGACCCGGGGGCTCGTCAGGGGAGAGCCTCGGTTCGGGTGTCGTCTTCACCGGCGACGGTTTCCTGCTCACCAACGCGCATGTCGTCGGTCGGGCGCAGGGGGGCACGGCGTCGTTCTCCGACGGGACGACGGCCCCGTTCCGCGTGGTCGGCGCCGACCCGCTGTCCGATCTGGCGGTGCTCCGCGCGACCGGCCCGACCCCGTCGCCCGCCGAACTCGGTGAGGCCGATGATCTCGTCGTGGGCCAGCTGGTCGTGGCGGTCGGCAACCCGCTGGGCCTGGCGGGATCGGTGACCGCCGGCGTGATCAGCGCGCTGGGCCGGTCGATGCCCGCAGGCGGCCGTGGCGGGACGCGGCTCATCGAGGACGTCATCCAGACCGATGCCGCGCTCAACCCCGGCAACTCCGGCGGCGCGCTGGCCGACGCCGCCGCCCAGGTGGTCGGCATCAACACCGCCGTCGCCGGGGTCGGGCTAGGCATGGCGGTCCCCGTCAACACGACCACCCGCCGGATCGTGTCCACGCTGATGCGGGACGGGCGCGTCCGGCGCGCCTACCTGGGCCTGGTCACGGTACCCGCGCCGCTGACGGCACCGTGGCGGGAGCGCATCGGCCGCCCCAACGGGCTCCGCGTGGCGGAGGTCGTCCCCGGTGGCCCGGCGGACCGCGCCGGGCTGCGGCCCGGTGACCTGCTGCTGTCGGCTGCGGGCAACCCGGTCGCTGCGGCGCAGGACCTGCAGCGGCTGATGTTCGCGGAGGCAATCGGCAAGCCCCTCGCGATCACGGTCGTGCGGAACGGCGCCCTCGTGGACGTCATTGCCGAACCGTCGGAACTGGTCGCCGCCTGACCGCCCGCCCCTCGCGAGGTCCCCTCTGAGGTCCTGCGGCCTTGCGCCGACCACCGAGATTCGCCGCATGAGCGGTGAACGTATCAGCCGTCCGCGAACTTGCCTGCTGGATTCCCGGCGCCCGGCCGGCCTGCTGGGACAATTGGCGCATGACAGACGCTGGTCAGGACACCCGGGTAGACCTGGGCCGCGGGGTGACGATGCCGATGGTGGGGTTCGGCACGTGGCGGCTGCGCGGGCAGCGCGCGTATGCGGCCGTCCGGTACGCGCTCGAGACCGGATACCGCCACCTCGACACGGCGACCATGTACCAGAACGAGGCGGAGGTGGGCCGGGCCGTCCGCGACAGCGGCCTCGACCGCCGGGACGTGTTCATCACCACGAAGCTGCCGCCCGGGAACGCCGGCCGTGAGCGGCCGACGATCGACGCGAGCCTCCGGGCGCTGGGCACCGGCTACGTGGACCTGTGGCTGGTGCACTGGCCGCCGCGGCGCTCGGCGTCCGTCTGGGAGCAGTTCCTCATGCTGCGGGACGAGGGGCTGGCCCGGGCCGTGGGCGTCAGCAACTACGACGTCGCGGGCATCGATGAGCTGATCCGCGCCAGCGGCGAGCGCCCGGCGGTCAACCAGATCCCGTGGAGTCTGCCCGGCCACGACCCGAAGCTGCTGGCCGCGATCCGGGAACGCGGGGTCGTCGTGGAGGGCTACAGCTCGCTCAAGGGCACGAACCTCCGCGACCAGACGCTGGTGCGGATCGCCGAACGGCACCGTGTGAGCCCCGCGCAGATCGTGCTGCGCTGGCACCTCCAGCACGGCATTCCGGTGATCCCGAAATCGGCCCAGCCCGCGCGGATCGCGTCCAACTTCGCGCTGGTCGGCTTCTCGCTGAGCGCCGATGAGATGCGGCGACTGGATGGCCTGTCCCGCCGCTGACCGGTGCCGCACTGTGACCGGTGCCGCATTATGACCGGTTGTCGCCGCGGGCGGAAGCCCCCGTCGGCGGTCTGGGGATAACGGGGGCGGCTATCCACCGGAACGCGGCCGGGCTCCCCCGGTCCCCGGCGGTCAGCCACCGTGGAGATGGCCCCGGCGGAACGGATGCCGGGGCCGCCCATGGCAGCGGCGGCACGACGCCGCCAGACCGCAGGAGGATCGAGATGAGTCAAAGCGGATACGTGACGCTGATCGGCTTCGTGGCTACCGAGCCGAGAATCAATCAGTTCAGCGACGGCACAGAGGTCGCGAACCTGCGCATCGGGTCGAGCAGCCGCTGGATCGACCGTGCGACGGGGGAGTGGCGCAGCAGCGAGATTTCGTTCTATTCGGTGCGGTGCCGGAAGTCGCTGGCCCGCAACGCGAAGATCTGCCTGCGCAAGGGGCAGCCCATCGTCGTTGCCGGGAAGCTGCGCACCAGGTACTACGAGGACCGGAACGGGCAGCAGCGGTCCGACGTCGAGGTCGAAGCCGACACCATCGGTTTCGACCTGGCTCGCGGGGTCGCGCATTTCAGCTGGAATCAGCGTTCGTCGGCCGACAGCTCCGCCCTGGCGCGCGGCGAGGCGATCAGGGCCCGCCTGGAAGGTGAGGACGGCCCGGGCGTAGCAGAAGACGCCCAGATGGCCGGAATCAGCGGCGGCGATGGCAGCGGGATGTTCGACGAGCAGGCCATCGCCGAGATGGAGCACGACCTAGACGAATCGGCAGCCGAGCCGACCGCCGGCTAGCGGCCGGGCGGTCGCGGATGAGCGGGCGGGCAGGTCGCCGGTTGGCGGCAGCGCTGGCCGCCGGCTAGCCGCAAGGGCGACTGCCGGTTAACGGCGCCGGACTCCGGCCTGCACGGCCGGAGTCAGCTCCAGATGACCCCTCGCATGGAACTCACTCTCTTCATGTAGCCAGCACCGGTCTCTTCGGGGGCTTACGGTCAGGCGGCAGCGCGGGGCGGGTAACGCTGCGCAGACATCATATCTGCCTGCGTAACCGTCCCGCGTGGACTCCAACATACAGCGCCGCCGCCCTGTTAACACACCCACCGTTTCCGGATGTTACTGAAAGTGATGCAGAGCGCGACTTGACCACGTAGAGTCGCCGTACGAGACCAATTAGTGACAGGCGAGAGGCATGTCAGCAGCCGACCAGGTCATGAGTCAGCGGGTGTCTTCCCGCGGCATCCTACGGCGCTTCGGCCGGCCGCGGAGCTGGCAGCTCTTCGCGTTGCCGTCGCCTGTGGTCGGGTACGTCTTCGTGATCATCGCCGCTGATCTCGGTCTCACCGTGCGGGGAATCCTGCACACCCCGGTCCGGGCGGTGGACGTCGCCCTGTTCGCGGCCCTGCTGGCCTGCGGGGCCATCTGCATCGAGGCAACCCGCCGCCTCGGCCAGCCGACCGGCGTCTCGCGTGACCTGCTCTCGGCGTGGTGGCTGCCGATCGCGCTGCTGCTGCCGCCGGTGTATGCGCTGCTGGCTCCGATCGTCCTGGGCGTGCTGCTCTACCTGCGGGTCCGGCGTACGCCTGCCTACCGGCGGCTGTTCAGCTCCGCGGCGCTCGGGCTGGCCGGCGGGTCGGCCTCGACCGTCTTCCGGCACGTGGGCCCGACCGCCACGGTGGCGCGTTCGGTGCCCTGGGTCGCCCATCCCGCTTCGCACGCCTGGTTCACGCGGCCCGCGGCCGTGCTGATCGCGATCGGCTGCGCGGTGCTGTTCAACGTGCTCAACACGGGCATGGTGGCGGTCGCCGCGCACGCCGCCCAGCCGCAGGCCCGCTGGGCGGAGGTGCTGTGGGACCGGGAGAGCCTGCTGCTGGACCTGACCGAGATCTGCGTGGGCGTCCTCGTGGTGATCGGCTGCGCGCTGAGCCCGGTGCTGCTCTGCGTGGCGCTGCCCCCGGTGATCGTCCTGCAGCGCAGCCTGATGCACCAGCAACTGCAGGCCGCCGCGCGCACCGACGCCAAGACCGGCCTGCTGAACGCGACCGCGTGGCAGCGCGAGGCCGATACGGAGATCGCCCGGGCCCGGCGGGCCGGGGAGACCCTCGCGCTGCTGCTCTGTGACGTGGACCACTTCAAGCGCATCAACGACACCTACGGGCACCTGACCGGGGATGACGTGCTGCGCGGGCTGGCCACCGAGCTGCGCCAGCAGGTGCGCGGGTCGGATGTGGTGGGCCGGTTCGGGGGCGAGGAGTTCGTTGTCCTGCTCCCGCGCGCCGACGCCGACGAGGCATGCAAGATCGCCGAACGGCTGCGGCACCGGGCCAGCGTCATGGGCGTGTACGCGGACAGCGATGCCGTCACCGTGACGATCTCCATCGGCGTCGCGGTCCTCGGCGCGCACGGCCACGACCTGTTCGAACTGCTGGCCGCCGCCGACCTCGCGCTCTACCGGGCCAAGGACGCCGGGCGCGATCAGATCTGCGTGTACTCGCCCGACGGGCAGCCCTGTACGGACAGTCACGAAGTCGAGGCCCCGGACCCGGCCGCCTTAAGGCCGGAGGCGGCGGGCGCCGGGGCCGCCGCGGGGCGAGACGGACGGCGACAACGGGGATCCCGCGGCGTAGGCGGCCAGCCCAACGGGCCCAGAGACCCGGCCGGGCCGAATACGCTAGGTGCCATGCCCGAGTTCATTTACCAGATGCGTGCTGTGCGCAAGGCGTACGGCGACAAGGTAATCCTCGACGAGGTCACGCTGTCGTTCCTGCCGGGAGCCAAGATCGGCGTCGTGGGGCCGAACGGTACCGGCAAGTCCACGCTGCTGAAGCTGATGGCCGGGATCGACCAGCCGTCCAACGGGGAGGCCCGGCTGATGCCCGGGTTCACGGTGGGACTGCTCTCCCAGGAGCCTCAGCTCAACGAGGACAAGACGGTCCTCGGCAACGTCGAGGAGGGTGTCGCCGAGACCAAGGCGATGCTCGACAAATACAACGAGATCGCCGAGAAGATGGCCACCGAGTACTCCGATGAGCTGCTGGAGGAAATGGGCCAGCTCCAGGAGCAGCTCGACCACCGCGACGCCTGGGACCTGGACAGCCAGCTCGAGCAGGCGATGGACGCGCTGCGCTGCCCGCCCCCGGACGCGAGCGTCAAGCCGCTGTCCGGTGGTGAGCGCCGCCGGGTCGCGCTGTGCCGCCTGCTGCTGTCCCAGCCGGACCTGCTGCTGCTGGACGAGCCCACCAACCACCTCGACGCCGAAAGCGTCCAGTGGCTGGAGCAGCACCTGGAGAGCTACGCGGGCACGGTCGTGGCCGTGACCCACGACCGGTACTTCCTGGAGAACGCGGCGCAGTGGATCCTGGAGCTGGACCGCGGCCACGCCTATCCCTACCAGGGCAACTACTCCACCTACCTCGACACCAAGGCGTCCCGCATCAAGGTGGAGGGCGCCAAGGACGTCAAGCGCCGTAAGCGCCTCGAAGACGAGCTGGAGTGGGTGCGGTCCAACCCGAGGGCGCGCCAGGCGAAGAGCCGGGCCCGGCTCCAGCGGTACGAGGAGATGGCCGCCGAGGCGGACGCGCGGCGCAAGCTCGACTTCGAGGAGATCCAGATTCCGCCCGGCCCGCGGCTCGGCAGCGTGGTGGTCGAGACCGAGGGACTGGTCAAGGGGTTCGGCGACCGGGTGCTGTTCGACGGCCTGAGCTTCTCGCTGCCCCGCAACGGCATCGTCGGCGTCATCGGTCCCAACGGCGTCGGCAAGACCACCCTGTTCAAGATGATCGTCGGCGAGGAGAAGCCCGACGCCGGGAGCATCCGCATCGGCGAGACGGTGGAGATCTCCTACGTCGACCAGAGCCGCGAGCGGATCGCCCCGGAAAAGAACGTCTGGCAAGCGATCTCCGACGGGGAAACGCACATCAACGTCGGCCACACCGAGGTCCCGAGCCGCGCCTACGTGGCGGCGTTCGGCTTCAAGGGCCCGGACCAGCAGAAGCCGGCCGGGGTGCTCTCCGGCGGTGAGCGGAACCGGGTCAACCTGGCGCTCACCCTGAAGAAGGGCGGCAACCTGCTGCTGCTGGACGAGCCGACCAACGACCTGGACGTGGAGACGCTCTCGTCGCTGGAGAACGCGCTGCTCGACTTCCCCGGCTGCGCCGTGATCACCAGCCACGACCGGTGGTTCCTCGACCGGATCGCCACCCACATTCTCGCGTGGGAAGGCGGGGCGAACTGGTTCTGGTTCGAGGGCAACTTCGACGCCTACGAGAAGAACAAGATCGAGCGCCTCGGCGCCGAAGCCGCCCGCCCGCACCGCGTCACCTACCGCCGCCTCACCCGCACACCGTGACCGGGGGCCCAGCGAGCCCGCCGGGCCCATCCGGCCCGGCACCGGCTGAGGCCGTCGGAGCCGTGACGAGGGCCCGGCCAGCCAGTCGGGCTGAGGCCGAGCGGGGCGGTCCGCCGGGCGGTTGACCAGGCTGTGCGCGGCCATGACGAGGTAGTCCCACAGCTGGGCGTCCAGGGCCGCATCGAGCGAAAGTTCGTCGAGCGCGATGCGCATGTCGCGCAGCCAGGCGTCCCGTTCGGCCTCGCCGATCACGAACCGCACGTGCCGCATCCGCAGCCTCGGGTGCCCCCGCAGCTCGTTGTACGTCTGCGGGCCGCCCCAGTACTGGATGAGGAACAGCCGCAGGTGTTCCTCGGCGGGCCCCAGATCCTGGGCCGGGTACACCGGCCGCAGTACCGGGTCGTCGGCGGCAAGCTCGTAGAAGCGGTGCACGAGGCGGGTGAACGTTTCCTCGCCGCCGACGGCTTCGTAGAACGAACGCGGCGGCCCGGCGGGTTCGGCTGATTGACTGTCCATGACGGGCCTAGCCTACGGCGGCGGCAGCGGCCCGCGCTCCGCCTCCTCCCCGCCCGGGCCCTTATCGCCATCCCCGCCCGGGCCTTTATCGCCGGTTTCCGGAGGGGCCTCCGCTACCTGGGGCTTGACCGGGGTCTTGGGCGCCTTGGTGCGGCTCGGTGCGCTGCCCGGGTCGAGTGCGGTCGCGGTCCGGCGCGGCGCCTTGGCCGAGACTGGCCGCGCCTGCTCGACCACGGCGGTATCGATCGCGGATAGTACCCTCTCCCGCAGTTCACGCCCCACCTCCCACTGCCGCAGCGGCAGCGTCCTGGCTACCACCCGCATCACGATCTGCGTTGCCGAGATGCCCTGAACCCCCCAGACCTCGGGCTTTTCCAGCATGAGCTTGCGCCAGCGCCGCTCCTTCCACATGCTGCCGGCCGCATGCTCCATCAGCGTGCGGGTATCACTGATCTCCAGTTCCGGCGGGATGGGGATGTCGACGACGGCCCGGGCCCAGCCCTGCGACTCGTTCCCCACCTTCTCGAGCGCGCCGTTGCGGAGGTGCCAGACCACCCCGTTGACGTCACGCAGCCGCGTGGTGCGCAGGCTCACGGCCTCCACGGTGCCGGTCGCGTCGCCGATGTTGATGACGTCACCGACGCCGTACTGGTCCTCCAGCAGCATGAAGATGCCGGCCAGGAAGTCCCGTACCAGGTTCTGCGCGCCGAAACCGACCGCGATGCCCACCACCCCCGCGCTGGCGAGAACCGGAGCGAGGTTCACCCCCAGGTCGCCGAGACCGATCGCGGTGGCGATCGCGAAGATCGTGACCGAGGCGGCGTTGCGGAGAATGGATCCGAGGGCGTGGGCCCGCTGATGCCGCCGCTCGGACGCTGCCTCGTGCACTGCGTCGGTCTCGCTCGGCACGGCCGCGGTGACGGCGGTCGCCTTCGTCCCGGTGAGCACGGCCTCGGTGGCCGCGCGTTGCCGCGTGCGCCGCCACAGCCTGCGGCGGCCCCGGGCGCCGGAGTTCTGCCGGAGCCGGCTGTGCAGCGGGGCGTCGGCCGCCCGGATCGTGACCCGGTTGATCAGCCGGTGCACGAGCGCGCGGGCTACCAGCGCGAGCAAGACCAGCCACGCCAGCCGCAGCACCAGGTTGATGGGCCCGGCGAGGTAGACGGCCGTCAGCCGGGCGGCCATCCCGCGGTGGGAAAGGTCCCAGACGAGGCGGCACGCGATACCCGGATCGTGCCCGCAGCTGTCGGTGAGCGTGACGGGTGCCTGGGACAGGTTAAGGCCCGTGAGGTGGGCGTGAGGAAACACGAGATCCTTCCTGGGGCGTGCGCGCCCATCTGGCCTGTTCCGTCCTCTCCCAGCGGGCACGGGGCGATGGGCGCAGAGGTGCCTCTCGGCACGCTATAGCGTGCGCGCGGGTGCCTGCGCGCCGGTTGCGCCAGTCCCAGGCCGGCTGGGTCCGGGAGCTGGCGGGCGCGCCGGGGCCCGGCCCGGGCGGCAGCCGGCCCGGACCGGGCCCCGGTGAAGGGAGGGGCTAGGGGAGAGGCAGGCCGGTGTGGGCGGCCAGGAAGGCGAGGATGTCCGCGGACAGCGCGACCGAACGGCTGACCGCGCGGCTGGAGTGGCCGACGTCGGCCTCGCGGCGCAGCATGATGGGCCGTTCGGCCGGGCGGGCGGACGTCGCGTACTGCAGCGCCGCGCACATCTTGCGGGCGTGCACGGGGTCGACGCGGGTGTCGTTGTCGAACACCGTGAACAGCACGCTCGGGTAGTTCACGCCCTCCGCGACGTGGTGATACGGCGAATACGACAGCAGCCAGCCCAGTTGCTCGGGGTCGGCCGCGGTGCCGTACTCGGTGTTCCACGTCTCGCCCAGGCCGAACCGCTCGTACCGGACCATGTCGAGCAGCGGAGCGGAACACACCGCGGCGGCGTACAGGTCGGGCCGCTGGGTGATCGCGGCGCCGACCAGCAGCCCCCCGTTCGAGCCGCCGTAGATGCCCAGCTGCTCCCGCGTGGTCCAGCCGTCGGCGATGAGCTTCTCCGCCGCGGCGTGGAAGTCGTCGAAGACGGCCTGCCGGCGGTCCAGCATCCCGGCCCGGTGCCATTCCTCGCCTTCCTCGCTGCCGCCACGTAGCCCGGCGATGGCATAGACGCCACCCGCCTCCGCCCACGTGAGGACCGTCGGGGAATAGCCGGGGGTGAGGCTGATGCCGAAGCCGCCGTACCCGTACAGGATCGTCGGGCGCGGGGCCGGCGGCGGTCCGTCACCGGCCGCGCGGCGGGGGCTGCCGCCTCCGGCCGGGGCGCCGCCTCCGGCCGGGGCGCCGCCTCCGGCCGGGGCGCCGCTGACGACGAGCATCCGCACCTCGGTGCCGTCACCGGAGCGGTACGCGATCTGCCGGGCCGTCACCGCGGGGGCTTCCACGGCGCCGGGCGGCCGGGCCCAGACCTGGGTCTCGTCGGTGCTGGCGTCGTAGCGCAGGACCGTCGCGGGCGTGGTGTTGTCGGTGTAGGCGAACCAGGCCTCATGGCCGCCTTCCGGCCGTTCGCTGATCCCGCCGACGGTGCCCGGTCCCGGCAGCGGAACGGTCCCGGCCCGCTCGCCCGTCGCCAGGTCGTGCACGGTGATCTCACTGATGGCGTGCCGGGTCCACACGACGAGCAGCACCGGCCGGGTGCCCTGCTCGCCGTCGAGGATCGCGTAACCCTCCAGGACGGCCTCGGGATCGGACGGGACCAGGTCCTGCCACCGCTGCGGACCCGGGTTCGCCGGGTCCGCGACCGCGATCCGGCCCCGTGGCGTGCCGGCGTCGGTGTACACGTACAGCCGGCCGTCCCGCCCGACCCGGACGCCGGTCCGCGCGTCCGCGCCGACCTGCACCGGCTTCAGGGCGGGGGCCGACAGGCCGAGACGCGGTCAGGTCGGCGATCCACAGATCGTTACGGGGCTCTGTGCCGCGCGCCGCGCTGATGGTCAGCCACCGGCCGTCCCGGCTCACTGCGGCCGAATAGTACGTGGTCTTATCGCGCCCCGCACCGAAGATCAGCACGTCGTCCCCGGCGGGTGAGCCCACCCGGTGCAGGTAGACGCGGCGGTGATACTGCTCTTCCCCGGCGGGCACCTCGTCCGGCGGCAGCCGCCGTGTGTAGTAGAACGCCTTGCCGCCTGGCAGCCACGCGATCCGGGAGTAGCGGCAGCGGTCGATCGGGCCGTCCACCAGCTCACCGGTTTCCACGTCCATCACCCGGAGCAGCGATTCCTCGCTGCCGCCCTCGGACAGCTGGTAGGCCAGGGACCGGCCTTCCTTGTCCGGCTGCGAGCCATCGAGCGTGGTCCGCCCGCTCGGGTCGATAGCCACCGGGTCAATCAGCGTCCGCCCGCTTGTTGCTCCCGCCGGGCCGCCTCCAGATTCAGGATCAAGAGTGCACAGCACGGCGTGCTCCTGCCCGGGCAGGCGCCGGGTGAAGAACTGGCGGGCACCCCGCCACACGGGGACCCCGATGTGCCCGGTCCCGGTCAGTTCCAGGATCCGCGCCGCCAGCGCGGTGACCCCGGGCAGCGCCTCCCCGTACCCGCGGAACAGGTCGTCCTCCGCTCGCAGCCACGCACGCGTCTCGTCGCTGTCCGGGTCCTCGAGCCACCGGTAGGGATCGCTGACCAGGTGGCCGAAAAGGTCCTCGCTCAGGTCAAGCCGCCGTGCGTCCGGGTACTGATCTGCGGTCATGACAGGCACCATAGCCGTCCGCCGCCGCTGCCCAGGCGGCCCGGGCCGCCTGCCCGGCCAGGCCCGCCTGCTCCGGCCAGGCCCGCCTGCTCCGGCCAGGCCCGCCTGCTCCGGCCAGGCCCGCCTGCTCCGGCCAGGCCCCTCGCGCTGCTCCGGCCAGGCCCGCCTGCTCCGGCCAGGCCCGCCCGTCCCGGCTACGGGGTGACGGCAGGTGTTAAAGCGGTCACGGGTGTGCCGTGAGGTAGGTAACGGCGACACGGGGACGCTCCCGCGTGTTTACCATATTTCTTCTAGATTTTCCCGCGCTTCCTTGTCTCATCTTATCTGCACCGTCCTGCCACTTCGCCGCCTGCGCAAGCTCATCGCCCAGTTCCCCTTCCCGTCCGCTCCCCAGCACTAATCCCCTCTGCCTCAGCCTCGCCTTCCCCCTCACCCTCTGCGCCCTGAGCGCGCCCCCCCCAACCGTGAGCTCCCATTCACCCACCCCGTCATCCCCACCCTCCTCTTCCTGCCCTTCCAGCTCCCTCACCCCGCCCTCCCCCTGTTTTACCCCTTCCACCCCTCCACCATCACCCCCCCCTTGCACCACTTCCCCCCCCTGCTCCCCTCCCCCCTCTTCCCCGTGCCCCTCCAGCCCCCCCTGCCCCTGCTCACCCTCCCCCACTTGTTCCCCTATCCCTCGTCCCCTCTCGTGCACCTGCTCATCCACCTCACCCAGTTGCACTTCCCCCTCCCTCTCTCATCCCCCCCCCCCCCCCGCGCGTTCGTCTCCCCCAATCTTATGTAGTGGCGGCGGTGCGATTCAGCGGACACACTAGGAACACGGTGCTGCTGCGATGCTAAACCGCCCGGCGGAGGTGGTAGTGCGACGAGTCCTGCTGCTCAACGTCACGTATGAGCCGCTCACCACAGTGGGGCTTCGCCGCGCCGTATGCCTGGTACTCAGTGGGAAAGCCGAAATAGTCCACGACGACACCGCCGGGCAGACGTTGCACTCCGCGTCGGTCACGCTGGCCACGCCCTCGGTCATCCGGCTCCGCCGCTACGTGCGCATCCCCTACCGGAACCGGGTCCCGCTGACCCGGGCGGCGCTGATGCGCCGGGACAACTACCGCTGCGCGTACTGCGACCGGAAGGCCGAGACCATCGATCACGTGATCCCGCGCAGCCGCGGCGGCCCGCACTCCTGGGAGAACTGCGTCGCCTCCTGCACCACGTGCAATCACCGGAAGGCCGACCGGCTGCTCGAGGAACTCGGCTGGACGCTGGCGGTGCCGCCGGCGGTTCCGCGCGGGGCGCACTGGCGGCTGATCGGCGTCGCCCGCGACGGTGACCCGCAATGGGCCACCTATCTCCGGGAGCCGAGCGCCGCCTGACCCGGCCGCCGGGAACCGAGCGTAACCAGACCCGGCCGCCCGGAGCCGAGCGCCGCCTGACCGGCCTCCGTCGGGCGAAGGCCGCTCGACAGGCAATAAGTTCGGGCCGAAGCCAAATTTATCCCGGAACCCGGCCGGAACCCGGAATGCTCCGCGCCGCGCATCGCTTGCACCCTTGGTGACTGCTTTGACTCGCTGGTGGCGGTCACATCCTGCCCTCATTCACCCCGCGGACGGTCCACGGGCGGGCCCGCGGGCGCGGACGCGGGCCGGAACGCGGGCGGGGACACCGCCCGGCAGACGGACGGCCCGAGGGCGGTCCCCGCGCGCACCGCGCCAGGGAACGCCTGGAAAGCTTGGGTCATTACCGAGGAGGTACTCAATGACTGGCAAGCCCAACGCGGCGGAAGCGGGAACGATCGACGTCGGCGGTGACCTCACGGTCAACCGGCTGGGGTACGGCGCGATGCGGATCACGGGCGACGGCATCTGGGGTGAGCCGCCGGACCCGGGGAAGGCCAAGGAAGCGGTCAGGCACGCGGTCGAGCTGGGCGTCAACTTCATCGACACCGCGGACTCCTACGGCCCCGAGGTCAGCGAGAGGCTGATCGCCGAGGCCCTGCACCCCTACCCGGACGACCTGGTGATCGCCACGAAGGGCGGCCTGGTCCGCCCCGGCCCGGGCCGGTGGGAGCCGGACGGGCGCCCGGGGCACCTGCGCGAGGCGCTCGAGGGCAGCCTGCGGCGGCTCAGGCTGGACCGGATCGACCTGTACCAGTTCCACCGTCCCGACCCGAAGGTCCCGCTCGAGGAGTCGATCGGCGCCCTGGCGGAGCTCAAGGACGAGGGAAAGATCCGGCACATCGGCATCTCGAACGTCACTGAGGATCAGCTCCGCAAGGCGGAGCAGATCACCCCGATTGTGTCGATGCAGAACCGGTATAACGTTGTCGACCGGACCTCGGAATCCATGGTCGACCTGTGTGAGCAGGAGGAACTCGCGTTCCTGCCGTGGGCGCCCATCCAGGAGGCCAACGAGGTCGACGTGATCACCGACGCCGCCCGCAACCATGGGTTCACCCCCCGCCAGATCGTGCTCGCGTGGCTGCTGGCCCGGTCGCCGCAGATCCTGCCGATCCCCGGATCCGGATCCGCGGAGCACGTCGAGGCCAACATCGCCGCAGCCGGCATCAAGCTGGACCAGGGTGAGGTCGCGGCCATCACCGACGCCTTCTGAGAGGGCCCGCGATGACTGAGCAGAACACCGGCGACCGCCTCGCCGCCCTGCGCCAGAGCCTGGGCCGCACCGGGATCTGGGCGCCGCCGCCGGAGCGCTTCGGGGCGGACGGCCGGGACCTGGCCGCCGCCGTCGAGAAGCTGGGCTTCGGCTCGCTGTGGATCGGCGGCAGCCACCTGGCGCCGGGACGCGTTCACCCACCTGGTCAGCCTGCTCGACGGATCTTCCCGGCTCATCATCGGGACAGGGATCGCGAGCATCTGGGGGCGGGAGCCGTCCGACATGCGCCAGGGCGCCGACACCCTGGCCAAAGGTTTCCCCGGCCGGTTCATCCTCGGCCTGGGCGTCAGCCACGCCCCGGCGGTCGAAAAGCTCGGCCGGTCCTACGACCGCCCGTACTCCGCCATGGCGCACTACCTCGCGGAAATGGATCACCCGGCCGGTCATGCCGCGGAGCCACCCGCCGGCGAGCGGGCGCCGCGCATCCTGGCGGCGCTGGGACCGAGGATGCTGGAGCTGTCCCGGGACGAGGCCGACGGGGCGCACCCCTATTTCGTCCCCGTCGAGCATACGTCGTTCGCGCGGCAGGTTCTCGGGCCCGTGCCGCTGCTCATCCCCGAGATGGCGGTGGTCCTGGAATCGGATCGTTCGGCTGCACTGGCCGCTGCCCGCGGCTACACGTCCCGCTACCTGCAGCTGCCGAACTACGTGTCCAATCTGCGCCGGTTCGGCTACGGGACCGAGGACACCGATGGTTCCGGCAGTGAGCGGCTGATCGACGCGATCATCCCGCACGGTCCCGCGGCCATTGCCGAACGGACCCGCCAGCACCTCGAAGCAGGCGCGGACCACGTCCTGCTGCAGCCGCTCGGCGCGGACGGCGGCTTCGCGTTCCCCGACCTGGCGCCCCTGGCCGATGCCCTGGCCGGCGTCTGACCCGTGCCGGGGCCCGGTTTGGCAGGATCGTGCCGGGATGTGGCGGCAGGTCGGCTACGCGCGCGCGCCGTAGGCGGGTACGGTCTGAACATGACGACTTCCACGCCAGCCGACGCGCCGGCGGCGCCGGCCACGGCACCGTTCGGCCGCATGCTGACGGCGATGATCACGCCGATGACGCCGGACGGCGCCGTCGACTACGACGGGGCGGCCCGCCTGGCGTCGTTCCTCGTCGACGACATGCGCAACGACGGCCTGGTGGTGAGCGGGACCACCGGCGAGGCGCCCGTCACCAGCGACGAGGAGAAGGAGCGGCTGCTGCGGGCCGTGGTCGGGGCCGTGGGCGACCGGGCCTCGATCGTCGCGGGCGTCGGGACCAACGACACCGCCCACACCAGGGAACTCGCCCGCCAGGCGGAACGGGCCGGCGCGGACGGCCTCCTCGTCGTGACCCCCTACTACAGCAAGCCGCCGCAGCACGCGCTGCTCGCGCACTTCCGGGCGGTGGCGGACGCGGCCGAGCTGCCCGTGCTGCTGTACGACATCCCCGGCCGGACCGGGACGCCGATCGCGACGGAAACGCTGGTCCGGCTGGCCGAACACCCCCGTATCGTCGGCGTGAAAGACGCCAAGGACGACGTGGCCGCCACGTCCGAGGTGCTGGCCCGCACCGACCTGGTGTACTACTGCGGGACCGACATGCTGAACCTGCCGTGGCTGTCGCTGGGCGCGGTCGGTTTCGTCAGCGTGGTCGGGCACGTCGTGGGGGACCGGCTGCATGAGATGATCGACGAGTTCGAGGCCGGCCAGACGGGCCGCGCCCGGGAACTGCACTTGTCGCTGCTGCCCGTGTACACGGGGATGTTCCGCAATCAGGGGCTGGTCATGGCCAAGGCCGCGCTGGGCCTGCTCGGCCTGCCCGGCGGCCCGGTCCGGCCACCGCTGGAGAGCGCGACCGCGGCCGAGATCCGGCGGCTCCGTGAGGACCTCGAGCTCGGCGGGCTGAAGCTGCCGGAAAGCGGGACCTGACGCGCGGCCGGCCGCCAGCGACGCGCCTGACCGCAGGCGCAGGGCCGCAACCTGCCGGGTGACCTGGGTGTTCCGCTCTCCCGGGCCGGTGCCGGGGAAGGCCTAGACCAATCGTGATGTTGAAAAGGAGTGAGCGAAAGCATGACTAACGCAGGCCCTGACCTGACTCCGAAACCGGCCGGGAGCATCTGGAGCAGAGCGGAATAGAGCACAGTGAGCCATCCCCATCCCGAGCTTCCCCCGCCCCCGCCGCTGGCCGAGGGGGGCCTGAGGGCCGTCGCCCTCGGCGGCCTCGGCGAAATCGGGCGGAACATGACCGTCTTCGAGCACGACGGCCGCCTTCTCATCGTCGACTGCGGTGTCCTGTTCCCCGAGCCCGACCAGCCGGGCGTCGACCTGATCCTGCCCGACTTCCGGTACCTCGAGGGCCGCTTCGACCTGATCGACGCGGTGGTGCTGACGCACGCGCACGAGGACCACATCGGCGCCCTGCCGTATCTGCTGCGCGAACGCGCCGACATCCCGCTGATCGGGTCCCGGCTGACCCTCGCGCTGGTGCGGAGCAAGCTCACCGAGCACCGCCTGATCCCGGTCGCGGGTGAGGTCGCCGAGGGCACCCGGCAGCAGGTCGGCCCGTTCGACCTCGAGTTCTTCGCGGTGAACCACTCGATCCCGGACGCCCTCGCGGTCGCCATCCGCACCCCGGCCGGCCTCGTCCTGCACACCGGCGACTTCAAGATGGACCAGTTGCCGCTGGACCGCCGGCTCACCGACATCGGCGGGTTCGCCCGGCTCGGCGCCGACGGCGTCGACCTGCTGATGTCGGACTCCACCAACGCCGAAGTGCCCGGCTTCGTAGTCAGCGAGCGGGACATCGCGCCCGTGCTGGACCAGGTCTTCGCCGCCGCCGCCAAGCGGGTCATCGTCGCCTGCTTCGCCAGCCACGTGCACCGCGTCCAGCAGGTTCTGGACGCGGCCGCGGAACACGGGCGGAAGGTCGCGTTCGTCGGCCGGTCCATGGTGCGCAACATGGGCGTGGCCCGCGACCTCGGCTACCTGCGGGTGCCCGGCGGCATGCTGGTCGACATGCGCGAGGCCGAGGAGATGCGGCCGCAGGACGTGGTGCTGATCTCGACCGGATCGCAGGGCGAGCCGATGTCGGCGCTGTCCCGGATGGCGGGCCGTGACCACCCCATCCGCATCGCCGAGGGCAACACCGTCATCCTGGCCTCATCGCTGATCCCGGGCAACGAGACCGCCGTCTACCGGGTCATCAACGGCCTGACCCGGCTCGGCGCCCGCGTGGTGCACAAGGGCAGCTCCCTGGTCCACGTGTCTGGCCACGCGCACGCCGGTGAGCTGCTGTTCGTTCTCAACGTGACCAAGCCGGGCAACTTCATGCCCATCCACGGCGAGTGGCGCCACCTGCGGGCGCACGCGCGCCTGGCCGCACTGAGCGGCGTCCCGGAAAACAACATCGTGATCGCCGACGACGGGGTCGTCGTCAACCTCGTCGACGGGCAGGCGAAGATCACCGGCGCCGTGCCCTGCGGCTACGTCTACGTGGACGGGCTGTCGGTCGGCGAGGTGACCGACGAGCAGCTCAAGGACCGGCGCATCCTGGGCGATGAGGGGTTCGTCTCGGTCGTGATCGTGCTCGACTCGACCAGCGGCAAGATGGTCGCGCCGCCGGAGATGCACGGCCGCGGCTCCGGTATCGACGAGGCGGCGTTCAATGACGTCCGGCCGCGCATCGAGGAGGCGCTGGCCCGGGCGGCGGCGGAAGGCATCACCGACTCCCACCAGATCCAGCAGCTGGTCCGCCGGACCGTGGGCCGCTGGGTGAGCGACCACTACCGGCGCCGCCCCATGATCATCCCGGTGGTCGTGGAGGTCTAGATCGTGCCCGAAGCCGCGCAGCCGCCGAACGGTTCGCCCGGGCCCGGCGGCTCAGTGATCTGCACCGCCAGCTCGATGACCCGCCGGGCACCGTCAGCGGCGGCGTGCCGCGCGGTGAACAGCCTGATCAGCCACTGACCGCCGGGGTCAAGGCTGGTGAGGGCGCCGCCCGCCGCGGTGCGCTGCTGGCCGTCGTGGATGACCTCGTCCAGCTGGCCGCGGATGCTGTCCAGCCGCAGTGCCGCCTCGGCCACCGGCCACCGGTCGAGCGGATGGCCCGGGCCGTGCCGCCCGGCGGCGTGATCGCCACCGGTCTGCCGGTGCGCCCGTTCGACGGCCAGATCGAAGGCCCGCCGGGCGATGGCATAGAACGTCATGCCCGCCAGCGGCAGCCCCCAGCCGAACGTCCCGGCGACGAACGCATCACCCGGTGCCCCGGGCGGCAGCGCCCGTGCCGTCCGCAGGCCCGGCCCGGCCTGGCCGTCCTGTGCGCGGAGGGTTCCGCCGCTGGAGGCGTCGGCCCGGGACACGAAGGCGTGCACCATGGCCGGCCGCGCGGTCCCGTCTCCGCCCGCCACCTGAACGCCGAGCCAGTCCCAGCCCGGCGGCTGGCACGCCAGGGCCGCGAGCTCATCCAGCCCGCAGCCACCCGCCGGCCGCCTGGGGCCCGGATGAGCGGGCCGCCCGCTGCGCGCACCGGCGTACCCCGCGTTCGCGGGGCCCCGGTGTCCGGCGCCCGGCGGGCCGATACCCCCGGCGCCGCCGGCGAAAAACCGTCCCCTCGCAGCCTCGCTGAGCAGCCACTCCACGACCGGATCGGACGCGTCACCGGCCGGGTCGGCCAGCGTGTCTGCCGCTGCCCCGACCCAGGCGTGGTGGGCGGTCACGGCAAGCGCGGCGGCTGGAGCGCGCACGGCGAGCTGGCGCTGGGCGCAGGCGACCTGGCTGAGGTTCAGCCCCGCGCCACCGAGTTGCGCCGGCACCGCCAGCTTCAGGTAGCCCCTCTCCCTGAGCAGCGCAATGTCCCTGGCCAGCAGCTCCGGATCCGCCGCCGTCCCGCCGGGGGCCGTTCCGCCGGGGGCGGTCCTGCCGGGGGCGGTCCCGCCGGGAACCGTTCCGCCGCCGGGAACTGCCGCGTCGAGGACCGCGTTGTCGGACCGCCAGGTGAGCCGGCCGAGGAGCGCGTGGGGGAGGGGGCCACCTGCGTCAGCTGCTGACATCAGCACGCTCCCTCCGCTGCCGCCGCAAGGCTCACCGTCCCAAGCTCAGCACGCCCGTCGGACAAAAGTCAACCAAACAGGTTGGAAAACTATGAAAGCCTGATCCAGGCCCGGTCGGCGCGGCGGGCGCGTCCCAGGACCGGGCCGGTCAGGGGTTGAGCACGCGGATGGGGGTGCCGGCCAGTCCGGCACTGCGCTCGCTGAGCTTGTAGTGCAGGGTAACGACGTCCGACCGGGAGAACAGCTGCTCCCGCCGCCCCCCGCGCTCGCCGGAAAGGGCGGTGCCGTCCTGGTACCGTCGGCTCTGGTGCGTGCCGGACCGTCGGGGCCGGATGCGTCCCGGACCCGCGGCGAGAGGATGGCGATCCATGCAGGGGCTTGACGCGCTGACGGCCAAGGCGCTCAACTGCGAGCTGCCGAGCCGGGACGAGGCGCTCGCCGTCCTGGCCAGCGGCGACGACGAGCTGCTCGACGTCGTGGCGGCGGCGTTCCGGGTCCGGCGGCGGTATTTCGGCCGCCGGGTCAAGCTCAACTTCCTGGTCAACGTCAAGAGCGGGCTGTGCCCGGAGGACTGCTTCTACTGCTCCCAGCGGCTCGGCTCCGACGCCGACGTGCTGAAGTACAGCTGGCTCAGGCCGCAGGACGTGCTGGCCGCCGCCGAGGCGGGGGTCACGGCGGGTGCGAAGCGGGTCTGCCTGGTCGCCAGCGGCCGCGGCCCGGCCGACCGCGACATCACCCGCGTGTCGGAGATGATCGGGGCGTTCAAGGGGCAGCACCCGGACGTCGAGGTGTGCGCCTGCCTGGGGCTGCTCACCCAGGACCAGGCGGAACGCCTGCGGGGGGCCGGCGCCGACGCGTACAACCACAACCTGAACACGGCCGAGGCGCACTACGGCGACATCTGCACCACGCACGGCTTCGGCGACCGGGTGGAGACCGTGCGCCAGGCCGCGGCGGCGGGCCTGTCGGCCTGCTCCGGCCTGATCGCCGGGCTGGGGGAGAGCGACGCCGATCTGGTGGACGCCGCCTTCGCGCTGCGGGACCTCGACCCGGACTCGGTCCCGGTCAACTTCCTGATCCCGTTCGACGGCACCCCGCTGGCCGGGAAGTGGACCCTCACACCGCAGCGCTGCCTGCGGATCCTGGCCATGGTCCGGTTCGTGCACCCGGACGCGGAGGTCCGGCTGGCCGGCGGCCGGGAGATCCACCTGCGCAGCCTCCAGCCGCTCGCGCTGCACATCGCCAACTCGATCTTCCTGGGTGACTACCTGACCAGCGAGGGCCAGGCGGGCCGCCAGGACCTGGAGATGATCGCCGACGCGGGCTTCACCGTCGAGGGCGCCGCCGAGCCGACCCTCCCCGAGCACCGCCGCGACCTGGTCAAGGTCCGCCGCCGCGGCCCCGGCACCCCCCTCCCCGCCAACACCTGACCCGGGCCCGCCTCCTCCTCACGCGCCCCGCCACCCCGCGTCGCGGGTCCCCGTGCCCCGCCACCCCGCGTCCCGCGTCCCCGTGCCCCGCCCTGGCGACGATGATCCCATCGTGGCGGGGGAGTGCGGCAGGCGAGGTTGCGGGCGGGGAGTGCACGGCCGGGTGGGAGTGCGGGCGCGGGGTGGGGGACACGCCGGGGCGGGTCCCCCACCGGGAGCGGGTTATTCGTTAGCTTGGTCATCATGGCCACCCGTGCGCCCAAGGGTTCCACCCGCCCGCGCAGCGGCAGCTCCGAGAACGCCCGTGCGGAGCCGGATAGCCCTGCCCGGCGCACAGCCGGCACGGCGGGACGTCCCAGCCCAGGCCCGTTCGGCATCGGGATCGAAGTCGGCGCGCCGGGGCAGCTCGTCCACCAGCCGCAACCCGCGCAAAGGCAACGGGCGTCGCCCCACCGGCAACGGGCGGCGGCCGCCGGCGCGGCCCAAGACCCGCGACCCCATCCTGATCCTGATCGAGTGGGTCGGCCACGCGCTCGCGGCGGCGTGGATGGTGGTGGCCGGCACCGTGGGCTTCGCGGCGCGGCGGTTCGGGCGCAGCGCGCGCGACCTTGATCCGGAGCACCGCCGGGACGGGGTCGGGCTGCTGTGGCTGGCCATCGCCATCGTGCTCGCGGCCAGCATCTGGTGGCGGATGGGCAACCCGGTCGGCCGGTCCATCTCGGCGTTCGTGCACGGCGCCGCCGGGTCCGCGGCCTGGCTGACGCCCGTGCTGGCCGCGCTGCTGTCCTGGCGGTACCTGCGCCATCCCGACCGCAACTCCGAGACGGGCCGCGTCGTCATCGGCTGGGCCGCGCTGACCATCGGCGTGCTCGGCCTGGTGCACATCGCCAACGGCACGCCGGCGCCCTCCGACGGCGGCGTGGCCATGCGGCACGCGGGCGGCCTGATCGGCTTCGCCGCGGCCGCCCCGCTCGCCAAGGTGCTGACGGCGTGGGTGGCGGCACCGATCCTCGCGCTGATCGCGGGCTTCGGCGTCCTGGTCATCTCGGGTACCCCGGTGCACCGGATTCCCGAGCGCATGGAAGAGGCACGCGTGTTCTTCGGCCGCCGGACCCGCGTCCTCGGCGATGAACAGGATTACAGCGAGGAGTTCGGCGGGGACGGCGAAGAGAGCGGCGAGCTCGAAGGCGGCGGCAAGCGGATCCGCGGCCAGCTGGCCCGGGCCGCCCGCGGGGGCCGCGGCGCCCGGACGGCGATCGAGGGCGGCGACCGGGTCAAGCCGTACGACTCGCCGCTGCTGGACCCCGAAACGCGGGCCCGGCGCGGGACGATGGAAGACCCCGCGGCCGGGCTCGGGGACGCCTGGCCCGGCGGGCCCTGCAGGCCGCGGCGGGGCAGACGGCCGGCCACGACGACGAGGGGCTGCTCGAAGCGCTCGGTTTCCTGCCGGGGACATCCACCGGCGATCATCCCGGCGGCGAGCCCGCAGCCGGGGGGCCCGGGGACGCTTCGGCCGCAGCTCAGCCCGCCCGGCCGCCGGCCCCGCACGAGCCGTTCCGGCGGCCCGAGCAGCTGACGCTGACCGGGTCGGCCGACGGCAGTTACACGCTGCCCCCGGCCGCGCTGCTGCGTCCCGGCTCCGCTCCCAAGGCCCGGACCAAGGCCAACGACACCATGGTGGCCGCCCTGTCCGAGGTCCTGGAGCAGTTCAACGTCGACGCGCAGGTCACCGGGTTCACCCGGGGCCCGACGGTGACCCGGTACGAGATCGAGCTCGGGCCCGCGGTCAAGGTCGAGCGGGTGACCGCATTGAGCAAGAACATCTCCTACGCGGTCAAGAGCGCGGAAGTGCGGATCATCTCCCCGATCCCGGGCAAGTCCGCGATCGGGGTGGAGATCCCGAACAGCGACAAGGAGATCGTCAGCCTCGGTGACGTGCTGAAGTCGCAGGTGGCGATCACCGATCAGCACCCGATGGTGGTCGGCCTCGGCAAGGACGTCGAGGGCCGCACGGTCGTGGCGAACGTCGCCAAGATGCCTCATATGCTGATAGCCGGCGCTACAGGCAGCGGCAAAAGTGTCTGCATCAACGGGCTGATCACCTCGGTGCTGACCCGCGCCACCCCGGATGAGGTCCGGATGATCCTGGTCGACCCCAAGCGGGTTGAGCTGAGCATCTACGAGGGCATCCCGCACCTGATCACCCCGATCATCACCAGTCCCAAGAAGGCCGCCGAGGCGCTGGAGTGGGTCGTGGGGGAGATGGAGCGGCGCTATGACGACCTGGCCGCCTCCGGGTTCCGGCACGTGGACGACTTCAACAAGGCGGTGCGGGCCGGAAGCTGACCGTGCCGCCCGGCAGTGAGCGGGTGTACCGGCCCTACCCCTACCTGCTGGCCATCGTGGACGAGCTGGCCGACCTGATGATGGTCGCGCCGCGTGACGTGGAAGATTCCGTGGTCCGGATCACCCAGCTCGCGCGGGCCGCCGGCATTCACCTCGTGCTGGCCACCCAGCGACCGAGCGTGGACGTGGTGACCGGGCTGATCAAGGCGAACGTGCCGTCCCGGCTCGCGTTCGCCACCTCCAGCCTGACCGACAGCCGGGTCGTCCTGGACCAGCCCGGCGCGGAAAAGCTGGTCGGGCAGGGTGACGCGCTGTTCCTGCCGATGGGCGCCAGCAAGCCGATGCGGCTGCAGAACGCGTTCGTCTCGGAGAAGGAAATCCGGGACATCGTCGCGCACTGCAAGAAGCAGGCCGAGCCCGAGTACCGCGAGGACGTCGCCGCCGCGCCCGAACGGTCCCGGGAGATCGACGCCGACATCGGCGACGACCTCGACCTGCTGGTCCAGGCGGCGGAGCTGATCGTCAGCACCCAGTTCGGCTCCACGTCCATGCTCCAGCGCAAGCTGCGGGTCGGGTTCGCCAAGGCCGGACGGCTGATGGACCTGCTGGAAAGCCGCGGCATCGTCGGGCCCAGCGAGGGTTCCAAGGCGCGGGACGTCCTTATCAAGCCCGACGACCTGGGCGAGGTGCTCAGCTCGCTGCGCGGCGACTGACCGGCGGCGTGAGGGGGTAGCGTGCGTGGAGTTGGCGGCGGCAGTCCGGGCACGGAACCGGGCGGGAGGACCCCCCCGGGCGGGCCGCCGGGCCCGGCGTGGCGGTCCGGGAAGGTCGTTCGGCCGTGCCTGGATCGTCGCGCACACGTTAACTGGGCCTTCATTGTGAGGGCCATCGGGATGCCTACACTTGGTGATGGCTCCCGTACGCGGAGACGATATGTACGACGAAAGCCAGTGGAGGCGCAGCGTGAGCATCGGTGACACGCTGACGGCGGCGCGCCGGCAGTCCGGTCTCACCGTGACGCAGGTCAGCGAGCGGACCCGCATCAGGGAAACGATCATCCGGGGTATCGAGCAGAACGATTTCTCAGCCTGCGGCGGCGACTTCTACGCCCGGGGGCACATCCGGAGTATCGCGGCCGTGGTCGGTACCGATCCCGACCCGCTGATCCGCGACTACGACGAGGAGCACGGCGCGCTGGAGGCGGTCAGGGCGGCCGACGTGTTCGAGCCGTCCACGCCGCTGCGGATCAAGGAACGGCGGTCGCTGAACTGGGGTGTCGCCATGATCGTCGCGCTGCTGATCGTGATCGGGTACGTCGCGTACCACCTCGCGTCGTCGGGGTCCTCTCCCCGCGGGAAGAACGCCGCGGTCGCGGCGGGCTCCCCGACGCACCGCGCCACCGCCCCCGCCACGTCCCCGGCGGCCTCGCCCACCGCCCCGGCCACGGCCAACGACGTGGTCATTCAGCTCACCGCGGTCGAGGACTGCTGGGTCTTCCTGACCAGTGACCGGGGCAGCACGATCTACAGCGGGGTCGTTCCGGCCGGTTCCACCCAGACGTGGAAGGAGACCCGGGCGGTGAACCTGCGCCT
Organism: uncultured Actinomycetes bacterium; assembly: GCA_963808295.1. Classification (GTDB taxonomy): domain Bacteria; phylum Actinomycetota; class Actinomycetes; order Streptosporangiales; family Streptosporangiaceae; genus Bog-532. The sequence goes on along the minus strand of CAWEFP010000022.1, from coordinate 73,810 downwards.
CGGCAACCCGGCCGGCGTTGTCCTGACCGTCAACGGCAAGAAGGAATCGCCGGGCACCGACCAGCCGGTCACGCTCCCCCTGGGGCCGGCCCAGAAGGTCTCCGGGCAGGCCTCCGGCCAGCCCGTGCCGAGAAGCGCCAGCTAGCCCGCCCCAGCTGCCCGGGCCAGGGCCCTGGCCAGCCCCGGCTGACGGCCGCCGCACCGGCGGCCGTGCCGTAATCTGCCGGTGTGCCTTCCACACCCCGCGAGCCCGCCGGCGCCCGCGCTCCGGGTTCCCCCGTTCCGGATGATGGCCGCGGCCGCCGCACGGTCAGCCTGGTCACGCTCGGCTGCGCCCGCAACGAGGTCGACTCCGAAGAGCTGGCCGCCCGGCTCGCCGCGGGCGGCTGGGAACTCGCCGCCGAGGGCGAGGACGCGAGCGTCGTCATGGTCAACACCTGCGGGTTCATCCAGGCGGCCAAGCAGGAATCCATCGACGAGCTGCTCGGCGCGGCCGAATCCGGCGCCAAGGTCGCCGCCGTCGGCTGCCTGGCCGAACGGTACGGCAGTGAGCTCGCCGAAGCGCTGCCCGAGGCCCAGATCCTCAGCTTCGACGACTACGGCGATATCTCGGCCCGCCTCGACGACGTGCTGTCCGGCCGGCGAAAGGCCGCGCACACGCCCCGGGACCGCCGCACGCTGCTCCCGATCAGCCCCGCCGACCGCCCCGGCCCCCGTCCCGGGACCGCGGCCGCCGGGACCGCCGTGCCGCCGGCGACCGGCTCGGCTGCAACGGCCGGAACGGGCGACCTGCCAGCCGGCGTCGCGCCGCCGTCCGGCCCCCGGACGATGCGCCGACGGCTGTCGCGGGGGGTCGTGGCGCCGCTGAAGATCGCTTCCGGGTGTGACCGGCGGTGCTCCTTCTGCGCGATCCCCGCGTTCCGCGGGGCCTACCTGTCGCGGCGCCCGCACGAGCTGGTCGCCGAGGCCGAGTGGCTGGCCGGCGAGGGCGTCAGGGAGCTCTTCCTGGTCAGCGAGAACTCCACCTCTTACGGCAAGGACCTGGGCAACCTCCGCCTCCTGGAGGAGGTCCTGCCCTCGCTGGCGGCGACCCCGGGGATCGAGCGGGTGCGGATCAGCTACCTGCAGCCGGCCGAGCTGCGGCCCGGCCTCATCGAGATCATCGCCGGCACGCCGGGCGTGGCGCCGTACTTCGACCTGTCCTTCCAGCACGCCAGCGGGCCGCTGCTGCGCGCGATGCGGAGGTTCGGTGACCGGACGCGCTTCCTCGACCTGATCGACCGGGTCAGGACCGCCAGCCCGGAGGCCGGCATCCGGTCCAACTTCATCGTCGGCTTCCCCGGGGAGACCGCCGACGACCTGCGCGAGCTGGAGCTGTTCCTCAGCAGCGCGCGGCTGGACGCGATCGGTGTCTTCGGCTACTCGGACGAGGACGGCACCGAGGCCGCCTCCCTGCCGGGCAAGCTCGAAGAGGCAGAGGTGGCCCGCCGTGTCGAGGAGGTCGCCGACCTCGCCGACGAACTGATGGCCCAGCGGGGCGCCGACCGCATCGGGGAGACCGTCGAGGTGCTCATCGAGGAGCGGCTCGCCGTCGGCCTGTTCGAGGGGCGTGCGGCGCACCAGGCCCCCGAGGTCGACGGGGTTACCACCGTCCAGGCCAGCGCGGATCTTGTCCCGGGACAGCTGGTTCAGGCCACGGTCGTCTCCTCCGACGGGGTCGACCTCGTGGCCACCGCCTCGCCCGGCCCGGGCCAGGGCGCGCGGCTCCCTGCGGACCGCTCGCTGGCGGATCGGCGTTGACCTCCCCCGGGGCGGCTTCGCAGCCACCCGGGCCGCCCGGGGCGGCTCAGCGGCCCCCAGGGCCTGCTCAGGTATCCGCCGCCGCAGCGGACTCTGGCGCGGGCGCCCCTCCGGGTGCGGGCGCCGGGCCGGGCCTGGTGAACGTGGCCAACGTGCTGACCGTGCTGCGTATCGTCCTGGTGCCCGCCTTCGTCGCCTGCCTGGCCGCCGGGGGCACCGGATGGCGGATCACGGCCTTCGTGCTGTTCTGGATCGCGTCCGTGACGGACTTTCTGGATGGGTGGCTGGCGCGCCAGCGCGGGCTGGTCACCGACTTCGGCAAGGTCGCCGACCCGATCGCCGACAAGGCGCTGACCGGGGCGGCGCTGATCAGCCTGTCGGTGATGCACGAGCTGTCCTGGTGGGTCACGGCGGTGATCCTGGTGCGCGAGGTCGGGGTCACGCTGCTGCGCTTCGCCGTCATCAGGCGCGGTGTGATCGCGGCGAGCCGGGGCGGCAAGCTCAAGACCCTGCTGCAGATCCTGGCGATCAGCCTGTACGTGCTGCCGGGGCCGTTCGGCGTGGCCCGCCCCATCGTGATGGGCCTGGCGGTCGCGGTGACGCTAGTGACCGGCGCCGATTATGTGCTGCGCGCCGCCCGCCTGCGCCGCGCGCCCGCGGCGTCGTAGCGACGGGGCGGGCATGGCCGCTGCCATTGCGGGACCGGGGAGAAAAATGACCGAAAATGGACCGGTTAGCGACGATACGAGAGCGCTGGCCGAGCAGGTGATCACCTTGCTGCGGGCCGCGGGGCAGACCGTCGCGGCTGCCGAATCGCTGACCGGCGGCCTCGTCGTGGCGGGGCTGACGACGGTCCCCGGGGCGTCCTACGCCGTGCGCGGCGGCGTCGTGGCCTACGCGACCGAGCTGAAGGCCGTCCTGCTCGGCGTTCCGCGGGCGATGCTGGCCGAGCACGGCGCGGTGTACCCCGGCGTGGCCGCGGCCATGGCAGACGGCGTGCGGCAGCGGCTGAGCGCCACGTTCGGCGTGGCCACCACCGGGGTGGCCGGCCCGGACCCGCAGGACGGCCAGCCGGTCGGGACCGTCCACATCGCGGTCAGCGCGGATGATGACACGGTGGTTCGGACACTGGCCCTTGACGGGGACCGAGACCGGATCCGTAGGCTGACGGTAGAGCGGTCGCTTGCCTTCCTGCTGGGCCGGCTTCGGGAAGACATCCGCTGATTACAGCGTTACGTCAGAAGCGAAACGGACCGTTGCGGACTCCCGGACTGACCATCTGGGCAGGTACCGTGGAGGGGTAACGGTTCTGCCCCGGGAAGGAGTGCGACGATGGTTTTGCTTCGTCACTTGCTCGGTGACGTGCTGCGTCGGCTGCGCCTGAGGCAGGGTCGGACCCTGCGAGAGGTGTCTGCCTCGGCTCGGGTCTCACTGGGTTACCTGTCTGAAGTTGAGCGGGGACAGAAAGAGGCTTCCTCTGAGCTGCTGGCGGCGATCTGCAGCGCGCTGGGGATACCCCTCTCCCAGGTCTTCCGCGAGGTTGCCGACAACTTCGCGCTGGCCGAGCTGCAGAACGAGCCGGTGCTGGAGGCGCCGCGGGAGCCGAAGCTGCCCGCCGGCGGCGAGATCCCCATCGGCGTGGTGCGCAACGCGGGATTCAGCTCCGCGGACATGGCCTCCGGCCCGGCCGGCGAGTTCGGTGTGGTCGAGTCCCACGTACGGGAAGTCACTGACATGGTGCCGGTGTAACCGGCCCGGATATACGGATACCCGCAGGGCGGCGGGCGCGGCGAGACCGTGCCCGCCGTTCGCCTATCCGGGGGACGCGGGTTCCGCGTGATCCCGGCCGGGGAACGCCCGCCGTCCGGGGTGGCCCCCAGCGTCAGACCCAGGCCTTGGGGTTGTCGGCGAGCGTCCGCACCCTGGCCGGCAGCTCACCCGAGACGATGTGCCCGAGCGACACCTCTTCGAGGATGGCGCGCTCGTTGGCCCGCAGGGCGATCCACACCTGCTGAAGGGGCTCGGCCACCCCGGGGTATTCGATGTTCTCCGGGCGCTCGCCGCGGACGCCGAGCAGCGGCCCGTCGATGGCGCGGATGATGTCCGCGAGGGAGATCTCGCTGGCGGGCCGGGCCAGCCAGAAGCCGCCCTCCGGTCCCCGCTGGCTGCGGATCAGGCCTGCCCGCCGGAGCTGGGTGAGGATCGTCTCCAGGAACTTGCCCGGAATCTGCTGCGCGCGGGCGATCCGGTCCGCCGTGACGTGGCCGTCGGTAGCCGAGGCGAGTTCGATTGCCGCACGCAACGCGTAGTCCGCGCGGGCTGAAAGCCGCATGACCAGCATTATGCAGCCTCGCAGCCGCAAAACCCGCATCGGCGCGCACCGGGCGCTCATCGCGGTGCGCCCGGCCGGGGCGGCCGGGGCGGCCGGGGTCAGGAGCTGCTGATGGGCTTCCTCTGGCGTATCGACTCCGCCGACTGGGAGGCACGGGCGGGCCGGCTGCTCGACCTGGTCATGGACGGCCTGCGCGCCGGAGCCCAGGCGCCCGCGCCGGCCTGGGACCGCAGCTAGGTTCCCGGCGGGCGCCGCGATAGTTTGCCAGCGGGCGGCCGGCAGGCCAATCTGGTGGGAAACCTGCCCATTGCATCCGCCCGGACTGGCCCTGACGGAGGGAAGCTCGTGACCGGACCCGCACAGCCCCCGGTGCCAGAAGGAGAGCTACGCGTTTCGGACCAGGACCGGGACAGCACGCTCGAGGTACTCGGCCAGCACGCGGCGGCCGGACGGCTGACGCTGGACGAGCACGAGGAACGTGCCGCCCTGGCCCTGGCGGCGAAGACCAGAGCGGACCTGGCGGCGGTGACACGTGACCTGCCTGCCCTCGGCCAGGCTGCGCCGGTCGCCCAGCCGTCCGCCGCCGCGCCCGCGCCGCCGCGCAAGACGTCCCGGTGGTTCGTCGCGATCATGGGCGGCTCGCACCGGCGGGGACGGTTCCGGCCCGCCTCGGTGGTCAACGCGGTCGCGATCATGGGCGGGGACGAGATCGACCTGCGTGACGCCGAAATCGACGCCAACGGCCTCACCCTGAACATGTTCGCGATCATGGGCGGCTCGACCCTCTACCTGCCCAACACCGTCGACGTCGAGATCAGCGGCTTCTCGATCATGGGCGGCAACCAGGAACGCGGCGCCGCGTACGCCCCGCGCCCGGGTGCGCCCGTGGTCCACATCCGGAGCTTCAACCTCATGGGCGGCAACACCATCTGGCGCCTGCCGCCGGAGGCACGGGGCCGGTCCCTCAAGGAGAGCCGCAAACTGGCCCGGGAGGCCGAACGCGGGGGCCTGACCGCCGGCTGACCATCCCGGGGCGGCTGACCATCCCAGGGCGGCTGACCGCCCGGGCGGCCGGTGGGAGCCGAGGACTCCCAGGGCGGCTGGCCGTCCGCCGGCCGGTTGCCGCGCGCCGGCGCGCGCCCGCCCGGGCGGAAGCCCGGGCCGGCCACGCTGCCCTGGCCGGGCACCGACAGCTGGGGGGGATAGCCGCCGGCGCCCGGGTCTTGCCGAACCTGGTGGCATGTCCCGATCATCCCGGGGCGCCAGGTCCGTGGTACCTGGGTGGCCCGGCCGTCGTTCCCCGGGGCCGGGGGACGCAGGCCGGTTGTCAACAGTGTCAGCCATGCGGCGTGCTCAGCTCTTCGAGCCGGTGTTGAGCACGTTCTGCAGCTGAGTGTTGCCTGGTATCGACAGTAGCGGTGAAGTTGGCTCCCTGCATAAGGGACTTCATCATCGTGGGAATGATCTGGTCCGTGGTGTCAGCGGTAGCCCAGTTCTTGGCGTTAAGCGGTGAGATCTGAGTGACCGTAGCCGCCTTGGCGAAACCGGACATGACCTGGCTGCCCGCGTACGCGCCGCCGCTCAGCTGCGACGTGAATCGACGGGCAAAAGGCCCTCGGTTAGCGAGGCGGGGCTCCGAACCGGGCGCCCTCGAGATGCTGAACCTGAGCCGCTGGCGACCGCCAGGCCGCCGGAGGCGGACCCGCCGAGCCCTGGCAGCCCGCGGGCCCGGGGGCCCTGGCAAGCCGGCGGGCGTGCAGCCGGGCGGGCCCGCGCGCCTGGCGATAGATTTCTGGGTATCACTGCTGGCTCTCCTTCCCCCCGGGGGGACGCTGTAGAGGTAGGGGAGACACGGCCGTACTGAGAAAACTAATCGGAAACTTTCCTATAAGATAGGGCCGTTGCCGGATTGAAACACAAGACCCGCGGCAAAGTGGCCAGGGGGACAGGGAGAGGGACCGCGATGGAGCGCCGACCGGGTACGCCGAGTCTGCTGCGCGAGCTCAACGACCGCGCCGCCCTTGACCTGCTGCTTCCCGGCACTCCGCTGACCCGGACCCAGATCAGCGAGCAGACCGGGGTGTCGAAGGTCACCGTGGCCCAGATGCTGGCCCGGCTCGAGGAGCGCGGCCTGGTCACCGTCGTCGGCCAGCAGGAAGGCGGCCGCGGGCCGAACGCCGCGCTGTACTCCGTCGTCCCCTCCAGCGCCTACGTCGCCGGGCTCTACGTGGAACTTGATGGCGTCAGCGCCGGGGTCGCCGACGTCACCGGGCGCGTGGTCGCCGAGGTCAGCGTGAACCCGAACGGTGCGGCCAACCCGGTCGAGCTGGTCCGCGGCGCGGTCGACCGTGCCTGCCGGACGGCCGGCGTGGAGATGAGCCGGCTGAGCGCGTTCGTGATCGGGAGCCCCGGCGTCGTCGACCCGAAGACCGGTGACCCGCGGCTCGCGATCAACCTGCCCGACTGGCACGAGGGTGTCCTCGACTCGCTCCGGGGCGCGCTGAACCGCCCGGTGATCATCGAGAACGACGTCAACCTGGCCGCCCTGGCCGAACGTTCCGTCGGCGCCGCGCGCGGCCTGGAGGACTTCGTGCTCGTGTGGATCGGCGGCGGCCTCGGGATGGCGGCCTTCCTCGGCGGCAAGGTGCACCGGGGTGCCGCCGGGGCGGCGGGCGAGATCGGCTACCTGCCGGTGCCCGGCGCGCCGCTGCAGGAGGACGTCCGCCACCCGGCCGACGGCGGCCTGCAGTCGCTGGTCGGCGCCAGCGTGGTGCGGATGCTGGCCGGCGTCTTCGGCTTCGCCGCGCCCACGGCCGGGGAAGCGGTCCGCGCGGCCGTCCGGGCGGCCGGTGATCACCGCCCCGCCGCCAACGGCCACACGAACCGGAACGGGTCCGGGACCTCCGCCCGCGCGCACGAGTTCCTGAGTGAACTGGCCCGCCGCGTCGCGACCGGCGTCGCCTCGGTGTCCGTCGTCCTCGATCCCGGTCTGGTCGTCCTCGGCGGCGACGTCGGAATGGCGGGCGGCGCGGCCCTCGCGGACCGGGTCGCGGCCGAGGTCGCCCGCATCTGCCCGGCCAGCCCCCGTGTCGTGCCCACCGCCGTCACCGGCGCGCCGGTGCTGCGCGGCGCCATGCTCGCCGCCGTCGACCAGGCCCGCACCGACCTGCTCGATTCCGTCTGACCGCCCGCCGCACCCGGCACATACCCCATCGCTAACGTTAGCGACTACGGACATTCATGTGAGGGAGTAGCTATGGGGCAGCCGGTAGCGTTTTTCGAGGTCATCAGCCCGGACCAGGAGCGGGCGCAGGAGGTCTACGCCGAACTGTTCGGCTGGCAAGTCAACGCCGACCCGACCATGGGCGGATACGCCCTGGTCGATACGGGCGCGGGCGAGGGAGCCATCGGCGGCGGCATCGGAGCGTCGTCGGAGCCGGGGACGCTGGGGTCAGGATCACATGCGCGTCGACGATCTGGAGACCTATCTGACCCGGGCCGAGCAGCTCGGCGGCACGCGAGTCATGCCTCCGATGGAGCTGCCCGGCGACTTCGGCACGATTGCGATCATCGCCGACCCAGACGAACCGTGTCGGCCTGTGGGCCAGATGGTGCGATGAGCGGCGGACCGCAGGATGGCGGGATCGGTGACGAGGCCACGGATGACGCGCTGCGGGCGCTGGCCGAGCCACGCCGCCGGGCCATCCTGCGGCTCGTGGCCCACGGCGAGCTCGCGGCCGGCGAGATCGCGGCGGCCTTCGACGTGGCCAGGACGGCCGTCAGCCAGCACCTCACCGTGCTGAAGCACGCCGGGCTGCTCAGCGAGCGCCGCGACGGTACCCGCCGCCTGTACCCGGCCCGGCCGGAAGGGCTGGCGGGCCTGCAGGAGTTCCTGGACGATATGTGGGGGATTCCCTCTACCTGGCCCGGCGGCTGGTCGAGGCCGAGCGCGGGATCAGCGACGACACCGGACCGCCGACGTGGGCTGACACCCCGCCCGCGCCAGGTCAGGCCAGGCAGCCCGCTGCGCCGCGACGCGGCCCGGAGGAACCGGAGTCAACGGACTAGGGCGTGTCCCGTAGACGCCCTAGCCGCGCAGGCGCAGGCCCTTGGGAGTCGGCCGGAAACCGGCCTCCTCCAGCGCCTTGGCCAGCGGCGAGTCGTAGACCCCGCCGCCGTCGGCCCGCTCCACGGTGAGCCGGCCGAGCGCCCCGGCACGGACCGCGGCGGCCAGGGCGGCCGCGGCCGGCCCGAGCTGATCCGGGTCATCGGTCCAGGACAGGAAGGTGCGGCCGCCACGTTCGACGTACAGGACCAGCTCCCCGTCGGCCAGGACGACCAGCGCTCCCGCCTTCCGGCCGGGCCGGTGGCCGCCCGGCGTCTCGTCCGGGCGCGCGGGCCACGGCAGCGACGCGCCGTACACGTTGGCCGGATCGGCGGCCGCCAGCACGATCACCTGGGTGCGGCGGCCCGCCCCGTCACGCCCGGTCACCCCGGCCCCGTTGCCACCGCCTGCCCCGGTCCCGAAGGCGCCGGTCCCGCCCGGCAGCCCGGCCTGCCGGCCCGTTCCCGAGCGCGCCGGTCCCGCCTGCCCCGTTCCCGCCAGCTTCGTCCGCTCCGCGGCCCGCGTCCGCTCCGCCGTCTTCGTTCCCGCTGCCGGTGTCACCCGCCCCGTCCCGTTCGTACTCCCAGATCTCGCTGGATGCCCCGTCTCCTCCGGACGCCCGTGCCCCATAACCCGCCCCGCCGTGACCCGCGCTGCCGTAGACCGCCCCGCCCGCGGCCCCTCCGCCGTAACCCGCTCCGCCGTACGGAGCCGGGCGCCCGTGGGTGATGCTGGTCAGCGCCTCGTCGGTGCCGGACGGCGGCTGCGCCAGGGCACGCATCCGGTCGACCGCCCCGGGGATGGCGAACTGGGCCGCGCCGAGTCCCTCCACGAAATACCCCCGGCGGGCCCGGCCAGCTTCCTCCATGGCCCGCAGCACCGAGTACACCGCCGCGAACCCGCCCGGTACCCGTTCCGCCGCGACCGCGCCCTTGGTCAGAATCCCGTACCGGTCCAGCAGGGACTGGGCCAGCGCGTGCGCGCGTACCGTCGCGTCGGTACTGGCCTCCGGCAGCAGCGACCACCGGCCGCTCACGTTCGGCGGCCCGGTCCGCGAGGGCATGACCGGACGGCCGTAGGACGGGCGGCGGCTGCCGTACCGCAGCCCGCGGCCCCGGGCCGGCGCCGGTCCCGACGCGCCCGGCGAGGCGGCGCGGCGCGGCTGTCCGCCGCCCAGGACCGTCCGCAGCGGCCCGAGCGTGTCGTTGGTCAGGCGGCCCGCCCACACCAGGTCCCAGACCGCCGCGGCGACGTCCGCGTCGGACGGGGCCTTCGCCGTCCCCGCCGCTGAAGCGAGCTCCGCGCTCACCCGCTCGTGCAGCATCCGGAAGAACACCGCACCGCCGTCCGCGAGCGCCGCGAGCACGGCCTCGTGCAACGGCGTCATGGTGATCTCCGGCGGCTCCGGGAACAGCAGCGGCGCGGACTCCGCGGACGCGAGCACCAGCCACCCGTCGCCGCCTGGCAGCCCGCCCGCCCCGGTCCAGACGACTTCCCCGCCAGTGGTCAGCTCGTCCAGCATGGCGGGGGAGTAGCCGGGCACCCGCCCGGGCAGTACCAGCGTCTCCAGGGCGGACGCGGGCACGGGAGCCCCGGCGAGCTGATCGATGACGTCGAGGACCGCACCGGGCCCGGTCATGCCGGCGGCCACCCGCGGCCGGGCCGGATAACCCCCCCGGCCGGGGAACGCGCCGGTGAACGCCTCGATGGGCCGGACCCCCTGCCAGGCGGGCAGCAGCCGGGCGAGCGCGACCGGCGGGGCCGGCTCGGCCTCCTTCCGGAGCCGCGCCAGGCACCGGCGGCGCAGCAGCCGCAGCACCTCCGCGTCGCACCACTCGGTGCCGCGCCCGCCGGGCAGGAACTCGCCCTCCACGACCCGGCCTGCTGCCGCGAGCCGGCGCAGGGTGCCCGCGACGACCGCCACGCCCAGCGCGTAACGCGACGCGGCGGCATCCGCGGCGAACGGCCCGTGCGTGCGTGCGTACCGCGCGACCAGGTTGCCCAGCGGGTCGGGCAGCGGCTCGGTGAACGCCTCCGGCACCCCGGGCGGCAGCGGCACGCCCAGGGCGTCCTGCAACCGCCCGGCATCCTCGATCGCCGCCCACCGGGGCTGGCCGCCGACCCGGACCTCCAGGGCGCGGCGCGCGTGGGCCAGCTCGGCCAGCCAGCCGGCCGCCGCGTCCGGCACCGTGCACCGCGCGGCCACCTCCTCGGCCGTCAGCGGCCCGGTGGTGCGCAGCAGGTCGGCCAGGCCCTCGATGTCCCGGCACCTGCGGTCCGGCGCGAGCCGCTGCAGCTCACGCTCGGTCTCGGCCACCACGGCCGGATCCAGCAGCTCGCGCAGGTCGGCCTGGCCGAGCAGCTCGGCCAGCAGCGTGGAGTCGAGGGTCAGCGCCTGCGCCCGCCGCTCGGCCAGCGGGGCGTCGCCCTCGTACATGAACGCGCCCACGTACCGGAACAGCAGTGACCGGCTGAACGGTGACGGTGTGGCCGTCTCCACCTCGACGACGCGGATTTTGCGGCTGGCCAGGTCGCGGAGCAGGTTCACCAGCGCCGGCACGTCGAAGACGTCCTGCAGGCATTCGCGGACCGTCTCCAGCACGATCGGGAACGAGGCGTACCGGCTCGCCACCTCCAGCAGCTGGGCCGACCGCTGCCGCTGCTGCCAGAGCGGCGACCGCCGGCCGGGCTGGCGGCGCGGCAGCAGCATGGCCCGGGCCGCGCACTCGCGGAACCGCGAAGCGAACAGCGCGGACGCGCCGATCTCGGCGGTGACGATCTCGCTGATCTCGTCCGGATCGATGAGCGCGACCCCGGTCGGCGGCGGTTCGTCGGCGTCCGGCACCCGGACGATGATCCCGTCGTCGGTGTGCAGCGCCTGCACGTCCATCCCGCCGTACCGCTCGCGCAGCCGCGCCGCGATGGCCAGCGCCCACGGGCCGTGCACCCGCGCGCCGTACGGGCTGTGCAGGACCACGCGCCAGTCACCGAGCTCGTCACGGAACCGCTCGACGATCAGGGTCCGGTCGTCCGGCACCGAGCCGGTGGCCTCCCGCTGGTCGGCCAGGTAGCGGAGCAGGTTCCCGGCGGCCAGCTCATCCAGGCCCGCCTCGCGCAGCATGGCGGCCGCGTCGTCCGGGCCGGCCTCGGCCAGCTCGCGGCATTTGCGCCCGATCGCGGCGCCCAGCTCGGCGGGCCGCCCCAGCGCGTCCCCGTGCCAGAACGGCAGCTTGCCGGGCTGGCCCGGGGCCGGGGTGACCAGGACGCTGTCGGCCGTGATGTCCTCGATCCGCCAGGAGCTGGCGCCGAGCACGAACACGTCGCCGACCCGCGACTCGTACACCATCTCCTCGTCGAGCTCGCCGACCCGCCGCGAGTGCCGCCGAGCGCCGCCGGGACCGGGAGACGTCTGCGACCCGGCCAGGAACACGCCGAACAGTCCCCGGTCTGGGATCGTCCCGCCGCTCGTCACCGCCAGCCGCTGCCCGCCGGGCCGGCCGTGCACCACGCCGGTCAGCCGGTCCCACACCACCCGGGGCCGCAGCCCGGCGAACTCCTCGCTCGGGTACCGGCCGGCCAGCATGTCCAGCACCGCGTCGAGCACCGGCCTGGTCAGCCCCGCGAACGGGGCCGCGCGGCGGACGACGCGCTCCAGCTCGTCCACCGGCCAGTCATCCATCGACGTCATAGCCACGATCTGCTGGGCCAGCACGTCCAGCGGATTACGCGGCCCGCGCAGCTCCTCGATGTTCCCGCCGCGCATCCGCTCGGCCACCACGGTCGCCTGCACCAGGTCACCCTGGTACTTGGGGAAGATCACGCCGCGCGAGATGTCCCCGACGTTGTGCCCGGCCCGGCCGATCCGCTGCAGCCCGCTCGCCACCGACGGCGGCGCCTCGACCTGGACGACCAGGTCCACGGCGCCCATGTCGATGCCCAGCTCGAGGCTGGAGGTGGCCACGACCGCGCGCAGCGAGCCCCGCTTGAGGGCCTCCTCGATCTGGGTCCGTTCCTGCCGCGAAACCGACCCGTGGTGGGCCCGGGCGATCTCCGCGGGCGCGCCTGAGCCGCTCCCCGCCTGCGCCATGATCTCCGCCGGGGCCAGCCGCACGCCGGAGCCGGCGGCTCCGGCGGGCGCGCCCGGGTCATCCAGCCCCGCAGCCACCTCGGCCACCTCGGCCGCACGCTCGGCCGCGAGCTCGTTGAGCCGGGCGCACAGCCGTTCGGCCAGCCGCCGGGAGTTGGCGAACACGATGGTCGAGCGGTGCTGCTCGATGAGGTCGAGGACCCGCTCCTCGACGTGCGGCCAGATGGACCGCTGCCGCTCCGGCTCGCCGCCCCCCGGCTCAGGAGAGCGGGGAGAGCCGGGCGGGCCGACCCCGGGCGGCCCACCGTCGCGGCGGCCTGCTGCCGGCGGGCCGCCGATCTCCGTCATGTCCTCGACCGGGACGACCACGTTCAGCTCGAGCCGCTTGGCGCTCGGCGGCTGCACCACGGTGACCTGACGCGCGCCGCCGAGGAAGCCCGCGACCTCCTGGACCGGGCGCACCGTCGCCGACAGCCCGATCCGCTGCGCCGGGCCGCGCGCCGCGTCCGGCCCGGGCCCGGCCATCCGCAGCGCGTCGAGGCGTTCCAGCGAGACGGCCAGATGGGCGCCGCGCTTGTTGCCGGCCAGCGCGTGCACCTCGTCGACGATGACGGTCTCGACGCCGCGGAGCGACTCCCGCGCCTTGGACGTGAGCAGCAGGAACAGCGACTCCGGCGTGGTGATCAGCACGTCCGGCGGCTTGCTGGCGAGCTTCCGGCGCTCGTCGGCGGCCGTGTCGCCGGTCCGCACCGCGACCTGGATGCCCGGCTCGGCCAGGCCCAGCCTGCGGGCCGCGTGCCGGATACCGGCCAGCGGGGCGCGCAGGTTCCGCTCGATGTCGGTCGCCAGCGCCTTGAGCGGCGAGATGTACAGGACCCGGCACCGCCGCTTCGGGTCGGTGGGCGGCGGCACCGCCGCGAGCCGGTCGAGCGCCCACAGGAAGGCCGCGAGCGTCTTGCCGGAGCCGGTGGGCGCGATGACCAGCGTGTCGTCGCCCTTGCCGATCGCCGTCCATGCCTGCGCCTGGGCCTGGGTCGGCGCCACGAAGACGCCCGAGAACCAGGCACGGGTCGCCGGGGAGAAGCTCTCCAGCGACGCGGCGGCATCGGGGCGTCTGGGCATGCATCCATCTTGCCCCGCACCACTGACAGTTCGGCACGCCCCGCGTCAGCCCTCAGCTGACAGGCCCTCAGCTGACAGGCCCGCCGTCACCGGTGCGCGGCCCGCCGCAAGGGCGCCCGGCCGTCATCAGGCCCGCCCGTCATAACGCGCGCCGCCCGTCATCAGGCGCGCGGCCGTCAGCCGCCGCTGCGCACCGAGCCGGTAAGCGTCCCGCTGGTTGCACGCACCTCACAGACCACGGTCCGCTCGCCGGTGTCCCACGCCTGCTGCCCCGGGTACACGTACGACTGCGCGAGGTTCGTGGCGGCGAGCTGCGGGTTCAGGTAGCCGGTCAGCCGGCTGGCGCAGCCGGACGCGGCTGTCCGCTCGACCGCCGCCGTCCCGGGCCAGGCACGTCCCTCGAGGTGGAACGTGCCGAATACCTCTGCGTCGTGCGCGCCCGCACAGGGCACGACGCGCACCACAGTCCCGTTCGGCGTCAGGTTGACGCAGTCGCCCACCTGCACGCTGAATACGGCGGCCTGGTGGTACCGGACCGTGCGCTGACTGCGGAAGCCGTGCGTCAGCCAGGCGGTGATGCCGGCCGCCGCGCCGACGATCACCACGACCAGGAGGATGATGAGGCTGACGGTGACCATGCGCCGGTGCCGGGCCGGCCCCGGTGCCCGGCGGGCGCTCCCGCGGCCGGGTTCGGTCGGCGTCCGGGCGCCCCGTGCAGGTGACGACATCCGCGCTCCGCAACGTTGTCATCGTGCCCTGCCTGCGGGAAGCCCCCCGGGATTCCGCGCCGGCGATTGGCATTCTTATCTACAGAACGATCTTCGCGAGGGGTATGTACCCACCGGCGAGGATTTCTCTCGCGGGCAGCCCAGAAGTGATCAAGCGCGCCCGGGGCGGCCGGGACAACCCGTCCCGGGGCCGCTGTAGCCTGGCCGGGTGCGGCTCACGATGTTCTGGGAGCGGATGAACGCGCAGTTCGGGGAGGCCTACGCGCACAGCGTGGCCAAGGACTACGTGCTGGCGGGCCTGGGGGGCCGGACCGTCGAGCGCGCCCTCGCCGACGGCGAGGATGTGAAAAAGGTGTGGCGCGCGGTGTGCGATTCGTTCAGCCTGCCGGAAAATCTGAGATCCTGATGCCGAACGGACGTGCGTACGGCGATCCCCCCGTGCGGCGCTGAGCGCCCCGGCGGCCCGGTACCGTCTACCTGCTCTTCGCGGCGTTGACCTTGTCCGGAACGATCTTGAAGATGACCCGGCCGGCCTGCCGACGGGGGCGCGGTATTCGGTGCCCACGTACCGCCGGGAGAGCGACAGCAGAGTCTCATCTGGGCAGACAGCAGAGTAGTGCAACGCCCGCGGCGCCGGCGGACCGGCGTGTCGTGTTCAGGATCGAACAGTAGTTCGCCTACAGTGGGCGCGATGCCCGGCAAAATGTCAGTGCGGGCGCGTAGCGTCTGGCACTGACACCGCAGGCGGACGCAGGCGGATCAGATAGCAACGAACCCGACAGGGAGTTCCGATGGCAGCGAACAGCAGGCCGGGCGTGGAGCGGGCCGGCGACAGGGAGAAGGCCCTGGAGACCGCGCTCATCCAGATTGAGCGGCAGTTCGGCAAGGGCTCGGTCATGCGGCTCGGCCAGGAAGGGCACGTGCCCGTCGAGGTCATCCCCACCGGGTCGATCGCGCTGGACGTCGCACTCGGCCTCGGCGGCCTTCCCCGCGGCCGCATCGTCGAGATATACGGTCCCGAGAGCAGCGGAAAGTGCTTCACCGCCGACACCTACGTGTGGACGAGCCGCGGGCTGGAAACGATCGCTGAGGTTTTCGCGCATGCGGGGATGAAGGCAAGCTGCACATCACGCGTGACGGACATCAGCGAAGCCGGCCTTCGCATGGTCAACGAACGCGGCGACCTGGAGGGTGTGGCCGCGCTGACGCATAACAACCGGAAGCCTGTCCTCCGGCTCCAGTTGCGGTCCGGCCGTACGGTCAGCGTCACGCACAACCATCCGCTGCGCGTGATCAGTGAGCGCGGCTTCATCGTCTGGCGCGAGGCGGGGCAGATCCAGCCGGGAGACACCCTGGTTTCTGCGCTGTTCGGGGCCACCGAGGCGGCGGAGGGTGACGGCATCAGTGAAGACGAGGCCGTCGTGCTCGGCTATCTCGTCGCGGAGGGAACGCTCTCATGCGATTACTCTCTCCGGTTCACCAATTGGGATCCCGAGGTGAGCGGTGAGTTCACCCGGATCATGCAAGGACTGTTCGGGGTCCAGGTCCGCAACTATTACGGCAAAGAGTTCGCCGTGCCGGGCAAGAGCATCCGGGAGCGGTTCGCCCGGGAATACGGTCTCGACTATGTGACCGCGGCAGGCAAGAAGGTTCCCGCTTGTGTCCGTACAGCGGGGCATAAGGCGCAGCGGGCATTCCTGTCCGCCCTCTTCGAAGGCGACGGGTGGATCGATCCGTCCTCGACCATCGGGTTGGGGACCGCGTCCGGAGGAGCTTGCCCGTCAGGTGCAGCTTCTGCTCTATGGCCTGGGTATTCCGGCGACCGTCTCGTCCAAGCACAACGCGAAATATGGCCGGGACTACTGGACGGTGACCATAAACCCGTCCGTCGCCGGGCGGTTCCTCAAGGAAGTTGGTTTCCGTTCCGCCCGCCGCCAGGCGCAGGTGCAGAAGTGCTTCAGGGAATCCCCCCGGGATCCGCAGTTCGAAAATATCCCGCACCTCGCCGGGCTGCTCCGCGACCTGCGTGACGACTGCGGAGGAGACAGGGCTTTCGACCGCATAGCGGGAGATCTCTTCCGCCAGGACATGAACCTTGCTTGCTCACGGCAGCGTCTGGCCAGGATCGTCGAGTGGTGCGACCGCAGGCAGGACCGGCTGTCCGCGGGTGCCCAGACGATCGTGCAGTACCTTCGGGTGCTCGCTACGGCGCCGTACACCTATGAGGATGTCGTCGCTGTCGAGGACGCTGGGCTTCAGCCGACCTTTGATGTCGTCATGCCGTCGACTCACAGCTTCCTCGCGAACGGCGTGCTGTCGCACAACACGACCGTCGCGCTGCACGCGATCGCGAACGCGCAGAAGGGCGGCGGCATCGCCGCGTTCATCGACGCCGAGCACGCGCTCGACCCCGATTACGCCAAGAAGCTGGGCGTCGACACCGACGCGCTGCTCGTCTCCCAGCCGGACACCGGCGAGCAGGCACTGGAAATCGCCGACATGCTGATCCGGTCGGGCGCCATCGACATCATCGTCATCGACTCGGTGGCCGCGCTCGTGCCGAAGGCGGAGATCGAGGGCGAGATGGGCGACAGCCACGTCGGCCTCCAGGCGCGCCTCATGTCTCAGGCCCTCCGTAAGATCACCGGCGCGCTGAGCCAGGCCAAGACCACCGCGATCTTCACCAACCAGCTGCGGGAAAAGGTCGGTGTGATGTTCGGCTGCATGACCTACACGACGAGAGTCACCCTGGCTGACGGCACCCAGGAAAAGATAGGCAAAATCGTCAACCAGCGAATGGATGCCGAAGTCCTTTCCTACGACCCGGAAACCGACCGCGTCATCCCCCGCAAGATCGTGAACTGGTTCAACAACGGCCCGGCCGAGCGCTTCCTCCAGTTCACCGTGGCCAAGTCAGGGAAGAACGGCCGAGCGCAGTTCGCCGCGACTGAGAACCACCTCATCCGTACGCCCGGCGGCTGGCGCCCGGCCGGCGAGCTGATGTCCGGTGATCGCGTCATCGTCGCGGAGCAGCAGCTCCTGGGCGCGCAGCAGGTTCAGGTAATTCTTGGGTCGCTTATGGGGGACGGGAACCTTTCCCCGAATCGCCGCGGCAGGTCCGGAGCCCGTTTCCGCATGGGACATGGCGCAAAGCAGGCGGCTTACCTGGACTGGAAGGTGTCGCTGCTGGGAAACATCCCGCATTCGAGGACGTCGAACGCCAAGGATGCCGTCTTCGCTGATTTCACTCCGCTGCCCGAGCTGGGTGAACTGCAGGAAGCGGTCTATTTCGGCGACGAGAAGAAGCACCTTTCCTGGGATTACCTCAAAAGCCTCACGCCGCTCGCGCTCACGGTCTGGTACATGGACGACGGCTGCTTCACCGTCCGCTCCAAGGGAGCCCAGGAGCGCACCAGGGGAGGTACCGGTCGGATCGAGATCTGCGTCGAGGCCATGAGCCCCGGATCGCGGGAGCGGCTCGCCTCTTACCTGCGGGGCACACACGGGATCGATGTCAAGCTCCTCTCCCGGGGCGCGAGGAAGGTGAGCGTCCTTCAGTTCACCACTGCGGCGTCGGAGAAGTTCCAGAAGCTCATTGCGCCTTACGTCCACCCATCGATGGAGTACAAGCTGCTGCCACGCTTCCGGGGCATGTTCGGTGTTCAGCCGGAATTCATCCCAGCGAGACTGACGCCTGTGCCGGCACGGGTCCTGGACATTCACGTCAAGCCGCCGACCCGCTCGATGAACCGCTTCGACATCGAGGTCGAGGGATCGCACAACTACTTCGTCGATGGCGTCATGGTCCACAACAGTCCCGAAACGACCTCGGGCGGGAAGGCGCTCAAGTTCTATGCCTCCGTCCGGCTGGACGTGCGGCGCATCGAGACGCTCAAGGACGGCACCGACGCGGTGGGCAACCGGACCCGCGTCAAAGTCGTGAAGAACAAGTGCCTCGCCGAGGGAACCAGGGTGTTCGATCCGGTGGACGGGCTGACCTACCGGATCGAGGAAATCGTCGATGGCCGGCTACCCGTCCATGTGGTGTCCGCCGATAAGAACGGTGAGCTGGGTGTACGGGAAGTCCGGTCATGGTTCGACCAGGGCGAGCAAGAGGTCGTCGGTCTCAGGCTGCGCGATAGCACCCAGCTATGGGTGACGCCAGATCATAGGATTCTCACCGAATACGGCTGGCGCCCTGCAGGAGAACTGACCCGTGGTGACCGAGTGGCCCGGCCGCGTACCTGGATGGGATTCGGTTCTGCCGAGCCGGTGCCGCCAGACCATGCCAGGCTGCTCGGTTATCTGATCGGAGACGGCTACGTGGGCGGGAAGACCCCGATTCACTTCATCAACGTAGCCGAGTCCCTGCAGCGGGACGCCGCCCAGATCGCCGGCACCCTTGGGTGCGAGGCGAAGCCCACGGGCCATAGCATTTCGGTTGCATTCTCGCATAGGCCCGGCGAGAAGAATGGTGTCGTTGAGCTCTGCCGCCGGATGGGAATCTATGGCTGCCTGGCTCCCGATAAGAAGCTTCCCGCCGGGTTCTTCGCGCCTGATGTCTCGGCGGAAGTAATAGGTAATCTCATCTTCGGGCTCTTCGAGACGGACGGCCATGTCTCACGCGAGCAGACAGGCGGAATCCGGATTGGCTTCACGACGACCTCAGAGCAGCTTGCCCAGCAGATTCACTGGCTGCTCCTTCGGTGGGGTATCGGAAGCAGCATCCGGCGACGTGACCCGCACGCACAGCGGGGAGGCCTGATAAAAGGACGCCGGATCGTCGGCAAGCTTCCCGTGTGGGAGGTGCGGGTATCCGGCGTGGAGAACGTTTCGGCGTTCGCTCGGGCAATTCCCACATGGGGGCCGCGCGGTCAGGCAGTTGTCCGTGAGCTCGCCGCTCTCGACGGCCGGTACCGGGGATCGCAGCGGGTTTACCTGGCCGAAGAACTCGTCAAGCCTCTTCTCGATTACCTGGAGCACTGCGGGGTAACCGCCTCGCTAGCAGCCCAGCTGATTGGTGAGGGAGCCGGGGATCCCCAGGGTGGGATGAAAGTCGTGCTTGGCGCTTCGCGGATACGCCGCGACCGGCTGCAGCGGCTGGCCGATGCGCTTGATGATGCATTCCTCCGCGAGATCCTGGCCGATCAGCTGTGGTTCTCCTCCATTGCGGAGATCCTGCCGAGCCGACGTGCCCGCACGTTCGATGTGGAGGTAGAAGGGCTTCATAACCTGATCGCCGAGGATGTGGTCGTCCATAACTGCGCTCCTCCTTTCCGCAGCGCGGAGTTCGACATCCTCTACGGCATCGGCATCAGCCGCGAGGGCAGCCTCATCGACCTGGGCGTGGAGCAGGGCATCGTCCGCAAGGCCGGGGCCTGGTACACCTACGAGGGCGACCAGCTCGGCCAGGGCAAGGAGAACGCGCGGACGTTCCTCAAGGACAACCCCGACATGGCCAACGAGATCGAGAAGAAGATCAAGGAGAAGCTCGGCGTCGGGCCCCGGCTGGACGCCGACCCCAACGCGGCCGCGGACGGCGCCCCGGCCGCCGGGGCAGCAAACGGCCGCCCGGCCGGTGTGACGGCTGGAGCCGCGGGCAAGGCCCCCGCCGGGGCGGGCCGGGCACCGGGCGCGGCCAGCGCGGGCCGGGCGCCGGGTGCCGCCGGCGCGGGCCGGATCCCGGGCGCCAGCGGAGGCACGGGCGGTGCCGTCTAGACGGCAGTCACCGACGTCTCAGCGGGCCCGGCGGGGAGCTCAAGCCCCACCCGGCCCGCCGGGCCCGCCTGAGATCGAGCCCGCCTGGTCCCCGGCGTGGCGCGAGCCAGGGCCGCCCGGCGCGGCCGCTGAGCCTGGGCCCGCCTGGTCCCCGGCATGGCAGGAAGCCGTGCGCCCGAGCCAGACGAGCCAGACGAGCCAGACGATGGGCTCAGCCGGCCCGGCCGCGGGCCCCGGTCCCGGCGGCCCCGGTCAACGGCCGGGAGCGCAGGCGACACGGACGCTGCTCCCGTGGCCCCGGCTGACCCGGAGGCCGCCGCCCGGCAGATCTGCCTGCGGCTGCTCACCATCGAGCCGCGGACCCGGGCCCAGCTCGCGGACGCGCTGCGGCGGCGGCACATCCCGGGCCCGGCCGCCGAAACCATACTGGACCGGTTCACCGAGGCGGGCCTGATCGACGATCCAGCCTTCGCCCGGGCCTGGGTGGAGTCGCGGCACCATGGCCGCGGCCTGTCCCGCCGCGCGCTGTCCGCCGAGCTGCGCCGGCGCGGGGTGGCGGACGAGGACGTCCACGAGGCGGTCGAGCTGGTCGGCCCCGACCAGGAGGCGGCCACCGCGCGGCACCTCATCGCGGGCAAGGTCGCGGCGACCCGGGGCCAGCCGTCCGCGGTCCGGGTGCGCAAGCTGATGGGCGTGCTCGCGCGCAAGGGGTACGGCGCCGCCCTGGCCTACCGTGTCGTCCGCGAAGCCCTTGAGGCCGAGGGGGCGCAGATCGCCGAGGACGTCACCGAGCCGGATCCGGACATCAGCTCAGAAGAGGCCCAGTGGTAATCCAGAAAGGGCCACTTCACCTGCGGAAGCGTCCGTGCGCGCGGATACCGGCCGCTCGCCACGACCGCGACTTCAGTGCTAGTTAGCTTGCTCAAAACGTTATCTGCGCTTAACCTCGCGGCAGCGAGGTGTAACTCCGCGCTGCGCGGATGATCATAGACAGAACTTCATAGAGCGCCCGGCCGTCGCCAGCGGCCGATGCCAGCGACCCAGCATGAATGGCCGCACGCGCCCGCGTGCAGTACCCCTCGCGCCAGGGCATAACCCCTGGTATCGCACGTGCAGTGCCCGGAAACCGGGACCTGATGAGCGGAAAGGGGTGACTGTGAGCGGCGGAATTGCACTCGCGTTCATGGTGATCGGGCTGCTCGCTACGGTGTTCGCGCTCGTCATCGTATTTCGCCGATCCTCGGGCACCCCTAAAGTTCCGGCTGGCACCGCCCCGCCCGGCGTGTCCAGCGTGGCCGGCACGGCCAGTGCCGCCCCCGCGGCCGCCCCGGCCGTCGTGGCGGCCAGCGCGGAGGAAGCGGGCCGTGCGGCTGAGCAGATCCGTGCCCGGGCCGAATCCGAGGCGGCGTCGATCGTCACCCGAGCGCAGCTGGCCGCGCAGCAGGCCGCCGAGGGCCGCCGCGAGGTGGAAGACGAGATCCGGGCCGTCAAGGACGAGATCCGCGAGCTGCGCAGCGACCTCGAGCGCCGGGAAAACCGGCTGGCCGACCGGGAGCAGCGGCTCGACAAGGAAATGCGCCGGCTCGAAGACCGTTCCGCCGGGCTGGACCAGCGCCAGCGCGCGCTCGACCAGCGAGCGGCCGAGATCGGCCGCCAGGACGAGCAGCGGACGGCCGCGCTGGAGCGGGTCGCCGGGCTGACCGCCGTCCAGGCCAAGACGGAACTCGTCTCCGCCATCGAGAACCAGGCCAAGCGCGAGGCCGCCCTCATCATCAGGGACATCGAGCACCAGGCGCGTTCGGAGGGGGACAAGCGCGCGCGGAAGGTCGTCTCGCTCGCCATCCAGCGCGTGGCCACCGAGCAGACCAGCGAGTCCGTCGTCTCCGTGCTGCATCTGCCCGGCGACGAGATGAAGGGCCGGATCATCGGCCGCGAGGGCCGCAACATCCGGGCCTTCGAGTCGGTCACCGGCGTCAACCTCATCATCGATGACACGCCCGAGGCGGTCCTGCTCTCCTGCTTCGACCCGGTCCGGCGTGAGATCGCCCGGCTGACCCTGGAGCGGCTCGTCCTGGACGGCCGCATCCACCCGCAGCGCATCGAGGAAGCCTACGAGCGCGGCAAGGCCGAGATCGAGCAGCTCTGCGTGCGCTCCGGCGAGGACGCCCTGGTCGAGCTGGGCATCACCGGGATGCACAGTGAGCTGGTGTCGCTGCTCGGGCGGCTGCGCTACCGCACGTCGTACGGGCAGAACGTGCTCAGGCACCTGGTCGAGTCGGCGCACATCGCCGGGATGATGGGCAGCGAGCTGGGCATGGACGCGGGCCTGCTCAAGCGCTGCACGGTGCTGCACGACATCGGCAAGGCGCTCACCCACGAGGTCGAGGGCAGTCACGCGCTGATCGGCGCCGAGATCGCCCGCCGGTACGGCGAGCCCGACGACGTGGTGCACGCGATCGAGGCGCACCACAACGAGGTCGAGGCGCGGACCGTGGAGGCGGTGCTGACCCAGGCCGCCGACGCGATCAGCGGGGGCCGTCCCGGGGCCCGGCGGGAGTCGCTGGAGTCCTACGTCCGCCGGCTGGAGCGGCTGGAGCAGATCGCGAGCGCCCACGAGGGCGTGGAGAAGGTCTTCGCGATGCAGGCCGGCCGGGAGATCCGGGTCATGGTCAAGCCGGACAGCGTCGACGACATCCAGGCCCAGGTGATCGCGCGCGACATCGCCAAGCAGGTGGAGGAGGAGCTGACCTACCCGGGCCAGATCCGGATCACCGTGGTCCGCGAGTCCCGCGCCATGGAGTTCGCCCGCTGATTCCACCGGCCGGACACAGGTCACTGTCGGGTCTCGTCCGCATCTGAGCTGCCAGTGCCGCGCAGTCGCGCAGCTGGCCGCGTACCCTTTCTAGGGTCATGAACGCCTCGCCTCGCACGTATGAGATCCGCACCCACGGGTGCCAGATGAACGCGCACGACTCCGAGCGGCTGGCCGGCCTGCTCGAGGACGCCGGCTACCGGCGCGCCCCCGGCGACGCCACCCCCGATGTGCTCGTGTTCAACACCTGCGCCGTCCGGGAGAACGCCGCCGACCGGCTGTTCGGCAACCTCGGGCACCTGCTCCCGGTGAAGAAGGCCACCCCCGGCATGCAGATCGCGGTGGGCGGCTGCCTGGCCCAGATGGAGCGCACCGCCATCACCCAGCGGGCGCCCTGGGTCGACGTCGTGTTCGGCACGCACAACATCGGCTCGCTGCCCGCCCTGCTCGAACGCGCGCGGATCCGGGAGGAGGCGCAGGCGGAGTTCGGCGAGACGCTGCAGACGTTCCCCTCGGTGCTGCCCGCCAGGCGCGAGTCGGCCTACGCGGCCTGGGTCGCCATCTCGGTGGGCTGCAACAACACCTGCACGTTCTGCATCGTGCCGAGCCTGCGCGGCAAGGAGAAGGACCGCCGCCCCGGCGACGTGCTCGCCGAGATCCGGGCGCTCGCCGCCGAGGGCGTCATCGAGGTGACCCTGCTCGGCCAGAACGTGAACTCCTACGGTGCCGAGTTCGGCGACCGGGACGCGTTCGGCAAGCTGCTGCGCCGCTGCGGGGAGATCGACGGCCTGGAACGGGTCCGGTTCACCTCGCCGCACCCGCGGGACTTCACCGACGACGTCATCGAGGCGATGGCGCAGACGCCGAACGTCATGCCGCACCTGCACATGCCGCTGCAGTCCGGCTCGGACACCATGCTGAAGGCCATGCGCCGCGCCTACCGCCGGGACCGTTACCTGTCCATCCTGGACCGGGTCCGCGCGGCCATCCCGGACGCCGCGATCACCACCGACATCATCGTGGGCTTCCCCGGCGAGACCGAGCGCGACTTCGAAGACACCCTCGACGTGGTGCGCGCGGCCCGGTTCGCGGGCGCGTTCACGTTCCTGTACTCGCCGCGCCGCGGCACGCCCGCCGCGACGATGGACGCGCAGGTGCCGCCCGAGGCCGTGCAGGACCGCTACGACCGGCTCGTCGCCCTGGTCGGCGAGATCACCCTGGCCGAGAACCAGCGGCTGGCCGGCACCGCGGCCGAGGTGCTCGTCGCGGAGGGCGAAGGCCGCAAGGACGCCGCGACGCACCGCATGTCCGGCCGCGCGCGCGACAACCGGCTGGTCCACTTCACGCCGCGGGACACCGCCCCCCGCCCGGGCGACGTGGTCACGGTGGCCATCACCCGTGCCGCGCCGTACTACCTGGTCGCCGACGGCGCGCCGCTCGCGGTCCGGCGGACGCGTGCCGGTGACGCCTGGCAGGCCCGCCAGGGCAGTGATCAAACAGCCGAACGGGACTTGGCTGGGACTCCTGCCAGCTCCGGAACGTCCCGCCCGGCACCGGTCGCGCTCGGCATGCCCACCCTGTCCCGCCCGTGATCTTTTCCATGATCGTGTGCCGTTTTCCGCGCTTTATGGTCGTTGTCCAAGTACCCGGCGGGTGGTGGTGTGGGAATGTCGCGCGACGGGCCGGTTTCGGTGGCGGTTTGGCCCTGGTCCCGTCAGGTCATCGGTGGCTGGTGGGCGGCGTTCCATTCGGCCCCGGTCTCCTTGGCGAAGGCGGCGACGGCGGATTCCAGGGTCGGGAAGAAGTGGCGTGGGTCGATCGTGCGGGTAAGCCCGTAGCGTTCGATCTTCTCCCGTACCGGGTCCTTGAGCTCGGCGAAGACCAGGCTGATGCCCTCGGCGTTCAGCGCCTCGTCCAGGTCCTCCAGCACATCGGATGCGGTCGTGTCCACGTCGGTCACCGGCTCGGCCGCGATCACGATCCAGGTGGGCTTCGGCTCAGAGTTGGCCAGCCGCCTTACCTCGTCGCGGAACGTCTTGGCGTTGGCGAAGAACAGCGGGGCGTCGAACCGGTAGATCACCAGGCCGGGCAGGTGCTGGGCCTGCGGATGGGTGTGCACGTCGTGGTAGCCTTCCAGCCCTTCCACCCGCCCAAGTGTCGTGTCGTAGGGCCACCACGCCCGCCGGAAGACGTTGAGAATGGACAAGGCGACCGCGATCGCGATCCCGGGCAGCACCCCCAGCAGGGCGACCCCGAGGAACGCCGCGATCGACAGCAGGAACTCGGTCTTGCGCTGCCGCCATAGCCGCACCGTTCCCGGGATGTCGGCCAGGGACAGCGATGCGGTGATCACCACGGCGGCCAGCGCGGGCTGGGGCAGGTTCCGGAACAGGCCCGGGACCAGCACGATCATCAGGATGATCAGGACCGCCCCGGTGACCCCGGTGAGCTGGGTCTTGGCACCGGACCGTTCGGCCACCGCGGTCCGTGACCCGCTGGTGCTGACCGGGAAGCCCTGGAAGAGGCCGGCGGCCAGGTTCGCCGCGCCGATCCCGATCATCTCGCCGTTGCCGCGGACCTCCTGCCCGGTGCGGGCCGCGAACGCCGACGCGGTGGAAATCGTGTCGGCCAGCGAGACCAGCGCGATGCCCAGCGCCCCGGCGAACAGCGGCCCGAGGTCGGCCAGGCCGACGTGCGGGACGGTCAGCGGCGGGAACCCCTTGGGGAGCACCCCGACCAGGCTGACACCGTGATCGGCCAGGCTGAACACCGACGTCGCCGTGATCGCAAGCACGACCATGATCAGCACCGCCGGGACTTTCGGCAGCCAGCGCTGCAGCACCAGGATCAGCACGATCCCCGCGACCCCGACTACGGCTGCGGCGGCCACCGCCTCGCCGTGGGCCAGCCCCTTGACGAAGCCGGTGACCTCGCGGACCAGGCCCTCGGCGCTGACCTTGAACCCGAACAGCTTCGGCAGCTGGCCGACCAGGATGGTCAGCGCCAGGCCGTTCATGTAGCCGATCATCGTCGGCTTGGAGATCAGGTCGGCGATAAAGCCGAGCTTCGCCACGGCGCCCAGGATCATGATCGCCGCGACCATGAGGGCGAGCATCGACGCCAGCGCGATCGCCCGCTTGGCGTCGCCGTTAGCGGCGATCAGCGGCAGGATCGTCGCGGCGATCATCGGCCCCAGCGACGAATCCGGGCCCAGTACCAGGATCCGCGACGGGCCGAACACCGCATAACCAAGCAGGCACAGAATCGACGTGTACAGGCCGGTGATCGGCGGCAGGCCCGCCAGCTCCGCATACGCCATGCCCTGCGGGACCAGCAAAGTCGTGAGTACAACCCCCGCGATGATGTCCTTGGCCAGCCACTCGCGCCGGTAGGACCTAACCGCCTGCAGCCCGGGCAGCCAGCTGGACACAGACATCACACCCGGCCGTGATCGATCATTGCAGGGCGAGCAGGTGGGACTGCCACGGTCCCAGGTCGACGAACAGCCCGGGGCTGGCCAGCTCGGCGCCGTCCCGCTCGAACACGTTCTTCCCGAGGATGTCGGTGAGCCGCCAGCTGCGGCCGGGCAGGTCCGGCCAGTCCAGCGGGATGCGCGCCTGGGCCGGCTGCCCGGACAGGTTGACCACTGCCAGGTGCCGGCCAGCGCTGTGGTCCCCGGCCCAGGACCATGCGATCAGGTTGCGGCAGGACTGGTTGTCGGGCCAGCCGCTGGCCTCGAGCAGCCGCCACGCGCCTGTCCGCACCTGGTGACCGCCGATGGCGGCCAGCAGGCGCCGGTACCAGTCGGCCAGATCACGGTCCGGCGGCTCATCCGGGCGGCGGGACAAGAACACCGGTGGCCGCACCCGGCGGCCCTCGAACTGCCCTTCATGCCACAAGGTCGCGCCGGGCAGCGTGGCGATGGCCACCGCTGCGGCCCGTTCGGCGTCGGCCGGAAGGCAGCTGGCGATGCGGGGCTCGTCATGGTTTTCCAGGAAGCGCACCAGCTTGGACTGGTAGCCCGGGTCCCCGCGCAGGTGGTCGCGGACCGCGGCACGCGTCCTGGGCGATGATCCGGTCATAGAGCCGCTTGTCGTAGCAGAAGTTGAAACCCTGCTGCTGAAGCTCCCACTCCTTGTCCCAGTAGGCTTCGGCGATCATTACCGTGTCCGGGTGCCGGGCGCGCAGCTCGGCTAGCACGGCCGGCCAGAACTCCTGGGCCGGCTCGGGCCCGGCCCGGCTGCCCCAGGTCGTGCCGAAGATGCGGTTGATCATCAGCATGGCCATGTCGCAGCGGATTCCGTCGCACTGGCCGGCGATATCGCCCAGGACGTCCGCCGTCGCGGCGCGCATGGCCGGGGAGAACGCGTCCAGCTGCACGACATCGGGCCACGGCGGAAAGTACGGGTCGCGGCCATGGGCCAGCACCTGCCCGGCGGCTGCCATCCAGCCCGCCGGATCGGCCTTGATGTCGTTGTCATCGCCGCGCACGAACAGCTCCGGGCGACTGCTTACCCAGGGGTGATCCGGGGCGACGTGGTTGGGCACGTAGTCCAGGATCAGCCGCGCGCCGCGCGCAGCCAGGGCGGCCCGCGCCACGGCCAGCGCATCGGGGCCGCCGAAGCCCGCGTCGGCCACGTAGCGGCGCACGCAGTACGGCGATCCGATGACATCAGTGCGCTGCATGTCCGGTAGCGCATCGGTGAACGAGGCCTGCAGCTCGGCATTGGCGTTCGCCAGCGCCAGCCCGGCCGGGCTTCGTTCCCACACGCCCATCAGCCAAACGGCGTCGACGCCGGCCGGGGTGACCGCATCCCAGTCGGCGTCCGCCACGTCGGCCAGGGTGACCCGCCGCCCGGCGGCCCGGGCCAGCCCGTTCAGCCATACCGCGGTGTTGATCTCATAGATCACCGGCTGATCCGGCCACCCAGTCATCGCGTCACGCCCGTCCGCTGACCCGCTGCCGCGCTTATGATGGCGCCGCGGTGCCGCTCACTGAGGTACGGTCCCCAGCGCCGCCAGGGAACACCGCGCGTGTCCGCCTCGTCCAGCCGCAGCCGCTCCGCGCTGACCATGGTGTGCCGCCCTTCCGCTGCCGGCTCGATGGCGCCCGGTTCATGAGGCCGCCGTTCCTGAAATCCCTCGCCAGGCTGTCAGCTTCCGTCCGGGGCGCCTGCGGCTCATCACCCTTCCAGGGGTGAATTTACGCCGGGCATCAGTGGATACTAGGATGGGCCAGCATCCTTACCCGTGAGCGCTGGAGGTGACATGACGACGAAGGCCGCCTTTGCACCCGAGGAATGGAAGCTAGTGCTCGAGGGCCCGCCGACCGCCGGCATGATGGTGGTGACCGCAGCGCGCGGGGGGTTGTTCCGGGAGACTATCGCGATGTCGAAGGCCTACGCAGAAGCGCGCGCCCAGCACGGCGAAAGCGAGCTCCTCGACGAGATCGTGGCGGCGAAGCCCGAGATCGACCACGCAAGGTACCACTCTGCCGAAGAGCTCAGGGAAAACGGGCTTACACACCTCCGCGATGCAGTGGCGCTGCTGGAGAGCAAGGCGACCCCCGAGGAACTCGGCGGTTACCGAGCCTTCGTCCTCGCCCTTGCCAACAAGGTCGCGGCCGCGCACAGGGAGGGCGGGCAGAGCGTGAGTCCCGCTGAGGCAGCGGCCATCCAGGAGATCACCGCAGCCCTCGGCATGACCGGCACCTAGACATCGCCGTCTGTCCTGACCGGCCGCTGGTAGGCAGGTGCCACGGCGTCCGTGCCAGCGTGATCACACGAATTGTCTCGGTCATATCCGCGATCGGCTGCTCGTGCCGGAACCGCTGCTCTGCGGGACGACCCCGGCGGCAGCGTGTCCCCGGACCATGATCCGCGCGAGATCAGTTATTGCTCGCGGCGAGGACTTTGGTCCTCTGCCGCGTGATCAGCCCGCCTGATTGACTGGTGCAATGTCCGTCGCGGCTGGGCGCGGCGCCGTGCAGGGCGCACGGTTCGCGTTGACGAAGTTCCGGCCAACGACGCTGCCGACCACGCTGATCCCAAGACCGGTGCTGCATGACCGGCTGGCGGCGGGGGCTGGCCAGCGCCTGACCGTTGTGGTGGGGTCGGCTGGTGCGGGCAAGAGCGTGCTGCTGTCGAGCTGGGCCGCTGCACGACCAGCTGGCACTACTTCCTGGCTGTCCTGCGATAAGGCTGATGCTAATCGGGTCCGCTTCTGGGCCGGCTTCATCGAGGCCCCCAGGGGTGTGGAGCCGGGTTTCGGTGCCGATGCCGCCGACCTGCTCGCGATGGACGGCGCCATGTCGGCCGATGTCACCGCGTCGATCGCGAACGATGCCGCGAAGCTGCCTGAAGGGTCGGCGATCATTGTTGACGACTTCCATACCGCGGCGGGCGAGGTCTCCGGGGACATGACCGATCTGGTTGAGCACTGGCCGGCCGAGACCGCCCAGCTGGTGCTGGCCAGCCGCAGCGACCCTCCGCTGCGGCTGCACCGGCTACGGATGTCGGGTCAGTTGTGCGAGCTTCGCGACCGTGACCTGTATTTTTCCCTGGCCGAGAGCCGTGACCTGCTGGCGAACTTCGGCGTCGACGTTAGTGCTGATGACCTTGCGCTCCTTCATCAGCGAAGCGAGGGATGGCCCGCGGCGCTGCAGATGGTGGCGCTGTCGCTTCGCGACACCAGTGACCCGGTGCGGGTAGCGCGGGCGCTTGACGT
Source organism: uncultured Actinomycetes bacterium (assembly GCA_963808295.1). Lineage (GTDB taxonomy): Bacteria > Actinomycetota > Actinomycetes > Streptosporangiales > Streptosporangiaceae > Bog-532. The sequence goes on along the minus strand of CAWEFP010000022.1, from coordinate 44,380 downwards.
ACGCAGCCGCGCGATCGCCAAGTACTTCATCTCCGAGGTCCTCGAGCAGCAGCCAGCTGAGGTTGCTCAGTTCATGCTCGACACCTCCATCCTCGGGGAGCTGACCGCGGGTGCATGCGCAGCCGTCACCGGGAGGCAGGACGCGGCGGCGCTGCTGCGCAGTATCGACGCGGCCAACCTGTTCCTGGTGGCCCTTGATGAGGAGCGGACGAGTTTCCGGTATCACCATCTGGTGCGGCAGGTGCTGCGCGCAGAGCTGCAGGCCAGGGATCGGGCGCGGGAGCTGGCGCTTCAGGTGCGCGCGGCCGAATGGTTCGAGTCCACGGGCGATACCCGGCGCGCGGTCCGCTACTTCCTCGCGGCGCGGCAGGCCGACCGGGCGCTGGCCCTCATGCAGGACCGGGTCGTGACTGACTTCCTGCACGACCCGGCCTGCCGGCAGCGCTGGATCTGAGCATGATCCCCCCCTCGATGCTTGCGAATGCTCCCGACCGGCTGCTGGCGCTGGCGGCCGACCTGTTGACCTGGGGTGACACGGCTCGCGGCGGCGAGTACCTGGACCTGCTGGAGCGCGCCCAGCCGCCGATCCCGCCCGAGTCGAGGCTGGCGGCCCGGTTCGCGGTGCTGCGGTCATTCCGCTACGCGCTGATCGGCCAGGAGGACGAGGCCGTGGGTGAGGCCCTCGCCGCGCGGGCCATCCAGGAGCGGTCGCAGCTGACCGACGAGTGGAGCGCTGCCGTCCCGTTGATCCTCCTGCGCGTCTATAGGTGGCTGGAGGACTTTCAGGCAGTTGAACTGGAGGCAGCCGCGGCTCTTGCGATGCCCGAGCTCCCCGAACCGGCCAGGCTGGTGCTGGTGCCCGGTGCGCAGGCGCTGGCATGGTTCGAGTCCGGCTACCTGGCCAAGGCCGCCGGTGCCGCCAGGGCCGCCGACGCGGAGGCCCGGCGGCTGGGATTCGGCCAGCATTTTTTCGCCGTCGATTACCTGCGCGCGCTGGCCGGCCTCGCGCTGGAGCGGCGCGACCTGGATGCCGCCGAGCAACTCACCGAGCAGGCGCTTTCGATAACCGAGCGGCGGCGCCCCGCCTTTGAGTTCCTGGCGCTGCTGGACCGGGCCGGGATCTGGGCCGCCCGCGGGCAGGTCCGCGAAGCGCTGGTCACCGTCGAGGCAGCCCGCCCCGTCCTGGCCGGGACCAGGTCGGTGCTGCTCGCGCGGGCCGATGAACTGGAGGCGCTGCTGCGCCTGTCGCTCGGCGACCTGCGCTCCCCGGCCGAGCTGGCGAAGGGATTGCCCGCCGCCCGCCGCGACCTGATGCTGGCCAGGGTCGCGCTCGCCGCCGGTGATCACCACGCCGCGCGGGAACACCTGCAGGCGCCGTCGCTGGGCCACCTGACGCCGCGGCGCGCGCTGGTGCGCCAGCTACTCCTGGCCGCCGCGGCGATCGGCCGCGGCGACCCCATGACCGCTGGCATCCTGGGCGGCGCCATCCAAACAGCCCGCGACGGGGGCTTCCTCAACACGGTTGTCACGACCGCACCCCAGGTGACGAGTTACCTGGTCGAGCATTCGACACAGGTGCGACCGGACCCATTCATGGCGCAGCTGACCGTTGCGGCGCTCCAGGTGCGCGCCACCCAGCCGGATACTTCCCGGCCCCGCCGCGTGCTCATCGAGCCCCTGACCGCTGCCGAGATGCGCATCCTGAAACTCCTGCCGACCAGCACCTACCTGCAGATGGCAGCCGCACTCTGCATTTCGCGCAATACGGTAAAGACCCATCTCCGGTCGATCTACCAGAAGCTCGGGGTGACATCACGCCCGGAGGCCATCGAGCGGGCAGTCGAACTGCGGCTGCTCTGAGATCGTTCTGCGGTGGCCCGATTCTGTTGTAAGGCCTGCGCAGCGGGCACGCGGCCCTGGCCGGCAAGGCCCTGGAAAGTGGACGGAAATCACCCTTGGAAGGGTGACGACACCCCGAAACGGCTGGAACAGGATTGGAAACTGTCTCGAACAGGGCGGAACAGGTCCGTTAGCTCATGAATACATGCAGCTGCAATCCTATGCCGTGGTGTTCACCGGGGTCGGGACGTAAATATCAACATCCTGAGGAAGGGAACGGCGATGGATAGGCGTGGTGGAGGGTGGGTAGCGTTTGCCGCCATTGTGCTGGGCGTGGCAGGCATCATGCGGATCTTCGACGCGATCTGGGCGTTCCGTTATCACGGGGTGCTCCCGGACAATCTCGAAGGTGCGATCTTCGGGCACAGCCTCAAGACCTACGGCTGGGTCTATCTCGTTGTGGCTGCCGTGCTCATCGTGTGCGCCTTCCTGGTGCTCAGCGGGTCGCAGGTGGGCCGGTGGGTCGGGATTATTGCCGCCGCGATCGGGTGCATCAGCGCCATCTGGTGGATGCCCTACTACCCAATCTGGTCGCTGACCTACATTGCCATCGGCGCGCTTGTGATCTACGCGCTCGCGGCCTACGGAGGCAACCCCGAAACTACGTAGCAGCAGTGCGCATCGGTGAGCGCGGGGCGCCGGATGCGGATGTGAGGGGTGATTGGTCCTCAAGGCCCGGCGTCGGTGGTGTTCGCACCCTCGCCCTGGAGGATCTGGTGCCGTGGCAGGTCACGTTTGCCCGGCCGGGCAGCTCTTTTCCACCCACGGGAGGGTGATGAACCGGTGCGCGATGCCGACGGTGGCTTTAGCTTGCGCGGGCGCGGGTGAGAGGCGACCATGACTGACAAGGCTGCGCCGAAGGCGGCGGTTTCGGCCGGGGCGATGATCTTGCCGCTGGCGCTGGCTCAGTTCATCGCCAGTTACGCGGCCACGAACATGAACGTGGCGATCAGCGCGATCGCCAAGGACCTGGGCACGACCGTGGCCGGGGTGCAGACGGCGATCACCTTGTTCACGCTGACGATGGCGGCGCTGATGATCCCGGGCAGCAAGCTGACCGACATCTGGGGCCGCAAGCGGTGCTTCATGCTGGGCCTGGCCGTCTACGCGGTCGGGGGGCTGCTGGCGGCGCTGTCGCAGGGACTGCCGCAGCTGATCATCGGGTACTCGCTGCTGGAGGGCGTGGGCTCGGCGCTGATGATCCCGCCCATCTACATCCTGGTCACCGTCACCTTCCCCGACGTCAAGTCACGGGCCAAGTACTTCGGCGTGGTCAGCGGCGCGGGCGGCCTGGGCGCCGCCGCCGGGCCGCTGATCGGCGGGCTGGTGACCAGCGCGATCAGCTGGCGTGCCTCGTTCGGCCTGCAGGTCCTGGTCGTGGCCTGGATCATCGTGCTCGCCCGCAAGATCACCGACCCGGCCCGGCCCGGGCCCAAGCCGCGGTTCGACCTGACCGGGGCGGTCCTGTCCGCCGCCGGGCTGTTCTTCGTGGTGCTCGGGTTCCTGCAGTCGCGGACCTACGGCTTCCTGGTTTCGCGGCAGAACTTCAGCATCGGTAGCACGGTGGTGATACCCAAGGGCTCGATCTCCCCGGTGTGGCTGTTCGTAGCCATCGGCGCGCTGTTCCTGCTGTGGTTTTTCCTGCACGTCCGGTCCAGCGAGAAGAAGGGCAAGGACGTGCTGCTGCCGCTGCGGCTGTTCCGCAACAAGGTCGCCAACCTGGGGCTGGGCACCCAGACCATCCAGTGGCTCATCCTGCAGGGATCCTTCTTCGCGGTCTCGGTCTACCTGCAGGAAGTCAACCACTACAGCGCGATCCAGACCGGCCTGATGCTCACCCCGGCCACGATCGGGATCCTGGCCGCCTCCGCCGGTGCCGGCCGGTTCGCCCGCCGGCACCCGCAGCGGTGGCTGATCATCGCCGGCTTCCTGACCACCGCCATCGGAATGGTCTTGCTGCTGGTCCTGGTCCGGGCGCACGCGGGCATCTGGCGGTGGATACCGGGGCTGCTGCTGTTCGGCGCCGGGGTCGGGACCATGCTGACCTCCTCGGTCAACGTGGTCCAGTCCAGCTTCCCCGACAAGGATCAGGGCGAGATCTCCGGCCTGTCCCGCAGCGTCTCCAACCTCGGATCTTCGCTGGGCACGGCCCTGGTCGGCTCGGTCCTGGTCGCCGTGAAGCTGCCCGAGGGAAGGCCCTTCGCCGTCGCCCTCACCACCATGCTCGTGATCGCCCTCATCGGCCTGGTCCTCGCCGTCCTCATCCCCCGCAAGCCAATCGAGGCTACGGCAGCAGCAGGTTCAGGCACGGTATCGGCGACACGGCCATCGGCACCGTAATGCCAGCTACAGCCGGCTGGATGCAGTTGCGCCGGTCACGGCGCATCCGCCCTTCAGCGCGCCCGTGACAGGACAGGCCCGGCCAGCCTGGCGCCGTGGTCGAGCTGGTAGTCCAGGTTGACCGCGGCGCTGATGAGCGCCAGGTGGCTGAACGCTTGGGGGAAGTTGCCGAGCTGCTCGCCGGTGCTGCCGATCTCCTCGGAGTACAGGCCGAGATGGTTGGCGTAGGTGTGCATCTTCTCGAACGTCAGCCTCGCCTCGTCGAGCCGCCCGGCGCGCGCCAGGGCGTCGACGTACCAGAAGGTGCACAGGGAGAAGGTGCCCTCGTCGCCGGCCAGCCCATCGGGTGAGGCGGCGGGGTTGTAGCGGTAGACGAGGCTGTCGGAGACAAGCTCGCGGTCCATGGCCTCCAGGGTCGAGATCCACATTGGGTCGCGGGGCGCCACGAAGCCCTGCAGCGGCATCATCAGCAGCGAGGAGTCGAGCACCTCGGTGGTGTAATGCTGGGTGAACGCGCGCGTCTTCGGGTTCCAGCCCCGTTCCATGATCTGGTTGTAGACGCGGTCGCGCTCAGTGGTCCACCGCGGCACGTTGGCCGGGCGGCCCCGGCGCGCCGCCATCCGGGTGGCCCGGTCGAGTGCGACCCAGGTCTGGAACCGTCCGTAGGTGAAGTCCCTGCGGCCCCCGCGCGTTTCCCAGATGCCCTCGTCGGGCTGGTCCCAGTTGTCGCACACCCAGTCGATCATGCGGGCGATGTGCAGCCAGCCCTGGTGGGCGGCCTGCACACCCTGGGAGTCGGCGAGGTACATGGCGTCCATCGCCTCGCCGTAGATGTCGAGCTGCAGCTGGTCAGCGGCGCCGTTGCCGATACGTACCGGCCGCGAGCCGCGCCAGCCCTCGAAATGGCCGAGGGTCTCCTCGGCGAGACCGGAACTGCCGTCGACGCGGTACATGATCTTCAGGGGGTGGCCGCTGTCGCCCGCCCATTCGCCGGCGCGGTCACGTAGCCAGCCGCCGAAGGCGGCTGCCTCCGCTACGAAGCCGAGTCCGAGCAGCGCGTAAATGGAGAATGACCCGTCCCTGATCCAGGTGTATCTGTAGTCCCAGTTGCGCTCACCGCCGGCCTGCTCGGGCAGCCCCATGGTGGGAGCGGCGACGACCGCGCCGGTCGGCGCGTAGGTCATCAGCTTGAGCGTTATCGCCGAGCGCGCCACCATCTCCCGCCAGCGGCCAGCATACGACGAACGGTGCAGCCAGCCGCGCCAGAAACCAACGGTCTCCTCAGCGAGGCGCTGGACCTCCCCCGGTGGCAGCCGCCGGGGCTGGCCGCCCATCGTCTCCAGGACCACCCCACCGGTCTGGCCCGCCCGCAGCGTCCGGGCCGCCCGCAGCCCATCGCCGTGGCGCTCCACCGTGACGCCCTGATCCGCCAGCGTGGTGCCCGGCGTGCCGACAGTGTGCAGCGTCAGTTCCATGCCGTCCGCCTGGAACACGGCACCGTCCTCGGACAGATCCAGCTTGTGCGGCTGGCGCGCGTAGTCGAACCGCGGCTGGACGTCCATCACGAACCGCATGGTGCCGCGTACCACCCGCAGCTGCCGCACGAGCCGGTGCCGGTCCGTCGCCGCCCCTGGTTCGACGGGCATAAAGTCGTGGACCTCACCGACTCCGTCCGGGGTCATGAACCTGGTGATCAGTATGGCCGTGTCCGGGAAGTACAGCTGCTTGCTGACGTAATCGTCCCGGTCGGGCGCGACGCGGAAGTAACCGCCGTGGTCCGCATCAAGCAAGGACGCGCACACACTGGGCGAGTCGAAGCGGGGGCAGCAGAACCAGTCCACGGTGCCGTCCGTCGTCACGAGCGCGGCCGTTTGCAGATCGCCGATCAACCCGTGATCACTAATGTTGGGGTACCGGGCCATCATGCCCTCCTCCTGGCCGTGAGCCATCACCAGACCCGCGGCAGACAGCTCGACGGTCCACGTACTGGCCTTGGGATACGACGAGTACCATCGTTCGTCGCCGGCGTATCTGCCACCTCACCCGGTGGCGGGTGACCTGTTCTCAGACGCCTTCAAGCGCTTCCAGCCGCCCGGATCGGACTGCCTTCACGAAGGCCTGCCTGGCCTGGGTGGCCGGTCACACTGGCTGCGCTAGCCTCGTGTGTTGTAGTCACAGTTGGGCGGTCCACTCGGTTGCCAGCCGGCGGCCGGGGCCGATTTCTTGAGAGTTGGCCAACGGCCTTATCCGCGGCATCCTGCACACGATCAGGCGGGCTGATATGACTGAGCGAGCGGCGCCGGTCATCGCCGTCGTGGGCCCGACCGCGGCGGGGAAGTCGGCGCTCGCGGTCCGGCTGGCGCTGGCCCTCGGCGGTGAGGTGATCAACGCCGACTCGATGCAGCTCTACCGGGGCATGGACATCGGCACCGCCAAGCTCACCGCAGCCGAACGAGGCGGCGTGCCGCACCACCTGCTGGACATCTGGGACGTGCGGCAGGCCGCCAACGTGGCGGACTACCAGCGCCTCGCCCGCGCCGTCATCGAGGACATCGCCGCCCGCGGGCGCGTTCCGGTCCTGGCCGGCGGGTCGGGCCTGTACATCCGCGCGGCCCTGGAGGATCTGAACTTTCCCGGCACCGACCCCGCCACGCGCGAGCGTCTCGAAGCGGAACTGGCCGCCGAGGGCCCCGCCGCCCTGCACGCCCGCCTGGCCGGGCTCGACCCCGCGGCGGCCGCGTCGATCCTGCCCAGCAACGGCCGCCGGATCGTCCGCGCGCTGGAGGTCATCGAAATTTCTGGCGCCCACTTCACCGCGACGCTCCCGGCGTATGAGTCCTCGCGTCCCGCTGTGCAGATCGGCGTCCGGGTCCCTCGCGAGGAGCTCGACCGGCGCATCGCGGCCCGGGTGGACGCGATGTGGAGGGCAGGCTTCGAAGACGAGGTACGCCGTCTGGAACGTGATGGCCTGCGGGAGGGCAAGACCGCCAGTCGCGCGCTCGGCTACGCCCAGATGCTGCGGCACCTGGCGGGGGAGTGGACGCTGGAGCAGGCGCGGGACGAGACCGTCCGGGCCACCCGGCGGTTCGCCCGCCGCCAGGAATCCTGGTTCCGCCGCGACCCCCGCATCACCTGGCTCGACGCCGAAGGCGACGCGCAGAAACTTTCCGCCCGGGCGCTTGACGTGATCAGCCAGGCATCGGTGCGGCCGGGCAACATCCGGAGTTCCGCTCGCTGATCGCTCCCGCCGACTCTGCCGTCCGGCAGCCTTGCAACGGAGCTGCGGCCGAAGCCGCAGAACGGGTATAAGCTTACTGAACGCGCATACGCTGCTACTCCCACCGCAACGGAGCCGCCGCCTCCTTGCCCTCAAAATGGTGGGCCTTATGGGGGCGGTTGAGCTCCAAGCGCCAGTTCCTTGCTGCCGATCGATCAGGGGCGCCGGATAGCATCGGGGGATGCACTTCGCGAAGGGGCACGGCACGGAGAACGACTTCGTCATCCTGCCCGATCCCGACGCGGAGCTCGACCTCACGCCCGAACTGGTCACCCGGCTGTGTCACCGCCGCGCGGGCATCGGCGCAGACGGCGTGCTCCGCATCGTGGAGGTCGAGGTGCTCGCCGCCGCGCTGACCGAAAGCGGCCCCGGCGCGTTCCGGGCCACCGGCTCCGCGAGCGACCTGCTGACCTCGGCCGCCGCGACCGCGCTCGCCTCCCCGGCGGCCATCGCCGAAGCCGGGGCCCCAGAAGGCGAAACGGGCGGCCGGCTCGCCGCCCAGTGGTTCATGGACTACCGCAACGCCGACGGCAGTGTGGCTGAGATGTGCGGCAACGGCGTCCGGGTGTTCGCCCGCTACCTCATCGACCACGGCCTCGCCGAGGGCCCCCAATTCGCCATCGAGACCCGCGCCGGCACGCGGCATGTACGCGTCGAGCCCGACGGGCGGATCACCGTGGACATGGGCCCGGCGTCGATGCTCGGCCCCGGGCGGGCGTCGGTCGGCGGTACCGACTGCGACGGTCTGCGGGTCTCCGTCGGCAACCCGCACCTGGCCTGCGTCGTCGCGGCCCCGCTGGACGGCTACGACCTTTCCGCGCCGCCCACGTTCGACCCGGCGCTGTTCCCCGACGGCGCCAACGTCGAACTGGTCCGGCTGACCGGCGAGCGGAGCGCCCAGATGCGCGTCTACGAACGCGGCTCCGGCCTGACCCGCTCCTGCGGTACCGGCGCGGTCGCCGCCGCCGTCGCCGCCGCGGCGGCCACCGGAGAACGCGACGGCACCTGGGCCATCCGGGTCCCCGGCGGCGACCTGACCGTCACCCTCACCCCGAAGACCAGCCTGCTCACCGGTCCGGCCGTCATCGTCGCCGAGGGCCAGCTCACTCCCGGCTGGCTCGCGGCCTCGTCGGCCCTATCGGCCTGAAATGGCCGACCGATGCGGCGGTAGTACGGCGGCAGCTAGTGTTCTGACACGGAGTGAGCATCGCTGAAGGAGATCAAAATGGCTCGCAATTCCCACAGCACGGATGACCCCGAGCCGGGTGACGCCGACACACTCGGGCGCGAAGCGGGTGACGCCGACACACTCGGGCCCGAAGCGGGTGACGCCGACACACTCGGGCCCGAAGCGGGTGACGCCGACACACTCGGGCCCGAAGCGGGTGACGCCGACACACTCGGGCCCGAAGCGGGTGACGCCGACACACTCGGGCCCGAAGCGGGTGACGCCGACACACTCCGGCCCGAGCCGGGCTGAGGGAGCTGCACCAGCCAGCCCGTGGGACCTACCGGCGCATGTCGGCGGAGCAGTGGGTCAGGCATCCAGCGGGGGAACGAGGCCTACCGCGGCTCCCCCCGCACCTACACCCAGAGCCACATCGACTACGTGATCGAGGTCGCCGGGCGTGTCGCCCGCCGGAGCGCCGGCCTCACCGGCATGCGCATCGTGTCCCAGCCCCGGCAGCTGCGGCACTTCACCGCCCGGTTCGCCCCGCTGCCCTGAGCAGAGCCCTGAGCAGAGAAGGTAGAGCATGATCGACGTCACCACCTTTGCGTGCAGGATGGCCCGGCTGGAGTATGCGGTCGTCCGGCGGCCGTTCGCCCTCTTCGACCACCGCGTCGTGGCCCGCTGCTGGGAGGAGAACGCGATCGTCCGGGTCAGCTTCGAGCGGTTCCTCGGTTCGCTGGACTGGCTCGCCGGGCGGCTCCTGGCCGACGACACGATCTCCGAACGCGGCCGGGCTCTGCTGCGGCAGGACGGGTTCCCGGCGGCGGCCGGCGTGCCCGGACCGGAAGCACGGACGCGCCGGCCGCGAGAGGACCGGCAGGCCCAGGAGGCGGAGGCCTGGGCCGCCTGGGAGCAGGCGCAGCCCTGGTATGCCCCGGAGCAGGAGGACGCCCGGCAGGCCCCCGGGCGGGCGGACGCCCGGCATCCCCCGGAGCAGGAGGACGCCCGGCAGGCCCCGGAGCAAGCGGAGCAGGCGGAGCAGGCGGAGGAGGCGGCGCACGGCCGGGCCGCCGCCCACCAGGAGCCGGAGGACGAGCAGCACGGTCACGGTGAGGCCGGTGCGCCGGCCGCGGCGGACGAGCCGCCGGCGGAAGACGCGGCCGGTGAGCGCGCTGCCGGGCAGCCCGGTACGTCGGCCGAGCCAGCCGCGGGGGCCGGCACCGTCGACGTCACCTTCACTCTCCCCGCGGAAGTCGGCGCCGAGACCGTGGCGCTGTGCGGGGACTTCAACGACTGGTCGGTGCACAGCATCATGCTCGAACGCGGCAGTGACGGCTCCTGGGCGGCCACCGTCGCGCTCGAGCCCGGGCCGCAGCTACCGCTACCGGTATCTGCTCGACGGCAGACGCTGGGAAAACGCCTGGTACGCCGACCGCTACGTGCCCAACTCCTACGGCGGCACCGATTCGGTCGTCGTGTCCAGTGACCGGCACGCGCCAGGTCGCCGCCGACCGGTAACAGCGCCGTCCCGGGGCGGCGGTAGACGCGGCGGGCGTTCTCGTGGCCCGCCTGCCGGGCGATCCGCTCGGCGTCGGCGCTGGTCCAGGCGCCGTCGTCCAGCCCGGCCCGCAGGAAGTCCGACAGGCCGCGGCGGAACAGCACCGCGCCGAGGTAGTGCAGCTCCGGCAGGCCGAACCCGTCGGAGGAGTAGAGAAATTTGCCGAACGGAACCAGCTCGAGCGTTTCGGCGATGAGGGCGGCCGCGCGGTGGCCGAGATTGTGCGTGGCCAGTCCGGCGTCCACGTACACGTGCGGGAAGACCTGGGCGAGGTAGCCGGCCTCGCGGTGATACGGGTAGTTGTGCAGCAGCATGACCGGCGCCCCGGTGGGCTCGATCGCGCGCAGCAGCGGGGCCAGCAGCAGCGGATTGCCGCGCTCCAGGTCGACGTCGCGGTCGCCGTACCCGGCGTGGAACTGGATGGGCCGCCCGAGATCGGCGCCGCACCAGATCAGGAAGCTGTGCAGCACCGGGTCGGCCAGCCGCGGGGGTGTTCCGCCGGGGGAGCCGGACGGGCCGAGCCAGCGTTCCGCGGCCGCCGTCACCTCGGTTTCCGTGGGCCGGGCGGCGGGCAGGTCCAGGCCGGCCCGGTAGGCCGCGACCGACTTCAGGCCGGCCGCGTCGCGGGCCCGGCCGGCGAGCGCCTCCCGGAACGCGCCGGCGAACCCGGACGCGCTGGTGCCCGCCGCCGCGACCGACTCGGCGACCTGCTCCAGCCGGACGATTTCGTAGGCCGGGGCCCCCGTCAGCTCGGCCAGCTCCGGCGGTGACAGCAGCGGCTCGGGCTCGAAGCCGGTGTCGACGCACAGCGCGGCCAGGCCCGCGGCCCGCAGGAACCGGCGGCTGACCTCGGCATGGCCGAGTGCGGCCCGGTGCTCCAGGTACTCGTCCGGCCCGGTGTGCGCGGGCAGGCCGAGCACGGGCGGGCACCAGCGCCGGACCGCCAGTCCGATCTGCGAGTCGAACAGCGTGACGGCCCCCGGCTTGGCCGGCCCTGAGTTGGACAGCGTGACGGCCCCTGGCGCGCCCGGCCCCGGACCAGTCCCAGCGGGGGTATCAGTCCCGGCCCAGGTCCGTTCGGCTCTATCGGGGGCATCAGCCGGCGCGGCCGCGGCACGGTGTTCCCGCCGGGCCGGGCCCGAGCCGTAAGCGTCGCCGGCCTCGGTGAGCAGCGCCTCGAACCCGCGGCGGTCCACGTCCCGGCGGATGACCCCGTGGCAGTGGTGGTCCACCAGCGGCAGGCCGGCGACGAACGGGAGCATGCCTGCCGCCCGGGAGGGCGCTCCCGCCTCGGCTGGGCCGCCCGATCCGGCCGTGTTCCCGGCCGTGTTCCCGGCCGTGTCAGGCACGCGGCGCCTGGTCGCCCGCCGCTCCCCGGCCGGGAGCCCGGTGGCGCGCGGCGGCGGGCTGGGGCGCCGCGATTCCCTCGCTGGCCGTCAGCGCGGCGCCCAGCCGGCGGGCGAAGCCGGGGGCCACGATGACCGCGACGAGCGCGACCACGAGCCAGCCGCCCGCCACGACCGGGAACCAGCGCCCGGGGCCGGACGGCGGGTACGGGATCACGTTGCGGTAGAGCGTGTAGCCGAGCACGACCAGGGCCAGCAGCGGGACCACCACCTGCCACATCGGCACCGGCAGTTTCCGGCGGACGAACACCAGGATCACGCAGCCGATCGTCGCCAGGACGTAGGTGACCAGCAGGATGAGCGTCCCGATCGTCCCGGACCAGGCGAAACTGTCCTCGGCGTTGGCGTGGAAGGCGGCGGTGTAGATGACGAAGATCGCGACCGAGAAGCCCGTGATCACCAGCGTCGCCGCGGCGGGCGCCCCGGTCCGGACGCCCGGCCCACCCCGCGGGCCCCGCCGGCGTCCCGGGCCAGCGCGTACATCAGGCGGGACGCGCCCACCGTGGAGGCCAGGCAGCAGCCGAACGCGCTGATGGTGGTGCCCAGGGTGATGATGTCGCCGATCCACGCCCCGACGTAGCTGGTGCCGAGGTCACCGAGCAGCGAGGGAGAACTGGCGAAGGCCGTGACCCCGGCCTTGTCCGTGCCGAAGCCCATCATCTCCACCGCGGTGACCACGACGAAGTAGATCCCGCCGAAGACGGCCGTGCCCAGGATCGCGCGCGGGATGTCACGGGTCGGGATGCGTGGCCTCCTCGCCGAGGGTGGACGCCGCCTCGAACCCGGCGAAGGAGAGAAAACCGAAGACCACGGCGAGGAACAGCGGCGAGAAGCTCGTCCCCGCCGGCACCGCGAATACCGACAACGTGAAGTGATGATGGCTGGGCGCGGAACCCGACAGCAGGCGGACCAGCACGACGACGGTGACGATACCGATCAGCGCCACCGTCGCGCCCTCGACCGACAGCAGCACGTTCGTGCCGCGCCGGGCCGGGAAGACGGCGACCAGCAGGGTCAGCGCCAGGGCCACCCCGGCCAGCAGGAACGGCGCCCACGACGGGGGATGCGGCCAGGCCCCGACCGCGTTCAGGAACGCGGTGCCGAAGATGCCCGCGGCCGTGGACGTCACCACCGCGTAGAACGTGTAGGTGCCGAGCAGCCCCCAGCCCGCGACCACCCCGGCGCGTGGCCCGAGCGTCGCCCCGACGAACGTGTAGACCGAACCGGAATGGTGGTAGTACTGGCACAGCCGGACGAAGGTGTACGCCACCAGCAGGACGCCCACCGCCGCGATCAGAAACGCGAGCGGCACGGCGCGCCCGGCCGTGGCCGCGCTGGCCTGGGGGTTGATGTTCGCCGCCATGCTGGGCGCCATCAGCGCGATGGACAGGCCGATGGCCTGCCAGACGGACAGCGACCTCCTCAGCCCGGTGCCCTGCGGTGACGTTCCCGGCATCGGTCCTCCTCGCTACCGGGCCCTCCGGGCGCTACCGGCCCTCCGGTCTCTGCGGCCCTGTGAGCCCCACGGGCCGCCTCACGGGCCAACGGGTAATTTCCTTCCCCGTAGTCTGCGCTCCCGGCCCGGGCCAGGGAAGGCGCGCTACCACCGAAACGCACTTTTCACCGGACGGGCGCCGATTTATCGCGGCGGCCGGGCGTGACACCGCCTCTGGCGGTACGGCACGAAATTGGTCAGCCCCGAGGCGTTATCTCCGCAGATATTGCACTGCGCAATTGCGTCACGCCCGCCGCCGTCCTGCGGCGCTACATTAACGAATCACGCCGACGCGGTTTGCTGGTGAATGTCCCTGGTGAAAGCCTGCCAGGCGGCGGGGCTGAACCTGAGCACCCCTCCGTGCGGCCTTTTCGAGTCGCGGACGCTGACGGTGGCGGCCGTGCTGGCCGCCTCCACGCAGTTGTTGTCTCCCCCGCTGTAGCTGGACTTGCGCCACCAGGTGCGAGCGGTGCCGGTTTCGTCCATCACTGCTGCTCCTTGCCTCTTACGGCGTTGACCGCCTCTGCTGCGCGGCTGCTTCCGATGAGAGCCGCTATCCGCATTTTTCCCCGCTCAGCCTTGTTCTCTCGCCAGCGCGCCAATCATTGTGAGAGTTTCATGCGCACTGAGCGCCGCCGTCTGGATGCGCTCAAATGCCGACTGGTACCGCTTGACCTCCTCCACGCTTTCCAGATACAGGTCGCCCATGATGCCCTCGACGTACACGACGTCGGGGTCCTGCTCGCTGGGGAACTCGATCAGGACGAAGCCGCCCTCGAGTCCCGCGTGCGCGCCGGCGCTGAACGGCAGGACCTGGATCGTCAGCCCGGGCCGTCCGGCGGCGTCCGCCAGCGCCCGCAGCTGCCCGCCCAGGACGTGCGCGTCACCGACCTGCCGCCGCAGCACGGCCTCGTTGAGCACGCAGCGGAGCTCCGGTGAGGCCTCGCGGTCCAGCAGCGCCTTCTGCCGGGCGAGCCGCGCCGCGACCCGGCGCTCCACGCTCTCCTCGTCGTAGCCGGGGCGGACCGCGCGGATCACCGTCCGGGCGTAGTGCTCGGTCTGCAGCAGCCCGGGGATGAGTTCGGGGCAGTAGAGGCGCATCGCGGACGCCTCATCCTCCAGTGCGACGTACGAGCCGGTGAACACGTCCCGGTAGGGCGTCCACCAGCCCATCATGCGTGCGTCCCGGGCCAGCTGGATGAGCGCTTCGCGGTGCGGGCTCGGCACCCCGTACATGTCCATCAGCTCGCGGACGTCGAGCCAGTCGACCCGCGGGCTCCGCGCGTTCTCCAGGCGGAACAGCTTGGAGGAGTGCCAGCCCATCCGGGCCGCGACCGCGTCCTGGGTCAGCCCGGCCTCGTGCCGGAGTTCCCGCAGTGCCTGCGCCAGGCGGCGCTGCCGCACCGTCGGGATGTGGTCGGCCATGTCAGTCAGCTGCCTTTCATCCCACGCACACCAGACGCATCCCTGTGTCGTGTGCACCTGTAAGTCGCAAGCTTGCACCCCGTGGGGCTGCGCGGGAGTATAGTCACAGCTTGGCATGAGCTGCATGCATTGAGTAGCGGCTCGGAAAGAACGCTGAGTATCCGAGGGATGGCGGATGATGGCAGTCGAATCCGCCCGATGCTGACGTGTGCCCGGCTGGCCTGGACCGGGACATGCGGTGGCTGCGGGTCTTTGCGGGTGTCCCCGCGCAGGTGGCGGAGGTCCGCCGGTTCGTCGCCTGCCTGCTCGACGGGTGCCCGGCCCGGGATGCGCTGGTCTCGTGCGCGTCGGAACTGTCCGCGAACGCGGTGATCCATACCGCGTCCGGCGACGGCGGTTTCTTCACCGTCGAGGTGGCGTGCTCGCGGGCCGGCGTCGCGCGGGTCTCGGTCACCGATGCGGGCGGCCCGACCGAACCCGCGGCCGGGGCTCCCGTCACCGGCGAGACCGGCGACGAGGACGTGGATGACCTGCCCGTGCACGGCCTCGGGCTCGCCCTCGTCGCCGCGGCCGCGAGCTGCTGGGGCTACCACGACGCCGGTTCCGGCCGCACCGTGTGGGCCGAAGCCTCCTGGCCCGTTCCGGTCCTGAACGGCCACCCCATGGTCACCCGCCCGCCCCTGCTCACCGGCAAGCGGGCTGGCGGGGCGGGGACGGCGCGGCGTGACTTCCCCGAGCACGCCGCGCCGTCCCTTTTCAGCGCCCTGATCGCGGCGGGCCCGTGCGGCCGAGCAGCAGCGCGGGCAGCGCGCCGGCCGCGGTAAAGGCCACGGCCCACCAGAAGGTGTGCCCGAACGCAGCCGCCAGTCCGGCGGCCGCGGCGGCCTGCACGCCGGGGGTGAGCGGGTGTCGCTGGCAGCGGGGAGGTCCCGGCCGGGCCGGGACCTCCCCGCTGCTGCGGTCAGCATCCGTCGGAGGGTGCCCATGGGCTGGTGCCGGAGTGGGCGTATGCCTGCTGGAATGCGGCGTTCTGCACGCTGACGGGCGCGTCTTGCGGCAGCCCGGGGTACCCCAGGCTCTGCCAGGTGCCGGGCAGGAACCCGTACAGGCCGCCCGCACCGGAGGCCGGGTTGACGGCCCGGGCGTTTCCGCCTGACTCGCGGGCGATCACGCACGCCTGGAAGCTGCCCGGCGCCGCGCTGGAGGTCCCCGCAGGCGAGGTCACCGCAGGCAGGGTTGCTGCAGGCGGCGCTGGCGCTGGCCCCGCGCTTGCGGCCACCGCCGCGGTGGGCGCGCTCGCCGGCCGGGCAGGCGCCGATGCCGGGATGGCGGCCCGGGCGGCCTGGTCCAGCCATGCCTGGCGCGGGTGCCAGGCGCTCAGCCGTAGCCGCTGGCCGGCCGCGATGACGTCGGGGTTGGGCACCGCGTGCCGGTTGATCCACCACAGTGCGGGCCAGTCGGCCGCGCTGCCGTACTCGTGGCGGGCGATGATCGACAAGGTGTCGCCCGGCTGGATGGTGTAGTGCGCCGGGGGCGCCGCCGCTGGGTTCAGTGAAACCGTGACCACGATCAGCGACTTCACCAGTCCGGCAACTGCCATACTGAACATGTCGGGGTTCCTCCTCAGGTTGGTCCGACACAAGGTCCTGGCCGGGTGCTGCGAACACCTGGCCGGGACCGCCTTGGCTAGCAGGCGATGCGCGTTAAGGTCACCTCCTGCCCGCCCTCCGGGAGGGCGCAACGCGGTATCACGGGTTTCTCTCCTGACTCATGCTCACCTACAGCCCCTTAGCCTGCCAAGGGTAACGCCCTGTGTATAGATCTGTGGATGATTTGAGTAGATACGCTGGTCAGCCCCCTGCACAGGTGTGGATTAGCGGGGCTGTGGAAATGTGGATAACTGTGGCGATAAGAAGTCCTGCCAGGTCCCGGGCCGGTCCCTGACTCCGCCGGATGATCATCCGGTCGCCGGAATGCGCCGGTCCCGGCGACCCGGCGCCCGCCCGGTTACGCTGTGCCAGTGAGCGGAACGGAGCCCGCCGATGGCCAAGACCGGACAGGAAGCCCGCAGATGCGCCTATCCGGGCTGTGCGAATGAGCCGCGGCCCGGGGCCGCAGCGGAGCCGGGGCACTGCGGGCAGCCGGACCCCGGTGACCGGGCAGCCGCACCACCCGGTCCGCCATCTCTGCGAGGGTGTATGTCGGCCCGCGCAATGGCCGGTTCGTTGCGGCCGAACCGCGCATAACGGCCAATTCCGGGGTCTTCGGGACGCTGCTGAACTCCGGGGCGCTGGGAGCCGTCACTAATTGGTAGCAGCGGAATGCGCGCGACTCAGGCGGGAAGGGCAGGGTAACCGGTTCCTATGGCACGCGGTCTTGTCAAATTCGTCGTGCCTGGCAGGCACACGCGCCGGGCGGGGCTGGCGGGACTACGCCGGGCATGCGTGGCGGTCCCGATCATGCTGGTCGTGCAATACGGCCTGGGCATCGTCTTGAACCTTTATGTCGCTGTCCCGTCCTCCGATCACCATGCCGGGATCGTGGAGGAGATTGCCAGCGGACCGTTGGCTCTTACCGTCCACGCGCTGCTGGGCCTTGTGCTGATCGGGGCCGCGATCGTGCTGCTGGCGCGGGCCGTTGCCGTGCGGGACCGGCTGATCGCCGTTCTGGCGGCGGTTGGCCTATGCGCCATCGGGGGCGCGTTCGCCGCTGGAGAGATCTTCGTGCGCAACGGCCAGCAGGGCGCATCGTTTTCGATGGCTATCCTGACTGGGGTCGCGCTGTTGTGCTATATCAGCACCCTGGCGCTGGCGAGCGCGGCGCACCGGGCCCACCGCGTTCTGACCGTCGGCGAAGCAGAGCGGTACGGGCTTCTCACCGGGCAGATCGAGCGCCGCTGAGCGGTCCGCCCCGGGCCGCGGCGGCCCGTCCAGCCTGGGCGATGCGCCCGCGCGGCCACCCTCCGGGCGGGTAGCATCGGCGCCGGGGAAGGCTCGGAGGATCTGCCGGCGCAGGGGACGGCGCATGATGTCCGCATTCTGCGCGGCCATGCGACCGCAGTGTCACCCACGTGACCCCTGCCTACTGCTTAAGGGCGAGGGTGAGCACGACAGACGACGCGGAGCACACGCGTTTGGCCGCGCGTGCCGGGCACGCGTTTCCGGCCGCCAGCTTCCGTGCCGGTGTCGGCGATGGGCCGGACGCCGCCCCATCTCGCCAGTACGCCGGGCCTGCCGGGCCCGCCGGGCCCGCCGTGCTTTCCACGCCCCCCGCGGCCTGGCCCTACGGGCCCTTCATGGCCCCCGTGCCAGCTGTTCCGGTGCCCGGCGGCGGCACCTCGGCGTTGCGCGGGCATCCGGGTGACCCCGGCTTTGCCGCACGCCACGATGCACCAGCCGGCCCGGGGGAGGGGCCGGTCCGGTCGGTCTGGCAGCACGCGCAGCGCGCATGGCACACCGCCGGGGCCGAATGGCACACCGCAGCCGTCACCCGGGGAATTTCCGCCCCTCCTCTCGATGCGTCCCCGGCCGCCCCGGCGGGGACAGCCCCGGGCCCCAGGAACAGGCGGACGCCGGGCGCGAGCCGGCAGGATGCGACGGGGAGTACTGCTGACCGCGGTCGCGGTCGCGGCCCTCGCCGTCGTAGCCGCAGGGTCGGGGTACGCCGCGCTGAACACCGGCGGGCTGGCCGCACGCCACTATCCCGCCGCCAGCCTGGCGGGCGCCGTCTTCGGCGGGGACGGGAGCCTGCCGGGCCGGGGTGTCGCCCAGACGATGAGCCGGGTGGCGAGCTACGGCGGCACCGTGGTCGCCGTGGGCTCGCAGGCCGGCGGGGACGTTCCGCGGGCCCAGTTCTTCGTTTCCGGTAACGGCGGGCAGACCTGGAGGCTCGCGGCGCTGACCGCACCCGGGGGCGGAGCGCCGCCCCCGGGGCACGCCGCGCAGCTGATCGTGCACGGCCGGAACGGCTGGCTCGCCGTCGGGCCCGACGCCATCTGGACCAGCGCCACCGGCCAGTCCTGGACGCTCGCCTCGCCGTCCGGCATCGCCCCGGCCGACGCGGGTGACCAGGTGTCGGTCCTGACCCCCACGGGCAGCGGTTTCCTGGCCGCCGGGCAGAACCCGGCCGAGGGGACCGCGGTGGTCTGGACCTCACCGGACGGACTGCACTGGCAGCGGATGACGGCGGCGCAGCTCCTGCTGCCCGCGCGCAGCGGCACCGTGGCGGACCTCACCGGCGCCGCCGCGCATGGCAGCGACGTCCTGCTTTCCGGGCACATCACGACGGCCTCGGGCGGCCGCGCCCCCGCGAGCTGGCTGAGCACGGACTACGGCCGCACCTGGAAGTGGGCGCCGGTGCCCGCCGACCACGGCGCCACCAGGGCGCTCGCCGGGATCGCGGCCAGCGGAGCGGGCTTCGTCGCGATCCGGCCGGGCTCCGGCCCGCAGGGACCGTCGGCGAGCACCCAGGCCAACGGCGTGGTCTACGCATCCCCCGACGGAACGTCCTGGCGGTACGTGGCCACGCTGACGGCGGCGGACGGTGTGCAGTTCGGCATGGTCAAAGGCGGCCCGGGTGGCTTCGCGGCCCTGGGCCGGGGACCGGGTGGGGACATGGCCGCCTACCTCAGCGCGGACGGTCTTACCTGGCGGCCCGGGGTCCCGTTCGGCCCCGCGCCGCCCAGCGTCACCGGGGCGACGGTGACGGCGGGCGGAACGGTCATCGTGACCGGCTCCACCGGCGCCCTGGGCCGTCAGCAGCCGTACCTCGCCCTGGCCCCGCCCGGGCAGGCCGCACGGGCGGTGCACGTCGCCGCCATTCCCGGCGGGACCATCTCCCAGCTCAGCGTGGATGCCGTCGCCGTCTCCGGGAACCAGCGGGTCGCCGTCGGCGAAGCCGGCGGGCTGCCCGCCATCTGGACGGCCACCGGCGGCTCGTGGTCCACCGCCTCAGGTGACCCGGCGACCGCCCCCGCCGCGGCATCGTCCGGCCCCACCTCCGCCGGATCGGCTGGCTCCTCCGCCACTGGCTCCCCGGTTACCGCCGCCGGCTCCTCCGCGGCTGGCTCCTCTGCCGCCGGCTCCGCCGGCTCCCCGGACACCGCCGGCGCCGGCTCCCCGGCCACCGGCTCCTCCGCCGCCCCGGCCGCAGACGCACAGAAGCTCACCAGCGTGGTGCACGGCCCGTCGGGATGGCTGGCCACCGGCGAGGCGGTATCCGGCACGGCCCAGCGTCCCCTCCTGCTGACCTCCTCCGGCGGGACGGTGTGGACCGCCACCAGCCAGGGCGGTTCCGCGCTCCAGGGGGCCCGTGTGCTGGCCGCTCAGGCGGCGGCGGGCCCGGCCGGCTACGTGGTCGTCGGCGGCAACACCACCAGCGCCGGAACGTTCCCCGCCGCCTGGTGGTCCCGCGACCTGCGCACCTGGAGCCGCGCGGGCGGACCGGCGTCCGGCGGGGCCGCCCGCGACGACCCGGGGGAGATGCTGGGGGTGACCGCCGGGCCGTCCGGGTTCGTCGCCGTCGGCGCGCAGGGCATTTCCCCGGCCGTCTGGACCTCCCGCGACGGCCGGACCTGGCGGATGGTCACCCTCAAGGTGCCCGCCGGGGCGGCCAGCGCCAGCCTGCAGCAGGTGGCGGTCAGCGGGCTGCACGTCGTCGCCCTCGGCGCGGAAAGCTGGTCCGCGGGCGCCCCGACCGCCTTCGCCGAAGTCTCCGCGAACGGCGGGCGCACCTGGCGGCCGGTCACGCTCCCCTCGCCGCACGGTGAGACGATCGTCACGGCCCTGACGGCCATGCGCGGCGGATTCACCGCCGTGGGCGCGTACGGGACGCCGGGCCACCGGGACGTCGTCGTCTGGACATCCGCGGACGGCATCGGATGGTCCGTTCAGATACCGAACGGTCCCGGGCTGAGCGGTAACGGCGTTCAGGAGATCACCGGACTGGCCGCCGCCGGCGATGGCTCCCTGACGGGCGTGGGCTTCACCGCGTCCGCATCCGCCGAGCAGCCGACCGTCTGGGCCGTCCCGGCCCGCTGAGCTCCAGGCCCGGCGCAGCCGCCACCGGCCCCGGCCGGGCGAAGCACCACGCGCCACAGGCTCCGGACAACACGGCTTCCAGGTCGGCTACGGGGCCGGGACGCCCCGGATCGACGCGTCGAGGATCTCCGCGGTGTGCGCGATCGCGATGCTCTCGCCCCGTGCCTCCAGGGCGGCCGCGATCTGCAGCGAACATCCCGGGTTACCGGAGATGAGCAGCTGCGCACCGGTGCTGTGCACCGACGTGGCCTTCCGCTGGCCCAGCTCGCTCGCCGCCTCCGGCTGCAGCAGGTTGTAGACGCCGGCCGAGCCGCAGCACGTGCCGCCGTCGGGGATCTCGGCCAGCTCAAGTTCCGGGATGCCGTTCAGCAGGGCGCGTGGCGCCGCGGTGATCCGCTGCGCGTGCGCGAGATGACAGGCGTCGTGGTAGGCGGCCCGGACCGGCAGCGGGTGCCGGGCCGCGGCCGGGCCGCCCGCGGTCTCGAACAGGCCGGCCAGGAACTCGGCGAAGTCGCGGACCCGGGCGCTGAGCGCCGCGGCCCGCGCGGCCCACTCCGGGTCATCGGCCAGCAGCTCGGCGTACTCCTTCATCGCCGACCCGCAGCCCGCGGAGTTGACCACGATCGCCTCGACGCCCGCCTGCTCGAACGTCTCGATGGCGTGCCGCGCGAAGGCGGCTGCCTCCCCGGTCCGGCCCGAGTGCAGCGACAGCGCCCCGCAGCACGCCTGCCCGCGCGGGATGACCACGTCGCAGCCCTCCGCCGCGAGGACCCGCGCGGTCGCGATGTTGACCTGGGGGAAGAAGACGGACTGCACGCATCCGGTGAGCATCCCGACCACCGCGCGGCGGGTGCCGCGGGCCGGGACCCGCTCGGGCAGCCGCCCGGCCGGCACCGGCGTGCCCGGCCTGGGGGCCAGGTTCATCGCCGCGCCGAGGACCGGCGAGACGCGGCCCGGCAGCCCGCTGCGGGCCACCAGCCGGTCCAGGCCGGTGCGCTGCAGCACCCGCAGCGGGCCCGTGAGCGCACGGAGCCGGCGGGGATGGGGGAACACGGCGAAGATCGCCGCGCGTGCGGCGCGGGCACGCAGCGGCCGGTGCCGCCCCGCGCCGACCGGGACCCCGGCGGCGTCAACCCTGCCGAACGGAACGCCGCCGGGGTCAACCCCGCTGGCCGGACTCCCGCCGGCCGGACCCCCGCGGGCGTGAACCGCCTGGGCGGGACCGTCTCCGGACCGGGTCTCCGGCCCGTCGGCCCCGGCGACCTCGTGCATGCCCCGGCCGGCTTCGGCCCCGGCCGCGGGCCCTACGGCGGGCGCGTGGGCAGGGTCATCCGTCCACGACCGCGCGGCCTCGATGAGCCGGTCGTACTGGACGCCGGAGGGGCAGGCGGGCATGCACGCCATGCAGCCCAGGCAGCGGTCGAAGTGCTCGGCCGCCGGGGCGCTGAGCTCCGCGCCGTCCAGGACCTGCGTCACCAGGTGGATCCGCCCGCGCGGGGAGTCCATCTCCTCGCCCCACAGTGTGTAGGTGGGGCAGGCGGGCAGGCAGAAGCCGCAGTGCACACAGTCGCTGGCCAGCTCGCGCAGCTTGCTGCCGTCCAATCAGATCCCTCCGGCGAAACGTCCCGGCGCCATCGTGTTACCCGGGTCGAACTGGCGCTTGACCGCGCGCATCAGGGCCAGCGCGGGAACCGGGCCCCACATGTCGACCGAGGCCCGCACGGGCGCCGGCGCGGTCAGCACCACGACGCTGCCGCGCGCCAGCGCGGCGGGGTCCCCGGCGCCGCCGCCGTGCCCGGTGGCGGCGCGCAGCGCCCGGACGAACACGGCCACCTGGTCGGGGTCCTCGCTGGCATCCAGGGACGCGTACAGCACTCCCGCCCCGGCCGAACCGCCCACCGCCGGGGCCACTCCCGCATCGGCGCCGGCCGTATCGATCGCGTCGAGGACCCGGCGCAGTTCCGCGGCCCAGAACCCGACGCGGACCAGGGTGCCGCCCACGGGGCCGGCCGCGGCTTCGCCCCGCTGCGCCCACCACTGCGGTGCCACCAGCGAGGTCTGCGCGCCGTGCCCGAGCACCTCGGCCATCCGGTCGGCTCGTTCGCTGACACCGGACGCGGTGCCCTCCAGCAGGACGCCGACCCGGACCGGCGCGCCCGGCCCGGGACGGTCGATCTCCGCCGCCGACGCCTGCAGCGGCGACGCCGCCGCGGTCAGCAGGGCGGCGGCGGCAGCCGCGGTTTCGTCGTAGTCGCTGGTCACGTACGCGGTGAGGGCCGCCAGCGGATGCAGGCGGAACGTGGCCTCGGTGATCAGCCCCAGCGTACCGAGCGACCCGGCGAACAGCTTGCCGATGTCGTAGCCGGCCACGTTCTTGACGACCTTCCCGCCGGAGTGCGCCACCCGCCCGTCGGGGCGCACCACCGTGATCCCGATCAGCAGGTCGCGCGGCGTGCCGTAGCGCAGCCGCAGCGGGCCCGCCGCGCCGGTGGCGACCACCCCGCCGACCGTGGCCGCGGCCGGGCCCTCCAGCGCGAGCCGCTGTCCCTTCGCGGCGAGCACCTCGCCGAGCTGCCCCAGGGTGACGCCCGCCTCGGCCCGCACCACCAGGTCACCGGCCGCGTGCTCGAGGATGCGGTCCATCCGGGTCATGTCCGCGACCACGTTGCAGCGGGCCGGGGGCGGTCCCCACGAGATCGTCCGCCCGCTGCCGCGCGGCACGACGGTCATGCCGAGGGCGGCGGCCGCGCTCATCACCCCCGCGGCCTGGTCCACCGTGCCGGGGTAGGCCACGCAGGCGGGAACGACCCCGGCCACCGTGTCCCCGGGACCGGCCTCGCCGACGACCGCGCCCGTCCCGGCGAGCGCCACGGCGACCTCCGCACCCGTGGTCATGCTCTCACCCAGGTCCGTTCGGCGGAATTGAACCGGTCCCGCGCCATCGGCCGCGGCGGAGGGCATCAGAGCAGGTCCACTTCGGCGGCGGCTGCGGGGTGCGGCGCGCGGCGGACGCCGGGGACCTCCCCGCACAGCCGCGGCGTGGGGAACACCTTGCCCGGGTTGCACAGGTTGCGCGGGTTGAACGCGCAGCGCAGCAGCTGCATCGTGTCCAGGTCGTCCTCGCCGAACATCTTCGTCATGTGGCGGGACTTGTCGACCCCGACGCCGTGCTCCCCGGTGATCGACCCGCCCGCCTCGATGCACAGGTCCAGGATCTGGCCGGACACCTCCTCGGCCGCCTCGCCCGCGCCCGCGACGCTGTCGTCGAACAGGACCAGCGGGTGCAGGTTGCC
Organism: uncultured Actinomycetes bacterium; assembly: GCA_963808295.1. Lineage (GTDB taxonomy): Bacteria > Actinomycetota > Actinomycetes > Streptosporangiales > Streptosporangiaceae > Bog-532. The sequence continues at coordinate 20,478 of CAWEFP010000022.1, read as the reverse complement.
ATCGCCGGCGTGGAAGACGTTCGCGACGCGCACGCCGTTCACCCCGGCGGACAGCTCCGAGATCCGGGCCAGGACCCTCGACAGCGCGGTGCGCGGCACCACCCCGTCCTGGACGATATAGGCGGGGCTGATCCGGCCCACCGCGGCGAACGCGGATTTGCGGCCGGCCCAGATCCGGGCGCGTTCGGCCGGGTCGTCGGCCACCCGGATCTCGCCCGCGCCGGCCTGCTCGCATAGCTCACGGACGGCCGCGCGGTCCGTTTCCACGTCGGCCGCCGGGCCGTCCAGCTCGACGATCAGCACCGCCCCGGCCCCGGCCGGGTAATTGCAGTGCACGGCGGCCTCGGCGGCCTCGATCGACAGCGCGTCCATCATCTCGATCGCGGCCGGCACGATGCCCGCCGCGATGATCGAGGACACCGCCGTGCCGCCGGCGCTGGTGCTGTCGAACGCCGCCAGCAGGCAAGTCACCGCCTCCGGCAGCGGCGTCAGCTTGACCACGATCTTGGTGGCGATGCCGAGCGTGCCCTCCGACCCGGTGAACGCGCCGACCAGGTCGTACCCGGGGGCGGCGCCGGTGCCGTCGCCGAGCCAGACCAGCTCACCGTCGGGGGTGACGATCTCCAGCCCGGTCACGTGTTGCACGGTGAACCCGTGCTTCAGGCAGTGCGCACCGCCGGAGTTTTCCGCGACGTTGCCGCCGACCGAGCAGATCACCTGGCTGGACGGGTCCGGGGCGTAGAAGAACCCGAACGGCTCGACGGCCTTGCTGACCGAGAGGTTCGTGACCCCCGGCTCCACGATGGCGCGCCGGCTGACCGGGTCGATCTCCAGGATCTTCCGCATCCGCGAGGTGACGATGAGCACCCCGTCCGAACGTGGCAGCGCCCCGCCGGACAGGCCGGTGCCCGAGCCGCGCGCGACGAACGGGACGCCCGCCCCGGCGCAGGCCCGGACCACCGCCGCCACCTGCTCCGCGGTTTCCGGCAGCACAACCAGCCCGGGCGCCGTCCGGTGCGAGGTGAGCCCGTCGCATTCGTAGGTGCGCAGCTCGCTCGGGTCCGAGACCACCCCGACGGACCCGCAGATCCGTGTCATGACCGGGATCAGCGACGCCGTGGGCGACCCAGCGACCGGCAGCCCATCCTCGCCCAGCACCCAGCGACCGGCAGCCCGTCCTCACCCGGCGACCCCGCGGCCCGCCGCCCGTCCCCGCCGAGCGCCGGCGCCGGGCCGTACGCGCCCTCCGCCCCCAGCGCCGGACCCTGGGCCACCATCAGGGCATGCGCTCGTAGGCGGGGATCGTGAGGAACTCGACGTACTTGTCGGCCAGCGCGACCTCCGTGAACAGCGCCGTGGCCTGGCCGAAGCGTTCCGCGTGAACGCCTCACCCAGCTGCTCGCGGATGCTGGCCAGCTCCTCGTCGATCATCACCTCGACCCGCTCCCGGGTCACCTTCGGCCCGTCCTCGAGCAGGATGTCGTTGTGCAGCCACTGCCAGACCTGGGATCGCGCGATCTCCGCGGTCGCGGCGTCCTCCATCAGGTTGTAGATCGCGACCGCGCCGTTCCCGCCCAGCCAGGACGCGAGGTACTGGATGCCGACGCTGATGTCGTTGCGCAGCCCCGCCTCGGTGATCGTGCCGGGCGTCTTGGCCACCGCCAGCAGGTCCGCGGCGCTCACGCTGACCTCGTCGCGCAGCCGGTCCAGCTGGTTCGGCTTGCTGCCCAGCACGCTGTCGAAGATCTCGCGGCAGACCGGCACCAGGTCGGGGTGCGCGACCCAGGAGCCGTCGAAGCCGTCGGATGATTCCCGCGACTTGTCCTCGCGGACCTTGGCCAGCGCCTTCTCGTTGACCTCGGCGTCCCGCCGGCTCGGGATGAACGCCGCCATCCCGCCGATCGCGTGCGCGCCGCGGCCGTGGCAGGTCTTGACCAGCAGCTCGGTGTAGGCCCGCATGAACGGCGCGGTCATCGTCACCTGGTTCCGCTCCGGCAGGACGAACTCGCGGCCCCGGGTGCGGAACTTCTTGATGATGCTGAACAGGTAGTCCCACCGGCCCGCGTTCAGCCCGGCCGAATGCTCCCGCAGTTCGTAGAGGATCTCCTCCATCTCGAACGCCGCCGGGATGGTCTCGATCAGCACGGTGGCGCGGATCGTGCCGCGCGGGATGCCGAGCGCGTCCTGGGCCAGGTTGAAGGCGTCGTTCCACATCCGCGCCTCGAGGTGGCTCTCGGTCTTGGCCAGGTAGAAGTAGGGGCCCTTGCCCTTGTCGAGCTGCTTGCGCGCGCTGGTCGCCATGTACAGCGCGAAGTCGACGAGGCTGCCTGCGGCGCGGCGGCCGTTGACCAGGATGTGCTTCTCGTCCAGGTGCCAGCCGCGCGGCCGGACCACGATCGTGGCCAGCTCCTCGTCCGGCCGCAGCTTGTACTCCTTGCCGTCCGCGGCGGTGAAGTCGATCGTGCGGTCCAGCACGTCCTTGAGGTTCAGCTGGCCCGTGATCATGTTGTCCCACAGCGGGGTGTTGGCGTCCTCGAAGTCCGCCAGCCACACCTTCGCGCCCGAGTTGAGCGCGTTGACCGCCATCTTCTGCTCGGTGGGGCCGGTGATCTCCACCCGGCGGTCGGCGAGGCCCGCGGCGGGCAGCGCGACCTGCCAGGTCGGGTCCTGCCGGATGTGCCTGGTCCCGGGCAGGAAGTCGAAACTCCCGCCGGCGATGATCTCCGCCTGCCGCTGCTGGCGCGCGGCGAGCAGTTCGGCCCGGCGGTCGGCCAGCTCCCGGTGCAGCGCCGCGATCAGGCTGATCGCCTCGGGAGTAAGAATCTCGTCGTAACGATCCCCGGAAGGGCCGGTGATCTCAACGCCATCGGTGCCCGGCATGTCTAACTCCTCCGCAGTCTGCTGTACATCCTAGGCAGATCGGGTCCCGTGGTACGAGCCCCCTACCTGCGGACCCGCTCACCCGGTACCCGCCCGGTACCCGCGGCCCGGCTCACCGCGCGTCCGTGCGTCGCGGAATGTGACCTTTGTTACCTGCCAGTAACGGATATCGGCGCGGTAACGCTATCGGGGCGGATACGCGGAGGTCAATGAGGGGCTGGCCCGGGCGAGGCTCGCGGGCAGCCGGGATGAGCCCCGGCTGCGGCCGGGGTGGCTGCGGGCGCGGCCGGGGTGGCTGGGCGCGCGGTGGCCGCGGCGGTGGCCCGCTCCGGCGGGGGCCCGGCCCGGTGCGGCCCACGTCCCGTACGGCCCAACCCGTGCCGCCCACCGTGAAATAGGCCGTGGGCGAACAGCGCCAATTACGAAGCCAAAGCCCTGATCTGATATGCTCGTATGTCCGCACGATGAGGCCTGGTAATTAATTTGACTGAGGGAAAGCATAGCAAATAATATGCCCGATCGTCAAACTGAGTCTGCTCTTTCCGAATCTATTAGGAAGGAGCAGGATTACGTTTCCATGCTGTACCGGCTGCTGGACGCGGCCCGGGAGCGGAGCGAGGCGGCCCTGCGTGAGGTGCACGGGCAAGGCAGCGCGGGCGGCACCTTCGCGGCCCGGGTGGAGCGCGAGGTCTCGGCCGCCGAGCAGGCCAGAAGGCTTTCCCAGCTGAACGGCGTGGAACGCGGCCTTTGCTTCGGGCGAATGGACGACAGCGATGGCCACACTTTTTATATTGGCCGCATTGGGCTGCACGATGACGAGTATGAGCCGGTCCTTATCGACTGGCGGGCCCCGGCGGCGCGCCCTTTTTACGCGGCCACCCCGAATGACCCGGTCGGCCTGCTCCGCCGGCGTCATCTCTATACCCGCGGCCGCACCGTGGTCGGGGTCGACGATGAGGTGTTCGACCTCGACAAGATGAGTGAGGCGGACCGGCGCGGCCTGGTCGGCGAGGCCATGCTGCTGGCGACGGTCCGGCGCGGCCGGACGGGGCGGATGAGCGATGTGGTCGCCACCATCCAGACCGAGCAGGACCGGGTGATCCGTTCCGCGCTGGCCGGCGTCCTGGTGGTGCAGGGTGGCCCGGGGACGGGCAAGACCGTGGCGGCGCTGCACCGCGCGGCGTTCCTGCTCTACACGCACCGCAAGACGCTGGAGCGGCGCGGCGTGCTGATCATCGGCCCGAACGCGACCTTTCTCCGCTACATCAGCCAGGTGCTGCCGTCCCTGGGCGAGACCGACGTGGTGCTGTCCTCGCTGGGGGAACTGTTCCCCGGCGTCCGCGCGACGCGCGAGGACACGCCGGAGGCCGCCGTGGTCAAGGGCGATCTGCGGATGGTCAGGATCCTGCGGGCCGCGGTCCGGGACCGGCAGCGGGTGCCGCGCCGCGACCTGGAGATCGTCGTCGACGGGGTGACGCTGCGGGTGGCCGCCGCCGTCTGCGAGCGCGCCCGCGACCGGGCCCGCGCGCTGCGCAAGCCGCACAACGTGGCGCGCAAGCTGTTCGTCACCGAGATGCTCGACGCGCTCGCGGCCGAAGAGGCCGTGGTGCTCGGGCGCACCCCGGATGACGAGGACCGGCCCTACGCCCGCGCGCGGCTGTGGGACGAGGAGCCGGTTCGCCAGGCGCTCGACGGGCTGTGGCCGTTCCTCACCCCGCAGCAGCTTCTGGCCGGCCTGTTTGGCGAGGAAGGTGCCCTGCGCCGGGCCGCTCCGGGTCTTTCCCAAGCCGAACGGGCCGCGCTGCTCCGTTCCCCGACGGGGGAGCCGGCCGGGATGGGCGCCCGGCGTTCCCCGGCCGGGGACCCGGCCCAGGCGGACGCGCGGCCTTTCCCGGCCAGGGAGTCGGCCCGGGCAGGCGCGCGGCGTTCCCCGGCCGCCGGCCAACGGGCGGCGGCGGACGCGCGGCGTTCCCCGGCGCCCGGCCGCGACTGGGCCGTGGCGGATGTCCCCCTGCTGGACGAGGCCGCCGAACTGCTCGGCGCCGACGACTCGGCGGGTGAGGCGATGCGCCGGGCCGCGGAACGCCAGCGGCGGGAGGAAGAGGAGTACGCCCAGGGCGTGCTGGAGCTCACCGGCCTGGCCGGCCAGGGCCTGCTGGACGCCGCCACGATCGCCGGCCGGAACCGCGACGAAGGCCCCGACCTGACCACCGCCGAACGCGCCGCCGCGGACCGGTCCTGGGCCTATGGCCACGTCATCGTGGACGAGGCCCAGGAGCTGTCCGCGATGGCGTGGCGGATGGTCATGCGCCGGGTCCCGACCCGCTCGCTGACCGTCGTCGGCGACGTGGCCCAGACGGGGAACGCCGCCGGGGCCCGCTCCTGGGGCGAGATGCTCGACCGCTACGTCAAGGGCCGCTGGCGCGAGGAGCGGCTGACCGTCAACTACCGCACGCCGGCCGAGATCATGACCGTGGCCACGGATGTCCTCGCCGTCGTCGCCCCGGACGAGCACCCGCCCGAGTCGGTCCGCGAAGAGGGCGCCCACCCCCGCGCGATCCGCGTCGGGGCCGGGGCGGAACCCGGTGCCGGGGACAGCGCCGCCGGGGCCAATGGTGCCGGGGACCACGGCCTCGGGGCCGCTGGTGCCGGGGAGTACGGGCCCGCGGCCGCTGGTGGTGGGGAGTACGGGCCCGCGGCCGCTGGTGCCGGGGCCAATGGTGCGGGGGAGTATGGGGCCAGGTCGTTCGGCGCCCAGGTGGCGCGGGTGGTCGGCGAGGAGCTCGCCGGGCTGACGGCCGCCGAGGAGGGCCGCCTGGCGGTGATCGCCCCCGCCGCGCGGCTGGCCGAACTGGCCGCGGCGATCCCCGCCGCCGTGGCCGGTGACCGGGCCGAGGCGCTGGAGGCGCCCGTCGCCCTGCTGACCGTCGCGCAGGCCAAGGGCCTGGAGTTCGACCGGGTCGTGCTGGCCGATCCGGCCGGGATCATCGCCCAGTCGCCCCAGGGCGGCCATGACCTCTACGTGGCGATCACCCGTGCGACGCACCGCCTGGCCGTCGTCCACGAGGGTGAGCTCCCGCCCATCCTGTCCGCCCTGACGCCCTCCGCCCCCACTCCCGCCCCCGTCTCCTAACGCCCCGCTCCCCGGGATTCCGCGTTCGGTGTCGGTTTTCCGCAAATACTGCGGAAACCGACACCGATCATGAAAAGCGTGCGGGGCGCTCGGCTCAGGGGGCCACACAGCCCCAGGAACACCTCGCGTCCCATCAGGGGGCCCAGATCAACGCTCACCTTCCCGCACCAGTCACACGAGCCCCACGGGGGGTCTACTCCCGCGCCGCTGATCGTCCCAGCCGGCGTGGTTAGGCAGATGTGGGCAGCATTTTCCGCGCATACGACGGAAAACGCCGCCGGAACTGGCGTGGGACGCGGGCGCTCCCGCAGTGGGGCGGGCACATCTGGGGCGCAGCCGTTGTTTAAGTAAGCGACAATCCGAAGTGCTCATGGCACTATCGGGACAACGAGCTTCAACTGGCGTCCCCAGCGGCGCCCTGTCCTTGGAGGACAATGACCGCATTCTCCAGCGAGCGGCCGGACCCGATGGTCACCGATCTCACGCTCGACGAGTCCGGCGAGGCCATGCTGAACGAGCCGGACGGCTTCACGAGCCGGACGGGCTGCACGAGCCGGACGGGCTGCACGGGTTCCGGACGCCATACGGACCGCAGCGACCACAGGGACCGTACAGGTCACCCGAGCCGACCGCCGCCCCCGGTGATTTCGACTTGGAAGACCGTCAGGCGCTGCGCCGGGTAGCGGGCCTGTCGACCGAGCTCCAGGACGTCACCGAGGTTGAATACCGCTCCCTCCGCCTGGAGCAGGTGGTCCTCATCGGCGTCTGGGCCGAAGGCAGCCTGGCCAGTGCGGAGAACTCGCTGCGGGAGCTGAGCCGACTGGCCGAAACCGCGGGCTCGGAGGTTCTCGAGGGCCTCATCCAGCGGCGTAGCCGGCCGGATTCGGCGACCTACGTCGGCGCGGGCAAGGCCGCCGAACTGGCTGGCATCGTGGCGTCCGTGGGCGCGGACACGGTGATCTGCGACGGCGAGCTCACGCCCAGCCAGCTGCGCCGCCTGGAGAGCGTCGTCAAGGTCAAGGTGATCGACCGCACCGCGCTGATCCTCGACATCTTCGCCCAGCACGCCCGCAGCCGGGAGGGCAAGGCCCAGGTCGAGCTGGCGCAGCTCGCGTACATGCTGCCCCGGCTCCGTGGCTGGGGCGAGTCGATGTCCCGGCAGGCGGGCGGCCGGGTCGCCGGCGGTGGCGGGATCGGGACCCGCGGCCCCGGCGAGACCAAGATCGAGACTGACCGGCGCCGGATCCGCACCCGGATGGCCAGGCTCCGGCGGGAGATCTCCGGGATGGCCACCGGGCGGGAGGTCCAGCGCGGCCAGCGCCGCCGCCGCGACGTTCCCTCGGTCGTCATCGCGGGCTATACCAACGCCGGCAAGTCCAGCCTGCTGAACCGGCTCACCGGAGCCGGTGTCCTGGTCGAGGACGCGCTGTTCGCCACGCTGGACCCGGCCGTCCGGCGGGCCCGGACCCCGTCCGGCCGGGCGCTCACCCTCACCGACACCGTCGGGTTCGTCCGGCACCTGCCGCACCAGCTGGTGGAGGCGTTCCGGTCGACGCTGGAGGAGACCGCCGACGCCGACCTGATCCTGCACGTGGTCGACGGGTCCGACCCGGAACCGGAGGCGCAGATCGCCGCGGTCCGCGAGGTGCTGGCCGAGATCGGCGCGGGTAACGTGCCGGAACTGGTCGTCATCAACAAGTCCGACGCGGCCGACCCGATCGTGGTGGAGGGCCTGCGGCTGCGCGAGCGCGGCTGCGTGCTGGTGTCCGCGCGGACCGGTGCCGGGCTGGAGAAGCTGCGGGACGCGCTGGAAGAGGCGCTGCCCCGGCGGGACCGTGAGGTCCAGGCCCTGGTGCCCTACAGCCGGGGCGACCTGGTGGCCCGGGCGCATGAGGAGGGTGAGGTCCTGCACGTCGGCCACGGTGCGGACGGAACGGAACTGCAGGCCCGCGTCCCCCCCGCGCTGGCGGCCGAGCTGGAGCGCTTCGCGTTCGCGCCCGGCCTCGGCGCGCTCGCCCGGTAAGGGTACGCATTTACTGTCAATTCCTGCGGCCTGAGTGCTCACAATTGAACAAGACGCCCGGCATCCACCGCGCGCAGCCGAACAGTTCGGCAGCCGTGCGTTTAGCGCGGAAGGGCGGGCGGCTCAGGCATTCACCGTCCGGCGGGCATTGGCGCAAACCGTTGCCCCGGCGGGCGCCGTGTGCCCGCCGGACAGGCGTGACCGCCGCGATCCGGACGGCCCGCGATGTCCGGGCGCTCCCGCGCACGCCACGTCATCGCCCGCGGGTTACGGCCCGTGTTCGGCGACGGTCCGCAGTCGGTGCGTTCGGAAACCCTGCGTTAACGCTACATTCACGTGCCTTAACGCGGCCGCGGCGGGAAATCAGGGCCGTCGGCCGTCACTCTTAGTGAGGTATTACTGTTGGCCTAACGGCCAGATAACGGGATATTATTCGTTCTGTGATCTGCGCGCGCCGCCAACGATTGCCGTCAAGATCGGGTTTGTCGATTTTCTTACGCATTGCCGGTATGCGTGCGCCCGGGTGGCCGCGGGGCTACCTTCAACAAGCCCCGCCGGATCCGGCGTTCATATCATTTTTCGGCGTGCTAAAGCGTATTCTTCTAGCTACACGCAGGTAGTTGCCGGACGGACGGCCGAGCGGGTCGCGACGGCGCGATCACGGGGCCCGCACCTGCATGTGCACCTGCATGTGCGGGCAATCGGCACGTGCATTGGCCTGGATGCACAAGCCATCCGGAAGGCAAGGTGAGCGGCCTGCCAGGCCGCTCACCGCCCGTTCAGGATGAACGGAAGCTCACGGGCCGTCAAGAAAGGGCTGTGTTTTGCCAAAAGCCTTGTACGAGGTCCTTGGGGTGCAATACGGTGACGGAATCGATATGCTGGCTGGCGCATGCGCGCGTGAGGCCTTGTAACGTAGGCGCGCGCGATCCGCTTCCAGAAGTACGTTCCGGCATCTGTGCCGGCCGTTCGACTCACGGCAGGTGACCGCTCATGACGTACGGAACCATCACCCCCGGTTCCCGATGTGTAGGGGTTTACCGTTGACTGTCCGTTTGATGACCAACATCGGTCGCCTGTGGACAGGGTCAGAGATCCTGAGCAACGCAGCCATCCTTACGAAGGATGAGCGGATCGCCTGGGTCGGCCCTGCGGCCGAGTTGCCTCAGCGCATACCCGGCGTGGTGGACGACATCGTCGATGTCGACCACGTCGAGAACCTGGGCGGCGCCCTCGTGACGCCGGGTCTGATCGATGCGCACAGTCATCCCGTATACGCCGGCAACCGCTGGGCGGAGCTGACCATGCTGTCGGGCGGCTCGACCGCCGCCGAGATCAATTCGGCCGGCGGCGGGATCTCGTCCACCGTCACCGTGACCCGCGGGACCGATCCCTGGACGCTCTGCAACGGAGTTCGCGAGCGCCTCAACGCCTGGCTGATGTCGGGCACCACGACGGTCGAGGCGAAGACCGGCTATCACCTGACCCGCGACGGTGAACTGGCCGACGTCCGCATGCTCCGCTCGCTCGAAAGCGAGCCCGGGATGCCGCGGATGCACGTGACCTTCCTCGCCGCTCATTCGGTGCCGCCGGAGTTCTTCGGGCGCCGCGCCGACTACATCGACGCCGTGAGCTCCTGGTGCCCCGACGCGGCGGCGGCCGGGGCCGACAGCGTGGACGTCTACTGTGAGGACGGCCGTTTCACCGAGGCTGAGGCCCGGTGGATCCTGAGCGCGGGCCGCAGGTCCGGGCTGCTGCCGCGGATCCACGCCTGCGGTCAGTCCCGCATCGGCGCCGCCCGGCTGGCCGCCGAGATCGGCTGCGCGTCCGCGGACATGCTGCACGCCGCCGACGATGACGATGTGGCCGCGCTCGCCCGGGCCGGAGTGGCGGCGGTCGTCTGCCCGGCCACCTCGCTGCAGACCCACGGCGCGCCGCCGGTCCGGGCCCTGCTGGACAAGGGCGTGGCCGTTGCGCTCGGGTCTGACCACACGCCGGGCGGGAACGGGATCACGTCGATGTCCCTCGTCATCTCGCTGGCCGTGTGGCATTTCGGGATGAGCGTCACGGAGGCGCTGCGGGCCGCGACGATCGGCGGCGCCCACGCCCTCCGGGCACCCGACCGCGGCGCCATGGCCCGCGGCCGCTTCGCGGACATCGTGCAGTGGGACGCCGACCACGAGGGCGCGTTCGTCTGGGCCTATGGTCTCAAGCCGTACCGCATCTGGCGTGGCGGCGAGCCCGTCGTGCCCGGCATCTGACCAGGCCCGGGGCCGGCGCGTTCAGATGACCGGTCGCGTCCGGCCGCGGTGTGCGCTGACGGCTGAATTCATGGCATGCTGCGGGGCATGACCGCACGCTCAGACGGCCCGGCGGGCACTCCCGGTGCGGCCCCCGCCCCCGCCCCGGCCCCCGTCAACGTCGTCGTCGGCGAAGAGGAGCTGCTCGTCGAGCGGTCCGTCCGTGCCCTGATCACGGCCGGCCGCTGGCCCTGGCCGCCGAAGCCGGGATGACCGGCCCAGATGACCGAACGGAACTCGGCGATCGTGCTACTGCGCCCGGTGACGTCCACGACGTGGCCGCGGCGGACCTCGCCGCGGGTGAACTGGCCTCGCTGACCTCCCCGTCGCTGTTCGGCGGGGGAGCGGTGGTCGTGATCCGCTCGGCCCAGGACGCGGGCAAGGAGGTCGCCGCCGAGATCGCGCGGTACGCGGCTGATCCGGCACCCGACATGGTTCTGATCATCACGCACGCCGGCGGGGCCAAGGGCAAGGCCCTCCTGACGTCGCTGACCGGCCTGTCCAGGGGCGGTTCCGCGGGCCGGGGCGGTTCCGCGGGCCGGGCGTTCCGCGGGCCAGGGCGGCAAACGCGGCCGCGCGGACGCCGGGACCGTGACGGTGACCGAATGCCCGAAGATCACCCGGTTCTCGGACCGGCTCGATTTCGTTCGCGCCGAATTCCGCCGCGCGGGACGGGTGGCGGACGAGGGGGGCCTGCGCGCCCTGCTGGACGCGGTGGGGTCGGATCTCAGGGAGATCGCCGCCGCGTGCAGCCAGCTCGCGGCGGACGTGGAGGGCCACATCGGCGAGGAGGCCGTCGCCCGCTACTACCACGGCCGGGCGGAGGCGAGCGGGTTCACGGTGTCCGACCGCGCCGTCGAGGGGCGGCTGGCCGACGCGCTGGAGCAGCTCCGGTGGGCCCTGGCCACCGGCGTGCCGCCGGTCCTCATCACCAGCGCGCTCGCTCAGGGGGTACGGCTGCTCGGCCGGGTGGGCGCCGCGCCGCGGGGCAAGAACAGCGCCGCCCTCGCGGCCGAGGTGGGCGCGCCGCCGTGGAAGATCGACCGGGTGCGCCAGCAGCTGCGGGGCTGGGCGCCGGAGGGCGTCGCGCAGGCGCTGCAGGTGGTCGCCGAGGCCGACGCGCAGATCAAGGGGGAGGCGGCCAGCCCCGGCTTCGCCCTCGAACGCGCGGTGCGCCGCATCGTCGCCTGCCGCAACTGACCGCGGGGCTCACCGAGCCCGGGCCAGGAGGCGTGCCGCCGGCCGCCGCACCTGAAACGGGCGGGCCCGCGGGACCGGCGCAGCGGATAAAACGGGCGGGCCCGCGGACTGGCTCAGCTGGCCATGAACGGGCGGGCCCGCGGACCGGCTCAGCTGGCCTGGAGCTCGGCGGAGCGCTTGCTGATCGCGGACTTACGGTTGGCGGCCTGCTTCTTGTGGATGACGCCCTTGCTCGCCGCCTTGTCCAGCTCGCGGCAGGCGGTGCGCATCGCCGCGGTCGCGCTGTCCACGTCGCCTGCGTCCGCGGCCTCGCGGAAGTTGCGGACATACGTCTTCAGCGACGACTTGACCGCCTTGTTGCGCTGACGGCGCTTCTCGTTCTGCTTGTTGCGCTTGATCTGGCTCTTGATATTCGCCACGCGAAAGCCTCGCTCGGAATCTGTTGAGGTCGTCCATACGGTCAGGGGAAACAACGCCGCGTCCGGCGCGACCGCGTGCGGCCAGGCGCGACTAGGCGACGACGAAGGATATCCGAGATGGCGGCCGATACTCAAACCGGACCGGCAGCACCGGCACTCGCCGGGTCTCATCCCGCCATGATTCAGTGGCCGGACTTCGCCGGCAAGCCAGTTACCCTCGCGGACATGGGACCATTGAAGGGCCCGGGCGGCCCCAGCAGGCGCGCCGGGCCCGCGCGCGCGGATGCGCCCCGGCGATGGAAAGCCACCACGACCGCCCGACCGACCGTACGTACCCTCACTCAAACGGATGGCAGTGTCACCTATGACGGGTTCGGCTGAGGCCGAACGCACCGAGCCGGGCCGGACCGACCCCGCGGTGATCCGCAACTTCTGCATCATCGCGCACATCGACCACGGCAAGTCGACGCTCGCCGACCGCATGCTGCAGCTCACCGGCGTGGTCGCCGGCCGGAACATGCGTGCCCAGTACCTGGACCGGATGGACATCGAGCGGGAACGCGGCATCACCATCAAGAGCCAGGCGGTCCGGCTGCCGTGGACCGGCGAAGACGGCCGGCGGTACGTGCTGAACCTCATCGACACCCCCGGCCACGTCGACTTCTCCTATGAGGTGTCGCGCTCGCTCGCGGCGTGCGAGGGCGCGGTGCTGCTCGTCGACGCGGCGCAGGGCATCGAGGCGCAGACGCTGGCCAACCTCTATATGGCGCTGGAAGCCGACCTGCAGATCATCCCGGTCCTCAACAAGATCGACCTGCCGGCGGCCCAGCCGGAGCGGTACGCGGCGGAGATCGCCGGCATCATCGGCTGCGACCCCGCGGACGTGCTGCGCGTCTCGGCCAAGACGGGGGAGGGCGTCCGGGAACTGCTGCACGCGATCGTCGCTCAGGTCCCGGCGCCAGCCGGCGACCCGGCGGCGCCGGCCCGCGCGCTGATCTTCGACTCGGTGTACGACACCTACCGCGGCGTCATCACGTACGTCCGGGTCATCGACGGGCTGCTGTCCAAGCGCGAGCGCAGCCTGATGATGTCGACCGGGGCCGCCCACGAGACGCTCGAGGTGGGGGTGATCTCCCCGGAGCCGGAGCCGTCCGACGGCCTCGGCGTGGGGGAGGTCGGCTACCTCATCACCGGCGTGAAGGACGTCCGGCAGGCGCGGGTCGGCGACACGGTGACCGCGGCCGTGCACGGGGCCACGGAGCCGCTGAGCGGATACGAGCACCCGCGCCCGATGGTGTTCTCCGGCCTGTACCCGGTGGACGGCGACGACTACCCCGAGCTGCGGGACGCGCTGGACAAACTGCGGCTGAACGACGCCGCGCTGGTCTATGAACCGGAGACGTCGGCGGCCCTGGGTTTCGGCTTCCGGTGCGGCTTCCTCGGCCTGCTGCACATGGAGATCGTGCGGGAGCGGCTGGAGCGGGAGTTCGGCCTGGAACTGATCTCCACCGCGCCGAACGTCGTCTACCGCGTGGTCATGGAGTCCGGGGTCGAACTGACCGTGACCAACCCGAGCGACTTCCCCAGCGGGGGCGGCCCCAGCGCCATCGTGCCGGGCAACGCGACGGGCCCGGACGGCAAGGCCGTCGGCGGGAAGATCGCCAAGGTGTACGAGCCGATCGTCCGGGCCACGATCATCTCGCCGAGCGACTACATCGGGACCATCATGGATCTGTGCCAGGGCCGGCGCGGCGTGCTCGGGGGCATGGAGTACCTGTCATCGGATCGGGTCGAGATCCGCTACACGATGCCGCTGGCCGAGATCATCTTCGACTTCTTCGACCAGCTCAAGTCGCGGACCCGCGGGTACGCGTCACTCGACTACGAACCGGCCGGCGAGCAGGAAGCCGACCTGGTCAAGGTGGACATCCTGCTGCAGGGGCAGCCGGTCGACGCGTTCAGCCAGATCGTGCACGCCGACAACGCGCGCGAGTACGGGCTGTCGATGACGTCGAAGCTGAAGGAACTGATCCCGCGCCAGCAGTTCGAGGTGCCGATCCAGGCGGCGGTCGGGTCCCGGATCATCGCCCGGGAGAACATCCGGGCGCTGCGCAAGGACGTGCTGGCCAAGTGCTACGGCGGTGACATCACCCGGAAGCGCAAGCTCCTGGAGAGGCAGAAGGAGGGCAAGCGCCGGATGAAGACGATCGGCCGCGTCGAGGTCCCGCAGGAAGCGTTCGTGGCGGCGCTGACCACCCAGCAGGGCGGCGAGAAGAAGCGCTAGGAGCCTGCTGAAAAGCCCGGGCCGCTCATTGGCGTGCTTGGCCGGTGTTCCAGTATCTGGGATGATTTAGTCATGCAGGGCTTCGAGCGGGCAGGCGGGGAGTTACTGGACGCTGCGGCGCTGGCCGGGCACCTGGTCCCGGCGGGCAGCATGTTTGCGTTCCTGGCCGCGCACCGGGCCGAGATGTTCCCGGACGCCGATTACGCGGACTTGTTCGCCGCGCCGGGGGTGGGCCGGCCGTCGATCCCGGCCACCCAGATGGCGGCGGTGATGACCCTGCAGGTGCTGCATGATTTCTCGGACCGGGAGACCGCCGAGGCGGTCCGGTTCGATGTGCGGTGGAAGGTGGCGATCGGGGTATCGCTGGCCGATGCGGGGTTTGACCCGTCGTCGCTGGTGTACTGGCGGAACCGGATCGCGAAGTCGAAGCGCCCGCACCGGGTGAACGACGCGGTCAGGAAGGTGATCGAGGAGACCGGGGTGCTGCGGGGCCGGCGCCGCCGGGCGGTGGACTCCACGATCCTGGCCGATGCGGTGGCCACCCAGGACACCGTCACCCAGCTGGTGTCGGCGATCCGCAAGGTGGCCCGGGAGGTGCCCGGCGCGGCGGAGCAGATCGCGCGGGTGTGCACGGGCCATGACTACTCTGAGCCCGGCAAGCCGAAGATCGACTGGGATGATCCCCGGGCGAAGGAGGCACTGGTGTCCGCGCTGGTCAACGACGCGAACACCCTGGTGGCTGCGCTGGAAGGCCGTCGCCTGGATGAGCGGGCCGCCGGCGCGCTGGCGCTGCTGGCCCTGGTCGCCGGGCAGGACGTCGAGCCCGCCGAAGGGTCCGTGATGGCCTGGACGGGCGGTGGCGGATCGCCCGCAAGGTCGCCGAAGACCGGACCATCTCCACCGTGGACCCTGAGGCCCGCCACACCCGCAAGTCCCCCGAGGCCCGCAGGGACGGCTACCGGGCGCACCTGGCCGCCGACCCGGAGACCGGGATCATCACCGATGAGAAGTTAACCAGGGCCGCCGGGCAGGACAACAGCGACCCGGCGGTGGCGGAGGAGTTCCTGGCCGCCGGGGCCGCCGGCGCCGGCGCGGCACCCCCCGGTGCCAGCAGCGGCAGCGGCGGTGACAACGGCGGCGGCGGTGACCCGCTGGCCTGGTACGGCGACTCCGCTTACGGCACCGGTGACCTGCGCGATGCGATAGAGAAGGCCGGGCACCAGGCGGTGATCAAGCCCAAGCCGCTGCAGGCCCCGGTGCAGGGCGGGCTCACCATCGACGACTTCACCGTGGACGAGCAGGCTGGCATGGTCACCTGCCCGGCCGGGCACACCGTCGCCTTGAGCCGCACCCGTGTCGCCACCTTCGGCGTCTTGTGCCGCGGCTGCCCGCTGCGGGCACAATGCACCACCTGCAAGACCGGCCGCAAGCTCGTCCTGCACGAGCGCGACGACCTGCTCCGGCAGGCGCGGGCTGACTGGGCCGCCACCGGGCTGCGCAAGGACTACATGGCCCACCGGCCCAACGTGGAACGCGCCATCGCCCAGGTCGCCACCTGGCGGGGACGCCGGCTCAAGCTCCGCTACCGCGGCACCGCAAAAAACCACGCCTGGCTCAAGCGCCGCACCGCCGCGCTGAACCTGCGCAACCTGACCGGGAGGGGACTGGCCCGCCGCGACGGCGCCTGGGCGCTGGCCACCTGACCAGGGCGGCCAGGCCCGCCCGGCATGCCCTCAAAGCGGATCCGGCTCGAGGGCTGGCCGTGTCCCAGAGACCCACAGGCTACCGGGAGGGGCTGGATCTCAGCGCAGACGGGCTGGCCACAGGTACCGGAGCGGGCACTCGGCAGCCACACAGAGCCCCAGGAACTGACCTTTTTCAGCAGGCTCCTAGCGGCGTACGCGGCCGGCGTCACGGGGAGGCGGGCCCTCGTCACGGGGAGGCGGGCCAGCGTCACCGGTTGCTAGCGGCTCACGTGCCCGGTGCGACCGGTGCGACCGGTGGGACCGGGGCCGCCGACCGCAGGTGGTGAATGGCGGGGGGCACCAGGAACGCGTTGGTCCCGCCGCCACGGACGTTCAGGCCGCCCGCGGGGGACCCGCTGCGCGCGTTGAGGGCGATGGCCGCGAGCACCGCCACCGCGACGAGCAGCGCGAACAGGCCGATCGCGGTCCAGCCGAGGATGAGGCCGGCGGTCGCCATCCCGCTGCCCTGTTCCCCCGTCATGCGGATCTGCCGACGGGCCTTGTGGCCCAGCACCACCGCGGGGACCGCCGTGATCCCGGCGGTGAAGAACTCGGCGATGCCGAAGACCAGCGACGCGACCGCCAGTGAGTTGGTCTTCGGCGGCCGGTAGGCCGTGTAAGCGGGCGGGACCTGTGACGGCAGGTCGGCGGCCAGCGCCGCGAGCTCACCGTAGGTCTTGGCCGTGTAGGCCCGCTCCATCCGGTCGTTGTACTCGTCCTGGCTCAGCCGGCCCTCGGTGAAAGCCCCCTTGAGCACGTCGACCAGCTGCTCGCGGTCGGCGTCCGACGCGCGGAGCGACGCGTGCATGTTGCCCACGCCATGCGGCCCAAAGAACTGTGACCGGGGGCGATACGCCGGTTGGTCTGCCACCAGATCCTCCCGCCAGGTACGACCCTCTGATTCTAGCTAACTCTCGCCGGTAGTAACGGACAAGCGGCCGGGCGAGTGCCCGCGCGCGATCCCGCGCGCCGCGCCGCGCCCCCGCGCGGGCTCAGCGGGCCGGCCTCGTCATCCGTTCGATCTGGTTCTGGCGGTCGGTTAGCCTGCGCTACCAAAGTGTCCGCCAGTGCGCCGGCCTTCAGGCCGGCGGTGAAGGCGGACGGACCTCAACCTCGTGCGACGCGAGCCATTCGGAGTACGGGATGAGCACGGCCCTCGGCTCCCCGTTGTGGGTGATGATGGTCGGCTCGTCCAGGAAGTGGGCGGCGTCGATGCGGCTTCCGAGGTTGTCCCGCAACTCGCGGCTTCCCATGCGCCTGATCTCCATGCCAACATGGTACGCTGTGTACATGTCAGCAGGTCAAGCGGACACGGGGCGCAAGTACCGCCTTACCCGCACCGGAGCAGGCCGTGCGCCTGACCGCATGGGGTCACACGTGCCGCGCCGTTGGAACCTTGCCCTGGAACAGCGCCAGTTCGCGTGGCAGCAGCGGCGGCACACCCTTCGCGCGGCCGGGCAATGCGCGCACCTGACGCAGGCCCGCGCCGACCTGGCCTGGCTTGCCGACCTTCCCGCCCAGTGCGCCCAGCAGGTCCTCCGTCACCTTGACCGCGCCTATGACAACTGGTGGAACCCGGACCACCCGGCCAGGGCGCCCGAGCGGAAGAAGCGCCGCGCGGCCCTGTCCGTCTCCTTTCCCGGGCAGGCCGTAGAGGTACGCAAGCTGAACCGGCACTGGGGGCAGGTACGGCTGCCGAAACTCGGGTGGGTGCGATTCCGCTGGTCCCGGCCACTCGGCGGAGAGTTGCGGAATGCGACAGTCACCGTCAACGGGGCAGGTCGCTGGCATGTCTCGTTCGGCGTGGCTCAGCGACCGGAAACCGCAGCCCCGAACGGGCTGCCAGGCTGCGGCGTGGACTTCGGGATCGCCTGCTCGGCCTACGTCTCGGACGAGGACGCGCCGCGCCTGATGCCGCCGACGCTCACCCCTGGCGAGTGCAAGCGCCTGCTCGGCCTGGAGCGCCGCCAGTCCCGGCAGATCACGTACGCCAAAAAACATAACGGCGGCCGGCATTCGCGCCGCCTGCGCAAGACCCTCGCCGCCATCGCCGGACTGATGGCCCGGCAGGCGCGACGCAGGCAGGACTTCACCCACAAGCTCACGACCGACCTTGCCAAAAACCACGGCTGGGTCGGCATCGAGGACCTGCGGGTGATGAACATGACGGCCAGCGCCAAGGGGACCGTCGAGACGCCCGGTAAGAACGTCCGGCAGAAAGCCGGGCTGAACCGGGGGATCCTCGACAACGCCCCGGGCGAGCGGCGCCGTCAGCTTGAGTACAAGGCTCCCCTGTTCGGGAGCGAACTGCGGGCGGTACCCGCGCCGTACACCTCACAGGCATGCTCAGCGTGCGGGGTTGTGGACAAGGCGAGCCGCCCCGGCTGCGGCCGGGAGTTCGCCTGCACCGCGTGCGGCCATCCGGCGCATGCGGACAAGAACGCTGCTCTCAATATAGAGCGGAAGGCCCGGAGCGGTTCGCCCGCGCCGGGCGGCCCGGGGCGTACCTGCGCGTGCTCGAGGAGGGCACCGTGACGCCGGGCGATGCGGTGACCGTGCTCGGCCGGCCCGGCGCCCGGGTGACGGTCGCGGAGTCGATGCGCGCCTACTACGGCGACCAGGAGCTGATGCGCCGCCTGTCGGCCGTGCCGGGGCGCAGCGCGAAATGGGACACGATCGCCCGCGGCATCCAGGGACAGCTTGTGCCCGGCCAGGGCAGCGGCCCGGGTGCCGGCCAGGGCAGCGCGGCCGGCTGACCGTGCCCGGCGCGCTTCCCGACGGCGATCCCGTCCCGGCGGACGGCAAGCTGCCCGCCCCCGCCCTCGACGGCCTGGGCCCCCGGCCGTTCGGCTTCTACGTGCACGTGCCGTTCTGCATGACCCGGTGCGGCTACTGCGACTTCAACACCTACACCGCCGCCGAGCTGGGCGGCGGTGCCTCGCGCGCGGCGTACGCCGGCCCAGGTGGTCGCCGAGATCCGGCATGGCCCGCCGCGTGCTCGGCGACCGCGGATGTCCCGGTCAGCAGCGTCTTTTTCGGCGGCGGTACGCCCACCGCTGCTGCCGCCGGAGCGCCTTGGTGAGATCGTGCGGGTCATCGACGGCCAGTTCGGGCTGGCGCCGGGCGCCGAGGTGACCGACCGAGGCCAACCCGGACACGGTCACGCCGTCGGACCTCGGCGCTCCTGCGCACGGCCGGGTTCACCCGGTTCGCTTCGGCATGCAGTCGGCCGTCCCGCATGTGCTGGCCGACCTCGACCGCATGCACGACCCGCGGCGGGTGCCGCCGAGTCGTCGCGTGGGCCCGCGCGGCGGGATTCGAGCACGTGAGCCTCGACCTCATCTACGGCACGCCGGGGGAGACGCGACGCGGACTGGCGCCGTCGCTCGAGACGGCGCTGGCGGCTGGGCCCCGACCACGTCTCGGCGTACGCCCTCATCGTCGAGGACGGCACCCGGCTCGCCGCGCCGGATTCGGCGCGGCGAGCTCCCGGCCCCGGACGACGACGACCTGGCCGACCGCTACCTGCTCGCCGACGAGATGCTCGACCGCGCACGGGCTCGGCTGGTACGAGGTGTCCAACTGGGCCGCGACCGGGGCCGCCCGGTGCCGCGCACAACGTGCTCTACTGGACGGGCGGCGACTGGTGGGGGGTCGGCCCGGGCGCGCACAGCCACGTCGGCGGCACCCGGTGGTGGAACGTCAAGCACCCGTCGGCGTACGCCGGGCGGCTGGCCGCCGGGACCAGCCCCGGCCACGCGCGCGAAACACTGACCGCCGCCGAGCGCCAGCTGGAACGGGTCATGCTGCTGACGCGGCTGGCCGACGGATGCCCGGTCAGCGAACTGGACGGGCACGGCCGGGAGGCGGCGGAAAAGGCGGTGGCGGACGGCCTGGCCGAGCCGTCCGCGCTGGCGGCCGGGCGGGTGGTGCTGACGCTGCGCGGCCGCCTGCTCGCCGACGCCGTGATCCGCGACCTGACCGCCTGACTCCCGCCCCGCCGCGCGCGAGCAAAGCCCCATTCGGGCAGCGTTCTCGGCGTATAGGGAGACGAGTCAAACCTGAAAAAGGCGCAACGGCCGGCCACCTTGGGGTGCCCCGGACCTTCCGGACTGCGGGTCCTCTAGGATTCTCAGCCGAAGGGACGGGATCAATTGCCAGGGAAATATAAGACCTGTACTCCGGAGTTCCGCCAGAAGGCGGCCCGGGTACCGGCGGATGCACGCGGCGCTGGCGCGCGGCGGTGAGCAGGCCGGCCCGGAGCTGGCCCGTGCCCTGATGCGGGAGCTGGGCCTGGTGCCCTGCCAGCCGCGGCCGTGGCGGCCGTCCACGACCCGCCAGGGCGCGGCCGGGCCGATCCCGGGCCTGGTCCGCCGCGATTTCACTGCCGCGCGGCCTGGGGAGCTGGGCGAGACGATCGGGGCGACCGGGCGCAGCGGGCGGCGGTGGACATCGCCCGCGCCGCCGAGCGCCTGCTGGTCCCGCCGCCGCGCC
>CAWEFP010000021.1:0-18152 GCA_963808295.1 uncultured Actinomycetes bacterium | reverse complement strand
ACGCATCTACGGATCGGCCGCGCATAACGGAGGACGAGAGCGCTGACACTAGTGCCGGTAACACTTCAGAGCCGTGACAGTCAGGGGCCAATCCGATCATGGGTCGCAGCTGCGCTGGCGGCTGACCCGGTGCGTCTGCCCGGCGGCCCCACCCCCGGCGGACACTGACGAATGAGACGGAACTGAGACAGGCCGAGGGGTGAAGACAACCCGGTCCGCCCGGGGCCGATCAACTCGTGTCCGACAGGGACTTCTGCTCTCTTGGCAGACGCGCCTTGCGCAGGACGGTGAAGGTCGCCGCTCAATGTGCTGGCTGCGGCCTCGCCGGCGCCGGACAGTCCGCTTCTCGCCGCGACGATGGCGAGATTGCTAGCCAGTCCGCGACGAACGTTCGGTGACCGGTCTCCAGCAAGCTCCGCTCCCAGGCCATCCGTGTCTTCCTCTGCGCCCGCAGGTGCGAAGACCAGTGTCCAGTGCAGGGCACCGACAGCTCGCAAGGACTCCGAGGGGGAGTTGACGAGCGCGGCTACGGACATGGAGGGGGGCGCGCCACCTGGTTCACGTGGTCGGTGCGGGTCTGGGCTCGGGACCCGTAGCCGTTCAGCACACCTGGATCAACCCCCAGCTGACGGGCCACGAACCGTACTGCCGATGGCGGAGCGGTGGTCACGTCGTCGGGGCAGAACCCCAGCATCCGCAGCCCACACAGCTGCAACGACCAGCCCAGGCGGTTCTCGTCGCCGTGGCGGCGACGGACCTCGGCCAGGTCGGGCCCGCTCAGCGTGAAGAACCGGTCCAAGGACCCGGGTTCGAGCTCCGCGGGGAACCCCGACAGCTGCTCCCGCTGGGCGTCGGACAGGAACCGGACCGGCATCCCGCCGACTCTACGACAGCCGCTACGGCGCTGCTCGTCCGACGGTCGCGTTGGTTTCTAGTCCGCTAATGCTGCTACCCGGATCTGAGTTATCAGAGGTAATGGGCCATTACTTCTGATAAGCCGAGTACGCCGCTGGTCGCCACCGTCGGCTCGGCGCGGCAGGCAGGGGCACATCAGGAAGGCTGATGCTAGTGCTCGCCGCGATCGAGAAGCAGGCCAGCTTCCCGGCCACGGGGGAGTATGTTACCGAGGCCCAGGGGATGCGGCTCAGAGTGGTGGCCGCTGGTGTGGATCACTGATGACGAACTCCGGGACTCTGTAACTTCGGAAGTTGCTGACCCTGCAAGCGCATGACCGCAGGCCGCGGCGTTCCGCGGCTTTACGTGAAGGCCGTTAGCGGCATTAGCCCTGGGCGCGCCCAGCCCAGGCCCGGACTATGGCCACCCAGTAACCATCCCGGGCGGGACGCGTGAACCCCAGCTATCTCGGGATGCCGCTTGGCCGACGGGCTTTGACCGGCCCGCGGCCAGCGCGCAACACTGAAGCCGAGCGCTTCGATCGGATGCGGGGAGTCGGGCGCCGAATTCCGGATGGGAGAAAGAACGTGAAGCGCTACCGCCATGTGGGTAAAGCGTGGCCGTGCTCGGGCTGACCGGGGCTGCGGTGGCCGCGGTGGCGGCATCCCCGGCGTTCGCCAAGTCGGACGTCGGGCTCTCGGTCACCCCGCGGGTGGTGCACGCCGGGCAGAGCGTGCACGTCAACGCGAGCGGCGGGGACGACGCCTAATCGAGCGAAGAGCTCTGCCTTGACGCGCACCCCGGCCGGGCGGCATGGCACACCGTAAAGTGCGTGAGCGATAACCGAGGCACCGGCGGGCCGCTGCTGGACACGATCCGTCTGACGCACCGGGGCAACGAGAGCTTTCGTGCGCAGCTCCTGCGGCTGAGCGGCCCCCACCACCGCCATCCCGTCGTGGACCGCACTTCGGGCACGATCGTGGTCACCGTCCGCTGAACCGTCGCGCCCCGTGCGGCCATTGTCAGCTGGCTCCTAGCCCGAGTTTCCGGGATAAGTTGATCTTGGTCTGCTGAGGCGCCGGGTTCTGGCGGCCTTGCCTGGGCAAACAGCGTTCTGGTGCTGGCTTGGGTGGGCCTGATAGTGTATTACCCATATATGGCATCGATAGTGGGCAAGAAGCGCGGCGGGGCCACCTACTACTACCTGGTGGAGTCCGCCCGGGTCGGCGGCAAGCCGCGGATCACGTCCCAGGAGTACCTGGGGACAGCGGAGGAGCTGGCCGCAGCGATGCGCGGCGGCGGGCTCGGGCTGCCCGACCGCATCCAGCACAAGGACTTCGGCGCGATCGCCGCCGCGTGGGGCGTGCTGGAGGATCTGGGCGCGGCCGGCATCATCGACGAGATGGCCGGGGCGCGGCGCGCCGATGCCGGCGCCAGCACCGGGACCTACCTGGCGCTGGCGGCGCTGAACCGGGTGGTCGCGCCGTGCTCGAAGCTGGGCTTTGCGGACTGGTGGGCGAAGACGGCGGCGCCCCGGTTCGCCAAGATTCCCGGGACGGTTCTGGATCACCGGCGGTTCTGGGACGCGATGCATGCCGTCACGCTGGAGGACCTGGCCGAGATCAGCCGCCGGGTCGCGCTGGCGATCGTGGACCAGTCCGGGCTGGACTGCTCGTCGGTGGCGCTGGACATGACCAACTTCGCCACCTTCATCGACACCGCGAACCGCAAAGCGCCGATCGCGCAGCGCGGCAAGGCCAGGCAAAAGCGCTCCGGCCTGCGGCTGGTGGGGCTGGGCCTGGTCGTAACCCGGGACGGCGGGATCCCGCTGACCTGGCACGCCTACCCCGGCAACCGGCCGGACGTCACCCAGTTCCCCGCCATGATCAAGGCGCTGCGCGGCCAGTACGAGCAGGTCACGGCGGCCTGCGGGCAGCAGCCCGCGGACATGACCGTGGTCTTCGGCGCCGGCCAGAACAGCGAGGACAACTTCGCGTTCCTGGCCGGGACCGGGCTGCACTACATCGGGTCGGTCCCGGCCAGCGACTGCCCGGACCTGACCGCCCTGCCCGCCTCGGCCCGCCCGGTGGTGGACCAGGAGCGCTTCGGCGGCCTGACCTGCTACGGCACCCGCCGCGTCGTCTACGGCGCCGAGCGGCGGGCGATCCTCACTCACTCCCCGGAGCTGCACGAAAGCCAGGCCCGCGGGTTCGACGGCACCACCCTGGCCAAGGCCGGCAAGAAACTGGACGAGCTGGCCGCGACCCTGGCCCGCGGTAAGACCCGCCGGCCGCGCGAGAAGGTGGAAGCCGAGATCGAGAAGATCACCGCCAAGCCGTGGGTACGCCGGGTCATCACCTGGCAGCTATCCGGCGACCAGCCCAGGGACCTGCGCCTGGCCTGGCAGCAAGACCCAAAGGCCCGCGACGCCCTGGAAGACGAGATCTTCGGTAAGCACGTGCTGATCACCGATCACGACGACTGGGCGGCGGCCGGGGTCGTCGCCGGCTACCGGTCCCAGTCCGAGGCCGAGTCCGGCTTCCGCCAGCTCAAAGACCCGCACGTGGTCTCCTTCAGCCCGATGTTCCACTGGACCGAGCACAACATCCGCGTCCACGTGTTCACTTGCGTCCTGGCCCTCCAGGTCGCCCACCTGATGCGGCTGAAGGCCCGCCGCGCCGGACTGAACCTGTCCGTGCGCGCCATGCTCGGCGAGCTCGCCGGCATCGGCGAGACCATCCTGGTCTACCAAAGCGACCGGGGCCTGCCCCGCGCCCACCGCATGCTCACCGGCACCACCCCGCTCCAGGACAAGCTCAGCGACATCTTCAGCCTCGCCCGCTACGCCCCCAGGCGATGACATGGGTAATACGCCCGACCGGCCACCGCACCTAACCTGACCAGCAGAAACACGCACAAGATCAACTTATCCCGGAAACTCGGGCTAGATCCAGAGTTCACGTCCCCGCCCCCGGCACCCCCGGATCCAGACCTCCACAGGTGCGTCATGGACTCGAATACGGCAAATCGGCGGCCAAAAGACGGTGCACGGCGGCGGCCAACCGCGCATTCTGGCACTTCAACAGGCACGCTGGCGCGGTCCGGAGCAGCGGACTCATAATCCGCCGGTCGTCCCCGCACCGGCTTGATCATGCCCATTCCGTGCCCAGACCTGGGCGCGGTCCTGGCGTTTGCGCAGGTCATAGCATTGTGGTCGTGGGTCTGTGAGACCGTCGGCTTCTCACGAAGGGACATTCGGAAGGCCGGATCTGATCCACTGCCGAATCTGGCCGTATATGAATCAAGCGGCGCCGCTGCGCGGCGCCGGGTCCGGCGCTCCCCGCGCCGGGCTCTGGCCTTTGGGAGGCCCGCCCGGCGCGCCCGCGCCGTCCTATCCGGAGCGATCCGATGATCTGGTTGGCTCCCGGCATCGCAACTCCAGCGCAGACAGGCGGGTTTCGTAAGTCCCGCCGCCGATGTCCAGCTCCTACGCCCGGCAGCGTCCGGTGCGCCCGGGTCCGGCTACGCCCCGGCTGCCGGGTCAGGAACAGGCCGAGACTGCGGCCGGGGCCGGGCCCGGGCACCGAGCACGATCAGCACGATCGCTATCAGGATGAGCACTATGCCGCCGATGAGCAGGCCTATACCGATCGCAAACGAGTGCGGGATGGTCAGATCCAGCCCTCCGGCGAAGGCCACCGGGGCGGCAGCGTCGGTGTTCATTACGACCACCCGGTAGGAGCCGGACGTAACGGTCCACGTCAGGGTCGGATGGTTTCCGCTCGCCTTGGCCACCCAGAACGACTGAGATCCGGGCGGCGGTGGCGTGGCGGTGCCGCCCTGGCGGGCCAGCGTCAGGTGAAACGGCGTAACAGAGACGTTGGTTGCTTCATCGTGGCTGACCCCGCTGAGATAGCGGTCCACCGCGCTCGCTGGGCCGATGCCCAGGAAGAGGTCATGCCCGGCGCCGGTCGGCGTGGCCGTGATACGCAACCGGACGCTGCCAAACACGGTCTGCGCGCCGGATGCGCCCTGAATCGAGTCAGCCGGTGATACCAGGGCGCGGGTCGGCGTCGACACCTGCTGCACGCCCGAACTCAAGGTGTTATCCGACCCGAAGAATGCCATCAGCGCGCCGCCAGCGATCGCGATCAGCGCGCCGATCGCCAGCAGCAGGACCCCCAGCACGATCAGCACAACTCGTCTGGCCATGGCACCTCCCGAGTGCAGCTCAAACGCTAACAGAGCGCCCGTGGAGCGGACCAGAGACCGCGGCCGCCTGGGGTGCGCCTCCGGCGCGGGCGCCGTGGCACCGGGATGATCTCCAACGCACGGGCCGCCGACCCACGCCGTGGTGTCAACCACGGCACCCCTACGGCCACCCGAACACGTAGGTAAGAGCCCATGACCAGGGTGTGCGGTCAACCTTCCAAGCTGGTGATCCGGATGCCTCGTAGCGCCGGGATCGGGGGCACAACGGACGGAAGGTGCACGAGTCCTGGCAGGGCTCAGATCCCGGGATGGCCCGCCGAGTGTACGTGTCCGCCCCTCCAGCCTCAAGCGTAACTGTGGCCGGAGGACAACGAGCACCGGTGAAAAGTGCCTGGTGAACGTACACGCGAACCGAGTAGAGGCAGGTGGACCGCACTGAGCATGTGGCGATCAATTTCTGGAGAAATCCTGGAGACGATCTTGAGATTGCGACCTCTGGACGCCATCACAGACCAACGCAAACCAACGCTCTCACCTGTGTCTTTGACACAGTCTGCAGGTCGGCGATCTTCCAGGGCCTAATTCGGGACGAAGAGGCCGCCGGTTCAAATCCGGCCACCTGGCCCAGGTCAAGACTAGTGCCGCCTCGCCCGGCGTGGTGACATCAGCGGCGGAGCTGCCTACTTCCACTCGTAGGTCTTAACCACGACCTTGCCTTTTTCGTCTACGTCGAACTCAAATACCGCGGCGATGCCGTTGAGCCGCGCCAGCCGCTCCGAAGTGGTCTGGGGGTAGAGGGCCCCGCGCCAGGACACCGCCATGCCGTGACCGGTGAACCGGCCAACGCCCTGCCCCCGCCAGGTCTCCGTCTCGCCGTCATCGGTCATGACGACCCCCTGGCCCTGGCCGAAGAAGGTCCCGTCCAGCCGGGTCACCGAGACCCAGGTGCCCGTGTCGCTCACGGGGATGCCCAGCAGGGTCCCGCTCAACTGGAACGATGTCTCGACCTTCGGGCCAGCGCCCTCGTCAGGCAGCACGCGCGTCCCCGTGATCTGGCCCGTCTCCTCGGCGAGCTGTTCACCAAGCATGTTGCGAACCTCCTCGTACGCTCACCGCTCGTGACCTTTCATCGTAAACAGCCCGGCCCTGGCCGGAACCTCCCAGCGGGGGCATTGCGCAGGAAGCAAGGCTCATGACCTCCCACCTCCGGCACCGTGGCTGACGTGTGGGCCGCGATCGCATGGTGTGGACGGGACGACCCCTGCCTGATCATCTAAACACCCACGGACCAGGCAAGGACCGAGCGCCTCATCGCAACAGAATCTACGCAGCTCATGCTGTCGGCGACCCACGGCCTCCGGAGCCGTGAGCCTCCATAGCCAACCCCCCATGAAGCCAGCGCAGCGACCGCTGCGGAGAATAGCCGGAGAAGTTCTCTCGTCCGGGACGTTCCCGCAGGTCAGAGGACAGACGGCAGATGTCTTGAGAACCGCCGCCGCAGCCCCTGATGATCGCCTCGATCACCCCCGGGCGCTCGGGCAGTTCGTTACTGTTCATGACCAGGCACATGGTCCGGCGTGGCGGCGCGGCCACCGCACCGCTGCGCCATGAGCCGGCTGACGGGTTACACGACCACGTTCGGGACTGGCGCAGCGCCGCGATCAGCCCTGCTGGGGCTTACACATCGGCCGGGTCCGGCCGCAAGTCCTGGCCGGCGATTTCTCTATGCAGTTTCCCGGCGCGCTGACTTGCGGGGATGCAGAGCGACCGCAACGCGGCCACGCCGGTAGGCAAAGTTCGTTTTCCCGGCGCCTCACGACGTGCGCCGTCGCCACGAGCGGCGCCGGCGCAAAGGCAGCGACGGCCAGGCGCGCGTGCTCATGAACCTCGCCCGGCGGCTCGCGTACGTGCCAGCTGCCACCCAGCGGCATCCGGGTCGTTTGCTACCGGTGCCGGGCGCCACCAGGTCGAGAACCGGGCAAACGGGCATACACCACGACTACCCCCCAATTTTCGCGTGACATTTTCCGCGTGGATCAGGAGGCCTTTCCCGCCGCGCTACTCCCCATATTTTGCGGTGGATTTCCTTTCCCCGGATTAGGGGTGTTACGCTGTGTAATGGCTTGGTACGTTCCGGGGGTGGGCGTCCTGGTGGGTGCCTTGATCTGGGACTGGCCGCCGGCACTGCGCAGAGTGAAAACCGGAGAACCACAGGAACCAGGGGGCACTGACGTGAGAGTCATCTTCGCCGCTGCGGCGCTCATGCTCACCGTGTTGTCGGGAGCGGGCGCGGTCATCGCGACTGCTGCGCCTGCGTCCGCTGAGGTTCTCGTTAACGACGACGCCGGCACCATCCGCCTTGGCCAGTACATGGAGGTGGGCGTCTGGTATCAGCAGTACAGCGGCGGCCCGTCCGGTTACTGGGCTGGTGTGTGGAGTTATCCGCAGCGCAAGTGGATCTTCACCAGCAGCGGCCACGCGACCACCAGCTGGAAGTTCTGGTGGGTGAAGCCAGCCGTCCGGGGCCAGTACGCGACCGTGTACGGCACCACGTACAACGGCCGTAACTACAAGGACGTGTTCTACACGGCGGTCAGATGATCGCGGCGGCGCTGCACGGCGGTGTCCGGTGAGCGCCTGGGATGACCTGCCGGCCGATCACTCGCCGTTCACGGTGGTGTGCCTTGCCCGCGAGGTGCACCGGGGGGCGCAGCGGTGCGAGCGCGGCGGGGCGCGCGAGGGCGATGACGGGTTCGTGGTTGTGCGGTGGAAGCCGCGGGCGGGGCGCCTGATACCGCACAGCGGGGACGGCGCATCAAATGAGGGCGGGGGCCGGACGTACACGCTGACGTGCCCGAAGTGCCGGAAGCCGCAGCCGGTGCGGCAGGCGAATCTTGTGCGCCTGCTGCGGGAACGTGCAGCGGCGGGGCGCGTGGGTCACAAGGGTGCCGTCGTCCTGGATCTTGGCGAACTGAATGCCCAGTGACCGCGCGCAGGCCGCGCTCGAGGACGCGCAACAACGGCAGCGGCAGGCCGATGGCACGCTCCGCGAGGCACAGAAGGCCGGGGAGGCCGCGGCGGCCCCCATGCGGGAGGCGTACGAGAACCACCGGAAGGCGGCGCAGGCCGAGGAGGCCGCCCGCAGGTTCGCGAAGGGCCCGGCCGCCGGGATGGAAACCCTCGGCCGGCTGAACGCGGCGGCGGCAGTGCCGGCCCGCTACCAGGCCCCCTGCAGGAAGCCACCGCAGCCAAGGAAACCGCCCGCGCGCTCGCTGAGGCTGCCGCCGCGGACGTGAAGGCGGCCGAGGAGGCCCGCGATGCCGCCGTCTGGGGCTGTGAGCACCCCGGCTACATCCCGCTGAACGGCGAAACGGTCAACAACCCCGCCCAGCCGCTCACCCGGTTCACGATCGGTGCCGACCTTGACCGTGGTTCTGTCTCTGACGTTGACCGGATGCTGGCCGCGCTCTAGGAGTCCGGCTCGGCGATATAGGGTTGGTAAGGAACGTGTCACCGGGGGCCAAAAAGTTGATCTCTGATGTGGCGTCCGGCGATCTGCCAGAGTTCTAGCCCTGCAGTATCCCCGACAGTGGCTGGCGCAGGACCGCAGCCAGCCGGGTGGCCTCTTCCGCTGTCACCTCGGTGATTTCGCCCGCCTTGATCTTCGCGAACCGCCCCTGAACTGGGTACTCGACTGGCGCCGGGGGCAGGGCCCTCAGGTAGGCAATGACGTCAGCGTCTGTCCAGCCGTTGCCGAGTTCGGCCTTGATGATCTTGTCCTTGTCGAGGGTGACCATTTGGACCTCCATCGATCGGGTGTGTCTCGTAACGACACGATCACCATGGGTGCGGCCCTGGCGCAGGGCCAGAAGGACCCGGGGCGCCGTGACCAAAGACCCGGGTAACGAGGGCCGCTGGCCGCGCCGGTTCCTGTCGTGCTGGCGTCGCTGCCCCGCGCGGGCCGGGAACGCATTCTCGGGCGGCTCGCTGAGCTGGCTGATGCCGGGCGGCTCATGAGGCAGCCGGGACGCTCGCGGCGCCAGCTGCGGGCGTGGGCTGCGTCAAAGGCTGGCGACACGCCGCCTGACGGTCAGGTTCCACGACGCGTGAGGGCCGGCCCGGGCGGGGGTGTGCGCGTCGTCGACGTAGACGGCCGTCAGGCTCCGGTCCTCGCCATGGTGTCCAGGTGGTGCACGATCCCGCCCATCCCGGTGTCCCGCCAGAGCAGGTAGCCGAGCCCGGCGAGCAGCAGCGTGGAGACGATCCAGTGCTCGGCGAACTTGCCGGTGGTGATCTGCAGGCGGCGGGGCAGCAGGTGGAACTCGTGGCCGCTGACCGGCCAGGCGAGCGGGCACCCGCCGTGGGTGAGCTCGTCCCCGGCGATGTGGCTGGCCGCGCCGAGCGCGATGCACAACGGCACCAGCGGCAGGCCGGCGTGCCAGTAGACGGCCGCCGCGGCGGCGGCCAGGCCGATGATGTCGGCGTGGTGGCCGCCGATCCGCAGCGCCCGCACCCCGGCCGCCAGCAAGAGGCCGAGGATCACGCCGAGGATGATCTTCCCGGTCAGGGTCGTATCACCGGTGACGGCGGCCCAGGCGGCGACGGTGAACAGGGCGACGCCGAGGACGCTGTGGGTGCCCTTGCGGTGGCCGCCGCTGATCTTGTGCACGACCCAGGACACGGCCATGGTGAAGAACCCGAGGGTGCGGGAGATCGTTGAGCCGGGCTCGTCAATGTCGGGCAGGGTCGCCGCGCCGGCGGTGAACACCGCGCCGGCGAGCAGGCCCGCGCCGGTGACGTGCAGCACCGGCGCGGCCGCGGTGAAGGCCAGCGCGCCGCTCAGGGGTCTCGCCGTCACACGGCAGCCCGGCGCTGGCGCCGCAGCCGTCCAGGCCGCACGGGACGTGCCGGACGGCCGCCTCGCATGTGGCGCGGAGCGCGAGCAGCCGCTCCATCGCGTCAGCAACCGGGGAAGGGGGTTGACTCTGCGTTACGGTTTTCATTGGTGCCCTTTCTCGGGATAGCGGGATTGGGTTCCGGGCCCGTCGCGGTGTTCTGGCACCGCGGCGGGCCGCTTGGTCTTCGAGCGGGCCGACAAGGTTGCCGGTCATGTTGCTGCCCCGGCTCCCGCCGCCTGCGTTATCGCGGCGAACACCACGCCGAGTGCGTCAACTCCAGGGCTCCCGCACCCGAATGCCTCCTCCGCGGCTGCTCGCGCCTCGATCAGCGACAGCGAAGCGGAGTCCCCGTCACCACGGAATGCCTGGACTGCGGCCATGGCGGCGCAGCCAAGGGCGTCGTGCAGGGCGGCGAGGTCAGCGACGGAGCCGCTGCGGCAATTCTGGGGCAATCTCACAACCGAAAACCACCAATGACGGCCAACGTTGGTCAGCGCCTACTGTGCAGGTCAACGGGTGGATGGCGGTCAGGCCCGCAGTTCAGGGGGGCTGCTGCCTAGATCTTCGTGAAGTGGTGGAAGCATTCGTAGGCGGCGTCGTGCGCGCCGAAGTCGGCCGCCTCTGACCGCTTGACCGCGAGATAGGCCCGGCTCCGGAGCGGGCCGAGCGCGGTCATCAGCAGGTCGTCCGCCTCCAGGGCGTTCAGTGCCGCGTCGAGAGAGTCCGGCAGGCGGCGGGCTCCCAGCCGGGACCGTTCGGTATCGGAGAGGGTGGCGGGATCCACGTTCACGGCTTCACCCGGATCCAGCTTGCCGCGGATCCCGTCCAGGCCCGCGTAGATGAACGCGCCGAGGGCCAGGTAGGGGTTGGCGCTGGAGTCCGACGGCTTCAGCTCGAGGTTGACCGAGCTGGCCGGGTCGCCGCGCAGCACCGACGCGATCCGCACCGCCGCCTCCCGGTTGTCCATCCCGTAGACGGTGTAGGCGCTGCTCCACATCTGCGGGGCGAGGCGGCGGTAGCTGTTGACGCTGCCGCAGGTCAGCGCGGTGAGTGCGGGCAGGTGCGCGAGCAGGCCGCCGATGAAGTGGTAGCCGGTCTCGGACAGGCCGTACCGGTCGCCGGCGTCGGCGAAGACGTTCCGCCCGGTCGGTGCGCCGTCCGGGCCGGCCTCGAACAGCGATCCGTGCAGGTGGGTGCCGTTCCCGGCCTGGTCGGCCACCGGCTTGGGCGCGAGGCTGGCCCACACCCCGCGCCGGAACGCCACCCCCCGGACCGTTTCCCGGTACAGCAGGTGATTGTCGGCCGCGCGCAGCGCCGGGGCGTGCCGGATCACCACTTCCTGCTGGCCGTGGCCCAGCTCGGGGTAGTAGTGCTCGACCTGCAACTGCTGCGCCTCCAGTGCCTGGACCAGGTCCATCACGAAGTCGTGGGCGCGCTGGAAGCCGGTGGATGAGTAGCACAGGCTGTCGTCGGCGGGGACCAGGCGGTCGGGGCCGCCGTCCGGGTCCGGCTCGCGCTGGCCGAGCGTGAACTCCGGCTCGAACGCCGCGCTCATGGCGTAGCCCTCGGCTGCCAGTTCGGCGATGGCCTGCTTGAGGAACGTGCGCGCGCATGCCTCCCACGGCTGCCCGTCCGGCCGCACCAGGTCCGACGCCATCGCGGCCGCGCCGGGTGCGTAGGGCAGCGGCACGTACGTCCGCGGGTCGGGCTTGATCCGGACCTCGCCGACCGGGCCCATGCCCTCGACCGGCTGGAGATGATCGAGCATGTTCATGGCCATCATGGCGACCGTGTGGCCGATCCCGCTGGCCATCCGGGCGCTCCAGGCCCGAGACGTGTGTGGCCTTGCCACGGATGATCCCGCCGTGGTCGGCGTACAGGAACCGCACCAGCGAGATCTGCCCGGCCCGGGCCCGCTCCAGCACGGTGTCGGCCACGCCGGGGCCGGGCTGGGCTCCCGTGGTGACGGCGGTTTCGGCCGCGTCGGTCATGGATTACGGGTAGCACGATGTGCCCCGGCCCGTACAGCGCTTGGCTGGATTGCACCGTGGCCGGCTCGCGGTGGTGGATCGTTCAGCCGAACGAGCCTGTGCAGGACCGATCCCCGCCGCGGGGGGCCACCGGGATATCGGCCATGATGCGCTCATACGCGCCGCGCAGCCGACCGCCCGGCTGAGCCGCCGCGTGCCCCGGGCGAGGCCGGGAGGGCGGGAGCCCGGCCTCGCCCGGGAGTGGGCCCTCAGGCGATGGCCGGACCCCTGCCAGGGTTCGTTCAGTCGAAATCGACGGAACTGTAGGCGCGCAGCTTCCACAGCTGGTGCTCGCTCTTGATGCTCCGGATCGTCCCGGACCGGGAGCGCATGACCAGGGAGTGCGTGGTCGCGTCGCCGCGGCGGTAGCGGACGCCCTCCATCAGTTCCCCGTCGGTGATCCCGGTGGCCGCGAAGAACACGTCATCGGACGAGACGAGGTCGTCGGTGGTGAGGACCCGGTCCAGGTCGTGGCCGGCGTCGAGGGCGCGGCGCCGTTCGGCCTCGTCGCGGGGAGCCAGCTTGCCCTGGATCGTGCCACCGAGGCATTTCAGGGCGCAGGCGGCGATGATGCCCTCGGGGGTTCCGCCGATGCCGAGCATCAGGTCGATCCCGGTGCCCTCACGCGCCGCCATGATCGCCCCGGCCACGTCGCCGTCGGTGATCAGCTTGATCCGGGCGCCGGCCGCCCGGACCTGGCTGATGAGCTCCTGGTGCCGGGGCCGGTCCAGGATGACGACGGTCACGTCGTGCGGCGAGCAGGCCTTGGCCCGGGCCACGGCGGCGATGTTGGCCTCCGGCGGGGCGCCGATGTCCACCATGCCGGCCGATTCCGGGCCGGTGGCCAGCTTCGACATGTAGAAGACCGCGGACGGGTCGTACATCGAGCCGCGCGCGGACACCGCGAGCACGGATACCGCGTTCGGCATGCCGTTGGCGCACAGCCGGGTGCCGTCGATCGGGTCGACGGCCACGTCGCACGCGGGGCCGGTGCCGTCGCCGACCTCCTCCCCGTTGAAGAGCATGGGCGCCTGGTCTTTCTCGCCCTCGCCGATCACCACGATGCCGCGCATCGACACCGAATTGATCAGCAGCCGCATGGCGGTGACAGCGGCGGCGTCCGCGCCGTTCTTGTCCCCGCGCCCGACCCAGCGGGCCGCCGCCATCGACGCCGCCTCGGTGACCCTGGCCAGTTCCAGCGCCAGGTTCCGGTCGGGCGCGTGCTTCCCTGGCTCCGGCAGCGGGCTTACGTCGGGACCGGACTGGTCAAGGGTGGTATTCGTGTGTACGGCGTCGTCGGCTGACATCCGGCCGTCCCTCCTGTTACGTCACGGGCGTTCGTTCTGCCCTCTGGCCCCACCCATGATCGGTGATGAGCCAGCGAAATGCAGCAACCCGTTCGGCGTAGCCTGGTCACCTGAGGCGGCGGGACCGGAGGGCGCTGGGCAGGCGATGTCGGCAGATCACGCACAGTACGCGGTGGCGGAATCACGCGAGACACCGCCGCGCGGCGCTCGTGGCGCCGAGCCCGTGGACGAGGCCGCCGCGATCGTGCTCACGGGTGCCCTCATGCTGGCCGTGGCCGAGGTGTCGCCGGGTAAGGACCAGGCCGCGGCGCGGGTACTGGCCGACCGCGTGCTCGCCGTCATCGGCCGCATCGACATCCGCAGCCGGGGCTGAGCGGGGTGCTCGCCGTTCCCCGTCCGGTGCTGCCCGGCGGCGGGCTCGCCGCTCATCCGGTGCTGCGCGGCGGCCGCTCCGTGCTGACCTGCCTGCTGCTGTCCTTCATCATCATCGTGGCCGTTCCGCTGCCGCACGCCAGCTCGCCGCCCGCCGTCAGCTACCAGGGTGATCTGGCCACGATGACGCGGGCCGCGCGGTACCCGGTGCTGGCGCCGGCCGGGCTGCCGCTGTCGTGGTCGCCGGTCAGCTCGGGCGTGGCCCTCGGCGGTGCCAACGGCGCGGCCACGGCCAGCTGGCATCTCGGCTACCAGACACCGTCCGGGACGCTCGCGTCCATGGAGGAAAGCGACGCGGCCGCGGCCACGTTCGTCCACCGGATGACCAACGGCGGCACGCCGGCACCGCCGGTTCACGTCGCCGGCCGGACGTGGCGGGCATCGGCGGACGCCGGCCGGGATCAGCGCTCGCTCTTCGAAACGGACCCGGCTGGGGGCACCATCGTCCTCACCGGCAACGCCTCGTGGGCCCAGCTCCGCGTCCTGGCCGCGTCGCTGCGCCCGGTAACGCCAGGGCGCTAGAACGGGGCGGCAGCCAGAACGAGGCACTAGAACGGCGCGTCGGGGTCGCTGTCACCGGAACGCTCCGCCGTCACGGCGGACAGCCGCGCCCTCGCTCCGTCCAGCAGCCGCTCGCAGACGGCGGCGAGCCGCTCGCCGCGTTCCCACAGCTCGAGTGATTGCTCCAGGGTCAGGCCGCCGGTCTCGAGCCGCTTGACCACCGAGGCGAGCTCGTCCCTGGCCTGCTCGTAGGACAGCGCCCCGGCCTGCTCAGCGGCCTCGTCAGGCCGTTCGCCAGCCGCGCCGCTCTCGCTGTCTGCCACCGCTCTAACCTATCCCCGTCCGCTCCCCGTCCGCCGCGCCGATGCGGAAGCACGCTCATCGCCGCTGCGCGTCTGCTGCGCGGTCTTTCGCCCGGCCGGGCGGCTTTCCCGGCGTCGCCCCGGCGGGCTGCTTCCGGGCGGGCGCCGGGCCGGCCGCTTGCCGGGCGGCGGGCTGGCCGTGACGCTGAGCTGGTCGTCGGCGAACCGGACGGTCAGTGGCTCACCCGCGGACACCTCGGTCGCGCCGCGGACCACGCCGTCGTCGGCGTGCTGAACGATCGCGTAGCCACGCCGCAGCGTCGACGCGGGCGACAGCGCGAGCAGCCGGGCCCGCGTGTGGGCGACATCGTCACCGGCCCGGCTGAGCGCGGCGCCGATGCACCGGCGCGCGCGCTGGGTCAGCGCCGCCACCTGTTCCTGGTGCCGCTCGACCTCCCGGACCGGATCGGCGATGGCGGGCCGCGACGTCACCGCGGCCAGCCAGGACGTCTCGCGCTCGATCCGGCCACGCACGCAGCGGCGCGCCCGGTCCCGCAGGCCCGCGACGAGGGAAAGCTGCTCGGTGACGTCGGGGACCACCCGCTTGGCGGCGTCGGTCGGCGTGGCCGCGCGGAGGTCGGCCACATGATCGAGGAGGGGAGTGTCCTGCTCGTGCCCGATGGCGCTGACGACGGGGGTGCGGCACGCGGCGACCGCGCGGATCAGCGACTCATCGGAGAACGGCAGCAGGTCCTCCAGGGAGCCCCCGCCGCGTGCGATAATAATCACATCAACGCCGGGCGCCCCGTCCAGCCGGTGCAGGGCCTCGATGACCTCCCCGGCGGCGTACGGTCCCTGGACCGCGGTCTGCTCGACCCGGAAGCGCACGGCTGGCCAGCGCCGCGCGGCGATCCGCTGCACGTCGCGCTGCGCGGCCGAATCGCGCCCGCAGATCAGGCCGATCACCCGCGGCAGGAACGGCAGCCGCCGCTTGCGTTCGGGGCTGAACAGTCCCTCGGCGGCCAGCTTGTGGCGAAGCTGCTCCAGCCGGGCCAGCAGCTCGCCGATGCCGACCGGCCGGATGTCCAGTGCCGTCAGCGCGAAGGATCCCCGCGTGGCGTTGAAGTCGGGCTTGGCGTAGACGACCACCCGGGCTCCCTCGCTGGGCGCGGGATTGGTCGCTTCGAATACGGCACGCGTGCAGACCACCCGGACCGAGACGGCCGCGGCCGGGTCGCGGAGGGTCAGGAACACCGTCCCGCCGCGCCGGGCGCATTCGGCGATCTCCCCGTCCACCCAGATACGGCCCAGGCGGGAAACCCACCCGCCGACGAGCTGCAGCACCATCCGGACGGGGACCGGCGATTCGGCCGACGTCTGCAGGGCCATGGTCCGGGCCGGCTCAGCCTTCCGGGGTTTCGAGCTTCGTCACGCGGCGCTCGAACATCGAGATGACGTCCGGGCGGGCGGCGTGGGCCCGCTCGTAGACGATGAGCTCACGGACCTGAACGACCGTGAGACCGCGCAGCCGGGCGCGCAGCGAGGCGATCGTCAGCTGCTCGTAGTTGGGGAGCGGCGGGGCGGTTTCGGGCGGCGTCGTTTCCCCGGCGGCCTCCGGCACGGTCCGCTCGGCTGCGGGCTCCGTGGCGGCGGGTGCCGTGGCCGTCAGCGGCTCGGGCGCGGGTTCCGTGGCGGCGGGTGCGGTGGCCGCGGGCGGCTCGGGCTCCGTGACCACGGGCGCCTCGGCGGCCGTCTCGGGAGCCTCGGTGGCGACCGGCTCGGGTGCGGTGGACTCGGCTGCCGGGGCGGGGACGGGGGGCTCCGGGGCGGGCCCGGCGGGGGGAGGCAGCGTAGCGGTGGCCGCCGCGGCGGCGGGCGCGGTCTCTGCGGGTATGGTCTCTTCCGCCGGTGTGGTCTCTGCGATAGGTGTGGTCTCTACGCTCTGCGGGTGTGGTTTCCGCGGCGGGTGTGGTCTCTGCGGCGGGCGCGGGCGCCGTGGCCCCGGCGGCTGCTTCATCCGTGCGCGGGCTGGCGGCCTGCTCCTCTTCGGTCGGCTTGTTCTTCATCCGGTCGGTGACCAGAAGAACCTGGCCGATGCTGGCGAACACGGCACGCAGCGCGTTCGCCGGTGCCTCCTTAACCCGTTCGCTGACCTGTGGGAAGCGCATTTCGAATCTCTCCCTTAAAGGGGACGGACACGTGCAGGATGCCATATGCGAGCGATTCGGTCGCGCTCTTCGTTGATGCGTTTTCCTTGCCGGTATCTTGGCGTCTCACCGGAGCCGCCGCAACAGTCGGATATCACCGCCTGTCAAGGCGTGGCCGCCGGCAGGCCGGCCGCCGCGCACGTCCCGGGCCATAAGGCCCGGGTGCGGGCCGCCTGCCCTCGCCTAACATGGATGACATGTCTGCGACCACCAGGCGTGTCCTCCTCGCCAAGCCGCGCGGCTACTGCGCCGGTGTCGACCGGGCTGTGCAGACGGTCGAGATGGCGCTCGAGCGCTACGGCACCCCCGTTTATGTCCGCAAGCAGATCGTGCACAACCTGCATGTGGTGCGATCGCTGGAACAACGTGGCGCGGTGTTCGTCGACGAGAACGCGGACGTGCCGCCCGGCTCGGTGGTGGTGTTCTCCGCGCACGGCATCGCCCCCGACGTCCGGGAGGAGGCGCAGCAGCGTGGCCTCCGGGTGATCGACGCGACGTGCCCGCTCGTGACCAAGGTGCACAACGAGGCCAGGCGCTTCGCGGCGCAGGATTACGACATCCTGCTCATCGGGCACGAAGGTC
Source organism: uncultured Actinomycetes bacterium (assembly GCA_963808295.1). GTDB lineage: Bacteria > Actinomycetota > Actinomycetes > Streptosporangiales > Streptosporangiaceae > Bog-532. Next base: position 787 of record CAWEFP010000021.1, on the reverse strand, counting down.
ACGAAGAGGTCATCGGCACCGCCGGGGAGGCGCCCACGCGCGTCCGGCTGGTGGACGGCCCGGACGGCGCCGACTCGGTGGACGTCCGCGATCCGGCCAAGGTGGTCTGGCTGTCGCAGACGACGCTGTCCGTGGATGAGACGACCGAGACCGTCGCTGCGCTGCGGGACCGGTTCCCCACCCTGCTGGATCCGCCGAGCGACGACATCTGTTACGCCACCCAGAACCGGCAGCTGGCCGTGAAGCAGATCGCCGGCCAGTCCGACCTGGTCCTGGTGGTCGGCTCACAGAACTCTTCCAATTCCGTCCGGCTGGTCGAGGTGGCCAAGGATTCGGGTGCAGCCGCGGCCTACCTGGTGGACGACGCGACGGAGATCGACGAGCGCTGGCTGGACGGGGTCAGCACCGTCGGCGTGTCGAGCGGAGCGTCGGTCCCCGAGGAACTCGTCGACGGCGTGCTCACCTGGCTGGCGGAGCGGGGCTTCGACAGCGTGGAGGAAATGGAAGCGATCAAGGAGCGCATGTCGTTCGCCCTGCCGCGCGAGATCAGGCCTCCGCGCACCCACGCCGAGAGCCACGCGACGGAAAGCTAGACCGCCCGGCGCCGTCCCGCAGGGCGCCCGTGCCCCCCGGCCGCCGTCTGGCCCGCTCCGATCAGGCGTCTTCGCCGCGGCGGTGGTGAGCGAGCAGGGCGTGCGGGTCATCCGGGCCCTCGGCCGCCGGGTCGGCGTGCACCAGGGCCGCGCTCAGCCGGGGGATGGCGTGCAGCAGCGCGTGCTCGGCGTCG
>CAWEFP010000020.1:0-92466 GCA_963808295.1 uncultured Actinomycetes bacterium | reverse complement strand
AAGAATGACCGGCTACCAGTGGAATCCGTCCCTTGACGACCACCGGCCGAGAGGATCGCCCGTGCCTCAAAGCCCCGCCGACGCTCCGCCGCTCGGCGGCGAACGTGTCACCGTCGGGGTCGTCGGACTCTGCCCTCCGACCCTGTGGGGTGCTCCGCCAACCGCGTCCGCAGCCACGACTGGACCGGGCCGACCGCACGGGTCTTTGCCGCGCTGGTCCGGCTCCCGCCGCGCAGCCTCGGGATGGGCCCTGGGCTCCGCGCCGCCACCGCCGCCCCGCTCGCGAGCCGCATGAGCACCCAGGCGGCCCCGCCAGTCCGTCCGGACCAGGAACCGTCTACTGACCCCGGGGTGATCCCGCTGACCGTCCCGGAGATCAAGCGCCTGCTCGCCGCGGGTGCTCCTCAGGCCCCGGCCGCCCGGCCACGCCGGGCACTGGCTGGCATGGCGACGCGCCGCCAGGCCCGCTCCCGCTGGTACTACGTAGCAGCGCGCGACTCGCGCAAACACCGCGTAATTACCCTGGTCAGCCAGCAAATGGCGGCTGCCGTAATTGGCTACGTATCCTTCTGTGAAACGCTCGAACAAGAGCCGACACTCGCGAAATGGTTTCGTCAGCTTATTCGCGGTGTCACGGGCTCGCTGCTGAACCCAATGCCATGGACTTCAGCGTGATTGGTATTCGTGACGCCGTTCTGGGTGAGGCGTGATCGTCTGGGGTTGTGGTTGCGGAGTGTGACGGGCATGGGTGTGGCCCGGCTGTCGCTCCGGGCGGGCGGCCGGTTTCATGTCCGGCGGTTTCAGGCAGGGATCAGGGATGGTGACGCGCGGTGACGGTCAGGCCGCGACCGGCGTGCAGAGGCCGGCCCGGGCGATCGCGGTGCGGGTGGTGATGCCACGTCCGGCGGCGGGGAAGGCCTGGCGGGCTTTGGTCTTGCGGTCGCAGTGCCGGTGGCGGTCGATGACGATGCGGCGCTTGCCGAGGGCGCGTAGGGTGCCATGGCGGAAGGCCTCCGCCATGGGGGCGGGCAGGCTCGCGGTCGCGGCGCCGGAGCGGATGCTGGCCAGGGCGGCGCGGCGGGCGCTGGTGAAGGGCTCGTCGAGCTGCTGCTCGAGCACTCCCAGCCGGGCATGATCGGCGGGATGGCCGCCCGCCTGGATCCGCCCGTCGCGGCGGACCAGCGCCGGCGCGACCGCCACGACCTTCACGAACACCAGCTGCTCCCCGGTGCGGACCGCGGGAGTGCCGGCCACCACCAGCGCCGTGCGGTCACCCTCAGCCGGGACCCGGCCGGCCGGCGACACCAGATCCGCCACCCGGATCGCAAGCAGCGGCGCGGCCCCCGGCAGCCCGGCCGCCACATCAGCGCGACCGGTGCCGCCGACGCTGCCCTGACCTACGGAAATGGTGTTCACGGGCACAGCGCGGTAGAACTTCACGTGGGGCTCCTGTGCAAAGACTGGCGCCGAATACCAGGTCTTCTACAGGAGCCCTCCTGCATCACCCGTCACGCCATACCCGGGCCACTCCGTTTCACCCCAAACCGGTACGCTCCCGGGCCTTGCTCTCCAGCTATCGCGCGCAGGCCCGCGCCGACAGGGCTCCCCGGCCTCGACGTCACGCACCGTCACCACAGGTAGTCAAATCCCCGCCGAACCACGGCATGCCTGGATCATGCGAACAACCTCAAGTCCATGGCATTGCTGCTGAACCACTCACGATCCGGTTCGGCTCAAATGCTGCAGAACACACTGATCGACTTTATCAACTTTCTAGATGACCCACCGCTACGCTTCCCACCACACATGCTTTCTAAGCTCGCAGTTAATGGGCCTCCGGAGCCGTAAGCATACCCGGAACCGGACGTTTCGGCGCATTAAGTATAGCACAAAGCTCATGCCCGCCGCGTGCCCGATCAGGTGGACCACATGACGACAGCACGTACAGCCGTTTGAGGAAGATCGTGTCCCATATGGAAAAGTCGCAGGCCAGCAAACCGTCGGCTTGGGCGCACAGGAACGCCCGTCACGAGGTGTCCACATTCCGCGAAGCGGGCCGGTAGCGGTGGGCACGCAGCACCGCCGCCTCGTGCCGGAGCACCATAATCTCCGCGTCCTTGAATGCCTGCCCTCAGTCCAGCGATGCGAGCCAACCGGACACCCAGATCACGATCAGGTGGAGGCAGACGAACAGCTATGAACCGCGGTCCTGGCGCACGTGCCTGGTCGCGAAGCTGCAGGTGACAGAAAGCGCGCCGAATCCTGGGCGGTACAGGCTCAAGGGCCTTCTCCAAGAACGTCTGCACTTAGCGACACGCTCGTCTCCAGCCTGGCGATCCGCTCTCGACGGCCGAGCCTCTACTCTAGCCATTCTCGCCCGCCTTGGCGACGACTCTAGCCATTCTCGCCCCCGCCTTGGCGACGACCTCGCGGCGGTCTTGCGGTTCGCCGGACGCGAGAGAGCGGACTCGGGAAATCGGGGTACCTGCGCTTGACCGTCGGGGTAGTTCACCGTTACTCTTGCACCTTGCGGAGGCCACGCCACTATCATCTGCCGGACAGTAAGCAACTCTCTTAGGCGTACTTGAAGTGGGGCAGAGATGAATGCACTCACGCGATCATATACGAACGCTCGCACCGGGGCGAACACGGAGGAGACCATTCTTACACCGGCGCTGGTCGGGAGCAACCTGCTCGTCAAGCACTTCAGCCTCGATGTGAACGACGATCCCCGTATTGAGGCGCAGCCGCTGTTTGTTTCCGGCGTCCAGATCGGCGGTCTGGCACCTCGCGATATTGTGTACGTCTGCACGATGGCGAACAACGTGTGGGCCTTCGATGCCGACACCGGTCAAGCGGTCTGGCCTAGACCCGTAAATCTGGGACGACCCCTTCTGCCGGGCCCGTTTGAGATCCAGCTCTTCAACATCAACATTCACTGGGGCATCCTCAGTACGCCAGTGATCGATCTGGCAACCAACACGATCTACATCGTCTGCTGGACCAGCCCGGACGGAAGTCTCGCCAATGCGCAATTTCAGGTCCACGCATTGGACATCGCCACGGGACAGCCGCGTAAGCAGCCAATAACGATCGCGGCGGACGCCGCGGCACAAGGCGTTCCCAACGTGGTCCTCGTGCCCTCGCGTAACAAGCAGCGAGCCGCACTTCTGCTTACGACAACGCGCGACGCGGGCGGCGTGGAGCACAAGACCCTCTTCGCAGCTTTCTCGGTTACGCATGAAACGGGCGACCCGAGGTCGCACGGCTGGATCATCGCCTTCGACGTGGACGCATTCCGGCAGACCGCTGCGTGGTGTACCACGCCGCACGGCCACGGCTGCGGGATCTGGCAAGGCGGCGGCGGCATCGCCCAGGACGAAGCGGGCGACCTGTACGTCATGACCGGCAACTACGGGACCGAGGTGCCGCCGGCGGCCGGGGATCTGCCGGAGAGCATCGTCAAGCTCCACTACACGCCGCCGCCAGCCGCCAGCGCCCCGGGACGTCTCGACGCCGTCGCCTGGTTTACGCCCTTTCATGACTCCGACCGCAACCCCAATGGCGACGATGACTTCCAGGACTACGATCTCGGATCGGCGGGGCCGCTAGCTATCCCCGGCATGGGCCTTGTCGTCGGCGCTGGCAAGGACGGCGTGCTCTACGTGCTCGATCAAGACACAGCCCGATTCGGGCAAGGAAGCAACTTTGGCGTGCTCAAGCAGCCGCCGATTTTCTATACGTACTTCCCCGGCTTCGGCATCGACGCGTCTTTGGTGCACAACCTGGACCACCTGTACACCGGGAAGACACATCACCTGCATGCCGGCTCGGTGTTCTGGCAGAGCCCGGCGCATGGCCCGATGCTGTTTTGCTGGGGCGAGAACGAGCAGTTGCGAGCGTGGACAGTGGACCCATCGGGTAAACTGACCTTTTTCGCCAAGAGCGCGGAAACGGCGTCGGCGGGTGCGGGCGGCAGAGGCGGAATGCCCGGGGGCGTGCTGGCCCTCTCGTCAAATGGCGGGCAGCCGAACACCGGGATCATCTGGGCCCTCGCGCCTATCTCGGGCGACGCAAACAAGTTTGTCGTGCCGGGGATCTTGCGCGCCTACGACGCGGAAAACCTCGATCCGGTGCCCAATGCGGACGGGACGCCACGGCTGAAGCTGCTCTGGGACAGCACCCACATCCCGGGTAACAACTTCCATCATTGCAAATTCTGCCCGCCTGTTATCGCCAATGGAAAGGTGTTCGCTCCCACCTACGACGGCAGAATCGACGTCTACGGCCCCATCAGCGTGGCGGCTGGTCCGATCCCAACCAACGCCAATCCGATGCATCTAGTGGCGAACCTGCAAAAGAAGCCGTGATGCCCTTTTTTCCCTCGCCTCGGTCTTGGCGCTCGGCCTTGATGGCTTCATCGTTGCGACCAGAGAACGTGGACCGGTCGCGACCATGCTATGTTCACGCTCACCATCCAGGCCGGACTGCGGATCTCCGAGGGCTGTGGCACAAAGATCGTGACGCGGTGACCTTACAGCTACGGTTCGCCCAGGCCGGATCCAGTAATCGAGCCCCGCCGGGTGCACGTGCGGAGGCGCTCGGCGGCACGGTCGCCGGGCGGAATGGGGCAGCGTGGAAGGCCGGCGGCCGTATAGTGGCGCTATGTCCGTCGGCCCGTCAGGCCAGCCCGCTGCCGTCACATCGGTCAGCGAGGCGATCGCACAGATGGAGGCCATCGACGCGGCGACCCCGCCAGGCGATGGCCTGGCCTGTTTCAATCGCATGTACCTCGGGGTGACCCAGCAGGTGAACAACGAACTGGGCCAGCAATTTTTCGCCGATCCCGCTTTCATGACCACGCTGGATGTGGCATTCGCCAATCTCTACTTCGGTGCCGCCGGTGCCGCCGGTGGTCGGCGATCCGGCGGCGGTGCCGCTGGCCTGGCGCCCGCTGATCGAGCAGCGGGCCGTCGCCGGGATCGAGCCGGTCCAGTTCGCCCTCGCTGGCATGAACGCCCACATCAACCACGACCTGCCGCTGGCCGTCGTCAGTACCTGCGCCGAGCTTTCGACCTCGCCTGCCGCGGGCGCGCATCGGGCCGATTACCAGAAGGTGGACCAGCTGCTGGACGCGGCGGAGCAATCCGTCCGTCAGTCGTTCGAGTCCGCGCCCGAGCTGGCCGTCGATCACCACCTGCAGGCAGTCGGCAACCTCGTCGCCAGCTGGGCTATCAACTCCGCCAGGGACCTGGCCTGGCAGAACTCCCTGCTCCTGTGGGAACTGCGCGATGTTCCCGTCGCGCGCAAGCTCTTCCTTGACAGCCTGGCCACGGAGACAGCGATGGCCAGCCGCATGCTGCTCGTGGCCGTGTGAAAGGCCCCCGGCGCGGTCACCTTCGCATGGCCGTTCCTACCGCCGCCGACCGGGCGATCGTGCCGAATTGAGTGCGTTGCCGGGATGCATGGTTATGCACTGACCGGCATGCTCATTCATGGTTCAGCCAACCCGGTCGTGTTTCCGCAGCGATTGCCGCGCAGCCTTGTTATATATCCGGAAGGAAGCCAGATCGCCGAATCGGCGCGGGCATAGAGCCGACCTGCCGGCTAGCCACAGCCGCCCGATCAGGATGTTCGGGGCACCTCAGAGCGAGTTGCCTGGTGCGCTCGGCGGGTGGCACTCGCACTGCGCTGTCCGGTCAGACGATCCCTTGCGGTGACGGGCAGCGAGCCGGGAAGAGCCTTGCAGCAGGCTGGGCGTTGATCAGCGCAGGCCGTCCTTCAGCGGTTCCCGGGTCGTCTGGGGGATGAGTTTCGTCGATCGCGCAGGGCATAGGACTGCGGGACGTGGGCGACCGGCCGCTGCTGGATCGCCTGCGAAGCCACCTTGAGTCGGCGCGGGTCCTTCTGCTGCTCGATAACTTCGAGCACCTGATCGCATCGGCGCCTGTGGTCGAGGTGCTCGGCCGTGACGCCGAGGGTCGCGGCCCGGTAGATGCCGGGGTGGTCGAGCATCCAGACGCTGGTCGCGTCGTTGCCGACCACGATGTTTCTGGGGTTAGGGATGGTGCGGGTGAACTACCCGGAGCCCTGGGTGACGGTGCCGCCGTGTAAACCGGAACGAACATCGTCAGCCAGTCATACCGTGCATACAGATCGCGGCCACGCGAATTCCCAACTAGCCGATCATGCTGGCGGTGACATGGATCGCGGGTCGCGGCGGAGCGGGTGATCGGCGGGAACCTCGACCAGGACGATCCGGACGCCGTCCGGGTCCTCGATCCACATCTCGGTCAATCCCCACGGCTCGGCCGCGGGCCCTCGCAGAACACGGACACCAGCCGCGGCCAGCCGCTCATGCTCGGCGTGAACGTCCCGCACCTGCAGCCAGATCATGACCGAGCGTCCCGCGAGCCCGGCAGAGCCCCCGGACACTTCCAGCAGTCCCGGGCCGAGGAAAAACACCACCCCGGGACTGGCTGGAGAGCCAAACTCCCGGTAGATCGCCAGGCCCAGCACATCCCGGTAGAAACGCAGGCTCCGATCCAGGTCAGCGGGCCGCAACAGAATCCGGCTGCTCAATATCTCCACGATCACCCATCCTGGCAGGCTGATCGCCGTGGATCGTGAGGAAGCACCTCGCGGGCAACACCTTCCGGATCACCCGCCGGGACGTTCTCAGCGGCGAGGGCAACACGATCGCGGCCCTCGCCGATGGCGAGGCGGCGCTCGGGGACGAGACCCAGCGGTGGAGCACGGTCGGGCTGTACCGGGTCGTCGCCGGCTGGGTAGCGCAGTGCTGGCTCGTGCCTACGGACCCCGAGTTGTTCGACCGGATCTGGTCCTCGCCGCCGATCCCGGGCGATTCGCCGGGGGCTCTGCCGTGATCGAACGCTCGGTCTGCTGGCCGTCGAGCGGGAGCGCCTGGCCGCCCAGCAGCGGTCTGCCTCGCACGATGAGATGAGGCTGGCTCTGGAAGCCGGGTAATCGTAAAGTCAGATCCCGGGGCATCAGTGAGAGGGATATCTCCGGGGCGAGGCGAGGAGCTACGTCCAGCATTGCCAGCGAGGGATCGGCGCAGGGCGACGGCACGTTCGTGGCCTCGATCCTGGAGCGCGTCGTTCAGCCGGTCTGGGTGGTCGACCAGGCCGGGCTGATCCGATTCGCTAACCCTTCGGCGCTGGCCGCGCTCGGTTATGAGAATGTCTCGGACCTGCTGGGCAAGCCGGCCCACCAGACGGTCCACGGCAAGCGTCCGGACGGTGCCGCCCTTCCAGTCGAAGAGTGCACCATGTTGCTGCCGGGCACGACCGGGCAGACCGTCCACTCCGAAGACTGGCTCGTGCGACGGGACGGATCGCTCTTTCCCGTCGAGTACTGGTCGGCTCCGATCGACATGACCGGCGGCCGCGGTGCCGTGCTGGCCTTCACCGACATCAGCGAGCGACGGCGGACCGAGCACGCGCTCCGTGAGCGCGATGCGGTCCTGTCGGCGCTGGGCCAGCCGGTCTGGGTGGTTACGTATGAGGGGCTGATCAGCTACGTGAACCCGGCGGCGGTCACGGCGCTGGGCTTCGGTGACGCAGCTGAGCTCATTGGCCAGAACGGACACTGGCTGGTGCACTACAAACGGCCCGACGGTTCACGCTTTCCCATCGAGGACTGCCCGCTGACGCGGGTCCGTCAGACGGGAGAACCGCTGGAACTCGCGCAGGACTGGTGGATCCGCAAGGACGGCTCGATGATCCCGGTGTCCTGCACGGCCGTCCCGATCCCGACCCCGGACGGCTGGGGAACCGCCGTCGCCTTTACCGACATGACCGAACGCCGGGCTGCGGAGAACGCGGCTCGCGCGCGCGACGTCGCCGCGGCCCGCACTACGGAACTGGCCGCCAGCGAGGCCCGCCAGCGCGCGATTCTGGAGGCGGCGCTGGACGGAGTCATCAGCATCGACCGGCGTGCCCGCATCACGTACGCCAACAGCGCGGCCGAGCGTATCTTCGGGTACCGGGCCGATGAGCTGATCGGCCGGGAACTGCCCGAAGCGATCATGCCGCCGTCGCTTCGCGAGGCACACCGGGACGGTTTCGCCCGGTACCTGGCCACCGGGGAAACGCACATTCTCGACCGGCGGATCGAGATCACCGCGATGCGCGCCGATGGGAGCGAGTTCCCAGCCGAGCTGACGGTCACCCGTACCGGTCTGCCGGAAGCGCCGGCGTTCACCGGATATATCCGCGATATCACCGATCGCCAGCGCGCCGAGCGAGAGCTGATCGCGTCGCGTGCACGTCTGGTTACCGCGTTCGATGCCGCGCGTCAGCGGGTCACCCGGGACCTGCACGACGGCGCTCAGCAGCGGTTCGTGAGCACGATTATCAATCTCCAGCTTGCGCAGCAGAAATGGGACACGGAGCCGCCGCGTGCGAGGGAACTGCTCGACGCTGCCCTCAGTGACGCCAGGCGCGGGACCGACGAGCTGCGCGAGATCGCCGCGGGGATCGACCCGGCGATCTTGACCCAGCGCGGCCTGGCCACTGCCCTCCGTGCCCTGGCCGGGAGGCTCCCCGTCCCGGTTCAGCTCCAGCTACCCGAGCGCAGGCTTCCGGGCCCGATCGAGGCGAGCGTTTACTTCTTCTGCTCTGAGGCGCTCACCAACGTTGTGAAGCACGCGCGCGCCAGCTACGTCTCGGTGCGAGTGACAGCAGAGGAGGATGGGTGCACGGTGGAGGTGCACGATGACGGGGTTGGCGGCGCTCGGCCAGGGTCCGACACGAGCGGCCTGACTGGCCTGCACGACCGGATCGGGGCGCTCAACGGAGCCATGGACATCATCAGTCCGGCCGACGGCGGCACGACGCTGCACGCATGGATTCCGGTAACGCCTGACCAAGCCATACGAGGATGAACTCGACGGCTGAGATGCCAGGTCGACATCGGCGGAGTATCTGCGGGTGATATAGCGCCGACCGAGCCGACGGCATAGCTTAGTACCGTGGGTCCGCCGCAGCAGATTCGCGTCATGGTCGGTGAGGACCAGCCCTTCGTACGGGAAGGGATCGTGCACGTCCTCCAGGACGGCGGATTCGACGGTGGCCGCCGTCGAACGGCACGTGACCGGCATCTTCGAGAAGCTCGGCCTTCATCAGTCGCCCGACCAGCATCGCCGTGTCCTCGCCGTACTCACCTACCTGCGGGCCTGACCAGCGCAAGGCTCCTGCGGCACGGTGCCGCGATCCGGCTCAGCCGGATGCGGATCGGCGCCTTAGCTGGCGAAGAGCCCCCTGAGGTCTGCGATGGCCAGCTCCTGTTTGGGCACGAAGGCCACCACGGCAGACGACTTCAGGATCCGGGCCGGAACATGGCCGACATCGGCGGAGGTCAACACGATCCTGGCCCGGGGACAGGCAGCGGCCAGCGACGCTGCCACGGCATACCCGTCCGGTCCAGGAAGGTTGATGTCCAGGAGTATCCCGTCCGGGCATGCCCAGGCCACGGCGGCCAGCGCCTGCTCTGCGTCCGCGGCCTCATCGAGCAGCTCGAAGCCGCGCGCGGCGAGCAGTTCAGCCGCCGTGGCACGGAAGTGCGGGCTGTCGTCGACAATCAGAATCCGGCTCGCCACGTAGCGATACTGACCGCTGACCAGCTCACCGGCAATCGGGTGAACCCCACAATCGGGTGCGGCCGGACCCGATTGTGGGGTTCACCCGATGCCGCCTGCGGGAGAGCCTGAGCCCCGAAACTGAAGGGCACTCCATTGGTCCGGGAGCACGTCTCAGGCAGGCTCGCCTTATGTGGAGCCGGCACCCGGCCGAGGCTCTGGAACTGCCCCCGATATACCGCGCGGGCAGGACACCCCAGTCGCCGGACTTGCCCGTTCGCCGCTTCGAGAGCTGCCCGCTGGAAGCGGCAGCGCCCCGTGGCGGGCAGAGCCTGAGATCGGGTGCCGGTCAACGTGAGAGCCCGGGTGATGTGCGTGAACAGCCATGGATCGGCGCAGACACTGCCACGAACTGATCGCCTGGTGGGCCATCGGACAGGCTACTTACCGCAGGCGGGCCCGTCCCGTGCCGGAAGGCCGACGTCGTTGCGGGGGCGGCGCAGCGAGAAGACGGGCCCTGCGCCGGGCTGGCTATGGCTGGCGTGCATCGCGGCCCTGCATCTGTGGGATGACGATAAATGGGACGTGCTGTCCAGCCGGCACGTCGCGCTGGCCCGCGGCACCGGCGCACTGAGCGAGCTTCCCTCGCCCTCAGCTCTCGCCTACATGCAGCTCTTCGCCGGTGAGCTGTCCGCCGCGGCGGCACTGATCGAGGAAGTGCAGGCGGCGACCGAAGCGACAGGGAGCAACCTCGCGCCCTACGGCGCTCTGGGCCTCGCCGCGCTGCACGGCCGCATAGACGAGGCTTCCGTACTGATCGAGGCCACAAGGGAGGAAGCGGTGCTGCGAGGCGAAGGAATCGGGATAGGCGTAACGGAGTGGGTGAATGCAGTGCTTTACAACGGCCTCGGCCGCTATGACGAGGCCCTGGCCGCGGCCGAGCAGGGCAGTGCCTACCCCGACGAGCTTGGGCTGGCTACCTGGTCGATGGTCGAGCTGATCGAGGCGGCCGCGCGGACCGGGTCGCCCGAGCGCGCAGCCGGTGCCCTGCGGCGCCTGTCGGAGACCACCAGTGCCTGCGGCAGCGACTGGGCGCTCGGGATCCAGGCGCGCTCGCGGGCGCTGCTGAGCCAGGGCGAGTCCGCCGAGCGGCTGTACCGTGAGGCGATCGAGCGGCTCGGCCGTACCCGCGTCCGGGTGGAGCTGGCCCGCGCGCACCTGGTCTACGGCGAGTGGCTGCGGCGCCAGAACCGCCGGGTCGACGCTCGTGAGCAGCTCCGAGCCGCCTACCAGATACTGACCGCGATGGGTATCGAGGGGTTCGCCGAGCGCGCCCGCCGCGAGCTGCTGGCCACCGGCGAGACCGTGCGCAAGCGCACGGTCGAGACGGCTGCCGAGCTCACCGCGCAGGAGGCGCAGATCGCGCGGCTCGCCCGTGACGGGCTCTCGAACCCGGAGATCAGCACCCAGCTGTTTATCAGCCCGCGCACGGTCGAGTGGCACCTGCGCAAGGTGTTCACCAAGCTCGGCATCAGCTCCCGCAGACAGCTCCGCGGGGTGCTGCCCGACGCCGGACGGCTGGCCGTGTCGGCCCAGCCATATCTCTGCATATGAGCTGCCGTAGTGCGGATCGACCCGGACAAGGGTGGCACTGAAGGGCTGGCCGCGCGGTCCGGTCAGGTCGTGGGCGTCCTTTGGACGGCCCTGGATCGGCGGCTTCCTGGCCCGGCGCCGGGCGCACCGGGGCCGCCCGGACCGTGAGCCAGGGCACCGGCCAGGGTTTTCCACGGGCGCGACCGGCTCCCCGGAGCGCGACCGTGGATACCAGGACCGGTGGCATTGACAGGGGCCACTGCGTCAGGACAGGAGTTGCGGTCGTGGACATGAAACTCGAGGTTGTGGTGGTGCCCGTCGCCCGCGGCGACCGCTGGTTCGTGCAGGAGGTCACCACGCGCCTTCCCAGCCGGTGACCGGACCGGGTGACCGCCAGGCGCGGTCGCCGCGCCCGGCGGCCGGCTGTAGAAGGGAGAGACCTATGCAACTGACCTTTGATTCCGCCAGCGATCTGGCCCAGGCCCTGCGCGCCCTCGTGAACGTCGGCTATGACGTGATCGTTGTGCGCGCCGGGTCGCCGGGCGGTAACGAGGATCCCGTGAATAACCTGCTGAACTGGCCGTGCACGGGCACGGTGGCGAGCGGCGCTGGGAGCAGGTCTCCTGGTTCCGCGCGCGGCCTCGATCACCGGCGCGATCTGGGCCCTGAAGCGCTCGCCGTAGCGCGGATGCGCCCGGGCCAGCTCCGCCCGGACACGAATGCGCATGGACCACCAGCTCAGCTGGGGTCCATCGTGGTGCCCGGGTGCGGGCGTGCTCGCTCAGTGCCCCCGGCGGTGCAGGGACTATCCCGCCGTTTATCCCTTCGCGGCGAGGCCGGCGAGGCGGAGGAGGGACTGGCGGATGATCTCGCGCTGAGTGTCGAGGCGGTGGGCTTCCTGATCGGGGATCTCAACGTGAACGGATATCTGCGTCCCCGTTCCTGACGGGCGAAGGCGCCAGTCGAAGCGCAGGTCGGAGACCAGGCAGGAGATCTTCACGCTGCCGCTGTCCCGGCTGGTCTCCAGCGTCTGCGGCATCGGAAAATCAGGGTAGCCCACCGGGAACATCGTGTAGCCGTGGTCGCCGCCGTCCGTCTCGACAGAGCCGATGCCGGCCCACCATTCGGGGAAGCGGGCCGGGTCATAGAGCAGTTTCCACACCTCTTCCGGCGCCGCGGTGCTGGTGGTGCTCTGATCAAACTCGTGCATGACTCATCCCTCGGGTGCGGGGGGCACGCTGGTCGCGGTGGCCGCCAGGGCAGGTCGGCCATGAAGTGCGTCTAGCTCGGCCCTTACGATAGCCAGCTCCCGGACGGGCTCGGCGAGTGAGCTGATGGGCGGCCGGCCGAGGTCGATCAGGGAGGCGACGTACCCGGCGCCGGCCTGCTGGCTGTCCGGCGCACCCGCGAGGCGCTGCCAGGCAGCCAGGGATTCATTCAGGCGGCGCTCGGCGAGCACCGTGTCGCCCCGGGCGGAACTGATCAGCCCCTGGATCCGGCTCATGTGCGCGACGAGTGTGGCGGGGAAATCGCTCGGGCTGACCGGCTCAAGCGCGACCGCCCGCAGTTCGTCCGCTGCGTGGCCAGGCTGGCCGCTGGCGACAAATGCCTCGGCCAGCCGCAGGCGGGTAGCGGCCCGGCTGACCGGCGCGCCGAGGTCCAGGGCCGCTGACAGTTCGGTGATCGCGGTGGCCGGATCGGAACCGGCGAGGGCGATCAGCCCCCGTTCCTGGCGGACGAGACCGTCAAGCTGAGGTTGCCCCGCCCGGTCGGCGTATCCGGCCGCCGCGTCGCACGCCCGGCGCGCCTCGTTCAGCCTTTCCAGCCGCCGAAGGATGGCCGACCGGGCCGTCTGCGCGTAAACGCTGAGGCGGAGCAGGCCGTTCGGGACGACAAGGGGCAGGCACCTGTCCGCGAAATCCAGCGCCCGTTCGAATTTCCCGGCGCACGCCGCCGCGCTGGCCGCGTTGCTGAGACAGCTGTAGGCCATGTCCGGGCGCCCGGCCCGGCCCGCGGCCGCGCTCGCTGCGATCAGCGGGCCGAAGCTCTCGGTGAACTGACCCGCCCGGATCAGCGCGTGCCCGCGGGCCACCCCGATGTCGTGCGTGAGCAGGTCACCCGGGCAGTCACCGCCGAGCACCCGGTCTACCTCAACCAGCAGTTCGCTGACCGCCGCCGGCTCGCCCGCGACGGCCTCGGCCCACGCCAGGCCCGCCAGAGCTTCCGCCCGTGCGGGCAGATCGGCAGCAGGATCCCGGTCCAGCACGTCCAGGGCGCTGCGGTAGGAACGGCGCGACTCGCGCGGATGGCAGACACCGCCGCGCAGCCACCGGCCACGCCGGAGCCACGCGCTGATCAGGGCCCCGGAGTCCTGTGGAGCCGTCAGCTCAAGCGCCCGGTCGAAGGCCTGGTCGGAGCCGCTGAGCAGGCCGCGGAACGCCCTGACTTCGGCCAGCTCGACGAGGATCTCGGGGTCGCCGGGGTCGATCCGCACGGCCTCGGTGAGGAAGCTGTCCGCCTCGGCCATCGCGGCGACGCTACGGGCGTCTTGCGCGGCGGTGACGAGAAAGGCGACGGCCTGCTCGTCCTGTCCGGCGCGCTTGAGGTGACGGGCGATCTCCGCCGCCCGCTGGCGGCGATGGCCGGCCCGCGTCTGCTGGGCGTTCTTGCGGAGCAGTTGAGCGAGCGCGCCGTGCAGCTGAACGAGAGCCGGCTCGGGGATCTCCTGGTACACGGCGTCGGCCAGCAGGGCGTGCCGGAACCCGGTGCGCCCGTCGTCGGTCCTGAAGAGCCCCGAACCGAGAGCCTCGGCGGCCGCCCGGGCGGGATTGGGCAGCGGGAGCGCGGCGGCTTCGGCCCGGTCGAGACTGCGGCCGGCGGCGGCCGTGAACTCGGCGAACATCCGCGCCGGACCGGACAGCCTGCCGGTGGCGATCCGGACGGCGCCGCTGAGGCCCGAGATGAAACCGGCGTCGCCCGCGCCGCTGGCGGCGGCGCGGGCGGTCTCGACGGCAAGAAGCGGGCTGCCGGCGGCCAGGCGGACGATGTGGCTGACAACCGCCTCGGGCAGGCTGGCGGTGTCCTGGACGAGGGCACGAGCGGCGTCATCGGCCAGCGGCCCGACGCGGATCTCGGCGGCCAGCGCGCCGCGAGAGCGCAGGACGGCGAGGACGGCGTCCAGATCCTGCCGCGCCGGCAGCCGCCGCCTGGTGAGGACGAACAACACCGGCAGCCGGCTCAGCCGCCGCCCGGCGTAGGCGATGAGCTCCAGGCTCGCGGTATCGGCGAGGTGCAGATCCTCGAACGCCAGCAGCAGGGCAGACTGGCGGGACGCCCAGGCCAGGAACTGGACAACGGCTTCGCAGAGCCGGGCACGCTCCAGCTGCGGATCGGCCGCACGCCGCGGGCCGGTCTGGGTCCCGGCATCGCGGGCGGCCGCCGGGACGATCCTGGCCAGGGCGGCGGTCCATTGCTCATCCGCGGGCGGAAGGCCGGTCATGGCCGCCAGCTCGCTCAGCGCGTCGGTCCACATGGCGAACGGGGCCACCTGCCCGGGGCCGGCGACGGCGGTGACCGTGACGGCGCGGAGCCCACGCACGGCGGAGGCGGGAATCTCCTGGCGCGCGGTGACCTGAAGCTCCTCCACCAAGCGGGTCTTGCCGATTCCGCCCTCCCCTTCCAGCACGACGGCGGTCCCGCGCCCGGACCACGCGGCCCGCCACGCCGTGGCGAGCCGGGCGATGTCGGGTTCCCGGCCGATGAGTCCCGCGCCGGGACCGGCTCTCTTGCCGGGCTGGCCCGGCTCGGGCGGATCGGCCGGCGGCCCGTCCTGTCCGGCCGGGGCCGGTGCGCGGCGAAGCGGTGCGACCAGCGCCGCGGTCTGCGCCGACACCGGGATGTGCAGCTCGGAGGCCAGCCGCTGCTCCAGCCGGGCGAACGAGTCCAGTGCCGCCGCCGTATCGCCGGTCTCGATGAGCATCCGGATGAGGTCACATCCGGCGCCCTCGTCCAGCGGGCGCAGTGTGGCCCGGCGGCGGGCGCAGGCGAGCGCGGTGGCCCGGTCGCCGGCCCTGCTGGCCTGCCCCATCACATCGTGCAGGGCCGCCGCGATGCCGCTGTCGAACTCGTCGCGCGCCGCGGCAACCCAGTCGTCATCAAGTTCCTGCAGCAGGTCGCCGCGGCACAACGCGAGCGCCGCCCCGGGCTGGCCCTGCCCGATGAGCCGCCGGACATCGCGCACATCCACCCGCAGGTCCCCGCCGGCCAGCGTCACGGTGTCGCGATCGGTGCCGAGATAGCCGCCGGAGTCCGGCCCGAGGGCCGAGCGGAGCGCCCATATCGCGCTGCGCAGGCTCGCCCGCGCGCTGGTTTCCGGGACATCGGGCCAGAAAAGACCCGCGAGCCGGGACCGGGAATGCCGGCCGGGGTGGAGGGCCAGCCAGCCGAGGAGCGCACGGACCCGCCGGCTGGCCGGCAGCTCACCTTTTACCCCGTTCAGCCGGACGTCCAGCTCGCCGATGACCCGGATCTCAAGCATGGTTGCGGTCATTGTAGGCGTGCACATCGGCGGGCGGCAGAGGCCGGCGTCCCGGACTTCGAACCGCGTCACATGGCGGCTGAACTGGGCTTTGACGGTACCTTGACGGTGCCTCCGCCATTGTCGTGGCACAAGCGAGCAACCGGCAGGGAGACACACCGATGAGCACCCGTCAGATGACCAGTCAGAAGTTTGACGCCGAGGCGCTGCGCCGCGGCATCGAGGAGCGCGACGCGGCGACGCTGCTCGGCCTGTACGCCGAGGACGCCGAGCTGCACGTCGTCGACCATAACGACCAGCCCGGCCACCCGAAGATCGTTTCCGGCCGGGACGCGATCGGCGCGTACTTCGCCGATGTCTGCGGCCGGGACATGACCCACACGGTCGAGCGGCTCGTGGTCGGCGAGGACGGGGCGGCGTTCGTCCAGGCGTGCCGGTACCCGAGCGGCGCTCAGGTGCGCTGCATCGCCGTGCTGGACCTGAAGGACGGCCTGATCACCCGCCAGTCCTGCGTGCAGGCCTGGGACGAGTAGCCGCGCACCGGCCGGGCCGGCCCTGCCGGCGCAGCCAACCCGGCATCAGAAAGGAGAAGGAACATGGCCACCGCAGAGCAGAAGGATTTCGCCAAGGCCGACGAGGTCCGCGAATTCACCAGGGGCAGGATCGAGCTCGTGCACATCGGCGGCAGCGATATCGGCCGGCTGGTCCTCGAGCCGGGATGGCGCTGGTCGGAGCACGTCAAGCCGCTCGCCGGCACCGAGCTGTGCGAGGCACCGCACTTCCAGTACCACGTCAGCGGAACGCTGCGGATAGAGACGGCGGACGGCAGCAGCTTCGACGCCACTCCCGGCCAGGTGACGGCGCTGCCGTCCGGTCACGACGCATGGGTGGTAGGGGACGAGCCGGTCGTCATCGTCGACTGGTGGGGGGCCAGCAATTACGCAAAAGGCTGAGCGGCGCAGTAACGGACGGGCAGGCTCATCAGCACGGGCGCACCGGCTGATGAGCCTGTTCCACGGCATTGTCGCGGGTCAGCCCGGGGTCATCGCGGTGACGCGTTCCTGGCGGAGGTCGTCCCGGGCCGGGTCCGGCTTGCCGGCCAGCCTGCTGGGCCACCACATCCACCGGCCGATGTCCAGGTTGATCGCGGTCACCAGGACGGACCGCACGACGATGGTGTCCAGCAGGATGCCGAACGCGACCGCGAAACCCACCTCGGTCAGCGACGTCGACGGAAGAGTGGCCAGCACCGCGAACGTGCCGGCCAGGACGAAGCCGGCTGAGGTGATCACCCCGCCGGTCGCGGCGAGCCCGGTGAGCGTGCCGTGCCGGGCGTCGCGCCGGTTCGCCTCCTCCCGCACCCGCGTCATCAGGAAAATGTTGTAGTCGATGCCGAGCGCGACGAGGAACACGAACGCGTACAGCGGGAACGCGGTATCGGCGCCGCCGAACCCGAAGACGTGGGTGAAGAAGAAGGCGCTGACCCCCAGGGCGGCGGCGAACGAGAGCACCACCGTGGCGACCAGGATCAGCGGCGCCACCAGGGCCCGCAGCAGCAGCCCCAGGATGAGGAGCACCACGATCAGGGTGAGCGGGAGGATGAGGTCACGGTCGTGCGCGGCCGCGTTCATGACGTCGAGGTTGATGGCCGAGGCGCCGCCGACGAGGGCACCGGCGTGCGGGACGGCGTGCACGGCCGACCGGACCCGGCCGACCGTGGCGTAGGCGGCCTGGCTGTCCGGCGCCGCGGTCAGCGTGCCCTGCAGGTAGGCGTAGCCGGCCCGGGTCACCGGGGGCGTCACGGCGGCGATTCCCCGGGTGCCGGCCAAGGCGGCCCGCAACGGGATGGCCGCGCTTTCGTTGCCGACGACGATCACGGGCTGGCCCGTGCCGGCCGGGAAGTGCTCGGCGAGCACGCTCTCCCCGACCACTGAATCGGGATGAGTGCCGCGGAAGGACTGCGCGTTGGTCAGGCCGCTGGCCTTCAGGCCGGTCAGCCCCAGCGCCAGGATGCCCAGCACCACCGCGGCGGTGACCCACACCCGCCTCGGCCGGGGTGCGATGCGCCAGCCGACCTGCGCCCACACGCCCTGCGCCGTCGGCTCGGCCGACCCGTAGGCGGGCCGGTACGGCCAGAAAACCGCCCGTGGGAAGGCCACCAGCAGGGCCGGCAGCAAGGTGATCATGGCGAGCAGGCCGACGGCGACGCCGATCGCGAGCACCGGCCCCAGGCTCTTGGTCGAATTCAGCTCACCTGTGGTCAGCATCAGCAGGGCGACGATGACGGTGCTGCCGCTGGCGATGATCGCGGGGCCCGCGCGCCGCAGAGCCTCCGTCATGGCGGCGCGGCGAGAATCGTGACGGCGCAGTTCCTCCCGGTAACGGGCGACGATCAGCAGCGCGTAGTCCGTGCTCGCCCCGAAGACCAGCACGTCCAGGATGCCGGCGCTGAGCGCGTCGACGGTCAGGCCGGCGTGCGCCGCCAGCAGGTAGATCACCGCCTCCGCGGTGATCAGCGCCACGCCGGCCGAGATCACCGGCAGTAGCCACAACACCGGGCTCCGGTAGGTGATCAGCAAGATCACGATGACGACGGCCAGGGTCGAATACAGCAGCGTGCCGTCGATGCCCTTGAAGACCTTGTTGTTGTCGTACGCGTTCCCCAGCGGGCCGGTGATGTGGGAGACCAGGCCACCGGCGTGCGGCGTGGTGATCGCGCGGATGGAGCCGGCCGCCGTCGGCGCGCCGTTCCAGCCCTGCTTGCCCAGGTTGACCTGGAGGATCGTCTCCATGGCCCGGCCGTCCGCGGACACGATGGGCCCCGCCACCTGCCCGGGCCCCACTCCCGGGAGCCGGGCGAAGCTCCCGGCGTCGGCCGCTGCCTTGGCCCGGTCGGCGGCGGTCAGGCCCGAGGCGCGCTCGTAGACGACGATGGCGGGGAAAATGTTGGGCGACTGGAAGCGCGCCTGCACGTCGAGGACCTTCGTCGATTCCGCGTTGGCCGGCAGCCAGCTCTTCGCGTCGTTCTTCTCGGCGCCGGTCAGCTTCGTGGACAGCGGGAAAGCCAGCACGAGCACAACCACCCAGAACCCCATGACCAGCCACCTGGTCCGGCTCCCAGCCGGAATCTCTGCCAGCCCGCGCAGCCTGCCCATGCGATCACCTCACCGTCCACGGTGACACCCGCCGGGACGGGCCGCGCAGGGGCGAAGGTCCCAGCGGGCTCATGCCGGCCGCGCCCGAGGACCGGCCCGGGGCGTTAGTGTTTTGCCGTTCCCGTGGCGGGTCGGATGCACGAAGAGGTGGGCAATGGCAGCGACGGCGGTCTCGTTCGAGACGGTCCCGATAGAGAAGCCGGACGACGTGAACGTCATCGTCGGCCAGGCGCACTTCATCAAGACGGTGGAGGACCTGCATGAGACGCTGGCCGGGGTGAGCGCGCACCTGCGGTTCGGCATCGCCTTCTGCGAGGCCTCGGGCGCCCGGCTGGTCCGCCGGTCAGGTAATGACCCCGATCTGACCGGCCTCGCCGTACGAAACGCGCAGGCGATCGGGGCCGGTCACGCATTCGTGATCATGCTGCGGGAAGGCTTCCCGGTCAGCGTTATGAACCAGGTCAAGGCGGTGCCGGAGGTGTGCACGGTGTTCTGTGCCACGGCCAACCCGGTAGAGGTCCTGGTCACCATCGCCGGCGCCGGGCGCGGTATCGCCGGGGTCATCGACGGCCTGCCCCCGGTCGGCGTGGAGACGGACGCCGACGTGGCCGCGCGGTACAGGTTGCTGAGAGACCTGGGCTACAAGCTCTGATCCGGGCCGGTGATCCGGGTGGACCACGCCCGGGCGGCGGCGGCTGCCCGCCCGGCTGAGCGGGCAGCCGCCCGCCTCCGGCCGCCTCCGCGGCCTGGGGGTCAGCCGGCCTGCTGGGGAGCGGGACGGTGCTCCACCAGGGTGCCGGAGGACGGCATGAACACGCTCTCGTGCCCGTCCCGCCACCGCACCAGGTAAGGGGGCGCGCCCTCGGCGCCGTGGACCTCGGTGATCATTCCTTCCCGGTCCCCGTCACCCGTGTGACGGCCCCGGACCACAATTTTGTCGCCCACTTCTGCGCGCATCTTCTTCCCTCCTAACCAACGATGCCGTAAGCGTGACGCGCACGCGGACGGCGAAACAGGGCCAAAGGTCCGGACGGCCCAGCCGTCAATCTCCGGGCAGCCGGCTACGCCCAGCGCGTTTCGCGGCGGCCCCGGCGACCGGGGTCAGGCCGCGGCCCGGATCAGCCGCCCGGGCCGGGCCGGTGGCGCGGTCATGAGCCCGGGCCGGGCCGGTGGCGCGGTCATGAGCCCGGGCCGGGCCGGTGGCGAGCCCGGGTATGCCGGCAGCGAGCCCCGGCCAGGACGGCGGGACAGGCGCCGACCGCCGTTTCCCGGGCCGCCCGCATAGGAAGGACGTGCCGTGTCTATCTCCCAGAAAGATCGTCTTTACCGGGGCTTCGCGCCTATGGCGGCGGGTGGTAATCCCGGCCTATCGTCCCTGCTTATGCTCGCCGCGACCGGGCGCACGAATCAATACCCGGCCGTAATTACATCGTTGTCTTGGAATGGGCTGCTGATATCGCCGGATCAGTCAGGAATTTTCGGACAAAATGATATCTGGCACGATATGACCGCTATGATCACGCGAGTGATCAGCGTAGGCCCGTGGTTGCCGTCGTCGGCCACCGCGCCTGCGGGCCCGGCCCTGCGGCCGGTTCCGCGGTGCAGCAGCGGGCCACTGACCATGTCCGCGTGCGTACAAGCCCCGTCGTGGACTAACTGAGGCCTTCGCCGCACCGAAGGGCGGCAATCGGGCCGAGCTGATAGGAGAACAGATGGCGGATCATTCTTCGGCCGCTGTGACCGACCCGCCGCGGTCGCACGCGGCCCGGCTCGAGCCGGATGCGATCGGTGTCGCACAGGACACGGTCATCGGCATGGCGTCGTCCGCGCCGGCCGCCACGGTAGGGCTGTCACTGGCCACGCTGGCGGTGGCGACCGCCTACGGCGGCGGGCCGATCCTCATCCTGACCGCGATCCCGATGCTCATCATCGCCAACTCCTACCGTCGGCTGAACCTGTGGAACGCCAACTGCGGCGCCTCTTTCGAATGGGTCGGCCGGGCGATCAACCCGTACCTGGGCTTCATCACCGGATGGCTGATGGTGGCCGCGTACATCATCGGAACGGTCGCCGAGGTGCTGCTGCTCGGGCCCTCGGTCCTGGCGGTCTTCGGCTCCAGTTCCACCAGTACCGGCGCTTATATCGCGATCGGTATTGCCGTGGGCGTGGTCATGCTGGTGATCGCCGTCGTCGGTATCCGCATGACCGCACGGGTCCAGGTCAGCATGGCGCTGGTCGAGTACGTGATCCTGGTCGGGCTGGCGGTCGCGGGTCTCGTCTATGTGGCCAGCGGTCACCCCGGCGTCGTGCACTTCAGTACCGGGTGGCTGAGCCCCAACGGTATTGGCGGCAAGGGCAGTGCGGTGGCGGGCTTCCTGGCGGCGGTGTTCGTCTACGGCGGCTGGGACGGCACCCTGTACGTCAACGAGGAAGTAAAGCACCGCCGCGTCAACCCCGGCCGGGCGGCCATGCTCGCCGTGGGCCTGCTGGCGATCCTCTACACGCTGGCCCAGGTGGGCTTCCAGGGCGTGCTGTCGCCGTCCAAGCTCGCGGCCTCCGCGGCGAACGGCACCACGCTCATCGACGTCGCCAATGCGCTGGGCGGCGGCTTCTGGGCCAAGGTCATGGCGCTGTCCATCGCGCTGTCGGTGATCGCCACCACCGGCACCGGCATCGTGCTCGGCGCCCGGATCGTCTACGGGATGGCCAGCTACCGCGTCCTGCCGCAGTTCCTCGCCAACGTGTCCCGCCGGTTCTCCACCCCCGTCGCGGCCAGCATCCTCGTGGGCGTGCTCATCATCGTGCTCAGCACCGTCTACTACCTGGCCACCTCGGTCCAGAACGCGTTCACCGACGTGATCGACGTGACCGGCCTGCTGTTCTCGATCTTCTACATCCTCACCGCGGTCACCCTCATCGTCTACTACCGGCGCCGCCTGACCGCGAACGTGTGGGACGCCGTGGCGCTGGGGGTACTCCCGCTCGCCGCGGCCGGGTTCCTCGGCTGGATTCTGGTCAAGTCGCTGCTGGCCGCGCCCACGCCGCAGCTGTGGTCGCTGGCCGGCATCATCATCGCGGGCCTGATCATGTTGTTCATCGCCCGGACCGTGCTCCGGTCGTCGTTCTTCCAGATTCAGCGCGAGAGCGCGGCGGGTCAGCGGCACTGAGACGGCCGTCCCGCTGCGGGCCGGGCGGCCCGCAGCGGGACGGCCGACTGGTCCTGGGCCCGGCGCGGGCGGCGTCAGCCGTCAGCGCAGCGTCCGGGCCGGCCTGGCCTCCCATGAGGTCCACAGCGGCCGGTAGCCCTGCCGGCTCCAGAACGGCCCGGACAGCGGGTTGACCTGCTCATAATGCAGCAGCGTGACCGCCACCCCGGTCGCGTCGGCCTCCTGGTGCAGGTGCCCGGCCAGGGCGGGGCCGGCCCCCTGGCCGCGATCATCCGGCCGGATGTACATCAGTTCCAGGTAGGCGACGGGGGCGGGCCCGGCCATCGGCGCGATCCAGTTGGCGGCCTCCGGCGGCTCGGCGTACAGCAGGGCGACCGGGTCGCCGTCGTCTTCGGCGAGCCACGTCCAGGCGCCCGGCTCGGCGAGCAGCGCCGAGGCGTCCCGCCGCAGGGCCTCGGCCGACCACGGCCGCTCGATCACGGTGCCGAAATGGGCGTCGAACCGGATCGTCGCCATGCCCAGGCGAACGACGGCGTCGATGTCGGCAGGCCCGGCCCGCCTGATCCGGACGCCCGGCCGCAGCGCCGGGACGGCGGGGCCGCCGGGACCGCAGTGCCGGGCGCCCGCGGTGCCGTCGCCGGCCCGGGGCCTCGCCCCGCTGGCCGCGCCGCGATGACCGCGCGGGGCGCCAGCCCGTGGCGGAGCAACGGCAGCGGGCCGTCGACGTCGCGGCTGGGCCAGATGACCACGGCCGCCGTGTCATCGGCCCCGGCCCCGGGGACGGAAGCCAGATGGGCCTGCCACCGGGACAGCAGCCCGTCCAGCGCCCCGGCGGCGTCCGGGCCTGCCGTGTGCGCGGTCAGGCGGAACCTGGCCGCCGCTCCCCAGGTCAGCTCCATCGAGCCCGGGCCCTCGTGCCAGTGCTCGCAGAAGCCGATGGCGGCCGTCCGGCCGTCCGGGCCGGGGACAGCCAGCTCGGCACCGCATGAGCCGGCCGGGGCGCTGGGCGCGGGCAGCAGCGGGTCAATCGCCTGCCAGCGGCGCGCGACGGCGGCGGTGACGCCGCCCGTGTCGTCTTTCGCGACCGTCGACATCCGCTTCCTCCGTGTGGGGCAGTGAGTAAGGGCTGGCCGGGCATCAGGCCGGCGTGCGGGTCAGCAACCCGCGCCGGTCCTAACTCGGCGCCGATGTCCGCCAGGCTGGCCTGAACCTGGCTGGTCAGCCGGTCGCCCGGCGGCAGCACCCGCTCGCAGCGCTCCGCGGTGTCGCGCAGCAGCGTTCTCGCGTCACCCAGCCGCCCCACCTCGTAGTAGGCCTGGGCCAGGCGTACCCGGATGTTCAGGGTATCCGGGTGATCAGCGCCCAGCACGCGCTCATAGCCCGAACGGGCCTGCTCGTAGGAGTGCACCGCGGCGGCCATCTTGCCGGCCGTGTGATAGCTCGAGCCGAGCTTGCCGTGGATCCTGAGAGTGTCGAGGTGATCGGCGCTGAGGGCGCGTTCACGTCCGGCCAGCACCTTCTTGTATGCGGATATCGCGTCCTTCGTCCGGCCGTCGGCCTGCGAGGCATCGCCGAGGCCCTCGCGTGTGGTCAGGGTCTGCGCATGCCGGGGTCCCTGAACCCGCTCCCGGCCGGAGAGGGTGCGCCGGTACAGCCCGGCCGCGTCCGCGGGCCGCCCCCCGGCCAGGTAGGCGGCGGCCAGCTCGTCACGCGCACCGAGCGTATCGACGTGCTCCGGGCCGTACAGGCGCTCGTAGTCGTCGGCCACCTGGTCCAGCACGCCGATCGCGTCCCGGAGCTGGCCCGCGGCGACGAGGGCGTGCCCGAGGTCACGGCGGGCCACCAGCACGTCCCGGTGATCAGAGCCGAGGGTACGGGCCCGGCGGTCCACCACCCACTGGACCCACCGGACGGCGTCGGCGGTGCGCCCCGCCGCCAGGTACGCCCCGGTCAGCCGCTGGACCGCGGCCAGCGTGTGCGGATGGTCGGCCCCCAGCAGCCGTTCGCTGACCGAGGCCAGGTCGCGCCAGTAATCGGCGGCCGGGCCGGTCAGCCGGGCGTTATCCAGGCTCTGCCCGGCCCGCTGGAGCACCGGATGGCAGCCGCCCGCCCACAGCAGGTCTCCGGCCGCCTGCCAGAGGCTGGCCGCGCAGGAGCGAAAGCTCTCCGCGAGCCATCCCGGTGGCTCATCCTCCGGCCAGGCCTCGGTCAGGGCATCGGCAGCCGATCGTGCGGCATACTCCAGCATCCCCTCCGGCATCATGGTCCGCAGCGCTGACTGCAGCACCGGGCTTATCCGGACCATCGGGGGCGCGGTGGTCCGGTCGATGGTCAGCAGGCCGGCCCGCTCCAGCACGAGCAGAGCCCGGCCGGCGCTCTGCCGGTCCGGCCGGCTCCCGGGGCGGTGGCCCGCCAGGTAGCCGCAGGCCGCGGGCGCCGACAGAACCACGGCGGGAATGCCATGGCCGTCCAGCAGCGCGATCAGCGCCAGCAGGGACTGCGCGGGCACGTCCGGTGACAGCCAGTCGGCCTGCTCGAAGCAGAACGTCCAGGTGACGGCGGTAGCCGGCAGCTGCCCGCCGGATGGGTCCGTCATCTGCTCCCGTCGGCGCACGAACGCTTCCTGGTAGTCACGGCACGTCCACGCCGAACTCGTGATCACCGCGCAGGCCTGGGCCAGCGCCATCGGCTCGCAGCTCAGGTCCTTGACCAGGTCGATCGCGCCGAGGCGCCGGTCCGGGTCGGCGCTGAGACGGCCCATCAGGTAGTTCAGGGCCTCGCGGTGGCTGAACAGCCCGACCGGCAGAGCCTGCGTCCCGCCGGGCATGGCCGCGGACTCGGCGGTCGTGACCAGGACCCGGCCCGCCGGGCCGTTCGGCCAGAGCCCGCGCAGATCCGCCGTGCCGGACAGATCGTCGAGCACCAGGAGCCATGGCCTGCCGGTCTCGTTGAGCCAGCCGACAAAGCGGGCCGCGACCGCTTCGGCGTTACCGACGGGACTGCTTCCCCAGATGGCCGCGGCCGCCTCGGTGTAGGCGGCCAGCACCGACGTCCGGCTCGTGGCGACCGCCCACACCAGCAGCTCGACGCTCCGGGACTGCCACAGCGACTCGGCGGCCGCGACGGCCAGCTGTGTCTTGCCGGACAACCTCAGCCAGTCCGCGCGCGCGGGGCCGTCGGCCCGGCCGGACACCAGCGCTACCGTCGCGCCGGGGACCAGCGCCGTCCCCAGGCTAGGCGCGGACTCCGGCCGGGCGCTGAACTCACTGGCCCGGGCGGGCACCGCCCCCACCCGGACCGGCCAATGAACCCCGGCCCGCCGCGGATCCGTCAGCTCTGCGGCCGGACTGTCCGAGGTCATGCCGTGCGTCACCTTCCGTACCGTTAGCGCGTGGGCTTGCGCTCCATTCCCGCACCGTATCGCCCGGGACAGTGCGCACCAAGATCGTGGCCGTCAGGCACCGTGGCCTGGCCGGCCATCGCGAGGCCGACCGGGGGCCGTTCCGGTAAGGAGCCCGGTGGGATCCGCGTCACCCCGGGCCCTCGCGCAGCGCCGCACGAGGACAGGCACGCCGTCCACATTGCCCACCCATTAGGGTCTTCCCCCTCGGTACCCGCGTCCCCGTGCAAGGTATAAGGTCGCCTGCCGGCCTGGCAACGGATCACCGGAAAAGGGCTACCGCGCCGAAAGTAACCGGTAAGGACGCGGAAAGTCATCAATTCGTTTCACCGGGCGGCCGCTTCCCGTGATGCCGTACGCGTAAAGACGCGGCCCTCCGCGGGCGGCGCGATAACGGGGCCAAATGCCCCATCGGGTAAGTCGGCGGGAAAAAGGCATCAAGAAGCATACGGTGCCGCAAACGATGAAACGTATACCCGAGATGCTGACGGCCTCGCGCCCGCCACCTGTGGCGCACCGCGCTGGATCGTTCCGGCGGGCCGCGGCGTTCGGGCCGCCCGCCCGTGGCGGTTCTCCATCGGCACTCCATCACCGGCACACCGGGGTTCCTCGCCCGCGCGCTATCAAGAGGGCATGGCCCGAGCGGGCGCTGTGACCGGGAGGTGACGCGATGGCGTGGTTGCTCATTGTCGCGGCCGGCATATTCGAGACCGGGTTCGCGGTGGCCCTGAAGCTGAGCCACGGGATGACCCGGCTGGGGCCGACCGTCGGATTCGCGCTGTGTGCGCTGGCCAGTTTCGCCTTGCTGACGGCCGCGCTGCGCAAGCTCGAGGTCGGGCCGGCCTACGCGATGTGGACGGGAATCGGCGCGGCCGGGGCGGCGGCGATCGGCATGGCCTTCCTCGGGGACGCGGTATCCACCCTGAAGCTGGTGTCGATCGGGCTGATCCTGGCCGGAGTGATCGGCCTCAACCTGTCCGGGGTCACACCCTCATGAGCCGCCGGGGTGCGGGCCGCCGGATCCGCCGGGGTGCGGCCGCCGGATCGCCGGGTGCGGGCCGCCGGATCCGCCGGGGTGCGGGCCGCCGGATCCGCCGGGGTGCGGGCCGCCGGATCCGCCGGGGTGCGGGCCGCCGGATCCGCCGGGGTGCGGGCCGCCGGATCCGCCGGGGTGCGGGCCGCCGGATCCGCCGGGGTGCGGGCCGCCGGATCCGCCGGGGTGCGGGCTTCCCACCCGGCCGGCCGGGTGGGAAGCCCGCCGGATCCGCCGGGCCCCCTCGATCAGGCCGCTGATGACGAGCGTGGCGCCGAGCGAGACGAGAAACCCGGCCCAGGGCCTGCCTTCGAACGCGGCGCCGCCGAGGCGGCCGATGAAGAACGAGTAGAGGGCCCAGATGATCGCGGCCACTGCGGTCGCGGCGATGAACCGCCGGCGTGAATAGCCGATCAGGCCGCAGCTCAGGGTGACGGCGGTCCGGCCGCCGGGGATGAAGCGGCAGACGATGATGAGCTGCATCCC
Source organism: uncultured Actinomycetes bacterium (assembly GCA_963808295.1). Lineage (GTDB taxonomy): Bacteria > Actinomycetota > Actinomycetes > Streptosporangiales > Streptosporangiaceae > Bog-532. The sequence continues at coordinate 65,494 of CAWEFP010000020.1, read as the reverse complement.
GAACCGCGCCAGGGACCGCTCGGCCCAGGCTCGCTGCCGCGCGCCCTTTCCGGTGGCGAAGAAGCGGCGTTCGACGCGCGGCCCGAAGCGGTGGCCGAGGAGATAGCTGAGGTTGTCGCCGAGGAACGCGCCCGCCGCGGCGCACGCCACCAGCAGCGCGATACGGGGATCGGTACTTCCCGCCGTCGCGACGCCGAGCGCGATGATGACCGTCTCACTCGGCAGCACGGGGAGAATCGCGTCCAGGGCGGGGAGGACGACCGCGATGGCGTACGAAATCACGGACCCGGTGTGCAGGCTCGTCAGCGTGCTCACTCGCGCACCGGCTCGTTCGGCTGATCCATCCGGTGCGGCTGGGCATGATCGCGCCACAGGCTGGCCATGACGGCACCGCCCACGACGACGGCGATCACGGCGAGGCTGAGCGTGACCGGCAGTTCCACGAAGGGTGAGATCAGCATCTTCACGCCGATGAACGCCAGCAGCACGGCGAGTCCCTGCCGGAGGTAGCAGAACCGCTCGATTGAGCTGGCCAGCAGGAAGTAGAGCGCGCGCAGGCCGAGCACCGCGAAGGCGTTGGAGGTGAACACGACGAACAGGTCCCGGGTCACGCCGAAGACCGCCGGGATCGAGTCCAGCGCGAATACCACGTCGGTCACCTCGATGGCCACGAGGGCCACCAGCAGGGGCGTAGCCATCATCTTCCCGCCGGACCGGGTGAGGAGCCGGCCGCCGTGGTAGTCGCTGGTGACGGGCAGGAAACGGCGCAGGCCGCGCACGATGAGGGTCGGCCCGGGGCTGCCGGCATCGGGCGCGCGGAACATGCGGACCCCGGCCAGCAGGACCAGTGCGCCGAAGACGTAGAAGATCCAGCTCAGGTGCTCAATGAGCGCGCCGCCGACGGCAATGAAGCCGCCCCGGAGCATGAGCGCGCCCACCACCCCGAGGTAGAGCACCCGTCGCTGCAGCGCGGCCGGGACCGCGAGCGAGGCGAACAGCAGCACGAAGACGAAGATATTGTCGACGCTGAGCGCCTTCTCCAGCAGGTAGCCGGCGAAATACTCACCGGCGGTGCGCTGGCCTCGCCACAGCCACAGAAATCCGCCGAAGGCGAGGCCGGCCGCGACCCACAGGCCGCTCAGCACCGCGGCGGCGCGCAGCCCGTCGCGGCCGGGATTCCTGGTGACGATCAGGTCCACCGCGATGAGCACGGCGAAGATGGTGAGCGTTACCGCCCAGGCCCAGATCACCGCGACGCCGGGCGGCGTGCGGCTTCGGCGGGTGGCTGCGGTAGGGCCGGGGCGTCGCAGCGCGCGCAGTACCGGGTCTCAGGCAGCACCGTGAGCAGCCCGGCCGGGATCGCCGCTCCGCACTGCTCGCAGCGGCCGAAGCTCCCGGCGGCCAGCCGGGCCAGCGCCTCTTCGGTGTCCGCCAGTTTCCGGCGGGCCGCGACGGTGCTGTCGAGCAGTCGCTCCACCTCGTGCTGGCCCGCCGCGACGCGGCCATCCGGGGCGGCCGCGGCCGCCCCGTGATAGGCCAGCGACAGTCTGGTGACCTCGTGCAGCCGGGCCCGCCAGCGGGCCTCAAGCACTGCCCGCCAGTACGGGGCGCGCACCGCGGCGCGCGGCGCCGGGGCTACCGCCGCCGGGTTGATGAGTTCTTCTCGGGGCATTGTGTGTCCTGTGGGTCGCGATGGCCGGCCGGTACCTGATCCGCCGGTCCGTGCCGCGGCTCGGCGCGGCGTGAACGCAGCAGCCGGATGCACACGGCGGAGAGGACCACACCGAACAAGACCCACGGTGCGACCGCGATCAGGTCAATGCCGGTCATCCGCGCCGCCCTTGCTGCCGGTGTGCTGTCCTGGTCAGTGCACCCGGTGCCGGTGACCGGCCGGTGGAATTGACATGGTGGCGATGTGGAGATGCCGGGCCGGGCCGACACGGCCGCGGCGCTTACTGGCCGGCCGGGGGCCGCGGCGGCGACCATGGAGACGCCCGGGCACGCCGGGTGCGGCACGCGCGAGGGCAGGTGAACGGCGGTGGCGACGGTGCTGGTCGTTGAGGATGAACGCAAGCTGCGGGACTTCGTCCGGTCCTACCTCGAGCGGGCCGGCTTCACCGTGCTGTCGACCGGTTCGGGTGCCGAGGCGATCACCCTGGCGGCGGAGGCCGCCCCGGACCTGGTCGTGCTGGATCTCGGGCTGCCGGACGTGCCCGGCGAGACCGTGGCCCGCGAGCTCCGCGCCGCCGCGGCCACGCCGATCCTGATGCTGACGGCCAAGAGCGCCGAGGAAGACCGGATCCGCGGCCTGGAGCTGGGCGCCGACGACTACGTGACCAAGCCGTTCAGCCCGCGGGAGCTGGTCCTGCGGGTTCAGGCGATCCTGCGGCGCGGCGGGCCGGCCGCCGACAGGGCGTGGCCAGTTATGGGGGCGGCGCGCTGGTGATCGATGAGCCGCAGCGCCTGGTCACGGTGCGCGGCGGGACCGTCAGCCTCACCCCGACCGAATGGGGCGTCCTGGTGGCGCTGGCCACCGTCCCGGGCCGGGTGTACTCGCGGTTCGAGCTGATCAACCGGGTCCGTGGGTATGAGTTCGAGGGGTACGAGCGCACCGTCGACTCGCACGTGAAGAACCTGCGCCGCAAGATCGAGAGCGATCCGGGCCAGCCCCAGATCGTGCAGACCGTCCTGGGCGGCGGCTACCGGCTGGGCCTGGCCCGCGATGACTGACCAGGCCAGCCGCGCCGGACCCGCCGGACCCGCCGGGCATGCCGGCCCGCGGCGACACGCTCGGCCTGCGGCTCGCCCTGGCGTTCCTGGCGGTCGCGCTGGCCGCGGTCGCGCTGCTCGCCGGGCTGACCGCGGCGTTCAGCGCCGCGGACGTCTCGGCCCTGGCGAGCCGGCAGCGCGCGGAGCTGACCGGCGCGGTCGCGGTGGCCGCCGGGGCGGCCTGGAGCCGGGGCGGCAGCTGGTCTTCGGCCGACCTCTCCCCGGTACTGGACCTGGCCACGCGCATCGGCGCGGACGTTCAGGTACGCGACCAGGCTGGTCACACGGTCACGTCCTCGCCCGGCTTCCGCGCGGACGCCGGCCCGCAGTCGAGTGCACCCATCGTGGTCCAGGGCCAGCGGATCGGCGTGGCACTGCTCCGGTCCACCGGCTCCGGCCTGGGCGCCGCCAACCGGGTCCTGCAGACCGCGCTGCTCCGGGCCATCGCCGGCGCGGCCGGCCTCGCGGCCCTGCTGGCCCTGCTGACCGGGCTCGCCGTCGCCCGGCGGATCACCCGTCCGGTCACCCGGCTGATCGCGGTGACGCGGGCGATGGCCGGCGGCGACCGCACGGTCCGGGCGGGCCAGATCCGTGCCCCCGGCGAGCTGCGCGAGCTGGCGACCGCCTTCGATCAGATGGCCGGCACGATGGACCGGCAGGAGCAGCTCCGCCGGGACCTGGTCGCGGACGTCGCCCACGAGCTGCGCACCCCGATCGCGGTGCTGCAGGCGGGCCACGAGGCGCTGCTGGACGGGGTGGCCGACCCCACGCCGGCCGAGCTGACCTCGCTGCGCGATGAGGTGCTGCGGCTGGCGCGCATGGTCAGTGACCTGCAGACGCTGGCCGCGGCGGACGCCGCCGCCCTGCACCTGGCCCTGCGGCGCAGTGACCTGGCCGATCTGGCGGCCAGCGCCGCCGACAGCCTGGCGCGGCGATTCGAGGCGGCCGGGATCACCCTGACGCAGCGGCTGTCCGCGGCGCCGGTTCTCGCCGACCCGCACTGGCTGCATCAGGTGATCACCAACCTGCTCACCAACGCGCTGAAGTTCACCCCGGCCGGCGGTCGCGTCACCGTCGTCACCCGGCAGGACGGCCCGGACGCGGTGCTGCAGGTCACCGACAGCGGCGCCGGCATCCCCGCCGAGGACCTGCCGCACATCTTCGACCGGTTCTGGCGTGGCCGGCAGGCGGGCCAGATCTCCGGCAGCGGGATCGGCCTGACGATCGCCGCCGAGCTGGCCCGGGCGCACAGCGGCCGGCTGACCGCCAGCAGCGAGCCCGCCCACGGCACGCAGCTGACCCTCATCCTGCCCGGCGCGATCCCGGCCAGCGCGTCCGGGCACGGCATGCGTGCTCGTTACAGCCGGGCCGAACGGTACTGGCCGGGAGTGGCCGACCCGGCTCCGCACGTGACCTGTATGCGGCGGGGGCTGTGACCTCAGTTGGGCGTGCGCTCGAAGACGTAGAGGTGATTGAGGCCCAGCTGGAACCTGCGGTGCTTGCGCCGCCGCCACAGCGGGGCGGTGAAGATGGTGTCAAGGTTACCCGGCCGGAACCCGTGGTGCTGGTGCGCCTCGATCCCGGCGATCAGGTGCAGCCGCATGAGAACGTGCAGCAGGATGTCGACCGCCGGGGCCGGCACCGTGATGACAAAGACCCCGTTCGGGGCCAGCAGCTGAGCCAGTTCCTTGGCCCAGGTCCCCAGCTCGGGCTCGGGCACGTGCTCGACGACGGCCAGCGCGGTGGCCGCATCGAACGTCCCCTCCGCCCGCGTCGGCAGGTCGACGGGGAAGAACCCCTTCACCAGCGTTACCCCGGGGAGCGCGGGCGCCGCGATCAGCTCCGGATCGATGCCGACCCCGCTCGCGCCGGTGAGCCGGAACACCGTCCCGTCGTGCGTGCCGATGTCCAGCAGCCGGGGAGTCGGCGGCAGCTCGCGTAGTGCCATCCGGACCCGCCACCGTTGCAGAAGCTGGTCCAACCAGGTCATCTGGGGCGCGGGCGCGGGCCCGTTGCGGTCAGGCACTGACGACGCACGCAGAGTTCATGGCAGGCCTTCCAGAACCTTCGAATCACGGAATGGATGTCCCCCGATCACCGTAGGGCCGTTCCGGGCCGCGCTGATGATCAGATCCAAGAATCCAATGCGGGATCTCTGAGTAACAAAGCCGCAAAATATCATAGGCCGCCCGCTGTCCCGAAATCGCAATCGCTCGGCTCACGGCTCGCCGGTGCGCCCCAGCACGGCACGGCCGGGCATCCTCGCTGGTCCGCGATCCAGCCAATGACCACGTACATCACACCGCGGGCGGCCAGGCCGGCCCGGGCCAGGAACCGCAGGACCGGGCTGTTCGCCGCACGGCGGCCCGCGTACCGGCCCGCGTCCTTGACGTTACGGCTCTTCCGCCGCGCTGCCCAGGTGACCACTATGTACCTACCTCCCTCGGACACGGCCGGGCGGCCCGCAACGGCGCAAAGCAAACAAAGTTCCCCCGCATTCCCCAAGGAACCGGGGGCCGATGCGGCCCCGTCATGGCGCCAGAATTCGCAGGCCTGGAACGATGGGGCCATGAATCCGCCGGAACTGATCCGCTCAGCCGAGGCCAGGGGAGTGGCGACGTCCTACTCCTCATCGCCGGGCCACGAAGTCACTGTGTCGGCCGAGACGATCGAGGCGATCCTCGCCGCTCTCGGCGCCCCCCCGGCGGCCACGCCGCCGGCGGTCGGCGCGGAGCTGGGCCGCCTGGCCGCGCCGGTTCCGGGCGGCCGCTCCTGGGGCCTGACCATCCAGCTCTACGCGATCCGTTCCCGTGCGTCCTGGGGGCACGGAGACTTCCGCGACCTGGCCGACCTGGCGTCCTGGAGCGCGCGGGACCTGGGCGCGGGGTTCGTGCTCATCAACCCGCTGCACGCCGCCGAGCCGGTGCCCCCGGTGAGCACCTCCCCGTACCTGCCGATGAGCAGACGGTTCATCAGCCCGCTCTATCTGAGGATCGAGGACATCCCGGAATATTCCGCCCTCGACGACCGTGAGCGCGGTCATATCGCGGCGCTCGCCAAGCCGCTGAAGGCCGCGAACGACGCCGGCTCCCTGCTGGATCGCGACGCGGTCTGGGCCGCGAAGCGGGCCGCGCTGAAGATCCTGCACCAGGTGCCGATGAGCCCGCGGCGCGCCGCCGAGTACCGCGCCTACCGTGAACGTGAGGGGCAGGCGCTGACGGACTGGGCCACGTGGTGCGTGCTGGCCGAGGTTCACGGTCCGGACTGGCGGGCCTGGCCCGCGGCGCTCGCGCGGCCGGGAGCCGAGGTGGTGGCCATGGAGCGCAGCCGGCTGGCCCGCGAGGCTGACTTCCACGTCTGGCTGCAGTGGCTCGCCGACGGTCAGCTGGCCGCGGCGCAGGATGCCGCGCGGGCCGCCGGCATGGATATCGGGATCATCCAGGACTTGGCGGTCGGCGGCCACCCCGGCGGCGCGGATGCCTGGTCCGATCAGGATCTGGTCGTCTCGGGTGTCACCGTCGGCGCGCCGCCCGACGAGTTCAACCAGCGCGGCCAGGACTGGGGATCGCAGCCGTGGCATCCCGAGCGGCTGGCCGAACGGCGGTACCAGCCGCTCGCCGGCCTGATCACGGCGGCGGTGCGGCACGCCGGGGCGCTGCGGATGGATCATGTGATGGGCCTGTGCCGGCTGTGGTGGGTGCCCCCGGGCATGACCCCGGACCGGGGAACGTACGTCCGTTACGATCACGTGGCGACCGTAGGGGTCCTGGCGCGTGCGGCGATTCAGGCCGGCGTGCTGGCGATCGGGGAGGACCTCGGCACCGTCGACCCGTGGATCCGCGACTACCTGGCCGCACACGGCGTTCTCGGCACGTCCATGCTCTGGTTCGAGCGCCGCGGCGACGGTACGCCGCTGCCGCCGGGGGAGTGGCGGCGCAACAGCCTGGCCACCATCGGCACGCACGACATGCCGCCGGCCGCCGCCTTCCTCACCGGCGAGCATGTCGGGCTCCGGGCCGGCCTGGGGGTGCTGACCCGTCCCGTGGAAGCCGAACGGGCCGAGGCGGATGCGGCACGGTCGGCGTGGCGTGCCGCTCTGGCGGCGGAGGGGCTGCTCCCGGCGGGCGGACATCCCTCTCTCACCGATCAGGTGGTCGCCCTGTACGCCTATCTGGCCCGCACGCCGTCCGTACTGATCGGGGTCTCGCTCGCTGACGCGGTGGGCCAGCGGCAGCCGCAGAACGTGCCCGGGACGATGAAGGAGTACCCGAACTGGCGGATCCCGCTGGCCGACGGCGAGGACAAGCCGGTGCTCCTCGAAGATCTCGGCACCCATCCGGGTGTCCGGGCCATCGCGGACGCGGTCGCGGGCGGCGGCCGGCCGGCCGGAGCGGAACGTGACCGGCGGGCGGTAGCAACCGGGGACCGGCCCGGCGGTCAGGTCTTCCGGCCCACGGCACGCCGCTGACCACCCGCGCGTCCACGGCGGCCGCCGCCGCCATCTCTTCGTGCAGGTTCACCGGTTTCCCTCCGATCGGCTGGCTGGCCTTCTCGCCTGGCACACGTAGAGGCTATGGCCGCCGGAGCGGTCCGTCTTGAAGAAATGCTACGCTTATCCTGGTCAGGTGGCAGATCGCGCGGCCAGGCCGGCGAAGGGGGCGGCGAGTACCACGCTAGGCCGGGGCGTGCTGCACCAGCAGGCGGCGGCATCCCAGTTCGGCCTCACCCGCCACGAGCCGTCGGCCGCGCTGGCCCCGTTAGTCGACTTTTACTGGATCCTCCGCTGGGACCTGCGGGGCAGGCCACCGGACGACCAGACGATCCTGCCGCACCCGAACGTCAACCTGGCTTTCGAGGGGACGGGCTCGGCCATCTACGGGGTGGTGGACCGCAAGCTTTTCGTCCGCCGGCTGGAGGGACGGGGCATCACGCTGGTGGGCTACGCGGATCAGGCGCACCTCGCCCGCGACTTCACCGCGACGATCGGTGTTCCGCCCGCCCGTTATGTCACATTCGCCGCAACAACACCGCAAATCCCCGAGCCGAAGCCATAGCATGAGCGCGGCCACGGCGGGCATCGCCGGATCTCCGGGCAGGAAGGGCGGACGGCCGTGACCGACGGGGACCGCGGTGACGTCGGCCTGCGGTACCGCCAGATGGTCGAGAACCTGCGGCGGCGGCATCCGGACTGGATGATCATGTTCGGCACGTACAGCCAGATGTTCTGGGCTTTCCCGCTGTTCACCACGCGTCCCGGGAACTACGTCGGGGCCGCGGACCCGGCGGAGCTGGACCGCCAGATGAGCGCGGCCGAGGCGAGCCTGGGCTGGCCGTGAGCCGGACTGCGGCGCCGCAGGGGATGCCCGAGATCCGGTCCCCGATGCGCGCCAGCGGGGAGGTCCGCGCGGAGCCGCCTGCCTCGGCGTGGTCAGCCGCCCGGTATAGCGCGTAGAGGCCGTGCACGCCCGCCCAGCGCAACGGTTCCGGTTCCCAGCGGTGCGTGCGGTGGCCCACCCAGGGCAGCACGGTCCGGGCGGTCGGACGGCCCGCGACCAGGTCGGCCAGCGTGTGCCCGGCCAGGTTGGAGGCCGCGACCCCATGGCCGGTGTATCCCCCGGCCCAGCCCAGCCCGGACGCCGGGTCGGCCGTGACCGTCGCGCACCAGTCGCGGGGCACACCGAGGACGCCGCACCAGGCGTGATCGATGCAGGAGCGGGCGGCGGCCGGGAACAGCGCCCGCAGGACGTGGCCCAGGGTGTCGATGGCCGCAGGCTGCGTCACGCCCCGGTGGTCGACGCCGGACGCGAACCGGTAAGGGACACCGCGGCCGCCGATTGCGATCCGGCCGTCGGCGGTCCGCTGGGCGTACATGTACACGTGCGCGCTGTCGCCGATCGTCTCGTACCCCGTCCAGCCGATCTCCCGCCACGCGCCGTCATCCAACGGCTCGGTCACGATCATGGAACTGTTCATCGGCAGCAGCTGCCGGCGCTGACCGGGCAGCCGGGCGGTGAACCCCTCCGTGGCGCGCAGCACAAACCGCGCCGTGACGTCGCCGAACACCGTGCACGCCCGGGCCATGTCCGGACCTGGGCGGCCCGTCCCCCGCGCGGTGGGGCGCGGGACGATCCGGGTTACCGGGGTCGCCTCGTAGATCTCGACGCCGGCCCGCTCGACCGCATGGGCGAGACCGGTGACGAGCTTGGCAGGCTGGATTCGCGCGCAGTGCGGGGAATACAGCGCGCCGAGGCCGCCGGCGATGCGGACGCGCCCGGCCAGCTCGGCCGCGCCGAGGTACCGGACGTCCTCCTCGCCCAGGCCCCAGTCCCGGTCGGCCGCCAGCTCGGCGCGCAGCCGCTCATGCTGGGCGGGCGTGGTCGCCACCGCCAGCTCGCCGCCCTTGACCAGATCGGCGTCGATGCCCTCCGCGGCGCAGACCCGCGCGACCTCATCCACCGTCTGCCGGAGCTGACGCTGCAGGTCGAGTACACCGTCCCGGCCGCCCGGGCCGCGCGCGTAACGGTCCCGCGAGCCCGGCAGCGCGCTCGTCAGCCAGCCGCCGTTGCGGCCGGACGCGCCGAAACCGGCGAACGCGGCCTCCAGCACCACGATCCGCAGCGACGGCTCCGCCTGCTTCAGGTAGTAGGCGGTCCACAGCCCGGTAAACCCGGCTCCGACGATGCACACGTCGGCGCTCGTCGGCCCGGGCAGGGACGGGCGCCGCGGCGGGAAGCCACCGCGGGCGCGCCACCAGAAGGACACGTCGCCGTTGTGCTCCGCCGTCAGGAACTTCGTGTCACCGTCAGCAGGGTCCATAGCCCGTACAAACTTAGCCCAGGCCCAGCTGGGACGGCACGGGTGCCAGGGCGACTTCGGCGCCTTTAGCCGGACCGGCTGGGCCGGCCCGCCCCGGAGTTAGTAGCGTCGAGGTATGCGACTTGGGGTGCTCGACGTAGGTTCCAATACGGTTCACCTTCTCGTCGTGGATGCATACCCGGGCGCACGCCCCCTGCCGGCGTTCTCGCACAAGGCCGACCTTCACCTCGCTGACCATCTCGAAGACGGCGGACGGATCTCCGCGAAGGGCGAAGAACTGCTGGGCGCCTTCGTGGCCGAGGCCATCCGGATCGCGGAGGACAAGGGTGTCGAGGATTTCATCGGATTCGCCACCTCCGCGGTACGCGATGCGGTCAACGGGGAGGCCGTGCTCACCCGGATCACGAAGCAGACCGACGTGCGGGTCACGGTGCTGGCCGGGGAGGACGAAGCCCGCCTGACGTTTCTCGCCGCGCGCCGCTGGTTCGGCTGGTCGTCGGGGCGGCTGCTGGTCCTGGACATCGGCGGCGGATCACTGGAGATCGCATCCGGCATCGATGAGGATCCGGATGTCGCGGTGTCCCTGCCGCTCGGCGCGGGCCGGCTGACCCGGGACTGGCTCCGCGCGGACCCCCCGACCGCCGCGCAGACGCGGGACCTGCGTAAGCACGTACGCACCGAAATAGCCCGGACCGTCGGCGGCATCATGCGCTACGGCGGGCCCGATCGTGCGGTCGCCACCTCGAAAACATTCCGCCAGCTGGCCAGGATCGCGGGCGCCGCGCCGTCCAGCGAGGGGCATTACGTGCGGCGGGTCCTGCGCAGCGCGGACGCGACCACCTGGGCGGCCCGGCTGCCCACGATGACGCTGGCGGAACGGACCAAGCTGCAGGGTGTCTCAGCGAACCGGGCCCCGCAGCTGTCCGCCGGGGTCATCGTGGCCGACGCCGCGATGGATCTGTTCGGCGTTCCCGAACTGGAGATCTGCCCCTGGGCGCTGCGTGAGGGCGTGATTCTCCGCCGCCTCGACCTGCTCTCGTCACGTCCTCAGGCCCGGTCCCCGTCAGGCCCGGTCCCCGTCAGGCCAGGCTCATTCAGCAGGCCGCCCGGTCATGCGGCAGGCCCCCGCCCGGTCAGCAGAAGCCCCGGTCATGCCGCGCGGGCCTGGCCGGGGAAATCCCCGGCCAGGCCCCGCGGAGCGCGCTGTCTAGTGCTGACGCTGCTCCCGGACGATGCGGACGCCTTCCGTCGCCTCGTCCGCGTCGATGCTGCCCGTCAGGCTGCCGTCCGCCTGGTTGGCGCCGTGCCCGTGCCCGGCGCCGCCCGCCCGCCGGTTCCCGGTGAGATCCTCGGCGGCCGAGCGGCGCCCGACCGGCCCCTCGGTCTCGGGAACCGGACCCGGGCCGGCCGACCGGGACGGGTCAGACGGCCGTTCGCCGGCCGAGGCACCCGGACCACCCGGCGCATTCACTCCCGGCGCGGTCGGCCGAACGCCCCTGGGGGCCACGTGCGCGCCGCCCCGGGGAGCCTCGTGCGCGCCCCGGGCGGGGTGGAGCGTGTCCGGGCCCGGCTTGGCGGCCACTCCCGGCTGGCCCGCCAGGCCCCCCGGGCCTGCTGGGGGCACCGGGTTCGCGGGACCGGAGGCGGGCATCGCGGGTGCGGGGCGGCCTGGCCCGGCCGGAGAGTTCTCCCCGCGGGCTCCGTTGGCCGGCCGCGGGGCGCCCTGGCCCGGCATCGCGTTCCCGGGCATGCCGCGCTGGCTCCCGGCCGCGGTCTGCCGCCGGGGTCCCGGGGCCGGTGTTCCTGGCGGGGACGGCCCCGCCGTTCGGGCCGGTCGAGTCGGCCGCCTGGGCCTCGGCGGCCTTCTGGGCGATGGCCTTGGCGACGCTCTGATCCACCTCGTCCTCCAGCGAGAGACGCGCCGTCTCCGTTGCGACCAGGCCCGATACGCCGTCCAGGATCTCGGTGAGCCGCCGGATCGTCTCGGCGTGCCGCGTGCTCAGCAGGTTGAGCCGGCGCTCCGCGCCGTCATGGATGGCCGTGGCCCGCGCCGTGGCCTCGTCCAGGGTCTGCTTGGCCTGCGCCTTGGCGCTGGAGAGCACGGTGTCCGCCTTCTTGCGAGCGTCCGCCGTGGCGTGCTCGGCTTCCGCGCGGGCCGTGTTCCTGGTCTTTTCCGCTTCCGCGCGGGCCGTGGAGATCGCCCGCTCGGCCTTCTCCTGGGCGGCGGTGAGCATGTGCTCGGCCTGATCCCGGGCTTCCTTCTTGGCCCGGTCGGCTTCCTGCTGCGCCTCCGCCAGCTGCTTCTTGATGTCGTCGTCCGCGCGGGTCTGCTGCGCCTTGGCCTCGTCGTCGGCAAGCTTCAGGATCTGGGAGATCCGCTCGCTGACCTCCTCGTGGGCGGGCCTGTTGCCCAGGGCCTGCTGGCGGAGTCCTTTGACCTCCTGACGGAGCTGCTCGCCATCGTCAAGGGCTCGGCCCAGCCGTTCCTCTAGCTCACGGACCTGGCTGCGGCAGCGGGCGACGAAGTCGTCGACCTGCCTTCGGCTGTAACCGCGCAGTTGCACCTCGAAAGCGTCTTCTTGGGTGGCGAGATTGGGAAGGAGATCGCTATTTTCGTTCATGGATTCACGAAGACCTTATATCCGGGAGCGTGCTGGAAAGTAATCCTGTAGGCACGTTATCGCGGGCCAGCTGATCAGGCGCGGGATAGCTACGGGAACCTTGTACGGGTGTGCTTGGATCGATATGTGCACGACTCTTGTCCCGAAGCACCCTCCCGCGCAACCGAAACGTCTAAGTACCCCGTTATGCACCGTGTTGAGCGTCCCGAAAGTCGCCTCTTATGTACGGTGCGGATTCGCTTGGTCGCTCTAAGTCGCCAGCTGAGCGGCCATATCGTTAGCGAACGGTGACTCTTCGTGGTGACACTCGCGGGCCTGCCCGCCTCGGGCCCGTGCGCGCACCCCGTTTCGATGCGTGCACGCACAAAAGGCCACCGAAGTCCCGTATGTGGGTTCTGTACCTGATCGGCGGCCGCCATATTGGCCACTTCGCGGAATTGTTACCCGTGGTATGGGTAAAACCGCACGGGAGGATGATCCCAGAATGGCCCTGATGGGTCATGCGCGCGGGCCGTGATACGGCGTAGCCTGACGGGCGTAGGCGTAAAGCGTCAGCGGCGACGGAGGTGAACGCGGTGCCAGAGTACGTCGATCTTCGTGTTCACGACGGGGTAGCCCTCGATGAGATCGAGCTGTACGCCGAGGTTCTCGGTGCGGTGGCCGCCAGCGACGGCCCGCTGACCAACGAGGAACTGGACGCGGTTCTCGGCGTCCGCCCCGCGGTCAAGGTGCTCGGCCGGATCGCCTGACCCGCGGGCAGCAGGCCGGCGGTCCCCGTCAGCCCGTGCCGTACATGACGTCCGTGGCCGTCCGGGTGAAGCCCAGCGCCTCGTACATCCGGACCGCGGCGCGATTGTCCTCGTCGACGTAGAGCATGGCCTCGGCCAGGCCCCGCGCGTCCCGCAGGTAGCGCAGCCCGGTCAGCGTCAGGGCACGGCCGAGACCGGCACCGTGTGCCGCCGGGTCGACGCCGACCACATATACCTCGCCCGTCGTGCCGTCGTGAACCTTGGTCCAGTGAAAGCCGACGAGCCGTCCGCCGCGCTCGGCCAGGAAGAACCCGGCCGGATCGAACCAGGCCTCCTGCTCGCGCAGGTCCAGGTCGGCGGGGGTCCACGCGCCCTGCTCCGGATGATGGGCGAACGCCGCGGCGTTGAGCCGCAGCCACCCGTCTTCGTCACGCCCCGGAACGAACGTCCGCAGCCTGACGTCCCCGGGTACCGACGGCTCCGGCAGCGGATCCCGCAGCGACCGCCCCATCTGCCACAGCGCGCGGACGCGGTGCAGCCCGCAGGTCCGCGCCACGGCCGCCGCCGCCGCGAGGTCGCCGTGCGCCCACACGCGCAGTGGCCGCTCTCCGGCACGGGCGGCCATCGCGGCGAGCAGGGCCCGGCCGGCGCCGCGCCGGCGATGCGCCGGATCGACCACCAGCTCGCCGCTGGCCACGCCGGGGTCTTCCCATTCCAGGTGGGCGTAGCCGGTGACGTGCCCGCCCGCCGCCGTCGTCAGGTCGAGGCCGGCCGCGCCGCCGTAGCGCAGGTGCAGCAGGGCGTGCTCGGACAGCGGTGCTACCCCGTCGCCGGCCGTGGCCGCGGCGGTCAGCCGGAGTACCTCGTCCCGCTGCGCCGGGCTCAGCGGGGCGGAAGAGACCTCCGGGAGGGCCTGATCACCGGCCGGCGGAAGCCCCGAGGCCCGATCCGCTGGCGCCTGCGGCGGGGGGCGTGGACGCCGCCGAGCCCGGCCGCGTCGCTGAGCTCGGGTGCGTCCTCGGGTTCGGTGTCGTGTTCATCGTCTCCCGCGTGCTGACTGTCCCGCTGGTCGTCGCTGGCACCCTTGAAAGGCACGAAGCGGTAGCCGACATTCCGCACGGTGCCGATCAGCGCCTCGTGCTCGGTGCCGAGCTTGGCGCGCAGCCGCCGGACGTGCACATCCACCGTCCGGGTGCCGCCGAAGTAGTCATACCCCCACACCTCCTGCAGCAGGTGCGCCCGGGTGAAGACGCGGCCCGGATGCTGGGCGAGGAACTTCAGCAGCTCGAACTCCTTGAACGTCAGATCGAGCGCCCGCCCGCGCAGCCGGGCGGAGTAGGTGGCCTCATCGATGGTGAGGTCACCCGACCTGATCTCATCGGGCGCGTCCGCGGCCGCGTTCCGGGCCCGCCGCCCCAGTGCCAGCCGCAGCCGCGCCTCCACCTCGGCGGGGCCCGCCGTGTTCAAGATCACGTCGTCGGCGCCCCAGTCGGCGCTCACCGCCGCGAGGCCACCCTCGGTGACGATGATGAGCAGCGGGCAGTCCAGCCCGGTGGTGAGCAGCAGCTTGCAGATGCTCTTACCATGGGCCAGGTCACGACGCGCGTCGACCAGGACCACTTCCCCCGGGGGAGCGTCGATCAGGGCCGAGGCCTCGGGCGGCATGACGCGGACGGAATGCAGCAGCAAGCCGAGGGCGGGCAGCACCTCCGTGGATGGTTCCAGCGTCCCGGTCAGCAGGAGCAGATCGCTCAAGCGGTTCCACCTCCCCTTCCCGGCGCCCAGCGCACCGGCACTAACCTGTTAAAACACAGAGGGATCCGGGGGCAACGCCGCCCGGATCCCATTGTGAGTGAGGATAGCCGATATGGCCATGGTGACCATCCGTTACTGGGCGGCGGCCAAGGACGCCGCCGGCGTCGCCGCCGAGTCGCTGGAGGCGGGCACGCTTGCCGACGCGCTGGCCGCCGCCCTGGACAGCCGGGGCCGTGAGCGGGGCGAGCGCCTGCGCGGCGTCCTGGCCCGGTCGTCGTTCCTCATCGACGGCCAGCCAGCGGGAGTCCGGCCGCATCAGGAGATCGCCCTGGCCGAGACGGCCGTGATCGAGGTGCTGCCGCCGTTCGCGGGCGGCTAGCCGCACGGGCCCGGGAGCGACCCGTGCAGCCCCGGATCGGTCCTGTTCGGACCCCGCACCGGGTCACCGCTCGTCCAGCACTCACTGCGGCCTCACGTCTCCCGCGCCGGGGTGCGGGTGAGCGCCGTCCGCGGCGAACGTCGCGTTCACCAGCCGTCCGTGACCTGGCCCGGCCCGCGCGGGACGGGCCCGGCCCGCCGGAGGCACAAACCGACCGAAAATTTGCCGGCGTGTCGTGAACCGATCCGGGCCCGGAGGCGTAGTCCATAGCGTGGCAGGCTCGGGATCCACCGCCCAGCCGGGCGCGGTAGCCGATGAGGCATACATACGGGCGCTCTACGCCGAGCACGGCGGCGCTCTCCTCCGTTACGCGCTCCACCTCACCGGGGGTGACCGGCAGCGGGCGGAGGACCTTGTGCAGGAAACGGTCGTGCGGGCCTGGCGGCACCCGGAGGCGCTGGCTGACCGGCCGGCCCGGCCCTGGCTGTTCGCGGTCGCACGGAATCTGGCCGTCGACGCGTACCGGGCCCGGCAGTCCCGGCCGCCCGAGGTGGGCCAGGGCGCGCTGGAACTGATGCCGGCCGCCGACGATGCCGACCGGGCGCTGGAGTCGTGGGCGGTCGCGGACGCGCTCGCGGCGCTGCGGCCCGACCACCGCCGGGTCATCATCGAGACCTATTACCGTGGCTGCTCCGTCGCGGAGGCGGCGGCCACTCTCGGGATTCCTTCGGGCACGGTGAAGTCCCGCACCTTTTACGCGCTCAAGGCGCTCAAGCTTGCCCTGGAGGAGAGAGGACTGGCGCCATGACGCCGGCTTGGGATTGCACGGACACCCGGCAGGCGCTCGGCGTCTACGTGCTCGGCGCGATCGATCCCGCCGAACGGTCCCACGTGGACCGGCACGTCACGGGGTGCCGTGAATGCCGGGACGAACTGGCCGGCCTGGCCGGGCTCCCGGCTCTGCTGTCCCGGGTCAGCGCGGATGAGATCGGCCGCATTTCGCGCGAGGACGCCGAGCCGCTGCCTGCCGACGCGGCTCCCCCGGAAGATTTCGTCGAGTCCCTGCTGAGCCTGACCGCGGCCCGGCGCCGCCGGAACCGCCGCTGGCAGGCCGCCGCGGCCGCCGCGGCGGTGGTGATCGCCGCGGCCGGCGCCGTGGCCGGCCTGCGCCTCGCGTCCGGTCCCGCCCCGGCCCCGCCGTCCGCGTCCACGCCGCCTGCGAGCTGGCAGACGGCCCGGACCGCCAGCGCGCTGCGCGGCATCACGGCGACGGTCCGGTACAACAAGGAGCCGTGGGGAACGGCGATGGATATCCAGGTAACCGGCGTGCCGAACGGCACGACGTGCCAGTTCTGGATCACCGACGCGCAGGGTGTGCACCTGGCCGCGGCCGGCTGGACGGTGGCCAACGGTGACACGGCGGCCTGGTATCCCGGCTCCTCGTGGGTGCCGGTGTCGCAGGTTCAGGGTTTCGACGTGACGGCCGGGAACCGGCAGCTCGCCACCTTCCTGCCCCGCTGACCGGCCGCTCCGGGATCTCTCCCGGCCGAACGGGCCGATCCAGGGCGTCACGGCGTGGTGGGCCGGGCCCGCGCGGAATGCCCGCGGCACTCCCGCGCTTTGTTACGGGTATGACCGCAGGAGTGATCGCGCTAGTCGCCGTGCTGATCGTGGTGACCCCGTTCGGCCTGGCCTGGCGCCGCAGGCAGGGACGGCTGCGCGCGCCCGGCCCGGCCCCGGCTGGGGGCGGTGACATCCTGACCGCCGCGGATCTGCGGCACGATCTCGGCACGCGGGGGACCCTGGTCCAGTTTTCCAGCGCCTTCTGCGCCCCGTGCCGGGCCACCCGGCAGATCCTGGGTGAGGTCGCGGGAATGGTGGAGGGCGTGCAGCACGTGGAGATCGACGCCGAGTCGCGGCTGGACCTGGTGCGCCGGCTGAGCATCCTGTCCACGCCCACCGTCCTGGTCCTCGGGCCGGACGGCGCGATCGCGCGCAAGGCGAGCGGCCAGCCGCGCAAGGCCGACGTCATCGCCGCGCTCGGCCAGCTGCCGGCCTGCCCGGCCGCAGCCCGCCGGATCCGGCGGCGGACCGGCCGTGACCCCGGCCGGGGAGTGACCAATGCCAGTTCAGGCCCTTAAGCCAGTAAAACGGTCGATATGGGGACATAGGGTGCTCGGCCGGGGAGTGACAGCCGCGCTGAACCCGCATACCATCGTCTACGTGCTTTCCGGGACAGCGCAGATGCTGACGAAGCGGCGCGCCGTGGACTTTTGCCGGGTGGCGACCGCGCTGTGTCGGCCGTTCCCCCGCTAGCAGCCTGCGCACAAGGCGCCGAGGCGACGGCTGGACCGTCGCACGCCCTCCGTACCGGCTGCTGACTCCCGCACAGTGCTGCTGGCCAGCGGCTATCCGGGCAGGTGCGTGCCCGCACGGGGATACGGCCAGCGGCGTGCCGATCGGGTATGCCAGTCAGTATCAAGGAGCGCAACCATGGAAATCGACGCCAGGGGGCCCAGATTCGGCGCGGTCGTTACGACGATCGTGCTCGCCCTCGCCCTCGCCACCACCAGCGTCTGGCTGCTGCTCGCCCAGACGCTGGTGTTCGCGGTCGGCGCGATCGCCGGGATGCGGTTCGCGCCCTACGGCCTGGTTTACCGGTTCCTGGTCCGCCCGCGCCTCGGGCCGCCGTCGCGCTTCGAGCCGGCGGCGCCGCCACGGTTCTCCCAAGGCGTGGGGCTGGTCATCGCCACAATCGGCGTGATCGGCTACGCGGTCGGCGTCACCGGCGTCGGGATCGCCTGCACTGCCATGGCCCTGGCGGCCGCGTTCCTCAACGCGGCGTTCGATTTCTGCCTGGGCTGCCACATGTATCTGTTCATTCGCCGGATCCGGCCGTCTCAGCGAAGCGCGGCGGCCTGATCCACATCAGGAGGTTTTTACGTTATGAGCCGCTCCGAAGCCCTCGTGGACGCAGAGTGGGTGGAAGCGCACGCCGGTAATCCCGGGGTCGTCCTCGTCGAGGTCGACGAGGACACCAGCGCCTACGACAAGGGGCACATCCCCGACGCGATCAAGATTGACTGGAAGAAGGACCTGCAGGATCCGGTACGGCGTGACTTCGTGGACCGGGTCGGCTTCGAGAAGCTGCTCTCCGAACGCGGCATCGCGGGCGACGACACGGTCGTGCTCTACGGCGGCAACAACAACTGGTTCGCCGCCTACGCCTACTGGTACTTCAAGCTGTACGGCCACCACAACGTGAAGCTGCTCGACGGCGGGCGCAAGAAGTGGGAGCTGGACTCGCGCGAGCTGACCACCGATGTGCCGAAGCGCCCGGCCACGGCCTACAAGGCGGCCGAGCAGGATGCCGCGCTGCGGGCCAAGCGCGACGAGGTTCTCGACGCGATCGGCAAGCGCAACCTGGTCGACGTCCGCTCCCCGGACGAGTTCACCGGGCGGCTGCTCGCGCCGGCGCATCTCCCGCAGGAGCAGGCGCAGCGCGGCGGGCACATTCCCACCGCGCGCAACGTCCCGTGGTCCAAGGCGGCCAACGAGGACGGCACCTTCCGCTCCGACGACGAGCTGCGCACCCTGTACGCCGACGAGGCCGGGCTGGACTTCGCCAAGGACACCATCGCCTACTGCCGGATCGGCGAGCGGTCCGCGCACACCTGGTTCGTCCTGCACGAGCTGCTCGAGCAGCCGAACGTCAAGAACTACGACGGCTCATGGACCGAGTACGGCTCGCTCGTGGGCGTTCCGATCGAGCTGGGAGACGCCCGATGACAACTGCGAACCAGACCCCAGGCGACGGCTGCGGCGCGCCGGCCGGTGGCGTGCCGGTGGCCGCGGCCTCCGACGCGGGCAGCCAGGCCGTGGTGGAAGGGCGCGTCGTGCGGGACAACGCCCCGGTGTCGACCGGGTACGCCCGGCTGCTCGGCACCGGTGATGAATTCGTGGCCGAGGTCCCGCTCGGCGAGGACGGCGGGTTCCGCTTCTTCGCCGCGCCCGGCACGTGGAAGCTCCGGGTGCTCGCGCCCGGGGGAGCGCGCGCCGACCGCAGCGTCTCGGCCGAATACGGCAAGGTCACCAAGGTCGAGGTGACCGTCTGAGCCGTAGCCCGGCCCAGCGGGAGTGACCCCGCCGCCCCGGTATCGGTCCGGGGCGGCGGGGCTTTCATGTCCGTGCCCCGATCGAGTTAGCCTACGTGTCACCTATTGGTCGCCTGTTACTCACGTCTTCGTTCAACGACGATTCACCGAGGATGTCTATCAATAGACCTGGGCGCGGCGTCCTGATGCCGTCGGCGGCACGTCCATCCCGTCCCATGACAGTCCGATACCCGAATGAGGCGCAGGGTGGTTTACGCAGAGTCAGCTGAGCCCGCCCCCCGGGAGGACGAGTCGGTCACCTCGGCGGTGAACCTGTCCTACGCGGCGGCGCTGGCGCTGCTCCTGTTCGTGCTGCCGATCGTTCCCGGCCGGGTGGCCGTGGCGGTCTTGCGGCGCAATACGGAATGAACGCCGGGCTTGAACCCAGGGGAGGGACAGCGGCCGAGGGTGGAGCGGCCGCGGGCAGCGACAATGGCGAGCCGGGCCGTCACGCGGACGGAGCAGAGGGATCGGCCGCCGGGGTTCTGGCCAACCGGATGGCGGCGGCCCTGGTGCACCGGGAACCGGGGTGGAAGCTGCCCCGGCGCAGCGCGCTGGCCCGGCGCTTCAACGTGAGCGTGGCGGAGATCGACGTCGCCGTGGAGGAGCTGTCCCGGCGCTCACTGCTCCGCAAGCTGCCGGACGGGCAGCTGTACCGGGCCAGCCCGGCCGAGTACCAGATCCCGATCGAGGGCCTGGCCGGGCTCAGCACCACCGTCGACCCGATGGGCAGCGCCATCGTCTGCCAGGCCAAGCACGTGTCCCGGCGCCCGGCGCCACAGGACATCTGCTGGGCCATGGGGCTCACGCCGGGGACGCAGGTCCGGGTCATCCGCTGCCTGTGGACGTCGGGCGGCTTCCCGGTGGCCATGTCTACCGCCTACCTGCCGCAGTCTCCCGGCGCACGCGAACCGGTCGGCCGGGTGAGCGTGCCGCAGGACGAGGACGGCGAATCCGGCTGGGTCCCCGCGTTCGACGAGGTGCTGTCCGCGCCGCCCGCCGGCCATGAGGACGACGTTCTGGACAGCGCCGGCACCGAGGTCGCGGCGGGCCGCCCGGCCGCGCTGAACGTGGAGCTGTGCCCGCCGCAGCCGTCGATCGCCCGCGGACTGCGGCTGGCTCCTGGGCAGTCGGCGATCACGGTGACGATCAGGTTTGACAGGTCGTCGGTCCCGGTCGCCCTCACCGTGGTGATGCTCCGGCCCGACTTCTTCAAGGTCTCGGTCGAGACGGCGCCCCCGTCGGCCACCTGACCGGCCGCGCGGGCCGCCCCGGGCCCCGGCGCTACGGATACGGATAGGCCCGGCTTGTGGACACGCACCAGCTATTACTGCGAACCTAATGCCGATGCCAGCCGAGCCGGTACCAGCGGCGGAGCGCGCGCCACGGCGCGCACGCTACGTGATACCCGGAAACACGCCGCGCCGTGGCGAGTTCCTGGCTGCGATCGGTATCGCCCTGGTTATCCTGCACGTGATCTTCGCCCAGCTGACGCTGGTCCTGGCGCTCGTCTTCTTCGGCGTCACCAGGGTGAGCCGGTGGCGCCCGTCCTGGCTGGCCGCCCCGGCCGCCGCCGGGCTGGTGTGGACCCTGGCGGTCGGCCCCGCCGCGGCCGTCTCGGGGTTCACGGCAGGCCCCGCGCGGGTGGCCTCCTATCTGGGCGGGATCTTCGGCCACTCCGCACGGCTGATGCACCTCGGGGTGGCCTACGCGGGCATGGGGCACTGGCTGCCCCGGCAGCTTCCGATCGCGCTGATCGCCGGGGCGGCGGAAGCCGCGCTCGCCGCCTGGCTGGACTGGCTGCACACCGACGAGTGGGACCTTCGCCCGCCGCGGCCCGGCCTGATCGCCGCCACCCGGCGCGCCGTGGTCATCCGTGCGGTCCGGGCCGGCGGGGTCGTCACCCAGGAGCGGCGCCTGCCTGGGGGTGGACGAGCTGTCCGGGGCGCGGGCGGCCCTGTCCTGGCCGGAGGTAGCCGGCGGCGTCCTGGTCGCCGGCGCGGCCCGGTCCGGCACGACGACCAGCAGTTTCCAGCTCGTGCACGCCGCGGTACGGCTGCGGAAGCCGGTCATCGTCGTCAACCTGGGCGGCGGCACCGACCTCGCCGCGCCGCTGTCGGCTGTCTGCGCCGTGGCGGGCGCGCCGTTCTACGAGTTCAGCGCGGCCGGCCCGGCCTCGTATGAGCCGTTCCGCTACGGCAGCCCGGCGCGGCGCGCCACGCTCGTCACGGCCATGCTCAACTGGTCCGGCACGATCGACCATTACCGGCGGAGCTTCGCGGCCTACCTCACGGACGTATTCGAGCTCATCGAGGCGGCGCCCGCCGACCCGCGCATCCCCGTGCTCGATGACGTGGCGCACCTGCTCGATCCGCTCGCGCTGGAGGCGCGGATGGACCAGGTGCCTGCTCACCACGCGCGGCGCCCGCAGATCGCCGAACGGGCCCGCGTCTCGGTCAGCCAGGCGCGGGCCGATCCCGCGCTGCTGATGACCGCGGCCAGCCAGCTGGCGCAGCTGCGTGCCTCGCCGCTCGGGCGCTGGCTCCGGCCGGCCGGTGCCGCCCGCGCCCACATCGATATCGGCCGGGTCGTCCGTGAGCGCGCCGTCGTGCTGTTCTCCCTGGGCTCAGCCGGTGACGCCAGCGCCGCGGCCCGGCTCGCGTGGCTGGTCGGGCAGGACGTCCTGGCCGCGGACGAGGACCTGTGCGACATCGGCATCGACGGCGACGGCATCGCGTGGTTCGACCACTGCGAGGGCCTCCCGCAGCCCATGCTCAGGGACCTGATCAGCCGCGGCGCGGAGGCCGGGCTGCCGGTCGTGCTGACCACCACGTCCGCGCGGGCCGGCGCGGGCCTGGCCGGCCAGGTGAACGCGCTGGTTATCCACCGGATGCCGGACGTCGGCAGCGCCGAGAGCTTCGCCGGCCATACCGGTGAGCGGCTCGTCCCTGAGCCCTGGGCCGGCCCGCCGCCGCCCGCTGGGCCGTCCGGCCGCGGGCCGGGCGCGGCAGGCCCGGCGGAACCGGCGTCCCTTACGGCCCCAGCGCTCCCGGCGAGCGGCTCCGGGAGGCACGGCGCCACGGCCACCAAGGTGCGGGCGGCCAGGCCGGGCCCGCCCTCGTTCGCCCGTGAGCCCCGGGTGTCGGCGGCCCGGCTGCAGCAACTGGGCCGCGGGGAGTTCGCCCTGGTGGTCAGGCGCCCCACCGAGCGCCTGGTGGCCGCGGCGCGGACCGTGCCCGCCAGCGTCCCCGAACCGCCGCCCGCCGGTGCCGCCGGCGTCCCGCCGGCCCCCGCCACCCTGGCCGGCCTGACCGCGGGGGAGACGACGTGACCGCGGCGGGCCCGCCCGGCGGTCGGCCGCCGCCGCTGCGGCCCGACCGGGTCTACCTGGGCTGGCAGTACGCGCTCCTCCATCCGCATCCCGGGCCGTCGCCACGCCGGCCCACCCCGCCGCCTCGGGAGCAGCTCAATCCGGGGTGGGTTTCGGCTCAGCGCCGGGAACAGAACCGGCTGGACCGCCCGCTCAAGGCATCGTTCGGCGGTGCGATCGTGCTGGTGGCCGGGTCGATCGCCCTCGGCGTGCTGGGGTGGCTCAATCCGCCGCTGTCCGGGCTGGGGGCCGTGGCGGGCCTGGCCGGTGCCGTGCTCGCGGCACGCCAGATCCGGCGCGGTGAACAGGCCCTGCGGGGCCGGGTCGCTGCCGAAGAGCGCCGGGTGGGGACCATCCGGGATCTCCAGGAAGCGCGGCTCTTCGAGTGGCAGGCCCAGCACGCCGGCCAGGCCCGGGACTGGCAGGCGCGCCGGGCCGCCTACGAGCGGCAGAAACACTGGTACGCCGTCTCGCTGGGCTGCGACATCGATCGCGTCGACGTGGCCGGGGGACGCTGTCCGGCTGGTCCGCCGTGCTCACCATGACCGGGATATCCCGGCTGCAATCCGGCGGCGAGCTGACCGTGGTCGACCTCACCGGCGGCGCCGTCGCCCGCGACCTCCTCGCCGTCTCCCGCCGGGCCGGGATCAACCCGCTGGTCTGGGTGCTGCCCGATGACCTGCCCCGGATGGACCTGGGCACCGGCCTCGCCCCCGCGGCGCACGCGGACCTGCTGTCCCTGGCCGCCCGCGCCGGGGACGAGCAGGGGGCCGCACCCGGGGCTGTCCCGCGACAGCGCCATGCTCGAGCGCGTCATCGGCCTGCTGGGTGGCGACGCGACGATGGCGCAGATCAACGCCGCGCTGCGGGTACTCGGTCACATCGGCGACCCACGCGAGGATGCCCGCCGCGGGCTGCTCACCATGGCACAGATCGACCAGCTCGCCGTGATGTTCGGCCGCGGCGCCGGGCAGGTGGTGGTCGAGCGCGCCTGGGCCCTGGAGTCACGGCTGCGCAAGCTGGACAGCCTCGGCAGTGCCCTCGGGCCCGCACCGCGGTCCAGGCTGCGCGTGGTGGCGATGGGCGGGGAGGCCGGCGTGACCGGCCACCCGGTCCTGAGCACCTATGTGGTCGCGGCGCTGACCCCGGTCATCCGCGGCGCCGCCGCCGGCGTGCCCTGGCAGCACACTGCTCTTCCTGCTCGGGGCGGAGGAACTGGCCGGGGACGTGCTGGACCGGCTGGCCGACGCCTGTGCAGCCTCCCGGACCGGGCTGGTGGTCGGCTACCGGTCGATCCCGGCCAGCGTCCGGGAACGGCTGGGACGCGGGAACGCGGCCGTCGCGTTCATGCGCCTGGGGAACGCGGCCGACGCCAAGGCGGCCAGCGAGCAGATCGGCACCGAGCATCGTTTCGTGCTGGCGCAGCTCACCGACACGGTGGGCACGTCGGTCACGGACACCACGGGCGACTCCTACACCAGTACCGTGGGCAGCTCCGATTCACTGGCCCAGACCAGTTCGGTGACGGACACGTCCGGGCGCAGCCGCGGCCGGGGCGCCCGCCGGGACAGCAGTTTCGTGCCGTTCGGCCACGAAACCCGGTCCCGGAGCAGCGACTCCAGCCGTTCGACCGGCTACACCGAATCCGAGGCGATCACCGAGGGCATCAGCGAAAGCACCGCGTGGGGAATCAGCACGTCCAGGGCGGCCGGGATGAGTGAATCGCAGGCCCGGACCGTGCAGCGGTCCCGTGAGTTCGTCGTTGAGCAGCACGAGCTGCAGCAGCTGCCGCCCAGCGCGATGATCGTCACGTACGCCGCCGCCGATGGCCGCCACGTCGTGATGGTGGACGCCAATCCGGCCATCATGAACCTGCCCACCGCGACGCTGGCCTCCCTGGAGGAGGCGCGCGGCACCCCGCAGGAGGGCATCGGGCCGGTCCCGGATCGCGGGCCCGGGCCGGCGGAGCCCGGGCCCGCCGAGTCCCAGCCGGCCCGGCGGCCGGGAGAGTACCCGGCACAGCGGGCGGATGGGCCGCCCCGGCCCCGGGATGGTCGTGACACGCCGCGCGAGGGTACCGGTGAGAACATCCCCGGCCCGGACGCCGTGCCCGGCGCCGATCGGATTCCCGGGCCGGAGTCCCCCGGCGCGGACCGCGGTCCCGGCCGCCGCCGGCGGGTGCCGGTGAGCTGGCGGGACGGTGCGGGACAGCCGCCGCCCAATCTCGGCCCGCCACCGGAACGGCTGGACTGGCGCCGCCGCCCGGACGAGTAAACCCCCGGGTGCCCCCGGGCCGCCGCCTCGTGGTGAGAGTGGCCGATGCGGTAGCGCGGGCGCGAGCCGGCCTGCTAAGTACAACACGTGATTGGACAATCACGTGTAGCGATACATGACCGCCTGGCCGGCCCGTGGTGGCACGTCCTCACCATGACCGCGCCGGATCCCGCCGCGTCGGCGGACGGTGACTTCGCCGCCGTGCTGCCAGCCGCCCTGGCCGCCGTGACGGCAGGCCGGAGCATCGTGATCGGCTGGCTGTCGCGAGGTGACGGCGCCCCGCTGGAACTGATCACCACGGTGGGCCCGGGCGGTCCGGGCGGTCCGGGCGGCAGCCGATCCGGGCCGGCGGCCGATCCCGGGCAGCCACCGGCGCTCCTCAGGCCACTGGCGTTGCTCAGGCCACTCCCCCGTACGCGGGCGCTCTCAGGCCGCAGACCTGCCCCCGGCGGCGGGGGCTTCCCGGCCTGCGGGGATCTCCCCGGCCACGGCCCGTGGCAAGCACGCGGCCGCTCCGCGCATCAGTGTGGCGCGCGATCCCGCGCCGCTGCTCTTCCCGCCCGGTGCCTGGGGTCTCCCGGTGGCGGGCGGCTGCGCCGATGACCTCGACCGGCTGGTCTGGATTTCGTGCCCTGCTGTCCGGGACCCGAACCCCCAGCGGCCGGAGCCGGTCGCCGGGCCCACCCTGTTCGAGACCGCCCTGATGGCTTTGATGCGGCGGCCGTTCGGCTGGCTGGTCGTCGCGGAGCCGACCGACCTGCTCGCGGCGGAGACCGCTGGGCTGCGCACCGAGCTGGACATACTGCGCCGGCACCGGGACCGGCAGGCCGACGCCGTGGAGCGGGCCGAGCGCCGTCTGGCCGAGCGGGGGGACTTCGGCGACGGCGGACTGTGGAGCGTCCGCGTGCTGGCCGGCGCCCCGGGCCCCGACGAGCTCGACGTGCTCGCCCCGCTGCTCGCCGGGTCGGCGGAACTGGGCCCGCATCCATACCGCCTGTGCAGCGGGATCGGCGGCGCGCAGCGCCTGGATGAAGCGCTGTCGGCCAGCCGGCACGATCCGGGTGACGGCGCGCAGTCACCGTTCTTCGTCACAGCCGGAACGATCGCCGCCCTGGCCGGCCTGCCGCGGCATGGTGTTCCCGGCCTGAACGTGACCGGGCCCGCGGATCTGGGTGCCCGGGAGTCCGGTGGGCGGGGTCCCGGCGGGCCTGGACCCCGAGAGTGCGGGCCCCGGCGGCGTCGATCCGGCCGGCGTGGACCGTGGCGGCGCGGACCCGGGCACCCGCCACGCCAGTGGCGCCGCCCCCGATGGGCCTGGTGTCCCGGGCCGCCGTGCCCGCCACGCGGGACCGGCGGACCGTGCCGCCGGCGTCTCGCCGGACCGGCTGGCGGAGGCGTCCATCGAGCTGGCGGTGGCGCCGGAGCCCGGCCCGGGCCCGGCCGGCTGCGGGTTCCGCTGGCCGCGCTCGGGTACGGCGTCCTGGTGACGGGCAGCGCGGGCGCGGGACCCTCGCGGACCGTCCGGAACATTCTCACCCAGCTCACCGCGCTTGGGCTGCCGTGGCTGGTCGTCGACCCGGCCGGCGCCGGATACGAGACCGTCGCCGGCCGGGACGGCTCCCCGGTCACGGTCATCAATCCCTGCGATCCCGATGCCGTGCCGCTGACCGTCAGCCCGCTGGCCCCGGAGCCCGGCTACCCGCTGCAGGCGCACATGGCCCTGGTGCGCCGGCTGCTGGACGTTGCCTTCGGCGCTGACGAGCTGTTCTCCCTGGCTGTTTCGCTGGCGCTGCCCCGGGTATACGAGGCCGCCGGGTGGGATCTGCTCACCGGCCGCGCCGCTGGCCGTGCCCCGGCCGCCCCGGCCGTCCCGGGGCTGGGCCAGCTGCACGCCGCGGTCATCGACGTGATCCGCAAGGCCGGTTACGACCGGAAGACCCGGGCCCGGCTGCGCGGCGTGGCCGACGCCCGGTTCGGCTCGCTGCGGACCGGATCGGCCGGCCGTTTCCTCGAAGGCGGTCATCCCGGCGATCTCGGCGCGCTTCTCCGCCGCCCCGTCGTGCTGGCCGTGCACGACATCGGCGCCGCCGGAGACCGGGCGTTCGTCTCCGGTGCCCTGCTGATCCGGCTGGCCGAGTACCTGCGGCTCCGTTCGCGGCCGCCGGCCAGCGAAGCTGCTTGTCCGGCTGCGCACGCGGCGCCGGGTCCCCAGTCGGCCGGGCCGGGCCCGCCGCTGCGGCACGTCCTCGTGATCGAGGAGGCGCGGGCCATCCTCCGCGACCAGGGGGAGGGGCGTCCGGCGACGCAGGCGGCCGAATGGCTCGCGGCCCTGCTGGCGGAGTTCGGGGCGTACGGGGAAGGCACCGTGCTCACGGAGCCGCGCCCGGCCCTGCTCGTGCCGGATGCGTCACGGAACGTGGCCGCCAGAATCGTGCACCGGATGCCGGCCGCCCAATGTGAGCACGCGGGCGAGCAGGCCGGCCGGCTGCCGCTGCTCACCCCCGAGGTCGCGGTCCTGCTCGCCGGCGATGCCGGCCCGCCGCGCTGGGGGCGGATACCCGTGCCGGGCGCGATGCCGCCGCCGGGTGCCACCAGGCCAGGCGATTCGGGCGATGTCACGTCCCTGCTCAGCGGCCGGCGCTCGGTGGCCTGCGGGCGGCAGTGCCGGGACGAGCGCCCGTGCCGGCTGGCCGAACTGCGCGAGGCCGAACTGCTCGCCACCGCACCGGAATACGCCTGGCTGCGGGTGTGGGCCGAGGCGTTCCTGCTGGCCTTCCTGACCGACAATCTCCTGCCGGCCGTGCCCGCGCCGCTGCGCCGCCGGTGGCGGGGCCTCGGCGCCCGGTCCCGCGAATGCCTGCTGGCCCGGGTCGTCGACCACCAGGTCGGCGTGCGGGCCGCGGCCCTGCGGCCGAGCTACGATCCGTCCCGGTTCAGCCAGGTCGTGGCGTCCGCGGCGGCGATCAGGCTGGACCGCGCCGGCGGCGGCGTCGTGGCCGGGCCCGCGATCTGGCCGGGCGCCGGAGTCCCGTCCGCCACCCGGCCCGGTCCGGCCTGGGTGGTCCCGCAGCTCCGCTGGCTGCACGAGATCGAAAGGCTCTGCCCGCTCAGCGGCCTCGGCCTCGCGCCCGGCGATCACGCTCCGCCCCTCGACTTCGATCTCACCGCCCTGCCGGACTGGCCCGGTATCCGGGTCGGCCAGCGGATCCGGGCCCTGCGGCGGCACCCGCTGTCGATGGAACTGGCCGCCAACCGGCGGCTGGCCTGGACCGCCCTGGTCGGCGAGGACGGTCCCGGGCCGTTCGCCACCGACCTCGCCCAGGTCATGCCCGGGGTGGATCACGCCCAGGCGCTGCGCCATACCGCGGCCCTCATGCAGGTCTCCGGCGGCGTCAGCGCCGGTCCGGGCTGGCTCGAGGCGGTCCTGTCCTGGCCGCGCCGGTTTGTCACGTTTTCTGGCGGTCAGTGCCAGACGGGCGATGCTGCTGACTGCCCGGCCGGGTGACGATAACATCGGCCGGGATGAACAAGCTTCCCTTGCGAGCCAGGCTGGCGACCAGCGTGGGCGGAGCCGCGAGCAGAGTTTCCCGGCTGGCCGGCCGGGGTGACGGCTCGGTGATCGGCGGTGTCATCGGGCTCCGGCTCGAGCCCGGGCTGCTGGCCATGCTCGCGCAGGACCGGCAGGTCGTCCTGGTCACCGGAACCAATGGCAAGACGACCACGACGCGCCTGGTCACGGCCGCGCTCGCACCGCTCGGTGAGCAGATCGCCTCCAACGCGTTCGGCGCCAACATGGAAGCCGGCATGGCGTCCGCGCTCGGCCAGGCGCCCGACGCGACCATCGCGGTGCTCGAATGTGATGAGAAGTACATACCGTCCGTGCTGGCGGCCACCCACGCGCGCGTGCTCGTACTGCTGAACCTCAGCCGGGACCAGATGGACCGGGCCGCCGAGATCTGGCTGCTCGCCCGGCGCTGGCGGGAAGCCATCGCCGCTGCTCCCGATGTCCAGGTCGTCGCCAACGCCGATGATCCGCTGATCGCCTGGGCCGCCTGCGAGGCGCCGCACGTCACCTGGGTGGCGGCCGGGCAGCGCTGGCATGACGATTCGTGGTGCTGCCCACGCTGCGGTTCGCACCTGCGCCGGGCCGATGACGACTGGAAGTGCGGCGAGTGCTCGTTCTCCCGGCCCCCGGTCCGGTGGGCGCTGTCCGGCGAGGACGTCATCGACCCGGCCGGGCGGGTCCGGCCGCTCGACCTGGCGCTGCCTGGCCGCGCGAACCGGTCCAACGCCGTGGTTGCGCTGGCCGTGGCCGAGGTCTTCGGGGTCGACGTCGTGCACGCACTGCGCGGGCTGCGCGATGTGACCTCCGTGGCGGGCCGGTACACCACGGTCGAACGGCGCGGAGTGGCGATCCGGCTGCTGCTCGCCAAGAACCCGGCGGGCTGGCTGGAGGCGCTCGACGTGCTGCGCCCGCCGCCTGAGCCGGTGATGCTCGCGGTCAACGCCCAGGTACCGGACGGCCGGGACACGTCCTGGCTGTGGGATGTGGACTACCGGAGGCTGCGCGGGCGGCAGGTGTTCGTCGGGGGTGAGCGCCGGACCGACCTGGCCGTCCGGCTGGAGGCCGACGACGTCACCTTCGAGATCGTGGACAGCGTCGATGAGGCCGTGGACCGCCTGCGGCACGGCCGCCTCGAGGTGATCGGCAACTACACCGCATTCCAGCAGATCCGCACGGCGCTGGGGCGGGCCGCATGACCAGCAGCCTGCGCCTGGTGTGGGTCTACCCGGACCTGCTGAGCACGTACGGGGACCGCGGCAACCTTCTCGTGCTGGAACGCCGCGCCCGGCTGCGGGACATCGGCGTCGAGCCGGTCTTCGTCAATTCGGACCAGCCGGTGCCCCGTGACGGCGACATCTACCTGCTCGGCGGCGGCGAGGACCTCCCGCAGGTGCTCGCGGCGCGGCGGCTGCGCGCCGATGGCGGCCTGGCCTCGGCGGCGGACCGCGGCGCCGTCGTGTTCGCGGTGTGCGCGGGCTACCAGCTGCTCGGCCACGAGTTCGGCGGCGCGGACGGCGAGCCCACGGCGGGCCTCGGCATCCTGGACATCCGCAGCGGGCGGGGCGAGCGCCGCGCCGTCGGGGAGATCGTCGCGGACGTCGACCCGGCGCTGGGGGTGCCCGCGCTGACCGGCTTCGAGAACCACCAGGGCGTCACCCGGCGGGGGCCGGACGCCGTCCCGCTCGCGCAGGTCACCCTCGGGACCGGCAACGGCGACGGCACCGAGGGCGCGTACGCCGGCCGGGTGCTCGGCACGTATCTGCACGGCCCGGCCCTGGTGCGCAACCCGGGTCTCGCCGACCTGCTGCTCGGCTGGGTCGCCGGCCCGATGCGGCCGCTGCCCGCCGAACGCGACGAGCTGGCCCTGACGCTTCGCCGCGAGCGCCTGGCCGCGGTCGCACCGTAACCAGGCCGCCGGGGCCGCCGGGCCGCCGGGCCCGCGGAGTTTGCCGCCCGGCCGGCGCCGTCAGTAGACGAGCGCCTGAGCCCCGTCGGCGGTGACCTCGGCGACGAAGGTGGCCGCGCCGGCGATCCGGACGCCCTCGATGACGTCCTCGGCGCCGATGTCCCGGCGCGCCGCGCACTGCGTGCACAACGTCACCGAGCCGGCCGCGAGCACCCCCGCCAGCAGGTCGGCCAGGGGGGCGGCGTGCGGCAGGCTGAAGTCGGCGGCCCGGCCCGGGAGCGCAAACCAGGCCGATTCACCGGTGAGCCACAGTGACACCGGGACTCCGCTGGCGACCGCTGCCGCGGCCACCGTGAACGCCTGATTGCAGCGTTCCGGATCGTCTTTGCCGGCGGTGACCTTGATGACGAGAGACCGTGCTGCCACCCCAGCACTCTAACCGCCGGCGCGGCACCCGGCTACGGAGCCGTCCGGACCATACACTCCGGTCCATGCACGGCATGCTGAGCGCGGCGGTGATGCTGGCCGCCTTCGCCGTGATCGCGCTGGTCGGGGGCGTGTCGGCGGTGTGGCTTTTCCGTGCCGCGGCCGCGGCGCCACGGCGGTCACGGTCCGCACGGCTGACCGGGATGCCCGGCGCTGCCACCGACCCGGCTCCCGGCGTGCCCGGCGTGCCCGGTGTTCCGGAAGACGAGGAGACGGCCGGGCCGGAGCCGGAATATCCCGAACGGTCCTGGCCGGGAGCGGTCCCCGCCGCGTCCGTTCAGCTGGCCGGGCCGTCACGGGCCGGGTACGACGGGCCGGCCGGGCCCGATGACCCCGCTCCGCCGCCCGGCGCCGACGACGTGTACGACCACCTGGGCGACTGGCCCGACGCGGAGGGCTCCCGCGACGGGCACGGCGGACACGGGCCGAACTCGCCGGGCCGACGAGGCTGGCCCGACACGACCAGGTCGCTGTACTCACGGGGCTGGCCGGCCATGGAGAGCTCGGCACCCGCGCCGGGCCCGGAGCAGGCCCGGAACGGGACGGAAACCGGGGCCGCCCAGGAACACGACGGCACGGCGGAGGAAGGCCCGCCGGAACGTCCCGAGGGGGCCCGGGTCTACGTCCTGGGTGAATCGCGCCGGCCCGGGCGCTGAAACACCCCGCCGGACGCGGGCCGGGGCGCCCAGACGGGCGGTTCGCGCCGGGCGCCGGCGCCCGGCCGTCTACCCTGGCCGGCATGGACGATCACTACGGCACCGCCGCCCCGGGCCAGGGCGCCGAGCTGCATCCTGACCTCGCGCCGCTCGCGTTCCTCCTCGGCCGGTGGGAAGGCGCAGGTGTCGGCGGCTACCCGACCATCGAGAGCTTCCAGTTCGGCCAGGAAATCTCATTCAGCCACAACGGGAAGCCCTTCCTCAGCTACACGAGCCGGACGTGGCGGCTGGACGCGGAGGGGCGGATCGGGCCGCCGCTGTCCACCGAGGCGGGATTCTGGCGACCGCAGCCGGAGGGCAGGGTCGAGCTGCTGCTGGCGCACCCGACCGGCATCACGGAGATCTACCTCGGTGAGGTCTCCGGCCACCGCATCGACCTGGCCACCGACGTCGTGGCGCGCACGTCCTCGGCCAAAGAGGTCACCGCCGGACGCCGGCTGTACGGCCTGATCGGCGATGACCTGGGCTGGGCGTACGACCTGGCCGCCGTCGGGCAGCCGCTGCAGTCGCACATCTCCGCGCAGCTCAAGCGGGTCAGCTGAGGGGGCGCCGGGAAAGGTAAAACCCCCGGGCGACTCCCGCCGCGGCGCACACGAAGAGCACTGCGGGCGGGGACCGGCTGGACACGGCCGGTCAGCCCGGGGGGCCGGTGTCTGTCCGGGTTTGCCGACCGCCGTCCCACGGGACGTCAGGGCCCAGCGCCCGTCGGCACCCCAGGAAAGAAGGCGGAAGGGCGGGGCCCGCGCGTTGCGGCACATGGAGCCGCGGTGCGCGCGCCGGCGGGTTAGCGGCTAGCGGACAGCCACCTCGCGAGTCCAACATCTATGCATGCCTTGGACCACCTCCTTTCCCGCTTAAAACGCACGCTATGTCACTGCGGGCCGCAGAGGCAAGACGATTTCCGGTGTGGCCGGAACGCCGTCCCGCGGGCCGGCTCACCGGCATGGCGAACCCCCGGCCCGGAGGCCGTTCCGGGCGGCACCGGGCCAGCGCGCTACTACACTGCGGGCATGGCGCAAGCCCGGGATACCGAACGCGCCCCGCAGGCCTGGGATGAGCAACTGCGGGCCCGCGGGTACCGGGCCACGCCGCAGCGCCAGCTCGTGCTCGAGGCGGTGGCCAGGCTCGGGCACGCCACCCCGGAGGACGTCGGGGCCGAGGTCCGGCAGGCCGCGCGCGGGGTCAATATCTCCACCATCTACCGGACGCTGGAGCTGCTGGAGCAGCTCGGCATGGTGACGCACACGCATCTCGGGCACGGTGCCCCCACGTACCACCTCGCCGCGGCCGCCGACCACGTCCACCTCGTCTGCCGGAATTGCGGGAAGATCACCGAGGTCAGCCCGGAGGCGGTACGGCCGCTGGTGACCGCGCTCGACGCCGAGCAGGACTTCGAGACGGACGTCGGGCACCTGACGGTGTTCGGCCGCTGCGGGCGATGCCGTCCCGCGGCCGGCTGAGGCCGGCCGCGACGGCGCTGAACCCCGGGATCCCACGCGTAATCTAGGACCATGAAGAGCCCGCTTCTCGCCGCGCCCGGTGCCGTTCCCGCTGAGGGACCGGACACCGGTGTCGCCGCGCATTACGGAGACCCGGTGCGCGAGCAGCGCGCGATGACCCGTGACGCCGGGCTGGTGGACCGGTCGCAGCGCGGTGTTGTCCGGGTCTCCGGCCCGGACCGGCTGAGCTGGCTGCACAGCCTCACGACGCAGCACCTGGAGGCGCTGCCGGCCGGGGCCACCGCCCGGGCGCTCATCTTGAGCCCGACCGGGCACGTGCAGCACGAGCTGACGCTCACCGACGACGGCTCGGCCACCTGGATCCACGTCGAGCCGGGAACCGCCGCGCCGCTGGTGGAGTTCCTGGACTCCATGCGGTTCATGCTCCGGGTCGAGACGGCCGACGTCACTGGCGATTACGCGGTGCTGACGGTGGCCGGCCCGGGCAGTGCCGAGGCCGCCCGGCCCGCGGCGGAAGCGGCCGTGGCCGTCACCACCGGCCCGGTGGGCACCGATTACCTGGTTTCCCGCGCCGGGCTGGCCGCCGTCGCGGACCAGGTGCGCGACCGTGACGCCCGCCTGGCCGGGATGTGGGCGTACGAGGCTCTCCGGATCGCCGCGCATGAGCCCCGGTTCGGCCTGGACACGGACCACAAGACGATCCCGCACGAGGTCGGCTGGATCTCCTCCGCCGTGCACCTGGACAAGGGCTGCTACCGCGGCCAGGAGACGGTCGCGCGGGTGCACAATCTCGGTCATCCGCCCCGGCGGCTGGTGTTCCTGCACCTGGACGGGAGCGTTGACCGGCTGCCCGCGCACGGGGACCCGGTCGAGCTGGACGGCAAGCCGGTCGGTTTCGTCGGCTCCGCCGCCCGCCACTTCGAGCTGGGCCCGATCGCGCTGGCCCTGGTGCGCCGGACGGTGCCGGTGGACGCAACGCTCCTGGCCGGGGGGGTCGCCGCCGCCCAGGAAGTGATCGTGCCGCCGGACGCCGGCGCGAACGTCACGATCGACAAGGCGGCGTTCGGCCGGCGCTCGCTGCTGTCCCGGCCGTGACGGCATAGATCCTGCGACGGAGGTTCCCTGTTGCTGCGCCGAACCCTGCTGGCCGCGGCGTCCAGCGAGCGGTTGCGCCAGGCCGTCACCACGGCACCGCAAACCCGTGCCATCGTCGACCGGTACGTGGCCGGGGAGACGACGGCCGACGCGGTGAACGTGGCTCGTGCGCTGCGCGCCGCCGGGCTGCTGGTGTCGCTCGACCACCTCGGCGAGGACACCACCGACGCGGGCCAGGCCGCGGACGTCGCCCGCACCTACACCCGGCTGATCGGCGAGCTGTCGGCAGCCGGGCTCACCGCCGGCGGTGACTGCGAGGTTTCCGTGAAGGCGACGGCGGTGGGCTTGTTTCTCCCCGAGCACGGCGAGAAAACCGCGACGGAGAACATCGCGCGGATCTGCGCCGCCGCCCGCGGCGCGGGGACCACGGTCACGCTCGACGCGGAAGACCACATGGCGGTCGGCGCCACCCTGCGCATCGCCGCCGAACTGCGGTCCGACTTCAGCGACCTCGGCTGTGTCGTCCAGGCCCGGCTGCGGCGCAGCCAGGCCGACTGCGCCGAGCTGGCTAGCACGGGCGCCCGGGTCAGGCTGTGCAAGGGCGCCTACGACGAACCCGCCCGGGTCGCTTTCACCAGGCGCCAGGACGTCGACCTGTCGTACGCCCGCTGCCTGCGGCTGCTGATGGCCGGTACGGGCTACCCGATGGTCGCCACCCACGATCCGCGGCTGATCGACATCGCCACGACCGTGGCCCTGATGTCGGGGCGGCCCGCGGGCCGCTTCGAGTACCAGATGCTGTACGGCATCCGGCCCGCGGAGCAGCGGCGGCTGGCCGGCACGGGGGCCCGGGTCCGGGTGTACGTGCCCTACGGCCGCGACTGGTACAGCTACCTTGTCCGCCGGCTGGCGGAGCGCCCGGGTAACCTCGCTTTCTTCCTGCGCTCGCTCGCCCCGGCCCAGCGACCCGGGCCGTCAGGCCCGGGTGAGCGGCCGGTGTACGGTCGGTACCGCAGCGGGAAGCGAGGTTACGGCGAGGCGTTCATACCGGCTAGCGAGTCCGGGCCTCCGGCCCGGCGAGCGGCCGGTGTGCGGCGAAGTACCACCGCGGGGCGCGAAGCGCACCGGGGGGCTCGGGTCGTCCCCCCGGGCTAGCACAGGGAGATCCTGATGATCGCGATCCTCGGCACCGGCAAGATGGGCGAGGCGCTGCTGTCCGGGCTGCTGCGGGCCGGTCACCCGCCGGGTGAGGTGCTCGCGGTCGCGCGCCGCCCCGAACGCGCCGCCGAGCTGCGGGAGCGTTACGGCGTGCAGACACCGGGCGCGGCGGAAGCGGCCAAGACCGCGGACACGCTCGTGCTGGCGGTCAAGCCACAGGACATGGGCGCGCTGCTGGACGAGATCGCCGCCTTCGTTCCCGCCACGGCCGACCGGCTGGTGATCTCCGTGGCGGCGGGCATCACCACCGCCTTCATCGGGCACCGCCTCAGCGGTGAGGTTCCCATCGTCCGGGTGATGTCCAATACGCCGGTGCTCGTGGACGAGGCGATGAGCGTGATCTCCGCGGGCCGGTACGCGGGTGAGGAGCATCTGCGCCGCACGGAGAACCTGCTCCGGCCGGTGGGCAAGGTGCTGCGGATCCCTGAATCGCAGCAGGACGCCGCCACCGCGCTGTCCGGCAGCGGGCCGGCCTACGTTTACTTCCTGGTGGAAGCGATGGTGGACGCCGGGATCCTGCTCGGGGTGCCGCGCGGCGCGGCGATGGAGATGGTCACCCAGGCGGTGTTCGGGGCGGCCACCATGCTCCGCGAGTCGGGCGAGCATCCGGTGATCCTGCGGGAGGCGGTGACGTCGCCGGGGGGCACGACCATCTCGGCCATCCGGGAGCTGGAAAAGCACGGGGTGCGGGCGGCGTTTCTCGCCGCGATAGAGTCCGCGCGTGACCGGGGCCGGGATCTCGCAGGCGGCTGATGGCGGGCCGGGGGAGCTGGGCATTTGCGGCGGCCGGGCGCAGACTAGGCACTCGGAGGCAACAATGACGTGCTCACTGGCGGTGAGCTGGGATGACCGGCTCACCGAATACGACTTCGGCCCAGGTCACCCGCTCGCACCGGTACGGGTGGAGCTGACGATGGCGCTGGCGCGTGAGTTCGGTGTGTTCGACAATTCCGGCGTGTCGGTGACGGTGCCCGAACCGGCCACCCAGGAACAGCTGGAACTGGTGCACGACGCCGCCTACATCGAGGCCGTCCGGCGGGCCGGCGACCGGGCGGCCCGGGGCGAGACCCTGGACCCGCGGTCGGTTATTTTCGGCCTGGGCACGACCGACGACCCGGTCTTCCCCGGCATGCACGAGGCATCGTCGCTGGTGGCCGGCGCGACGCTCGCCGCGGCACGGGCCGTGTGGACCTCGGCGGCCGCGCACGCCGCCAGCATCGCGGGTGGCCTGCACCACGCGATGCGGCGTTCGGCGAGCGGGTTCTGCGTCTACAACGACCCGGCGATCGCGATCAAGTGGCTGCTGGAGCAGGGCGCGGACCGGATCGCCTACGTCGACGTCGACGTCCATCACGGCGACGGGGTGCAGGCGGCCTTCTACGACGACCCGCGGGTCCTGACGATCAGCCTGCACGAGCATCCCGCCACGCTGTTCCCGGGGACCGGCTTGCCGTCCGAGACCGGGACCGGGCCGGGGGAAGGCTCCGCCGTCAACATCGCGCTGCCCGCCGGGACCGGCGACGCGGGCTGGCTGCGCGCGTTCGAGGCGATCGTCCCGCCGCTGCTGCGGGAGTTCCGGCCACAGGTGCTGGTGAGCCAGCACGGCTGCGACAGTCACCGGCTCGACCCGCTCGCCCACCTCGAGGTGAGTGTCGACGGTCAGCGCAAGGCCCAGTCGATGCTGCACCGGCTCGCGCACGAGACGGCCGGCGGCCGGTGGATCTGCACCGGCGGCGGGGGGTACGCGCTCACGGCGGTGGTGCCGCGGTCCTGGACCCATCTGCTGGGCATCGCCAGCGGCCGCCCCATCGACCCGGCCGAGCCCACGCCCGCGGCCTGGCGCGAATTCGCGCGTGAGCGTACCGGCAACCAGGCACCCGAGCTCATGACGGACGGTGCGACGGCCGATTTCGTCTCCTACGGCACCGGCTCGAATCCGCACGACCCGGTCGACCGCGCGATCGCGGCCACGATGAAGGCCGTGTTCCCGTGGCACGGGCTGCTGACCGGGCCCTGGTGACGCGTCATGGAACCGCCGTGCGGCGGTCTTGACCCGTCGTGAGCTGGGCACGGAAACCCAGGGCAGCGATGGCGGTCAGGGCGGCGGGAACCACGCCGCATGCGTCGCATTGTTTTCATCCAGCTCGGCCAGCCGCGTTAAGGCAATGAATTATTAGCGTGCACCAGCAGTCCCTCCAGGAACGGGCGCCGCCTCTGGCCTGCGTTTTTCCCGGGATCGATTTGCGGTGTGCTGTGCACAAGGCGTGATCGGCGGACACCGTCGCTTGCTCTTTTTCGTGCGCGACTTACCCTGGAGACGTACGTGACTGGTGCGCCGATCGGTCAAGCGTGCACGGCTCCGTGCGGAAGTGGAGCAGGGATGACTGCGAGCGAAACTCCCCTAAGCGACGTCAGATTTCTCACGGTAGCCGAAGTGGCCACGATTATGCGCGTCTCAAAGATGACCGTGTATCGCTTGGTGCACTCCGGTGAACTGGAGGCAATCCGGGTCGGGCGCTCCTTCCGGGTTCCCGAGCAGGCGGTCAACCAGTACCTCAGGGAAGCCTTCGTCGGCACCGGCTGAGCGCGGACCTTGCGGGACCGTCACGGGATGGTGTGGCCGGCGCGGTAATCTTCTACACCGGGTCTATGCCCAGCCGCCCTCATCGGGCGGGCACGGTGGCGTGGCCGTCTTCCGTACAGTCAAGTGAGGGTAGTTTCGTGGGCTCAGTCATCAAGAAGCGCCGTAAGAGGATGGCCAAGAAGAAGCACCGCAAGTTGCTGAAGAAGACCCGTATCCAGCGGCGCAACAAGAAGTAGGCGCCGCGGGCTCGGCGTCGCCTGCCCGCTGCCCGGCACCGGCCTCCGCCGGGACCGGCGCGGGCCGGGGTCGCGTCGTCCCGCCGCGTCAGGCACCATAAGCGTCAATGTCTATCTCTGTCCTGGTCGCGATCGCAGGCGTGATGGTGGCGGCTGTGGGTACCGGTCTGCTCGGCGGCCGGTGTATCCGCAGTCCCCGCCCCAGCTTCATCGCCTGGGCCATCGGCATGCTCGCGCTCACGGTGGCGCTGCTCGCCCAGAGCATCGGATTCGAGGCCGGGTTCGGGCCCGTGACCTTCCGGGTCATCCAGCTCAGCGCGCAGCTCGTGGCCCCGGTCGTGCTCGCCTGGGGTCTGGTCGAGCTGATCGCGCGGGGGCCGGCCGCCCGCTTCGGTGCCCGGCTCGCCGCGGCCGCCCTGGTCATCGTGATCGGCGTGATCCTGGCCACGGACCCGCTCGCGGTCAAGCCGTTCGGCACGGCCTGGCCGTCGGCCGCCGTCCACTACCAGCTCATCCCGCACTATGCCCTGATCGCGCTGCATCTGGCGGTCGCGGTGGCGGCGATCACGGCCGTGGTCCTGTTCGCGGCCCGGGGACGCGGCGAGCCTGCGCCGGGACAGCTCGTGCCGGGGGCCGTGGCGGTGGGCGCCGCCACGGCGTGCACGGTCGCGCTGCGTTTCACGCTGCCCGCCGACGCCGCCTACCCGGCGCTGAGCGCGCTCTCCGCCGGGCTCGTCTGGTTCGGCATGACCAGGCTCGACGGCGTGATGCCCGGCGTTTCGCGCGCGGGCGCCAGCGGGCCGCGGGGCCCGGACTTCCCGGGCCGCAATCGTGCGTCGAGCCGGGCCGGCGGGGCGCATGGAGCCGGTGCGGCCAGCGGATCCGGTGCGGCCAGTAGGTACGGTGCGGCCGGCCCAGAAGCGGATTTCCCGGACGGTGAGTTCGACCGGCCCGGCTTCCCGGTCGGTGGGTCCGACGACTCCGGCTTTTCCGCGGGTGGGTTCGACGGCCCTGGCGTCCCGGCCGGCGGGTTCGACCGATCCGGCTCCTCGGCGGGTGAGTTCGGCGGCTCCGGCTTTTCCGCGGGTGGGTTCGATGGCCCCGGCTTTTCCGCGGCGGGCTTCCCCGGCGCGGGCCCGCCCGGGACGGAACGACGCGGCGGGGACGCGCGCCCGCTCTACCCCCCCGGCGCGGAGCCCGCGGCCGGAGCGGCCGGGCGGCCCGGAGCGGCGCCGGGCAGGCCGCCGGTCGCCGGCGAGCCGCGTCCAGGGGTCCCCGGCACCGAAATCGTGCGCCCCGCGCCCCGGCCGCACGGCCTGATCGCGATCTATACCCTGCTCGAGGACCGGGTGGCGGACTTCGACCGGATCGCGGAGGAGGCCGCCGAGCAGGTGCGCGCGCACGAGCCGGACACCCTGGTCTACGTCATCCACACCGTGCCGAAGGCGCCGATGCAGCGGATCTTCTATGAGATCTACCGCGACCGGGCCGCCTATGAGCGGCACGAGCAGCAGCCCTACATCAAGCGGTTCGTCACCGCCAGGAGGCCGTACGTGCTCGCGACCAACATGATCGAACTGCGGCTGAAGTACGCCAAGGTATCCCCGCTCGTGCAGGACGAGACGCAGGCCCAGTCCGTCGCGGAGACGCTGGCCCAGGCCGGCGGGCAGGCCCCGGACCCCGGCCGGGCCCAGGCCGGGCAGCGGCCGGGCCCAGGCTCAGGGCAGCGGCCGGGCCCAGGTTCAGGGCAGCGGCCGCGGGCCGGCCGATCCGCGAGCCCTGGGTGATCCTCGCGCCCCGCGCGATCCGCGGGCCGGGGGCGACCCGCGGATCGCGGGCCCGGGACGGGGCCGGGAGCAACTCCCGCCGCCGGTGCCGCCCCGCCGGTACGGCGGGGTCTGACGGCATGGCGGGGCCGGGTGGCACCGGACCAGCCGGGGCGGCTGGGCATGAGGCGGCGGCGCCCGGCGGCCGGCGGATCACGCTTCTCGGCAAGCCGGGCTGTCATCTCTGCGACGAGGCACGCACGGTGATCGCCAGGGTCGCCGCGGATCTCGGGGTCGGGTGGGAGGAGCGCGACATCACGGCCTCCAGTGCGGACATGGCCGAGTACTGGGACAAGATCCCGGTGACGCTGGTCGATGGGGTGCAGCACGACTTCTGGCGGGTGAGCGAGGACCGGCTCCGGGCGGCGCTGCGGCACTGACCTGCATAGGCGTGACTTTGTGCATTGGTTCACAAAGGCGTACCTTGAGAAGCGAGGCGCTGGCGCCCGACCGCTGTACCCCCTCAGGCGGCCGGGTGGCGCCTTCGGAACCCACCTGGCGGGCCAGGGCCGCTGACAGCCGCCTCAGCCCGCCTCGCGTCGATCCCCCGAGGAGCGCCGGCGCATGTCTCCGCGATTCCCTGTCCGACCCTGGCCCCGACGATCCCGGAACTCCCGGCGATCGTTTTCCCGACGACCGGCCGCCCGGTGACCGGCTGCCCGAGGCGACCGTCTCGCGGCTGCCCGTCTACCTTCGCGTCCTGACCGGCATGGCCGAACGCGGTGTGGTCACCGTCTCGAGCGATCAGCTGGCGACCGGGGCCGGCGTGAACTCGGCCAAGCTCCGCAAGGATCTGTCCCACCTCGGCTCATACGGCATCAGGGGCGTCGGGTACGACGTCGAGTACCTGATCTACCAGGTATCGCGTGCACTCGGCCTGACCCAGGACTGGCCCGTCGTGATCGTCGGCGCCGGGAACCTGGGCCGCGCGCTGGCCAACTACGGCGGCTTCGCAACCCGCGGCTTCCGCATCGCCGCGCTGCTGGACTGCGACCCGGCCATCGTGGGCAGCCCCATCGGGCGCCTTGCGGTCCGGCACTCCGACGAGCTCGAAGACGTCGTGGCGCGGCACAAGGTCGCGATCGGCGTCATCGCCACGCCCGCCGGCTCGGCCCAGAGCGTGTGCGACCGCCTCGTCGCGGCCGGTGTCACCAGCATCCTCAACTTCGCGCCGCTGGTGCTCAATGTGGCAGACGGGGTTGACGTGCGTAAGGTTGATCTGTCGATAGAACTGCAAATCCTGGCGTTCCACGCGCAGCGGCGGTCGGTGGAGCGAAACGGGCGCGCCCCCCGGGGCGCGCTGCGTACCGTACCTAAGGAAGCCGAGCGGCTTCCTGCGGCGGCCGCGGCCAGATCAGCGGTAGAAGCGTAGGCGGTAGTTACGTGAGTGTGCTCGTGGTCGGGATGAGCCACAAGAGCGCGCCGGTTCCGGTTCTCGAGCGTGCCACGCTCAGCGCGGACGCGCTCCCCAAGCTGCTTCGGGACCTTTTCCACACCGGCGATGTGGCGGGAACCTTTGTCATCTCCACCTGCAACCGGGTGGAGATCTACGCGGACGTGAACCGGTTCCACGGGAGTGTGGCCGCCGTCTGCGAGCTGCTATCCCGGTATTCGGGCATCGTCACCCACGAGCTGACCGGGCACCTGTACGTCCACTACGAGGAGGGTGCCGTCAAGCACCTGCTCGCGGTCGCGGCCGGGCTCGACTCCATGGTCGTCGGCGAAGGCCAGATCCTCGGCCAGGTGCGCACCGCCCTCAACGTGGCGCGGCAGAACGGGACACTGGGCCGGGTTCTCGGCGAGGTCGGCTCCGCGGCCCTGCGGACGGGCAAGCGGGCGCATTCGGAAACCGGGATCGACCGGACCGGCGCCAGCCTGGTCAGCGTGGGGATCGACGCGGCCACCGAAGCGCTGGGCAGCCGGTCGCTGAGCGGCCTGGACGTCCTCGTCGTGGGAGCCGGCTCAATGAGCGCGCTCGCTGCCGCGACCGCGAGCCGGGCGGGCG
The DNA here is from genome assembly GCA_963808295.1 of uncultured Actinomycetes bacterium. GTDB lineage: Bacteria > Actinomycetota > Actinomycetes > Streptosporangiales > Streptosporangiaceae > Bog-532. The sequence goes on along the minus strand of CAWEFP010000020.1, from coordinate 23,510 downwards.
CGGCCCACGTCACCGTCGCGAACCGCACCCGGCGGCACGCCGAGCGGCTCGCCGCGTCGGTCGGCGGCGATACGGCCGCGCTGGCCGACCTGCCACGCGCGATCGCGGCCGCCGACCTGGTCATCTCCTGCACCGGAGCGTCCGGGCTGGTCATCACCACCGACATCGTCGAGGCGGCGCTGTCTCAGCGCAGGGGCCAGGCCAGCGGAGATACCGGAACCGCAGCCGGCCGCCCGCTGGCGTTCCTCGACCTGGCCATGCCCCGTGACGTCGACACGCAGGCGGCCGGGCGGCCGGGCGTCACCGTCATCGGGATGGACGAACTGGCCGAGGCCGGGCGTTCCGCGACCGCCCTGGCGGGCATGACCGATGAGGTGGCGGCGGTCCGGGCGATCGTCGAGGAAGAATTCAGCGCCTACCGGGCCGCCGCGCACGCCATCGCGGTGACGCCGACCGTGGTGGCCCTGCGGGCCAAGGCGGCCGAGGTGGTCGACGCCGAGCTCGCGCGGCTCACCGGGCGACTGCAGAGCGTCGAGGGACTCGATGGTCACGCGCTGGAGGAGATAGCCCGGGCGGTCCGCCGGGTGGTAGACAAGCTTCTGCACGCACCGACGGTGCGCGTCAAGGAACTCGCCGGCTCGCCGCGGGGGGACGGGTACGACGAGGCGCTGCGGGTGCTCTTCGATCTTGATCCGCGAACGGTCGAGGCGGTCACCTGCGCGGATCCGGAACAAGCAGATGCTGACAGCGCCCGGCTGGCCCCGCCGTCAGCCGAGGAGGGGAGCCGGGAATGAGCGTGCCTGCCGTGCTGCGGCTCGGCACCCGCAAGAGCCCGATGGCCATGGCGCAATCCGGGCTGGTCGCCGAGGCGATCACCGCGCGGACCGGATACCGGGTCGAGCTCATCGGCGTGACCACGCACGGCGACGTGAGCAAGGCCCAGCTCGCCCAGATCGGGGGGACGGGCGTTTTCGTCGGCGCGCTGCGGGACCGGCTGCTCGGCGGCGAGGTCGACCTGGCCGTGCACTCGCTCAAGGATCTGCCGACCGGCCAGCCGGAGGACATCATCGCTGGCCGCGGTGCCGCGGCGTGACGACCCGCGCGACGCGCTCGTCACCCGGGAGGGCGCCAAGCTCGCGGACCTGGCCGCCGGCGCGGCCATCGGCACGGGCTCCCCGCGCCGGGCCGCTCAGCTGATGCTGCTCAGGAAGGACATCCGCTGCGTCGCCATCCGCGGCAACGCGGATACCCGGCTGGCCAAGGTCGGGACGGGTGAGCTCGACGCGGTCGTGCTGGCCGCGGCGGGGCTGGCCCGGATCGGGCGCCTGGACGCCGCCAGTCAGGTCTTCGAGCCCGACGACATGCTGCCCGCGCCGGGGCAGGGTGCGCTGGCGGTCGAGTGCCGCGCCAGTGACCCGCACCTGGCCGAACTGCTCAGCGCCGTCGACGATCCCCTGAGCCGCGCGGCCGTCACGGCCGAACGGGCCGTGCTGGCGAGCCTGGAGGCGGGCTGCAGCGCCCCCATCGGCGCGTACGCGGCCGGCACGGCGGAGCACCTGCATCTGGAGGCGGCGGTCATCGCCGCGGACGGCGGGCGGGCGCTGCGTGAACACGGCGACGGTTCGCCCAGCGGCGCCGGGCAGCTCGGCCGCGACGTCGCGGCACGGTTGCTGCGCGGTGGCGCGGGAAGTCTCATGACCGTGCCAGCAGTACGGACGATCAACGGGAAAGATGCATTGTGAACGCCACCCCAGTTTCTTCTACGCCGCCCGACGATGAGCAGGCGCCGCCGGCCACGGCCGGCCGCGTCGCCCTGCTGGGCGCGGGGCCCGGGGACGAGGGCCTGCTGACCCTGCGCGGTGCCCAGCTCATTGGCCAGGCCGGCCTGGTGGTCGCCACCCGCGAGCCCGGGATCGAGGATCCGCGGGCTGCTGCGACCCGGCGCCGAGCTCGTCGTCACCGCGGACGCCGCGGGCGGCGGGCCCGACCTGATCGCGGCCGCCCGGGCCGGACAGCTCGTGGTCCGGCTCTACGACGGTGACCCGCTGCTGGACGGCGGCGCGGATGACGCGCGGGCTTTCGCGGCGGCCGGTGCGGAATTCGAGATCGTGCCCGGTGTTCCCGCCGCGACCGCCGTCCCCGCGTACGCGGGCATCCCGCTCGGCAGCGAGGGTGGCGAGGTACGCATCATCCAGGCCGCGGAGGCGAGCCAGGTCGCGTTCAGCCCCGGCACGCTCGTGGTGCTCGGCGCCGAGGCAGGCCCCGCCGACCTGGGCAAGATGCTCATCGCCGCTGGCTGGCCCGACACGACGCCGTTCGCCGTCACCTGGGACGGGACGACCACGTCCCAGCGGACGATCACCTCGACGCTCGGGCGCATCGCCGCCGACCTGAAGGCCGCCGGGGTGAGCCCGCTCAACGCGGGCCGGGCCGTCGCGGTGATCGGCGACGCCGTGCAGTCCCAGCCGCGCCTGTCCTGGTACGAAACCAAGCCGCTGTTCGGCTGGCGGGTCCTCGTGCCGCGCACCAAGGCGGACGCGGCGGCCGTGTCCGAGCGCCTCCGCGAGCAGGGCGCCATCCCGGAGGAGGTGCCCACCATCGCGGTGGAACCGCCCCGGACGCCGCAGCAGATGGACCGTGCCGTCCGCGGGCTGGTCACCGGCCGTTATCAGTGGGTCGCCTTCACCTCCGTCAACGCGGTCCGCGCCATCCGGGAGAAGTTCGAGGAATACGGCCTCGACGCGCGCGCGTTCGCAGGCGTCAAGGTGGCCGCCGTGGGCGACCAGACGGCCGCCGCACTCAGGGACTTCGGGATCTCGCCCGACCTCATCCCCGAGGGCGAGCAGTCCGGCCAGGGCCTCGCGGCGGCCTGGCCGCCGTACGACGACGTGCTGGACCCGATCAACCGGGTGCTGCTGCCCCGCGCCGACATCGCCACCGAGCACCTCATCGCGCGCCTCACCGAACTCGGCTGGGAGGCGGAGGACGTCACCGCCTACCGCACCGTCCGGGCCGCACCGCCGCCCGCCCCGATCCGCGAGGCCATCAAGGGCGGCGGCTTCGACGCGGTGCTGTTCACCTCGTCATCGACCGTCCGCAACCTGGTCGGGATCGCGGGCAAACCGCACGCGGTCACGGTGATCGCGGTGATCGGCCCGCAGACGGCCAAAACCGCGGCCGAGTTCGGGCTGCGGGTCGACGTCATGGCCCCGAAGCCGTCGATGGCCGCGCTCGTCGAGGCCCTCGCCGAATACGGCGCGGGCCAGCGGGCCGCGGCCGCCGAGGCGGGCGAGCCGCTCCGGCGGCCCAGCGAGCGCCGCCGCGGGGCCCGCAAGCGCACCAGGTGACCCGGCACAGCAGGTGCGGTCACCACGTCAGGTAGGGAGTTTCACGTGAACGCAGGGTTCCCGGTGGTCCGGCCACGCCGGCTCCGGCGCACGGCGGCGTTGCGCAACCTGGTGGCGGAGACCGCCCTGCGGCCCGCCGACCTGGTGCTGCCGTTGTTCGTCAAGGAAGGCATCGCCGAGCCGCAGCCGATCGGGTCCATGCCCGGAGTCGTTCAGCACACCAGGGACAGCCTGCGTAAGGCGGCCGCCGAGGCGGTGGACGCGGGGGTCGGCGGGCTCATCCTGTTCGGCATTCCCGCTGTCAAGGACGGCCGGGGCTCCGCCGCCGACGACCCGGCCGGCATCGTCCAGCTCGCGATCGGGGACCTGGCCGCCGAGGTAGGCGACGCCACGGTGCTCATGGCGGACCTGTGCCTGGACGAGTACACCGACCACGGCCACTGCGGCCTGCTGACGCCGGCCGGCGAGGTCGACAACGACGCCACGCTGGAGCGCTACGCGGCGATCGCGGTGGCGCAGGCGTCCGCCGGCGTGCACGTCGTCGCGCCCAGCGGGATGATGGACGGCCAGGTGGGCGCGATCCGGTCGGCGCTGGACGGGGCGGCCTTCGCGGACGTCGCCATCTGCGCCTACTCCGCCAAGTACGCCTCCGGCTTCTACGGGCCGTTCCGCGACGCCGCCGAGTGCGCGCCGCAGTTCGGCGACCGCGCCTCCTACCAGCAGGACCCGCCTGGTTCCGCCGAGGCGCTCCGCGAGGTGCTGCTCGACATCGACGAGGGCGCGGACATCGTCATGGTGAAGCCTGCCCTGGCTTACCTGGACGTCATCGCGCGGGTCGCCGCCACCGTGCACGTTCCGGTCGCCGCCTACCAGGTGAGCGGGGAGTACGCGATGGTGGAGGCGGCCGCGGCCAACGGGTGGCTGGACCGGGACCGGATCATCATGGAGACCCTCACCGGGATCCGCCGCGCCGGGGCCGGCATCATCCTGACCTACTGGGCCGCCGAAGTGGCCCGGCGGCTCCGCTGACCGTCGCCACCCGAGTGACCGTCGCCCACCCGACTTGCGGCTGCATGCAGTGCACGTCCCGGGTGATTGCGCCGGACGGGCTGTCGGCGTCCTCTACGATGGTGACGCCGGCTGCGGGAGTGCCCGGCAGGCCCGTTCGGGACCTTCCTGGCCTCGACTGGCGCTGGACGCCCCGTCTCCGGGACGCTGCGCCGGCGACATCGATGCGGGGCGCCGGCGGTGCGGTCGGGCCCGGGTAGGAGTTAGCCGATGGTCGATGTGGTACGGCGCCGCAGCCGCCGGAAGACGGCGGACCGGAGCGACCGGCGCGATCCACTCGGGCAGGCGGCGGAGAACTACGCGGCGCTGGGCTGGCCGGTGTGCGTGGGGGCGCATCTCCCGCTCGACGGGCTGAAGACCGGCCGGGCCTGCTCGTGCGACCGGGTCGGCTGCCCGGCGCCGGGAGCGCACCCGGTCTCCCCGACCTGGCAGATGCAGGCCACCGTCGACACCGGCACGATCCGGCAATGGTGGGCGGCCAGGCCCGAAGCCAGCGTGATCCTGGTCACCGGGCGGGTCTTCGACGTTCTCGACGTCCCGGCCGCCGTCGGCGCCGAGGCGCTGGCCATGATCGAGCAGGCGGGGATAACGGCGGGTCCCGTCGCGGCGGCGGGGACGCGCATGCTGTTCTTCGTCACGACCCGCGGCGCGCCCGTCGACGAGGACGAGTGGTGGTCCTGCCGGCTGGACTGCGAACCGGAAAACCTCACCACCCAGGGCAGCCTGCGCTGGCACTGCCGTGACAGCTACGTCCTGGCCCCGCCGTCGGCCGGGGGCTGCCGGGGCCGCCCACTGGGTCCGCGATCCGAGTGACCACCCGCTGCCGGACGCGCTGCGGCTGCTGGAGTTTCTCGTCGACGCGTGCGAGCAGGCGGCGGCCCTGCCGTGAGCGCGGCTGCCGAAGGCCTCCCGGCGGGCCCCCGCTCGGCCGCGCTTTTCGAGCGGGCCTGCGCGGTGACCCCCGGCGGGGTCAACTCGCCGGTACGGGCGTTCGGTTCCGTCGGCGGGGTACCCCGCTTCATCGCCGCGGGCTCCGGGCCGTACCTGACCGACGTCGACGGACGCGAGTACGTCGACCTCGTGTGCTCCTGGGGGCCGATGATCCTCGGGCACACGCTACCCGGCGGTGGTGCAGGCGCTGCACGCGGCGGCCGACCGGGGGACCTCGTTCGGGGCGGCCACGCCGGGTGAGGTCGAACTCGCGGAGGAGATCACCGCGCGGACCCCGGCCGAGCAGATCCGCCTGGTCAACTCCGGTACCGAGGCCACGATGTCCGCGCTGCGCCTGGCCCGCGGGTTCACCGGGCGGCCCGCGGTGGTGAAGTTCGCCGGTTGCTACCACGGCCACGTGGATGCGCTGCTCGCCTCGGCCGGCTCGGGGGTGGCGACGTTCGGCCTGCCCGACTCGCCCGGGGTCACCGGCGCGGCGGCCAGCGACACCATCGTGCTCCCGTACAACGACGAGGCGGCGGTCCGCGAGGCGTTCGCCACCCGCGGCGACCAGATCGCCTGCGTGATCACCGAGGCGTGCCCCGCGAACATGGGCGTGGTCCCACCCGGGCCCGGGTTCAACGAGATGCTTTCGGCGCTGTGCCACTCCCATGGCGCGCTGCTCATCATGGACGAGGTGCTGACCGGCTTCCGCGTCACCCGCTCCGGCTGGTACGGGCGCGACGGCGTCGCCGGGGACCTGACGACGTTCGGCAAGGTCATGGGCGGCGGCCTGCCCGCGGCGGCCTTCGGCGGCCGCGCCGAGATCATGGCCCGCCTCGCCCCCAGCGGCCCCGTCTACCAGGCCGGGACGCTGTCCGGGAATCCGCTCGCCACCGCCGCCGGCCTGGCCACGCTGCGGGCCTGCACGCCCGAGGTGTACGCGCGGGTGGACGAGGCCGCCGCCCTGGTCGCCAAGCTCGCCACCGAGGCGCTGACCGCGGCGGGCGTGCCGCACCGCCTGCAGACCGCCGGGAACCTGTTCTCCATCTACCTGGGGCGTTCCGAGCCGGTGCGGGACTTTGCCGGCGCCCGGGCCCAGTCGGCCGCCGCGTACGCGGCGTTCTTCCACGCGATGCTCGACGGCGGGGTATACCTGCCGCCGTCCCCGTTCGAGGCGTGGTTCCTGTCCGCGTCGCACGACGCGCCCGCGATCGCGCGAATCGCCGCCGCCCTCCCCGCCGCCGCGCGCGCCGCCGCCACCGCCCTCGCGTAACCGGCCCGGAGTTTGCCGCCTCCTGGGCTCCGCCCGTTCCTCTGGGTGCGGGTGCGCCACTGCGGTGCGGCCGCTTGCTCGTCGCGCCGTAACGTCGGGCCGGTAAGCTGGCCCAGCCATGAGTCACGACTTGCCGAATTCTGCCGTCCCCGGGCAGACCGCCGATACGACCGTTGTGCACCTGCTCAGGCACGGGGAGGTCGAGAACCCGCGCGGGCTGATCTACGGGCGCCTGCCGGGATACCACCTGTCCGAGGACGGCCGGATGATGGCCAAGGCCGCCGCTGATTTTCTTGCCGAACGGGACGTGGTGGCGATCTTCACCTCACCGCTGGAGCGGGCCCGGGAGACGGCCGAGCCGGTCGCCGAGCGGTTCAGCCTCGAGCCGGTGGTCGATGAGCGGCTGATCGAATCGTGGAACCACTTTGAGGGCCTGGTCTTCGGCGTGGGGGACGGATCGCTCAAGCGCCTCGAGCACTGGTGGTATCTGCGTGATCCGTTCTCGCCGTCCTGGGGCGAGCGGTACAAGTCGGTCGTGCAGCGGGTCAGCGCCGCCATGGCCGACGCCAGGGATGCCGCCCGCGGTCACGAGGTCGTGTGCGTCAGCCACCAGCTTCCGATCTGGGTGACCCGCCGGAGCGTGGAAGGCCGCCGGCTCTGGCACCACCCCAGCAACCGTGAGTGCGCGCTGGCCAGCGTCACCAGCTTCACCTACACGGGAGATGACATCACCAGCGTCACCTACGCCGAGCCGGCCCGGCGTCAGGCCAACCTGGGCGGTGCGGCACAATAGAGCCCGGTACTACTCACTGTAGGAGTTTCTGAGTCCTGGAAGTGCCGGTGTTCCCCTCGTCCACTGCCGTTCGCCGCGCCGTCGCCGCGGCCGTGATGGCCGTCGTTGGCGTGCTGACCGTCGCCGCGTGCGGCGGGCCAGATCGCGGCGAACACTCCGGCGAGCAACGGCGTCAACTTCGTGTCGGGCAACGGGAACAGCGCCTACTTCACGGCGGGCAGCCGGGCGGCGGCGCCGGCCGTCTCCGGCAGCACGCTGTCCGGCGCCCGGCTGAGCCTGAACTCCTACCGCGGCAAGGTGGTCGTCATCAATTTCTGGGGGTCCTGGTGCGCGCCGTGCCGTTCAGAGGCGGCCACCCTGGAGGTGCTCTCGGAGCAGTACCAGCCCAAGGGCGTTCAGTTCGTCGGGGTCGATATCCGGGACTCGCCCGCGAGCGCCGAGGCCTTCGTGCAGAATTCACGCCATCAGCTACCCGAGCCTGAACGATCCGGCCGACGAGATCGCCCTCGCCTTCCGCGGTACCGTGCCGCCGGCGGCGATCCCGAGCACGCTCGTGATCGACCGCAACGGCCGCATCGCCGGGCGGGTCATCGGCCAGGCGAGCTACTCCAGCCTCGGCAACATCCTCGCCAAAGTGACCGCTGGGGCATGAGCCGATGACGGACGTGCGCACGCCCCAGGCAGGCAGCGGAAACGCCCCGGCCGGCCCAGCGACCCCGGCGGGGGAGACCGAAACCCCGCCGGCGCGCCCCGAGCCCGGCGCGTTCGGCGTAGTGGCGTGGGCACGGTGGGGCTGGCGGCAGCTCACCTCGATGCGCATCGCGCTCGTCCTGCTGTTCCTGCTCGCCCTGGGCAGCGTGCCCGGGTCGCTGCTGCCGCAGCAGGGCATCGACCCCGCCGCGGTGCAGCAGTACTATACGGCGCACCCGGCTCTGGCGCCGTTCCTCAACGCGCTCGGCCTCTTCAACGTGTTCGGCGCCCCCTGGTTCGCGGCGATCTACCTGCTGCTGTTCATCTCGCTGGCCGGATGCGTGCTGCCGCGTACGTTCCGGCTGGCCCGGTCGGCGCGGGCGCTGCCACCGCAGGCGCCGCGTCACCTGTCCCGGCTGCCGAACTCCGTGCGCTACGAGACCGATATGACGGCGGGGGAGGCATCCGCCGCGGCCGCCGCTTTCCTCAGCCGCCGGCATTTCCGGCTGAACCAGGGCGAAGGCTGGCTGTCGGCGGAGAAGGGCTACCGCCGGGAAGTCGGCAACCTGCTGTTCCACATCGCCCTGATGGGGGTGCTGGTCTCCGTCGGCGTCGGCGGCCTGTTCGGCTACAAGGCGGACCGGCTGCTGGTCGAGGGGACCAGCTTCGCGGACACCGTGACCGATCTCGACGCGTATCACCCGGGGCATTTCGTGTCGCCGGCCGACCTGGCCCCATTCAGCCTCACCCTGGACAAGTTCTCGGCAAGCTACATCGCGTCCGGGCCGGACCGGAACCAGCCGGCCAGCTTCGACGCGCACCTGTCCTACACGGCCCAGCCCGGCGGCGCGGTCCGGAGCTACAACCTGCAGGTGAACCACCCGCTGAACGTGGACTCGACGAAGGTGTACCTGATCGGGCACGGCTACGCCCCGGTCTTCCGCGTGACCGACGGCCGCGGCAAGGTCGTGTACGACCAGGCGACCCCGTTCCTGCCTGCTGACCAGTCCACCTACCTGTCCGAGGGGGTGGTGAAGGCGCCCGACGCGAAGCCGCAGCAGCTCGGCTTCGCCGGGGTGTTCCTGCCGACCGCCGTGGACGTGAACGGGCAGCTGCAGTCGGCCTTCCCGGCGGCGTACGAGCCGGCGGTGAGCATGATCCCCTATGCCGGCAACCTGGGCCTGAACTCCGGCGTGGCGCAGTCGGTGTACCAGCTCAACACCGGCGCGATGCACCGGCTGGCCACCCCGGCGCAGGTACTGGCGCCGGGGCAGTCTATGAAGCTGCCCGACGGCGCGGGCACCCTCACGTTCACCGGCTACAAGCAATGGATCAGCATTCAGGTGACCTACGACCCGGGGCAGGTGCCGGCGCTGATTTCCGGCATCGTCGCCCTGATCGGCCTGGTGCTGTCCTTCCTCGTCCGGCGGCGGCGGATCTTCGTCCGCGCCTACCGCGGCGACTCCGGCCGCACCGTGGTCGACGTGGGCGGTCTGGCCCGCTCCGACGTGGGCGGCGGGTTCGAGGCCGAGTTCGCGGAGCTGGCCGCCGACCTCAGGTCGGTTCATGACGGTCGCGGACAGCGGCGCGGGCCGCCCGACGGACGCGGCAGCACCCGGCGAGGCCGGCCCCCGGGCCGCCCCGGCGGGCGACGATGACAGCCAGCCGGCGCCGGTCACCGTGACCACGCCAGGCCACGGCGACCATGATTCATCTCCACGCAGCGAAGAGACGGAGTGAGGCCCGTGTCCGACAACCTCGGGCTGGCGCAGCTCAGCGACCACCTGCTGATAATCGCGGTGGTGATCTACTCGCTCGCCATGCTCGCCTACGCCGGCGACTTCGCCTACGGGCGCCGGGTGAGGGCGGCCACCGCGGCCGGGAAGACCGCGCGCCCGGTTCCCGAACTGGCCGGGGTGGGTGCGAGCAGCGGAGCCGGAACGCCGGAGACACGCCGCTGGCGGCGGTCCCCCCGGCGACGGCGGGCCCGGCCGCGGGCGGCGCGGAGCGGCTGGGACCGCTGATCCGCGGGGCCATCGGCCTGACCTACCTCGGCCTGGCGGTGCACCTGGCGGGCGTCGTCACGCGGGGCGTGGCGGTGCACCGGGTCCCCTGGGGCGATATGTACGAGTTCGTCACCGCTCTGACCTGCGTGACGGTCGTGTTTTTCGTCGCCCTGATGATGCGCTACCGGGCCTGGCACCTCGGCGTGTTCGTGATGGGCGCGGTCGTGGTCGCGCTGGGCCTCGCGCAGACGGTCATCTACACGCCCGCCGGGCCGCTGGTTCCCGCGCTGAAGTCGTACTGGCTCGCGATCCACGTCGCCGCCATGACGCTGTCGGTCGGGATCTTCTTCGTCGCCGCCGTGCTGGGCGTCGTCTACCTCTTCGCCGAACGGTACACCCGGCGGGTGGCGGCGGGCCGCAGCCCCGCGAACCACGGCATCATGCGGCGGCTGCCCGGCGCCGAGGAACTGGACCGGCTTACCTACCGCACGGTCGTGTTCGGCTTCCCGATCTGGACGTTCGGCATCATCGCCGGCGCGATCTGGGCCGACCAGGCCTGGGGCCGATACTGGGGCTGGGACCCGGTGGAGACGTGGGCCTTCATCACCTGGGTCGTCTACGCGTGCTTCCTGCACGCCCGGGCCACGGCGGGCTGGCGGGGCAGGCGGGCCGCGTACATCCAGCTCATCGGTTTCGCCTGCCTGCTGTTCAACGTGCTGGTGGTGCAGACCTTCGTCACCGGCCTGCACTCCTACGCGGGCCTGGGCTGACGGCCGGGCGTCAGAAGTTCCCGCCGGTCACCCTGCCGGGTCGTCGCCCGTCTCGGCACCGTGAATGGCGCGGCTGAGCGAGCGGAGGAACTCGGCGTCGTCGTCCGGCCCCTGCGGGCGAGACCGGCTCGAGGTGCCCCGCGGCCGTGACCGCCCGGCCGGATGCCGGAGCAGCGCGGCCTCCGCCTCCGGGCGGCCGGACCGGCCCAGGCCCTCCCCGCCGCCCGGGCGGCCCCCGGCGACGTCGCTGCCGTTCCCGGTGCGCGGGCCGGGGCGGACGCTGCCGGGGACAGCCCCGGAACGGCCCTCCGGCGCGTGTGGCGGCGACGGGTCGTCCGGGTCGTGTCCCGGCGGTGCGGGCGACACGGTGGGCCGGGCGGGACGGCGGAAAGCCAGCCACATCACGGCACCGATGACGAAGGTTCCCGCGACAACGGCGATCCAGGCGGCCTTCGGCAGGCCACGGCACTCGCTGCCGGGGGTGAGCGCCACGTCGACCAGGCAGTAAAGCCAAAAGCCTGCCATGAAGAGGGCAAAAAGGGCACCGAGCAGCAACATGCCCGAAGCCTAACCTCGGGTGCTGACAACCCGTATCTGTATTCATTAACTTTAAGTGCGGCATATATGCCCCATGCGTCACCGTAGGTCACACCGAAGTGACTTGTGCGTTATTTCGTCGTACGCTGGCGGCCGGGTGCAAACAGGGAGTGCGAGACATGCGGCTACGGCTCTTCGAGCGCGTCCGCCGACTCGCCCATCCGCGTGCGGGCTGGCTGCGGCCGCGACGCGACCGGGCCGGGGAGACGGCGCGTCACGACCGGCCATGGGAGGCGCGCTCCCGCCCGGGTGATGGCCGTGGTCAGGCCCCTTCCGCGAGTCCCGAAGTAGCCGGCCGGCACCGCCGGAACAGTCAGGACGCGGCCGGGCCCACCGCCTACGAGGCATCCGCGGGCGGGACGGGGCCGCCATGGCCGGACGAGGCTGGCCCGCCGTCGGCGGACGAGCCCCGGCCGCCGTGGCCGAACCAGCCCGTCCCGCCGTGGCCGAACCAGCCCGTCCCGCCGTGGCCGAACCAGGCCGGGCCGCCGTGGCCGAACCAGGCCGGGCCGTCGTGGGCGGATGAGCCCCGCAGTGTCCCGCCCCCCGTGGGCGGCCCGGGAGGCGTGGACGGGCCAGCAGGCACGGGCGGCCCAGCAGGCACGGGTGGCCTACGAGGCGGAGGCGGCAGCCCCCCGGACGGGCGCCCGCTGAATGTGTCTCCCCGCACCAGCAGGGAGACAGCGGGCCGGGCCGGTGCTGACCCGCCCGGGGTGTCAGTTGATGGCGCGCGGGCGCGCGTGCGGCGCGGCCGCTACGGAACGGCGCCGCTCACCCCGCCCGCGGTTGCCCCGGCCGGGCGCGACGGCGGGCGCGGGGAGAGCGGGCCGGGTGCCCCGGCCGCTGATGCAAGGCAGCAGTGGCTCGAGGCTCAGCGCGGCCATATTCCCGCCCAGCGGCCAGCGAGCGCGGTCCAGCGGCCGGGCGGTGCCGGTGCGGCCCGGCTCCGGCTGCCCTTCGCGCACGCGCATAACCCGGGAGAACCCAGCCACGGCGATGGCCGGAGGAACTGCGGCACGCTCGAGGCTGTGCTGTGGCGCCAGTGGGATGCGGCCACGCTGCCGCCCGCCGAGGCGGCCGCGGCCATCGACCGGCTCGCCGAGCTGCCGCAGCAGATCAAGGACAAGCTCGCCGCGGGTCTCGACGGGATCTTCGTCGGGCCGGGCGGCGTTCCGCAGCTGGACGACATGACCGCCCTCCGCGGCGTGCCGCTGCCGTCTGGCCGGGCGACCTGGGATGCCTGCGCGGGCGCCTACGGCGAACGCAAGATCGTGGTCGGGACGCGGCCGTCGCCGACCCCGGACGTGATGTGCCATGAGGTGGGGCACGCACTGGACGACATCGACGCGCCCGCCGGACGCTGGCAGTCAGACTCGGCCGAGTTCCGGATGCTTTACGATCAGTGCCAGCCGCATCTTGCGAGCGACTTTCACCGGCAGCGCGGCGGCCTCGGCCGCAAGGAGTTCTTCGCGGACGCCTTTGCGGCGATTGCGTCGAGGCAGCGGCAGGCGCTCGTAGACATGCTCGGCGGCAATACACGGACGGCGCTGAATGTGATGCTTTACTTCAACCGGCGTTATGGCATCTAGGGTGAGCGTGGGATGTTCGTCATACGGCTACCAAACGGGAACCTGAGGGTTCCGCAAACCGCCATCGGCAACGACGGGCGGATGATCGGCGACGCTTACGTGGAAATCGGGCCGCAGGATGCGGACTACGCCCGGCTGGCCGAGCAGGCGATGACCGAAGACGAAGCGGACATGCGCCGCGCACAGTGGCGAGACGGTGATGAGGCCCTGGAGCGCGAGTTCCAGGAATTCGCCCGGCAGAACGCCGACTACCGCTGGGCCGAGCCGGGCGAGGACGCCGACCCCGGATAGGGCCCGCCGCGGCGGGCGTGCCCTTCATGACGGTGCGTTCCGGGCGGTCCAGACCGGCTGCCCGATGTGTACCGACCGGTTACCAGGGCTGATCGCGGCAGCCGGTCAGTGGCATGGCCCCGCGGCCGGCACGGGATGCGGGACCGTCGCCGTGCCAGCCGCGCAGGCGTCACAACACCGAATGGCCGTCGGCCGACGGCTCTCCCTCACCGCGGAGCAGCGCGCGTACTTCTGACTCACGGAAGCGCCGATGCCCCCCGGGCGTACGGATGCTCGTGATGCGGCCAGATGCCGCCCAGCGCGTGACGGTCTTCGGGTCAACCCGGAACAGGGCCGCCACCTCTCCCGGGGTCAGTAGCCGCTCATTATTGCCGTCCAACTTAGTCCCCTCCCAGTTATGCCCCGCAGGCTCAGGAACCTGAGCCTGACCTAAGTTTGGCGACAAACGAGTGCTTTCTGCCTAGATTTCGGAAAATTAGAGCGACCTGATTATTCTGTGTGGCCACTACCTTACTGTGACGGCATGGCCCGACTTGTATCCGTTGCTGAGATCAGACAAGCCGCGACGCGCCTGCGCGGTGTCGCCGTCCATACGACGCCCGTGCCCTTTCCCCGGTTGTCGCCGCCGCTACTGATCAAGGCCGAATCGTTGCAGCCGGTGGGCTCATTCAAGCTCCGCGGCGCTTACGCGGCCATCAGCGCCCTGCCGCCCGCGGACCGGCAGCGCGGGGTGGTGGCCCATTCGAGCGGCAATCACGGCTACGCGGTGGCTACGCGGCCCCTGCTGGGCACGCACGCCGTGATCGTGATACCCGAGACGGCGCCCGCGACCAAGACGGACGCCATCACCGCGTGCGGCGCGGAACTGGTGACGGTGGCGCCCACCATGGCGGCGCGCCAGGCTGCGGCCGATGATCTGGTGGCCAGGCATGGCTACGCGCTCATTCCGCCCTTTGACGATCGCCGCGTGATCGCCGGCCAGGGGACCATCGGGCTGGAGATCATGGCTGACCAGCCGGACACCGACCTCATCGTCGTTCCGGTCAGCGGCGGTGGCCTCATCGCCGGCATCGCCGCCGCGGCCCGGGCGGTCAGCCCGGACGTCACCATCGTCGGCGTCGAGCCCGAGTTCGCCGCCGACGCCCGGGACTCACTCCGGAAGGGCCAGCGGGTGGCCTGGCCGGCCGCTCGGTGGCCCGGACGATCGCCGATGCGCTCCGGGTGGAGCAGGTCGGCGCGCTGCCCTTCGCCCACATGCGGCGGGACGTGGCCGGCATCGTGACCGTCACCGACGGGGAAATCCTCGCCGCGGTGCGCCGCCTGGCCACCGACGCGCATCTCGTGGCCGAGCCGGGCGCGGCCGCCGTGGCCGCCTGCCTGTTCCGCCGGGACGAGCTCCCGGCCGCACGCCATCCGGTCGCGGTGCTCTCCGGCGGAAACATCGACCCGGCCCTGTTCGCGCGCGTCATTAGCGAGGGCCGGGTCACGCCCGGGCCGGGAGCGCATTAACCTGTCAGTGTCATGCGTACTGCTCTGGCTTATACGTCCGCACGGTTCGTGCTCTTCCTCGTCGCGCTCGTGCTGCTGTACTTCGCCGGCGCCCGCGGGCTGCTGTTGGCCGCCCTGGCCCTTCTGGTCAGCGGGATCGCCAGCTTCGTCCTGCTGTCCCGGCAACGGGACGTCATGTCCGGGGCCCTGACGAGCCGGCTGCGTGGCGTACGCAACCGGGCTGGTGAATTCAGGGCCCGGCTCAGCGAAGGCACCCGCGCCGAAGACCAGGACTGACCGCCACCGGCCGCGCTGGCGCTATCGGCTCCAGCGGCCCGCGGCCGTCGTGGCCTGGTCCTGCGTCGCGGGAAGCCACCCGCCGACCGTGAGCAGGCCGATGACGGCCTCGACGGCATCCTGGCGGCTCATCGCCGAGGTATCGAGGACCAGGTTGGCGTCCCGCGGCTCCTCGTACGGATCGGAAACGCCGGTGAAGTTGCCGATCAGGCCGGCCCGGGCCTTGGCGTACAGCCCCTTCCGGTCCCGCGACTCGCAGACCTCCAGCGGCGTGGCCACGTGCACGAGCAGGAAGTCACCGGCAGCGGTGGCCATCTCCCGGACCTCCGCGCGGGCGGACGCATAGGGCGCGATCGGCGCGCAGATCGCTATGCCGCCGTGCCGGGCGACCTCGGCGGCGACATAGCCGATGCGCACGATGTTCAGGTCGCGGTCCGCGCGGGAAAACGTCAGCCCGGCGGACAGCAGCCGCCGGACCCGGTTGCCGTCGAGCAGTGACACCGTGCGGTCGCCGCGTTCGGCCAGCGCATCCCGCAGATCACGCGCGACCGTGGACTTGCCCGAGCCGGACAGCCCGGTAAAGAAGATCACCAGGCCCCGCTGCCCGCGCCGCGGCCGGGCCAGCCGCAGCTCGTGGGCGACGCCTTCGGGCGTGAACCAGGCGGGCAGCGGATCGCCGCGGTCGAGCAGGTCCCTCAGCTCGTCGTGGTTCAGTTCGTTGCGTTCGGCTCCCGGCTCGATCAACGACAGCGGGCGCCAGACTTCTGACCGCGGGTCATAGGCCCAGTCGCCGGCCGAAACGATCGGTATCGGCAGGCCGGGAAGCTGAAGGGGCTCGCTCCGGCCGCCGTTGCCGCTCCGCCCGCTGAACAGCACATCGGGGGCGTCAGCCGGGTCGACGAGCAGGTGCGTCGCTCCGTACGCGGCGGCGATGACCGCACGGGCCCGCAGTTCGACGCCGATCCCGCCGTCCCGCGGCGCGAGCGGCACCGGGACCACGCAGGTGCCCGCGGGTAGGTGCTGGCAGGCGGCGAGCACCGCGCGGACCAGCGCGTCCGGGCGGACCACGACCTCGGCCGGACCTGCGACCAGCGGAAGCAGCAGCAGCCGGGCCTTCATCTGGTCGGCCAGATGACGGAGCTGCCCGATCTGGCGGCGGTGCAGCACACCGCGGGTGGCGCAGGCGAGCACGGGGCCTTCGCCCAACTCGGCCCGGACCTCGGCGGGCCTGCGGCGCAACCTCCGGAACGGCCCGTGCTCGGGGTCGCGCAGAGCCGTGACCGGACCGCCCAGGCGCCAGGCAGTCTGCTCGCCGTAGCTGAAGACGGGCAGCTGCTCGCTGATCTCGAGAACCCCCAGCGGTGTCCCCTCGTGGTCCGTGAGCACCAGGTGCCGCTCGCCGGGCGGGACAACCTCGACCGGGACTTCGAGCGTGACCGGGACGGGCCACGGCGTGCCGTCCGCCAGCGTGCCGCGTTCGGCGACGGCCGCCAGATCGGCCGCGGTCATGAAGCCGCGCAGCGGCTCGAACGCTCCGGAGGTCAGCAGCTCCAGGTCCGCGAGCTGCGCCTCACCGGGTGTCCACGCGGGCCAGTCCGCTAGTTCACCGGGAAGTCCCGCCAACGCCTCCGCGCTCACGTCTGCCTCACTCCCGCCACGTCGACACCTGTGTGCGGAGATCGGCGTGCCGCGTATGCGATGCCCCGTCTCCGGCCGCCAGCCCGTGGCTCGTGCTGCCGCCCCCCACACGTTCTTTGCCGTACAACCATACGGAGGACCGGGTTGTGTCCGTGGCCGTAACGTCAGGGTTCGTGTGGTAATCACCCGCCCTGTGCCATGCCGCTTGCCGCTTGCCGCTCGCCGCTGGCCATCTCCGTCTTCATGGTCGCCGGCCCGGCCGGTAGCGGCCACCGGCCACCGGCCCATTCTGGGACTCAGCGGCCGGCGCCCGCATTCCCGGCAGGCACCCCCCAGTCAGGCTCAGACGAGCCGGGCGAACCGGTCTTCCGGCTTGCGGATGACATACAGCAACTCGTCATGGGCGTCGGTCAGCCGGCCGCGGCTCAGCCGTGCGATCAGGGCCCGGGCCGCGCCGATCACGCTGGTCAGCCGGCCGGGCGGGCCGGGCAGCGTACGGGCCTTCTCCCGCCGGATGATCACCAGACCGTGCGAGAGGGCGTACGCCTGCAGGCCGCGCGCCGACGTGACGGGGTCGTAGATGGCCGGGAACGGCCCCGGCTCACCCGGGCGCAGCCGGGCCCAGATCATCCTGCGCACCGGTTCGGGCGTCATGCGGTCCAGCGCCGCTGCCGCGCAATCGCGGTCCCGGACCCGCAGCAGGAGCAGGCCACCCGGCCGCAGGGCGGCCACGAAACGATCGAGAACCAGCGCGGTATGCGGGATCCTCTCGAGCAGGAAGCCGCAGTAGACGATGTTGAACGACCGGGGGGGCAGCGAGATCATCCG
This sequence comes from uncultured Actinomycetes bacterium, assembly GCA_963808295.1. Taxonomy (GTDB): domain Bacteria; phylum Actinomycetota; class Actinomycetes; order Streptosporangiales; family Streptosporangiaceae; genus Bog-532. The sequence goes on along the minus strand of CAWEFP010000020.1, from coordinate 5,902 downwards.
CAGGTCGCCAAGCTTGGTGGCCGGATGGGGCGCCGGGGGCCGCGTCGCCGGGCTGTCCTGGTCCACCGTGGTCACGCTGATCTCATATCCGCTGGCCCGAAGCTTCTCCAGCCCCAGCTCCTCGATAGGCGCCTGGCATCCGGCCCGCAGCACGGCGACCGGACGCCCGAGCACCCCGTACAGGTAGTCCCGGATCGGCTGGGCGAACAGTTCCCGCACCAGCCGGCCGCGCTCTGCCTCACTCTCCACCGCCAGGCGGGCCTTGCTGGCCGCGTGCCGGGCCCGGATGACCGCCTGCTGCGCGTTCCGTGCGGCCGCGCCAGCCCCCGCCGTGCCCGCTCCGGCCGTGCCGCCTCCCGCCGTGCCGCCCCGCGCTGGGCCGGGGCTCGCGTCGCCGCCGGATGCGGGGGCGGCAACCTCCGCGGTGCGCCCGGCGCCGGGCGGCCCATTTCCCGCACCCGGGCGCCTGTTTCCTGCGGCGTGACTTCCGGCAGCTGATGACATGAAAACAAAGAGTAGTCATACAGATACTCTTAGTCGTGATGCGCCGTGTTAAATTTCCGCGCCGCCCCGGCGCCAGCCAGTGCCGTCGCGGCACCAGGTGAGCGGGCCAAACCGCCGGGCCAGCGGACAGAACGGCCCGGGCGGGACGTAGACTGAGTGAGGTCGTGACGCAGCATGACCCCCCGCCTCCTCCCCGTGCGGGAGTTTCACGCATGCCCGGGGACGTCCCGGAATACCGAGCCGCCATCACTGTTACGTGAACGCCGCCGCTTCTTTCCGCGGCCAGGCGCCGGGGCCGCCACCGACCCAGGCCGTTACCACCCGTGCCGTTACAACAAGGACACCATGAGCCTCGCCGGAATCCTCAGCATCGTCGCGGACGATCCGCGACTGCGCCGTGCTCTTGAGATCGGGGCCGTTGAGCTCGGGGCCGTTGAACCGGGGGCCCCCGAACCGGGAACTCCCGGAGCGGAGGCCGCCGGAACCGGCGCCGCCGCGACCGGGCCAGGCAGCACCGCCCAGGCCGGTGTCGATCTTGTCGCCCCGCCCGCGCTGCGGCCGGTGCTCACCGCGGCCATCGCGGCCCGGCTCGGGCGGTTCGTGCTCGCCGTCACCGCGACGGCCCGTGAGGCCGAGGACCTGACCGCGTCGCTCGGCTCCTTCCTCCCCGAGAGCAGCGTCGCCTATTTCCCCGGCTGGGAGACGCTGCCGCACGAGCGTCTCTCGCCCCGCTCCGACACGGTCGGGCAGCGGATCGCCGTGCTCCGCCGGCTGGCACACCCTGACGCGGGCGACGACGCGGCGGGACCGCTCTCGGTCGTCGTGGCCCCGGTCAGGTGCCTGCTCCAGCCCATCGTCGGCGGTCTCGGGGACCTGGAGCCGGTCCGGTTGCGGGCCGGCGACACCTGTGACCCCGATGAGCTGCTCACCCGGCTCGTGGAGATCGGCTACGCGCGTGAAGACCTGGTCGGCCGCCGCGGTGACGTCGCGGTCCGCGGCGGCATCATCGACGTGTTCTCGCCCACCGACGAGCATCCGGTGCGGATCGAGTTCTTCGGCGACACGGTCGAGGAAATCCGCTTCTTCAAGGTCGCGGACCAGCGCAGCCTGGGCGAGGCGCCGCATGGTTTGTGGGCGCCGCCCTGCCGGGAACTGCTGCTGACCCCGGCGGTGCGGGACCGGGCCAAGGAACTGGCCGCGGCGCACCCGGGCCTGTCGGAGATACTCGGCAAGCTGGCGGACGGGATCCCCGTCGAGGGCATGGAGGCGTTCGCGCCGGTCCTGGCCGACCGGATGGACCTGCTGACCGACTACGTGCCCGCCGATGGCGTCCTGGTCGCCTGTGACCCCGAGCGCATCCGCACCCGGGCCGCCGAACTGGTCAGCACCAGCCGGGAATTCCTGGACGCGTCCTGGGTGAACGCCGCCGTCGGCGGCGAGGCGCCGATCGATCTCGGCGCGGCTGCCTTCCAGCCCATCGCCCGGGTCCGCGAGGCGGCCCGGGCCCGCCGGCTGCCGTGGTGGACGATCGAGCCCTTCGGCGCCACCGGGGATGACGCGGAACCGGGTGACGACTCCGGGCGCGTCTCGTTCGGCATCGACGCCGCGCCCGCGCGGAGCTACCACGGCGACACCGGACAGCATGATCTCGGACGTGCGCGGCTGGCTTTCCGGCGGCTGGCGGGTCGTCCTGGTCACCGAGGGCCACGGCCCCGCGCAGCGGCTGACCGAAGTGCTGCGGGACGAGGATCTCGGGGCCCGGATGGAGGACCTCCAGGCCCCGCCCGAGCCGGCTGTGCCGTACGTGGCGACCGGCCTGCTGGACCACGGCTTCACCTGGCCATCGATCAAGCTTGCCGTGCTGACCGAGAGCGACCTGGCCGGCCACGGCGGCAGCAGGTCCAGCACCAAGGACATGCGCCGGATGCCGAGCAGGCGGCGCGGTGGCGTCGACCCGCTGCAGCTCACAGCCGGGCGACTACGTGGTGCACGAGCAGCACGGCGTCGGCCGGTACGTCGAGATGACCAGCCGGACCGCGGCGGGCGCGACCAGGGAGTACCTCGTCCTCGAGTACGCACCGGCAAGCGCGGGCAGCCGCCGACCGGCTGTACGTGCCGACCGACCAGCTCGACGAGGTCACCCGGTACGTCCGGCGGCGAGGCGCCCAGCCTGCACCGGCTGGGCGGGGCCGACTGGGCCAAGCGCAAGGGCCGGGCCCGCAAGGCGGTCCGGCAGATCGCCGCGGAGCTGATCCAGCTCTACTCGGCGCGGACCGCGTCCCCGGGCCACGCCTTCGGCGCCGGACACGCCGTGGCAGCGCGAGCTCGAGGACGCCTTCCCCTACGACGAGACGCCCGACCAGCTCGCGGCCATCGACGAGGTCAAGGCCGACATGGAGCGGTCGGTGCCGATGGACCGGCTGATCTGCGGCGACGTCGGCTACGGCAAGACCGAGATCGCGGTGCGGGCGGCGTTCAAGGCCGTGCAGGACGGCAAGCAGGTCGCGGTGCTGGTGCCGACCACGCTGCTCGCGCAGCAGCACTTCTCGACGTTCAGCGAGCGGTTTGCGCGCTTCCCGGTGCACGGTCCGGGCGCTGTCCCGGTTCCAGACGCGGCGGAGACGGCGGAGACCCTGCGACGGCCTGGCCGACGGCACCGTCGACGTCGTCATCGGCACGCACCGCCTGCTGTCGCCGGACATCCGGTTCAAGCGACCTCGGCCTGATCGTCGTCGACGAGGAGCAGCGCTTCGGCGTCGAGCACAAGGAGCACCTGAAGCAGCTGCGCACCGAGGTCGACGTGCTGACGCATGACGCGCCACGCCGATCCCGCGCACGCTGGAGATGGCGCTGGCCGGCATCCGCGAGATGTCGACGATCAAGACGCCGCCGGAGGAACGGCACCCGGTGCTGACGTTCGTCGGCCCGTACGACGACCGGCAGATCGCCGCCGCGATCCGGCGCGAGCTGCTCCGCGGCGGCCAGGTCTTCTTCGTCCACAACCGGGTCGAGCTCGATCGAGCAAGGTCGCCGCGCGGATCGCGCGAGCTGATCCCGGAGGCGCGGGTCGCCGTCGCGCACGGCCAGATGCGCGAGGACGCGCTCGAGCAGGTGATGGTCGATTTCTGGGACGGAAGCGTTCGACGTCCTGGTCTGCACGACGATCGTCGAGTCCGGCCTGGACATCCCCAACGCCAACACGATCATCGTCGACCGGGCCGACACCTTCGGCCTGGCCCAGCTGTACCAGCTGCGCGGGCGGGTCGGCCGCGGCCGGGAGCGCGCCTACGCCTACCTCCTCTACCCGCCCGAGCAGCCGCTGACCGAGACCGCGCACGAGCGGCTGGCCACCTTCGCGCAGCACTCCGAGCTCGGCGCCGGCATGCACGTCGCCATGAAGGACCTCGAGATCCGCGGCGCGGGCAACCTGCTCGGCGGCGAGCAGTCCGGCCACATCGCCGCCGTCGGCTTCGACCTGTACGTCCGGCTGGTCGGCGAGGCCGTCAGCGAGCTCCAAGGGCGAGGGCCCGGCGGACCGCGCCGAGGTCCGGGTCGAGCTGCCGGTCGACGCGCACCTGCCGCACGACTACATGCCCGGCGAGCGGCTGCGGCTGGAGGCGTACCGACGGATCGCCGCGATCGACTCCGACGGCGACGTCGCCGAGGTCCGCGACGAGCTGACCGACCGCTACGGCGAGCCGCCGGAGCCCGTCCTCGCCTGCTGGAGGTCGCGCGGTTGCGGGCCCGGGCGCGCGCGCCGGGCTCACCGACATCACGCTGCAGGGCAGCCACGTCCGCTTCGCGCCGGTGGAACTGCCCGATTCCCGGCAGGTCCGGGTGCAGCGGCTGTACCCGAGGACACGATCAAGCCGGCGGTGCGTACGATGCTGGTGCCGGTGCCGAAGGCGGTACCCGGGTCGTCGGCGTCCGCGCCGCGCCGGGAGCGTCGCGGGGCCGGTCCGTGGCCAGCGGGCCGCAGACCGTCATCGGCGGCCAGCCGCTGCGGGACCGGGACATGCTCGCGTGGTGCACCGGGCTCATCGACGCCGTGTTCGGCGAGCCCGCTCAGGTGAGCGACAAGGCGTGAGAAGGGATATCGCTGTGCGCCGCACCCGATCAGGGCCGCGACCGCGGTCAAGGCTGCCGTTGCCGCCGCTGCCTTCGGCGGGCTGATCGCCGGGTGCGCCCCGGTCCAGCTGGGCGCCGCGGCGACCGTCGGCAGCGACCGGATACTCCACCGGGCAGCTGGACAGTGAGGTCTCCGTGCTGAGCAATGCGGCCAAGCCGTATTCCGGCACGGTGCAGCTCACCGCGGCGCAGCTGCCCAAGGACGTGCTGAGCTGGCTGATCAGGTTCCAGATCCGGGAGGACCTGGCCAGCAGGGAACACATCACGGTGACCCGCGGCCAGACCCAGCAGGCGCTCGCGGACATATTCTCGGCAGGCAGCAGCGCAGGCGCAGCAGGAACAGGGGATCAGCAACGTGTCCCTCGACGAGCTCGCCGTCGCCAACAGCCTGCCCGCCGGACCTGCTCGCCGAGCTGGGCCGCTACCAGGCCATTGAGATCAGCTACGCCGAGCAGCACAACGGCGGGAAGCTGCCGACCAGCAACGCGGCGGTCACCGCGATCACCCCAGCAGTTCAGCCTGGCCGAATGCCGCACGTTCAAGGGCGGAGCCGGTGCATGTCAGCCCGCAGTTCGGCGCGATAACTACACCCAGGACTCGGTGGTCACCGGCGCCGGACACGCTGTCGCGCGCCGAGGGACCGGCCGCCAAGCCGTCCACCTCCGGGCTGTCGCCGTCGTGCTGAATGGCCCCGGCGCCCCCGGCGCCGCCAACGGAGCGGGGTCGGGCCCGGCAGCCGCGGCGGCCCCGGCCAGCAGCCGGACCGGGTCAGCTGATCGTGCTGGTGACGAGCCCCGAGAGTCACGCCGGGCCTGCTGACCCTGCCGCGCATGGGACGCGTTGCGCGGCGCGTCCCGCATCCTCTGCGGCAGTCCTGACCACCCGCAGCTCCCTGCGCTCGCGCAAGCCGGGATCGCCTGCGAGGTCGTCGCCGAGCCCGCCCCGGCCCCTTTTTAGCGCAGACCCTCACGGCCGCGGCGGCGCGAGGCGGACGGCCCCGTGGTCTGGCTGGCCGGCGACCCGGCCCGGGCCAGCCTGGGGACCGGCACCGGGACCGGCGAGGAAGGCCAGCAGCCCTGCTCGGCGCGCTGCACGAGCTGGGCGGACGGGGAACCGGCCACGGTGGTGCTGCGTGGCTCCGCCGACCTGCCCGGCGCCCGGTTGCTGGATCTCGTGGCCACCATGGAGATCCTGCGGGCCGAATGCCCATGGGACGCCAAGCAGACCCACGAGTCGCTCGCACCGCACTTTCTGGAAGAGCCCTACGAGG